>JBFIHG010000113.1:0-1717 GCA_041601945.1 Porticoccaceae bacterium | reverse complement strand
CTCTGTATTTTCGTTCATGACCGCTGCCTTCCGTCTGGTTGCACTACATGTGCCGGGTAAAATAAAACCGCACGTGATCCGAATCGCCTTCGATCTTGCCGGAAAAAGACGCCAAATTAATTTCCAGTTCGCGCATTTCAAAGTCGCGTCCAATCATTTCCTGCAGCGTCTCCCGCCGTAAAATAAGCTCGTCGTCTGTTTGGATGCGGACGTAGGCGACCTTGTCCTCAATTTGAATATCCTTGCCGGGATTGTCCTCAATGGCCGCCTCGCACACCGCCTGCGCTATTTCCCCCGCGCGCATAACCGGTCCTACCTTGTTATTGAGATGCGCATTTTTGATTTCTGTCATTTCGTACCCCTGCTAATTGCGGCGCGTGCGCCATCGCCAAACCACTGATTCCAGCGCATCAACTGTGCGCTCGCAGCGGCTCGACGCCCGCCACATCCACATAAAGGTCTTCACCTTGTAGCCTGACGGGATACTCTGCCAGGCACACATCAGTGGGGTTAATGCCCTGGCCGGTGCCCGCGTCAAACTGCCAAAGATGCGCGCGACAGGTCAGTACCTTGCCATCGAATTCTCCCTCCACCAGTTCAATTTCCTGGTGCGGACACATGCCCTGATAGGCCTTGAAGTCGCCACCCGCGAGGGACACAATCAGCACCGCCACCCCGCCATCGGTTTCAAAGGATTCCATTTCCCCTTCCCAAACATCATCCACCGTGCATATTTTCTCAAACGCCATTGCCACTCCAATCAAGGTAATGCAACACCAACAAATCAGTCGTCCAGAAAAATAATATCCAGTGTTTCCGTAGGACGCAGCTGCGCTTCCATTATTGTCATGGTGCGCGGAAACAACGTCTGATCCGCATGGCGACGCACGCGCATAACTTTTGCTGGCTGTGGTGGTACGCGCCGATTAACAGAGTGATAGGCGCATTTTTCGGCCACCTGATCCATGGTGTCCCCGTCGTCCACCGCCACCAGGTTCAGCACAAAATCGCCCTCGAAATTCGAATGTATCGGAAATAACGCCACTACCCGTCCTCCACTACCCAGGGGCCCAGGGCCCACGTCTGTTTTAAGCCACTTTAGATTTGAATTTTTCAGCCCAACTGTAGGCATGGGCGTCGTCACCCATTTCACCAGCTTGCAAGCCCATATAGGCCAATGCTCCGTGCAGATCCATGGGCTGAATATCTCCCGCCAAAAAACGATCTACCACACTCATATGGTGTTGATAGCGCTCTGGATCAGTTTTAAAGCACCATAAATCAACTTCAGACCCAAAATGATAGAGCCTGCCTTCGTGCTCGTACTGATAATCTTTTACGTTCCAGTCGTCGCCTGGAATACCGACAATAGGTAACTGGCACATATTGCACACCGTGGGCAATGTTTCCGGCAGGGTCAACTCCATGCGCCCGGCGTTGATATTGTCCGTAATCACATCCCAGCAACGACCCCAGCGCCGGTTCCAGCCCGGATATTTTTCTTCGAGCCAGGCGCGCTCCTCCGGCGCGACACCCGCCGCCGGGTTCCACCACACGGTCGGTCGCCAGTACCACACACCCATATGCATACCGTGATGGGTAATGCTGATATCGTTGATAAAAGTGTCCCAGTACCAGGGCAAATCGAGACCGAGATCGAGTAACTGCCGCTCAAACTGCGCGACTATCCACTCCTGCATAAATTCCTTGAACGATT
>JBFIHG010000112.1:0-1839 GCA_041601945.1 Porticoccaceae bacterium | reverse complement strand
TCCTAACAGGTGGGTTTGCCGGTGTAGCGCGGGGTGTAACGGGTCGGCACATCATCCCAGGTGTTGGCGTTCATTAAATCCGCCCAGCGCTGATAAAAGTGCCGCTGGTTGGCGTCGTTAAACTGACTCTCGTAAACAATACCGGGTAACTCCGGGTGTTCAATGCGGCGCTTCAGGCCGCACCCATAGTGCAGTTTTTCCCGGCGAGTAATGACGCCTTTATTTACGCGAGTGTTGCCTTCCCAGTTCTCGCCGTCGTCCATTTCCAGCACACCGGCGGGATTAAAGGTTTGCATACAGCCGATATTGATCGCCTGTTTCACATCATCCGGCATGTTTTTATTGACGATGGTCCACATGCGTATTTCAAATTTGCGCGGGCCGCGGGGTAACCAGACGCGAAAGGTTTGAATGCCGGGCAAAAAGGAGCAGTTTGGAAAAAGAGATACGGACGCCAGCGACCCGAATATTTTCGAACGCATCTCACCGAGGCGTTTGGCCATTTTGGGGCGCAATTTTTCGTAGTACTCCATGACTTTGGGCTGGCCGAGGATTGCGATATCCGCCAGGCCATCGGTGCCAAACTCCCAGCCGTGGCCGTTGACGCTGGCGTGGTAACTACCGGTGGGGTCGGCGGGTGGAAACCCCACATTGTTGTTCATCGCCTTGAATCCGGAGTCGTGAGTCCACAGAGCGTGATAGGCGTCGCCGACAAAGTTTTCGACGCCGAACTTCCAGTTGGCGTTAATGTAGTTCTTGATGCCACCACCGATAAATTCGGTGCCGCCATCTTCCTGATCGAGCATGATGTCCAGATACCAGCGAAAGTCCCCAAGAAATTCTTCCAGCGGTGGTGTTTGCTCATCGAAGGTAGCGAAAATTAACCCTTTGTAGCTGTCGACCTTCGCTTGCTTGAGCCCCCATTTACTTTTGTCGATATCGCCCTCGTCGTAAACGTGCTCATTGGACAGGCCGAGCAGATCGCCGTTCGGACCGAATCCCCAGCCGTGGTAATTGCAGGTGAAATTACGAGTGTTGCCATCGTCGGCATAGCAAATTTTGTTACCGCGATGGGGGCAGGAGTTTAAAAATACTTTGACGCTGCCATCCTTTTGCCGCACCACGATAACGCCATCTTCGCCAATATAGGTGGTGTAGAAATCGTTGGCGTTGGGGATCATGGAGTCGTGGGCCACAAACTGCCAGGTTCGGGCAAAAATCTGCTCCAGTTCTCGCTGGTAAATTTGTTCTTCCCAGAAAATACGGCGGTCTACCCAGCCCTCTTCAACATTAACGTACTGATGATGATCGTGGGGATCAGGCGTCATCGCATTCACTATGAATTACCTCCTGAGTTACCAATTTTTGTGACAGGTTAATAAGTTCGCGGCGGGTTTATAGCATGCCTCCAAAAGTCAAACAACTAACCCGACGGTAGTATACGCGGGGCATTACAGGGTGATAGGGGGCTACGCGTACAGTCTTTCTGTGGGCCGGACAGCGCTGGTGAAGTCGGTGGCTTCGCGCCAGCAACTGGCACCCTCAAGACGATGATACCGTTGATTTGCGGTAAGAGAGCTTTTAACGATTATGTGTAGATTGGGGCACTTGCCTAGAGATACACATTCAAACTCTTGTTCATAAAAATATTCTGATCGAGAATAATTTTACGTTTGGCGAGTTTTAACACGCCCTGCACGCGACGGATAATATCCTCGCGGTGGCCGACCATGGTGTGTTCCTCGTCCTCGTTCATATTGCGGTGCACCGTCACCAGGGAATAGACCCGAAATTCCTCGGGGTTTTCCGTTAGCTCCACTTCGATATTGGTTACCACGT
>JBFIHG010000111.1:0-2037 GCA_041601945.1 Porticoccaceae bacterium | reverse complement strand
TCAGGTGTGTCATGCCGACAGCGGCAACGCCCGCTCGTTTGTGTGTAATTATCACGGCTGGGTGTTCGGTACCGACGGCAGTCTGGTGGATGTGCCGCTGGAAGAACGGTGTTATCACAACAATCTGGATAAAAGTGAGCATGGACTGACCCAGGTGCGCGTGGAAACCTTTCGTGGCTTTGTGTTTGGCTGTTTCGACGATACCGCGCCCTCCCTGGAGGAGTATCTGGGTGAATTTGCCTGGTATCTGGATACCTTTATGGTGGGTGCCGGTGGTGGTGTTGAATTACTCGGGCCGCCGCTGAAATCGACCCTCGATTGCAACTGGAAAGTTCCCGTCGAAAATTTTATTGGGGATGGTTACCACGTTGGCTGGACCCATGCAGCAGGGCTCAACATGATCGGTGGTGAGCTGGCGGGGCTGGCTGGCAATCGCGCCGATCTGCCTTTCGATGATCTGGGTTTTCAGTTTACGACGCGCCATGGACACGGCTTTGGCGTTATTAATGGCGCCGCTGCAGGCATTCACGTAAAGCGGGAAGGATACGACAAGTTTCTCAAAGAAACGGGCCCGCTGGTGGCTGAAAAACTCGGTGCCGAGCGCGAGTATCTGTATCAGGGTCATTGGAACACGTCGATTTTTCCCAACACATCTTTTCTATATGGCACTAATACCTTTAAAACCTGGCATCCCCGTGGGCCACATAAAATCGAAGTGTGGACCTGGACATTGGTACACAAAGATATGGATGACGCTACCAAACGCTCCGTACAGCGCGAAGCGATCCGCTCCTTCGGCACCGCGGGCACCCTGGAAAGCGACGACGGTGAGAATATGATGACCTGCACTCACAGCAACCGGGGCCGTATGGCGCGCAAGGGCAGAATGAACTCGTCCATGGGACTTAACTACGAGGGACCCCATCCAAAATATCCCGGTATTGTGGGCTCCAGTTTTATTGGCGAAACGTCGTATCGGGGCTTTTACCGTTTTTGGGCGGAAATTATGGCCGCCGAAAGCTGGTCGGATATTAGAAAAAATGATTCCCGTTGGGACGAGATATGGAAGAATCGGAATTTTTGGAAAGATCGGGGCGTGGTCTGAGACAGATTTAAAGAGTGACATCAACGATTAATACACAAGGGAGATAATCTGTGAGCATCAATGCTGTGGAAAAAGTTTTTTGGGAGTTTGGTAACGATCCGTCGCGTATAGGTCCATTCCGCGCTAACCCGGGCGAATATCTTGCGAGTTACAATCTTACTGATTCCGAGCGGGAAATGGTGTCAGCAGTGGATTTAAAGGCGTTGGCCGACGCGGGAGTTAGCACCCTGTTAACCATGATGGTGTGGCCGTTATTGAATGGTCCGGAGGGTATGCCCTTTGTCTATCTGGAACATATGAACGGCGGAAAAATGCCCGCACCGCCCGGTGCATAACGGGCGTAAATGATATTTTTTGAACATGGTTAAACAAAAAAATACAGTGGGCCGCGTGTTAGACAGCACCGGCTGATACGTACCAACAGGAGCATCGATATGGCACAGCTAGTAGCGGGTTTTTGTATGCCCCACGACCCTTTGATGAGCGCCAGTCCGCAGATTAATCAACAGGACAGCGCCGACAATATTCTCGCCGGTATGGCCGACGTGCATCAGCGGCTGGTGGCGGCGAAGGTCGATACGGTCATCGTGGTCGGCGACGACCACTACACCATGTTCGGGCCCCATTGTTTGCCGCAATACCTGATCGGCATCGGTGACCTGGAGGGCCCGGAAGAAGTCTGGTTGCAAATTGAGCGCTATAAATTTGCCAACAACACGGCGTTGGCGGAACACATTATGAACTACGGTTTCGACAACGGCTTCGACTGGGCGGTGGCGAAATCGCTGACTGTTGATCACGGCACGATGTTGCCCATACACCTGTCGGTTAAACCTCGGGAAAGCGGCATGCAGGTCATTCCGGTGTACACCGCCGCCGGCGTTACGCCGTTATTGCGGCCGCGCCGCGCGTATCAGTTGGGCGAAATGATG
>JBFIHG010000110.1:0-2190 GCA_041601945.1 Porticoccaceae bacterium | reverse complement strand
TCAGGTGTGTCATGCCGACAGCGGCAACGCCCGCTCGTTTGTGTGTAATTATCACGGCTGGGTGTTCGGTACCGACGGCAGTCTGGTGGATGTGCCGCTGGAAGAACGGTGTTATCACAACAATCTGGATAAAAGTGAGCACGGGCTGACCCAGGTGCGCGTGGAAACATACCGCGGGTTTGTGTTCGGCTGTTTCGACGATACCGCGCCCTCCCTGGAGGAGTATCTGGGTGACTTTGCCTGGTATCTGGATACCTTTATGGTGGGTGCTGGTGGCGGTGTGGAATTACTCGGGCCGCCGTTGAAATCGACCCTCGATTGCAACTGGAAAGTTCCGGTGGAAAATTTTATTGGCGATGCCTATCACGTCGGTTGGACCCACGCCGCGGGACTCAATGTACTCGGCGGCGAACTGGCGGGGCTCGCTGGCAATAAAGCCGATATGCCCTACGATGATCTTGGTCTGCAATTTACCACGCGCCACGGTCACGGTTTCGGTGTGATTCACAACGCTGGGCCGTCGATTCATATCAAACGTGCCGGGTACGACAAGTTTTTACAGGACACGGGGCCGACCGTCACCGAAAACCTCGGCCCGGAACGGGGACAGCTCTATCACGGCCACTGGAACACGTCGATTTTCCCCAATACCTCGTTTTTGTATGGCACCAATACCTTTAAAACCTGGCATCCCCTCGGTCCCCATAAAATAGAGGTATGGACCTGGACGCTGGTGCATCGCGACATGGACGAGGACACCAAACGCACCCTGCAACGGGAAGCGATCCGCTCCTTCGGCACCGCAGGGACGCTGGAAAGTGATGACGGTGAGAACATGATGACCTGCACCACCAGTAACCGGGGCAGCATGGCGCGCAAGGGCAGAATGAACTCGTCCATGGGACTTAACTACGAGGGTCCGCATCCAAAATATCCCGGTATTGTGGGCTCCAGTTTTATTGGCGAAACGTCGTATCGGGGCTTTTACCGTTTCTGGGCGGAGATTATGGCCGCCGACAGTTGGGAAGATATTCGGAATAACGACGCGCATTGGGACGATGTTTGGTCAAATAAGAATTTTTGGCGGGACAGAGGTGTTGTTTAACGCCCAGGCTTAAGGCATCACACCGAATTTTAATTTGATTAGAGCGAGAAGTGATTACATGACGGCATCAAAAAATCCCAGTACCTTGATCCCCGTATCAATGGAGTTACACCACGAAATTTCGCAATTTTATTATCGCGAAGCGCGCACCCTGCAGGAACGGCGTTATGTCGACTGGCTGGAGGAGTTTGTGGCCCAGGACATTCACTACTGGATGCCCGTATACGAATTGCGCCTGATACGGGACAAGCGCCCAGAACCGACTCCGGATGATGCCGCTATCTTTAACGATGACTACAGCGAACTCAAACAACGGGTGGATCGTCTGAGTACCGGTCAGGTGTGGATGGAAGACCCGCCGTCGCGGATTCGCTACATGATCAGTAATATTGAAGCGTACGCCGGGGAGCAGGCGGACGAGTTCAAGGTGTACTGTAATCTGGCTGTTTATCGCCATCGTCGGCAGATGGAGATAACGGAGCACCATATTGGGCGGGAAGATGTGTTGCGTAAAACTAAGGATGGACTGCGTATTGCGCGGCGTAAACTGAACATCGATGCCCGCGTGACGCAGGATAAAAATCTGTACTTTTTTGCATAGATGAGCAACCGGACACTTACTGTTCGAAAGTTGGTCGGGCGACAATAATGCCATTGGGTAATGAAAAATTAACCACTCAGGTGCGCTTGTGAAACGTATTGATGTCAAAGAGCTAGTGGATGTGGAAAATGCCACCCAGTCCAAAACGGTGTTTTGGGACCAGGCTGTTTACGAGCAGGAGCTGGAACGAATATTTGGTCGCTGCTGGTTGTTTCTAACCCACGATTCTTTAATTCCCAAGTTTGGCGATTTTGTCACCACTTACATGGTGGAAGACCCGGTTATCGTGGCCCGCCAACAGGATGGTTCGGTCAAAGCGTTTCTGAATACCTGCACCCACCGGGGCAATCAGGTGTGTCATGCCGACAGCGGCAACGCCCGCTCGTTTGTGTGTAATTATCACGGCTGGGTGTTCGGTACCGACGGCAGTCTGGTGGATGTGCCGCTGGAAGAACGGTGTTATCACAACAATCTGGATAAAAGT
>JBFIHG010000109.1:0-2468 GCA_041601945.1 Porticoccaceae bacterium | reverse complement strand
CGAGGCGTAAATCGCCGGGGCCTGGCGGTGCTGTTGGGCATTGGCCTGGGTATTGCTGGCGCGGGTCTGGTGGCGGTGTTCGCCGACGCAGTTGCAGACATGGCCGAGGGCATGGGCCAGGAACTGTTTAACGCCAGCATTTTGTTGACGGTGGTACTGATGCTTGCATGGCACAATATCTGGATGTCAGTACATGGCGCGGAACTGGCTGGGGAGGCTACCAAAGCAGGCGAGTCGGTGCGCCAGGGTATCGAGCCGATTACCGTGCTGGTAGTGCTGGTAGGTCTGGCAGTGCTGCGGGAAGGGGCTGAGGTCGTGCTGTTTATGTATGGCATAGCCGCAAGCGGCTCCAGCGCTAGCAGCATGGCTCTTGGCAGTGGTATAGGGCTCTTGACCGGAACGCTGGTCGGGTTCGCGTTATACGGTGGATTGATTCGCATCCCAATGCGCTACTTCTTTTCGGTGACAGCAATTATGTTGATGCTGCTTGCCGCAGGTATGGCATCCCAGGCGGCGAAATATCTGATTCAGGGCGACTTCATTCCGGCATGGGGATACGGTTTGTGGGATAGCTCTGCGCTCATAGCGAACGGTTCGTTACTGGGCCAGATACTGGGCACGTTGGTTGGTTACGATGCGCAGCCAGCGGGTATGCAGTTGGTGTTCTATGTGGTGACGCTGGTGACTATTCTCAGCGGTATGAAGTTGGTTAATTTACGTAAGGAAAGAAAGCAAATGTTGGTAAAGCAAACTGGGGATACGCCATTAATTACAGGTCTGGTGTTGGTTGTTTCGAGCTTTTTATTCTTGTCCGTTGCGCCGCCTGTGCAGGCGGGGCCAGCAGCGAAGGTTTATTCACCGATTATTGAATACGGTGAGACCGAAATCGAATTCCGCGGTGGTTACGTGGAAGACGACGATCATCCGAAGGACGGAGAACAACAGTACAAAGTAGCGGTTGGCCACGGCATTATGTCCCGTTGGTTTACGGAAATAGTCTTCGAGTACGAGACCGGGCCAGGGGAGACACTGAATCTTGAGGCGGTCGAGTGGGAGAATATTATCCAGCTCACCGAGCCAGGCCAGTATTTTCTGGACATGGGTATCTTCGCCGAATACGTCCACAAACGGGATGGGGATGCGGCTGCCAAAGTGGAAATTGGCCCCATGTTTCAGTACGAGCATGGCCCGGCAGTGTTTAATCTAAACACGATTTTTGAGCGGGAAGTGGGTGATGGCGCCGACAGTCCCACCGAACTGACCTACGGTTTTCAGGTCAAGTGGCGGGGTAACGAACGCTTTGAGCCGGGCTTGCAGGCGTTTGGTGAGTTGGGTGAGTGGGATAATTGGGCGTCCAGTAACCAGCAGGAGCATAACCTCGGTCCTGCGTTTTTCGGCAAGGTTAAGCAGGGCGATTACAGCGTCAAATATTCGGCCGGCTGGTTATTGGGGCTGACCAGTGTCACGCCGGACAATACCATCCGTTTTGAACTGGAGCTGGAATATTGACGATTGCTCTCGCGTCGCGAAAAGGCCGGTAATACCGGCCTTTTTTTATTATTAGCAGGCGATAAATTGACAAACGATTCGAGGTAAAGCACTGTGGCGCCTGATTTTATAGAGAACTAAGCATGCACGAATCGCTGGGTTTGTTGATTGGTTTGATTGTCGTGTTGGGTATCGGCGCCCAGTGGCTGGCCTGGTGGCTCAAATTACCCTCAATTGTCTTTTTATTGGTGATCGGCATCGTGGCCGGGCCCGTCAGCGGTGTGCTAAATCCGGATGTGATGTTTGGGGAAATATTATTCCCGCTGGTATCCATCGGTGTAGCGCTGGTGTTGTTCGAAGGCGCGCTGACACTACATTTTTCCGATATTCGCGGTCACGGCTCGGCGGTGACCAACCTGGTGAGTTGGGGTGCCGTTCTCAATTGGCTATTGATTGCAGGTGGCACCTGGGTGTTCACCGATTTTTCCTGGTCGATGGCGCTATTATTTGGGGCATTGGTGGTGGTCACCGGGCCGACTGTGGTGGTGCCCCTGCTGCGTACGGTTCGACCGACTCCGGCGGTCAGTAATATTCTACGTTGGGAGGGGATTTTGATCGATCCGCTGGGCGCCCTGTTTGTGGTTTTGATCTACGAAGCCATTGTTTCAGATGTGCGCGGCGGCTCACTCGAAATATTTTTTCAGGTTGTGGGTCTGGGGGTCCTGAGCGGCGGTATCGGCGCACTGTTACTTGGCTGGCTACTCAAGCGACATCTGGTGCCTGAATATTTGCAGAACGTTTTTACACTTGCGGCGGTCATTGGTGTATTTAGTTTCAGTAACCACTTTGCCCACGAATCGGGATTATTGGCCGTCACAGTGATGGGTGTGTGGTTGGCAAATACCAAAAATCTCGATATGAGCGACATTCTCAGCTTTAAGGAAAGTCTGTCGGTGCTGATTATTTCGGTACTGTTTATT
>JBFIHG010000108.1:0-2609 GCA_041601945.1 Porticoccaceae bacterium | reverse complement strand
TGCGATACGCGAAGGCGGGCGCACGGTGGGAGCGGGTGTGGTAGCCAAGATTATTGCGTAATGCGGTAATTGGCGTTGTCGGCCGAGGCATTGATTGGGTGTCTCGGCCGGATTGTCGGGTTCAATAAGGTGTGGGGTGTCGGTTGCCAGAGTAGAACCGCTTGTTTATATCGGGGTTTTATAGTGGCGGCTACAATACCGGGGTTTTGATTCCAGGCCAGTAGTTCAATTGGTAGAGCACCGGTCTCCAAAACCGGGGGTTGGGGGTTCGAGTCCCTCCTGGCCTGCCAGCATCAGGCGTGACCAAAGGTCGACAGGTGAGACAGTAACATGAGCGCAGCGGCGGAAGAGAAGTCCTATCGTTTCGATACGCCGAAGTGGCTACTCGTCATATTGGTGGTGGGCGGTGGCATTTACGGTAATTATTACTACGGTGCCGAGCCAATTTTATATCGAGCGATCGGACTGATTGTGCTGGCAGCGGTGGCGGTGGTGATTGCTATGCAAACCGCGAAGGGCGCTGCGGTCTGGAGTCTGGCCAAAGGTGCGAAAGTTGAAGTGGGCCGGGTGGTGTGGCCTACCCGCAGCGAGCGTAATCAAACGACCCTGGTGGTGGTTGGCTTCATTTTTGTGATGGCGCTGATACTGTGGGGTCTGGATGCCCTGTTTGGCTGGATTGCAGCCGGAATTATCGGTTAGGAGAGGGCGATGTCGAAGCGTTGGTATGTGGTACACGCCTATTCTGGCTACGAAAAGAAGGTGGCGGTTGCGCTTCAGGAGCGGATTGCGCGCATGGATATGCAGGAACAGTTTGGCGACATTCTGGTGCCCACCGAAGAAGTCATTGAAATGCGTAGCGGCCAGAAACGCAAAAGCGAACGCAAATTTTTCCCCGGCTATGTGCTGGTGCAGATGGAATTAACCGACGAGTCCTGGCACCTGGTCAAGGAAACGCCGCGGGTGTTGGGCTTTATCGGCGGCAAAGCTGACAAACCAGCGCCGATTACCGATCGCGAAGCAGAATCGATTTTACAGCGGGTGCACGATTCCGAGGACAAGCCTAAACCGAAAACCATGTTTGAACCGGGTGAAATGGTACGTGTCACCGATGGCCCGTTCAACGATTTCAACGGCGCGGTTGAGGAAGTGAATTACGACAAGAGCAGGCTGCGTGTGGCCGTTATGATATTCGGTCGTTCGACGCCGGTTGAGCTGGATTTTAATCAGGTCGAAAAAGCCTGATCACTAAGGTGCGCTGATGTAGATCAGTGCGGGGAGCCAGCGACGGATAGCGCGCGTGAAGTGCGTATATCCCGAGGCGCTAATACCCATTTGGAGACGAGCAATGGCAAAGAAAGTACAGGCGTATATCAAGTTACAGGTTGCGGCCGGGAAGGCCAACCCAAGCCCCCCGGTGGGGCCGGCCCTCGGGCAGCACGGGGTTAATATTATGGAGTTCTGCAAAGCGTTTAACGCGCAGACCCAGCACCTTGAGCCAGGCTTGCCTACACCGGTGGTGATCACCGTGTACAGCGACCGCAGCTTCACCTTTATTATGAAGACACCGCCGGCGGCGGTGCTGCTGCTTAAGGCAGTGGGCGTGGCCAAGGGTAGCGGACGGCCTAACACCGAGAAGGTTGGCAAGGTTACGCGGGCGCAACTGGAAGAGATCGCTCATCAAAAAATGCCCGATCTGACAGCGTCTGATCTGGATGCCGCAGTGCGTACTATTGCCGGCAGTGCACGCAGTGCCGGTCTCGAAGTGGAGGGCGTGTAACATGGCCAAAATGTCAAAGCGTCAGCGCGCTATTCAGGAAAAGGTCGTACCGGGCAAGCTGTACAGTATTACCGAGGCGGTGGAGTTACTCAAATCCGTTGCCACCACTAAATTTAGTGAAACCGTCGACGTGGCGGTCAATTTAGGCATCGACCCGCGCAAATCCGACCAGGCGGTACGCGGTGCAACCACGTTGCCCCACGGTACGGGAAAAACCGTCCGCGTCGCCGTATTTGCCCAGGGTGCCAGTGCGGACGACGCCAAAGCGGCGGGTGCCGACCTGGTGGGTATGGAAGACCTGGCTGCCGAAATCAAGGCCGGTAAGATGGATTTTGATGTGGTGATTGCCAGCCCGGATGCCATGCGCGTCGTGGGTCAGCTTGGCCAGGTGCTCGGCCCGCGCGGTCTGATGCCCAACCCCAAAACAGGCACCGTAACGCCGGATGTGGTGACCGCGGTCAAAAATGCCAAGGCGGGCCAGATACGTTTTCGGGCGGACAAAAACGGGATTATCCACGGCGGTGTCGGCAGTCTTGCATTTGACGCCGCCGCGATTACGGCAAACCTGGAAGCGCTGATTGCGGATCTTAAAAAAATTAAACCCGCATCGGCCAAGGGTATCTATCTGCAAAAGATTACCCTGTCCACCACCATGGGCCCCGGTTTAAGCATAGATCAGTCGTCTCTGGAGAGCTAAAGACGAACACAACAGACTTTAGGGTTAGTGCCGTGATGTTGGTGGTCGCGGCGCCGACCGTTAAAGACCGCCGGTTCCCCGCAGGGGTTTAATGGGGGTTTGTTGGGGCTCTGCACGCTGGAGCCGCGACGCCAC
>JBFIHG010000107.1:0-2645 GCA_041601945.1 Porticoccaceae bacterium | reverse complement strand
GCATGGGGTTTTGTGCAGGCAAAAGAAATAACCAGAGACATAAAGCCGTGTGAAATCGATCAATCAGTTAACAAGCAGCTCCACCGGACTCCGTAATGTTTGCACCTTTGCTGCAAAAACACGCAGCAAAGTCGCCAACATTACTCCGCGCGGTGAGCTAGGCGTTATGTGCGCTAAAGGAGAAACGAGTGTTAAATAAATTTTTATCAGGCTTGGTAATTGGTTTAGGCTTTTCAGTTTCATTTTTGATAGTCGTTTCGCTGTATTTCATATTCATACTTCCGATTTATTTCAGTACACAAGAAATACCAATCACTAGTGGCTCAAAGACGCTGCCAATCGAAAATGACTTTCCATATATTGAGAACTTTCATGAATTGCCACTCGACGACAAAATTGCCAATTCGACAGCAATAATTGTTACAAAAATAGAGAAAAACCAAGACGGAATATACGAGTCGAAAGTTGCTGAGGTCCTGAAGCAACAAGAAGGGGTAGAGTTATACTATAGCCCCGGCGATATTTATGACGACTATAGTGATTACAATAGTTACGGAGATAAAAACAGGCAGGTACCACAAGGGTTTATAGTTTTCATGGGAGGTAACCCAGCGCAAATGCGGTATTCTACAAGTTATTCTGGTGGTGAGCGCATAAGCAGTCTGGGTGATATTCCAATGGCGCTGTTGAGGGAAAAGTGTGAGAAGCCAAGCACATAACAAGCGGCGGCAGGCAGACCAAATTTCCGCTCCTGCGTCGCTTCAATTTGCCTGCTGCGCCGAACGTTAGCCGCTGAAATAACGGAGGACAAATACATGGATACTGATAAGCTTGAGTATGTGGGTTTCTGGCCACGTGTTGGCGCAACCTTAATCGATACGATACTGCTCGGAGTAATAATCTGGCCAATTCTTACCGCTTTCTATGGCGAATCATATTGGGGCAGCGAGCAGCTCATACAAGGCCCTATGGATTTTCTTCTGTCATGGGTATTCCCTGCTGTAGCGGTAATTCTGTTCTGGGTAGCCAAACAAGCAACTCCCGGAAAAATGGCCATATCCGCAAAAATCGTGGATGCAAAAACTGGAAATGCCCCCGGAACCGGGCAGCTTATCGGTCGCTATCTTGGTTATTACCTGTCGCTGATACCAATTGGGCTTGGGTACATTTGGGTAGCTTTCGATGAACGGAAGCAAGGGTGGCACGATAAGCTTGCTGGAACGGTGGTTGTCAGAAAAATGAAGCGGGAACCAAAGCCCGTTTCATTCAATGGCTAACAAAAAATTTAAAGTGCCCCTCAGGGGTTGGGACGCTGGCTTCGTCTCCGCTCCTTTAATGAGGCATCATGCTTGAAAAAGACCAGCGCCCATGAAACCACACATCACCGTTATTACGATCGGCGTTGACGACCTCGAAGCATCACTGCGTTTCTATCGAGAAGGTTTGGGCTTTTCCACCGCGGGCATCGTTGGCCACGAGTTTGAGCATGGGGCGGTTGTATTCATCCAGCTTCAGCCTGGCCTGCGTCTCGCGTTGTGGCCGCGCAAGAGCATCGCGTATGACACGGGGCTCGCAGCAGGTCCATCCAGCCCCACGGATATGACTCTCGGCCATAACGTCGCATCAAAAACGGAAGTGGATACTGTGATGGTACAAGCTAAAGCCGCGGGAGCCGTCATCGTCAAGGCCGCGCACGACACGTTCTGGGGCGGTTATTCCGGTTACTTCCAGGATCCGGACGGCCACCTCTGGGAGATTGTCTGGAACCCCCAGTGGACTGTTGCGCAGCAAGATATCGCTCCGAAGTAAAATTTTGCGGGCTGCGCGCGGGGCTGGGACTAACCCGGACACCTCGATTTCCTGAGCCAAATGCGCTCTACTATGATGAAGGTATCCGCCACAGCAGGAGTAAACCTATGACTGCCAACTTTGCCCGTATCGCCACCGTAACTGGCGCCACCTCCGGCATCGGTGAAGCCACGGCGCGAAAATTTGTCGCCGCAGGCTTTGCGGTGGTGGGCACCGGCCGCAACGCTGACAAACTGATTGCGATGGAGAAACAGCTGGGTGCCGCCTTCTGCGGTGTGGCGGGGGATGCATCTGATCACGGGGTTCTCGATCAGCTGTTCTCGGTCGCCCTCGAGCGCTTTGGCCGCGCCCTGGACCTGGTGGTGGTCAACGCGGGCCGCGGGTTGGGTGGTTCGGTGAAGGACGCCGACCTGAGCGAATTTGAAGAGGTGCTGAAGGTAAATGTCAGCGGCGCCCTTGCGCTGTTGCAAAAGGCCGCACAAAAGATGCTCGGCCCCCAGGAAGCTCATTACCCGGCGACCGCAGCGGATATTGTGGTCATCGGCTCCGTGGTGGGGCGACATATCTCGCCATTCAGTGCTGTATACGGCGCCTCCAAATTTGCGGTGCATGCGCTCACTGAAGGATTGCGACGGGAAGTGGGACCAAAAGGCATTCGCGTAACCCTGGTGGAACCGGGCGCGGTGTTAAGCGGGTTCCAGGCCGGCGCCGGCTACAGCAAAGAGATGGTGCAGGGCTTTGAGAAAAGTTTTGGCCCGCTGCTGGTGGGGGACGATATCGCCAATGCCATTCATTTTGTTGTAAGCCAGCCGCCCCACGTGCATATCAGCGACCTG
>JBFIHG010000106.1:0-2659 GCA_041601945.1 Porticoccaceae bacterium | reverse complement strand
GAAAGACTACAAGGGAAATATTGAGACAATGTTGGAATCTCTGACTAAATCACAGTCTGAGGCCTTCGATGTATTCAAAGCGGTCGTGGCTGAACAAGGCAACGTTGTTGGCGATTTCAATGCAACTGCCAAGTCTTTGTTCGAAAGCACTCGCGATAGTTCGCAGGCCGCGTTAAATCTCGCGCGCACCTGGGGCGTGGATAGCTCGCTTTCTGGCCTGGTCAAGCAATCTATGGCCGCCGCAAAAGACGTTACTGAAAAATTTACAAAAGCTGTCGTTTAACATCATAAGCGCGATGGGTGGGCGTAGTTTTGTGCTACGCCCCCTTTTTTAATCAGGCCGTTCGAGGTAGCATCAAAATAATTTTTAACGACGCATAAGGCTTGTCGATGACTGAGTATAGCGCCACTGGTGATATGGAAGGGCTTCTCGAGCATTTGGAAAGTGATGCCGAGGACGGTCCTTTTGCGCACGATCCATCCATTGAATCGACAGCTACACCCATCTGGCGCGAAGTTATTTGGCCAGCGGAATTGGCCACCCTGCATTGCCATCCGGTATTCTGGGGATGTGGCGTGGAGCGCGGCGATGGTCGGCAAGTGCTGGTGATCCCGGGATTTATCGCCAACGATCTTGTTATGCTTCCCATGCGCCAATGGATGCGTCGCATAGGGTATAAGCCCTATGCGGCGAATATTCATTGGAATACCAATTGCCCGGACAAAACCACGGCCAAATTGATTCGACAGGTCGAGGCGATGCACAAGGAGAGTGGCAGGAAGGTGGTGTTGGTGGGGCACAGTTTGGGTGGCATGCTCGCCAAGGCGATTGTTCAAAAGGTTCCGCATTTGGTCGACAGGGTGGTGACCGTAGGCTCTCCGTTTAGAGATATGGTTGAAGCCCACCCCGCGGTAGTTGGCGTCTGGGATTATTTAAAAGTAGGCCAGGGAAAATTGATAGGCCGAAATTTGAAAGCATCCTGTGGCACTGGTTATTGCGTGTGCGACTTTGTGAAAGCGATGATTGCCCCGGAAGATGTCGATGTCCCGCAATTTGCGATCTATTCCAGAAATGATGGTGTTGTCGGTTGGCAAAGCTGCGCCGAAAAAAATCCGGATTACAATATCGAGGTCAACCGTGCCTCGCACATGGGATTGGCGTTCAATATCAACTCTTATCGGGCCCTCGCCAAACGTATGGCGCAAGCCGTCTAGCTTTAACAACTCGTGCGATTCCCCATTTATTATGTCAATTCACCGACGTCAAGTTTGATCCACACCAAAATACTCCGCGCCCACCTGCGGCAGTGCGTTAAATGCCAAAATCCTTTTCCGTGGGCGCATTGACGCGTTTGTTCTGCAATATTTTTGGGAAATGAAAGGTAAAACAGGGCTGCGCGCGATTTCAGGCATAGGACGAAGCGGCGGGATTGTGTAAAATTCGCGCTTCATTTCGCCACGGCGCCCATACCATGTTTGATCAAAATCTGACTCTCGCCCAGTTCGACCCGGAAATATGGGGCTCTATTCAACAGGAAGAGCGTCGCCAGGAAGAGCATATCGAGCTGATTGCCTCGGAAAATTACACCAGCCCCCTGGTGATGGCGGCGCAGGGCACGGTCCTCACCAACAAGTATGCCGAGGGCTATCCCGGCAAGCGCTATTACGGCGGTTGCGAGTATGTGGATCAGGCGGAGGAGCTGGCCATCGCGCGGGCGAAACAGTTGTTTGGCGCCGATTATGCCAATGTTCAGCCCCACTCCGGTTCCCAGGCTAACGCGGCGGTGTATCAGGCCCTGTGCCAGCCGGGGGATACGGTGCTCGGCATGAGTCTGGCGGACGGCGGTCATTTAACCCACGGCGCCAAGCCGAGTTTTTCCGGCAAAACCTATCACGCGGTGCAATACGGATTGGTGGCCGCCACCGGCGAGGTGGATTACGACCAGGTGGAAGCGCTGGCGCTGGAACATAAACCAAAAATGATTATTGCCGGATTCTCCGCCTACTCGCGGGTCATGGACTGGCAGCGGTTTCGCGATATTGCCGACCAAGTGGGCGCCTACCTGATGGTAGATATGGCCCATGTGGCGGGTCTGGTGGCGGCGGGTTGTTATCCCAATCCGGTACCGGTGGCGGACGTCGTGACATCCACCACCCACAAAACCCTGCGCGGTCCCCGCGGCGGCATTATTCTGGCGCGGGCCAACCCGGAGCTGGAGAAAAAATTTAACTCGGCGGTGTTCCCCGGCGGACAGGGTGGCCCCCTGATGCATGTGATTGCCGCCAAGGCGGTGAGTTTTAAAGAAGCGATGGGTGAGGAGTTCAAGGCCTATCAGGTGCAGGTGGTAAAGAACGCCCGCGCCATGGCCGCCACCTTTATAGCGCGCGGCATCGACATAGTTTCCGGAGGCACCGACAACCATCTGATGCTGGTCAACCTGATCGGCCGCGACTACACCGGGAAAGATGCCGACGAAGCGCTGGGCAACGCCAATATCACGGTCAACAAAAATGCAGTGCCCAACGACCCCCGTTCGCCCTTTGTCACCAGCGGCTTGCGGGTGGGCACGCCGGCGATTACCACCCGCGGATTCAAAGAGGCGGAAACCGTCGAGCTGACCCACTGGATGTGCGATGTGCTGGACGGCCTCGAGGCTGG
>JBFIHG010000105.1:0-2856 GCA_041601945.1 Porticoccaceae bacterium | reverse complement strand
TTGGTGGTGGGTTTGTTATGGGTGCGCTTTAGATCGGCGGCTTCAATGCGACTGGGCAGGATGCTGATCACTTTGCTGGTAATTTCGTCCTGGACGAGAAATACATCGTCCAGATTCCGGTCGTAGCGCTCCGCCCATAATTGTTCTTCACTTTCGGTATCCACCAGCGCTGCGGTGATGCGTGCGCGATCACCAATTTTACGCACGCTGCCGTGGACCAGGTACCGCGCCCCCAGTGCCTTGCCGATTTTACTGTCATCGCCACCGCGCGCCTTGTAGGCGAATGAGGTATTGCGGGCAATCACGATTAACGAGTGCAGCTTGGATAACGCGACAATAATATCTTCGGCAATACCGTGGGCAAAGTATTCCTGGTCGGGGTCACCACTTAAATTTTCGAACGGCAACACCGCGATGGAAGGCTTATGTTGATTGTGCGTGGGTGCGCCGTCGGTTTCTCCGGCAACAGGCATACCAGGCACGGCGGGTGACAGGTTACCTTGCGCTTTAGCTTTGCGACCCTGGAACAGTGAACGCACAGTTGCGCCCAGGGGCGATAACGCCACGCCGAGGGTGACAATCAGCGCGGCGAACCCACTGAGGGCGGTTTCATTGGCGGTTAGCCAATCGACAAAATCGTTAAAAATTTCCACAGCCCAGCCTATATAGTTTTTGTTAGCGGCTTATAAATTCCCGGTCGAGCCAATTTTAGTACTGTTGGTAACTCCTTGCCTTAGTGGTTGTACATTATCGTGAAATAGTCGTTACTCTGTTTACTCGTGAACCATGCCTGCTACGGTTCGACACCCAGTAATGTTTTGCCTTCCATCTCAGCGGTGCCGTCCAGATCGACCATGGCGTGGCGGGTGGCCATCATCACGTCCCGATAGTAACGCTGCAGGGGTTCGCCATCAAACGCCGCGTGGGCACCTGCGCCAACAAATAAACGATCCACGGCCCGGCGGCATAATTCCGCGGCGTAGGTTGCCTGCCAGCGCAGCCGGCTTTGGGTGGTGATATCGGTGGGGGTTTTCGACGCGGCAATGGCATCGAGGATGTCGCAACTACGGCCCAGCAACAACTCGGCGGTGATGATTTCACCAGAGGCTTCAGCAACGCGGCGCTGTATTCCGGCACTACGGGCTTTGGCGCCTTTGCCCTGGCCGGTATAGATATCCGGGCGCACCCGGGTTTTTTCGATAAACAGTCGTAACATTTCCCGTGCCATCCCCAACAGGCAGCCACCCACCTGGGTGGCCAGGCAAGAGGCTACCGGCAGCACATAAAGTCCGCTGGCGTGATCGAGGGCATGGGGACTGGCGCCGTTGAACAGGCGGCCGGTGGGCTCGACCCGGTGCGCTGGCACAAACACGTCATCCAGCACGATATCCTTGGAGCCGCTACCGCGCATACCCAGGGTGAACCAGGTGTCGTCAATCTGGGCCTGATCCCGGGGAATAAATGCATGCACACTGTTGGGGCCATCGCTACTGTCTTGGGGGCGGGCGGCGCTGACCAGTAACCAGGGCGCATGATCAACACCGGAGCAAAACTGCCAGCGGCCGGACAGTCGCCAGCCACCATCGGCTTTTTTAAACTGACCCTGGGCGGCGAGGGTGCCGGCAACAAATAACTCGGGATCGGGCCCAAATATTTCTTCGCGACACTGCGGGGAATAACTACCCGCCACCCAGTTGTGGGCACCGCACACCATCATCACCCAACTCGTCGCTGGGCAGGCGCGGGCGGTTTCCGAGCAGGCCAGTAGCTGGGCCCGTATCGACGCTTCATGACCGCCGTAAAGCGTCGGGGAGAGTAGCCGGGAAAGTCCGGCTTGCTTGAGGGCGGCGATGGATTCGGGAGCGGCGGAGCGGGCGGCTTCGCTGGCCTCGCGATGCGCTTCGAGTACCGGCAGGGTCGAGTGAATGGCGCCCAGAAAGGGACTTGTATTGGGGGTTTCCAATGCGTTCATGGTGGGAACAGACTCCGTGATTACATGGTTTGCTAAATTTGCGCCAAACAGACAGGCGTCGGATTCAGTGACCGCCCCGGATTTGCGCAATCAACTGCTCGGGGTTTGGCGGGAGCGTGGCGCCGCGCCAGGCGACGTGCTCATCGGGGCGCACCAGTATCAATGGCATATCGTAGATCGACGCTTCGCTTTGTCCGTCGAGATCAATGACGTGCAGGGGCACCCCGGCAGCCTGTGCGGCGTCCTGCAGGGCGGACACGTCAATACTGGCGTCACTGCGCAGTAGCGAATATCCGGGCCCCAGGTGGTCGTACAGTGAGCTTTTATCATCCAGCCAGATATGCGGCACGCGACAGCCGGGGCAGGTTGACGGCGTATAGGTGCCGATGGCGTAGGCGGGTGGTTGTCCGCCGTCGTAGGCAATGGCAGGGGAACCCTCGTAGTAATAACCAAAATTCAGGCCGATACAGGCGAACTGCGGGCCGTCGTTTGCCACCATATAGTTGCCCAGTTGCGCACGATAGGCGTCGCCCGCGGCGCTGCTCTCTTCAACTTCGGCGGAAATTTCCAGATTGTTTTTCTTGCGCACCAGCGCGGCGATGGACGACACCTGATCGAGAATAGGGCGGCGTTCCGCCTCAAACGTTGGCAACAGGCCCGGGTCGGCCCAGCCGTTAATGACCGCCGCCAGTTTCCAGGCTAAATTAGCGGCATCCGCAATGCCGGCATTCATGCCGTAACCCGCCATGGGTATCCAGTTGTGGGCGGCATCACCGAGTAGAAAAATATTGCCGACGGAGAATTTATCGGCCAGCAGACGACGTCCTACCCAGGGTTTGCGAGTGTGAATGGTAAAGTCCACGTCGCTGCCGATACAACGCCGA
>JBFIHG010000104.1:0-2878 GCA_041601945.1 Porticoccaceae bacterium | reverse complement strand
CGTATGCTGATACATTGCCGACGGTTTCGCAACGGTCAATTAGAGCCGCGCGGCACCTAAATATCCGTGGGAAAAGCCACCGAAAAATCTTCCGAAATTTCTTCGCTGGGCTTGAATTCCACATTGGGGCGCGACGCTTTATGCGGAGCAAGCGGTTGCTCTGTACTCGTTTTTGGTGGTGGCGCATTGTGTGGGGCGTTGCCATCCTGCGCAGAGGGCGCCCCGTCGTTAGTCGTTTCTGCGGGGGGCGCGGCGCGGGCCAGTCCCGTCGCGCAGGCCAGCGTAAGCAGTAGTATTAACGGCCATTTGTTGGTGCGCGTCATGGTGTTACTCACTCCTGAATCTACTGCGCGTAGCGGGCGATGCGAAAACCCACGTCGTCGCGGCTATCAACCCCGTAGTCGCGAAACGCGAGGCGCAACTCGGTAATTGAGCTGTGGCGCCAGCTTTGCCCGCGAATCACATGAAATTCACCGCTGGTTGGCCCCGGCGGATCCACTTCGTGTTCAGTGCTGGCGCTGATTATAGCGATGCCGTAGAAATCGTGGGTCCACTCAGCAACATTACCATCCAGGTCGTAAAGCCCTTTGGCGTTAGCGCCGAAGGTGGCTACCGGCGCGGACGCCGCCGCCCCATCGTTATAGCCAGCGACGATTTGCCCGAGTAGTTTTCCGGCACTTTGATCCGCAATGTTACTGGCCCCGCTCGGCGGTGGAAACCCGTCTCCCCAGCCAAATTTGCGTAGAGTGCCGTCTCCGGCAACCCGCGCGGCCCACTCCCATTCTGTTTCGGTGGGCAGGCGATACCCGGTCGACGTAGATGTAAAGCCCACGATTTTGCCGTTTTTTTCCTGATAAAAAACAGGCAACCCCTGTTGCTGGCTTAACCAGTTGCAGTAGCGAGCGGCGTCGTTCCAGCTAACGTTTACCACCGGCTGTTTAGGCGTATCCAGAGTCGTGCCCTGCACATGACTGGAGCTATGGGTAGCAGCAAATTTTTTAAATTCGCTGTTGGTCACTTCCCGCACACCCAGATAGAACGGACGTTGTAACACCACTTTGCGTTGCGCTTCGTTGGCCCGCCGACCCTGCTCCCGGCGCGATGCGCCGGTCGTAAACGTCTGTTGCGGTTGAAACAGTTTCAACGCCTGCCCCCCCGGCGCAGTGATCTGGCTGTCCAGCGCGGCGCGGCGCGCTTCGATCGCAGTGACTAATTTAAAGCGCACCACCTGTTCCAGTCCCGGTTGTGGTGTGACCTGTCGTTTTTGGCTGAGGTAACCGGCCTTGCGCGCTTCAATGCGATGCGCCCGGGCGGGCAGTTCAATGGTTTGCCCGACGCGGCCACGAGCTACACCGTCGATGTAGATCTGTGCATCGTCCGGGTCTGCGACGATACGCAGTGTGGCAAGGCGTGGTTTGAGATCGAGGGCCAGGGCCGACTGTTGGCCAGACGCCAGCGATACCTTGCGTTGCACCGGGTGGTAGCCGTCCAGAAATACCTGCACGCTCTGTTCTCGCCCCGGCGGGACGTCCACATCCAGCGGTGTGGGGCCGCGGTATTTACCATTGATGGTAATACCGGCGCCGGGCGGGCGCGTGGTTATGCTCAGCAGCGCATCCGTGGGTAGCAAGGTAACCAGAGGCTGTTCGTGGGTTTTGCCAATGGGTACGGACAGCGTCCCGCGCCAGGGCTTGTGACCGGCCAGGGAAAGCACCACATCTTCCCCGCTCGCCAGTACCTCCACCCTGGCGGGGGTGACCCCGCGCAGCTCGCCGTCCACTCGGATTTCGGCGCCAGCCGGGCTGGAGGTCAGTTGTACATAACCCCAGGCTGGTTGCAGGGTCAAAATCAGGTGCTGGGTGTGATCCATGCCATCCACGGTTACCGTAGTTTGCGCTGCACTGTAACGGGGTGCGGTGGCAACCAGTGGATAGGTGCCGGGTGCTATATCGCGTAACTGAAGGGGCGCGGTGCCGCGCCCGGTACCAGCGAAGGTGATGGCCGCAGCGACGGGCGCGGTAGTCACAACAAGGTGCCCAGGTTGCTTTTGCAGCGCAATATTGAACTGCGCGTTCGTATCGTCGGTCACCGTGAGCATGCCATCAAAAGGCACGTAACCCGGCGTATCGGCCCGCACCCGGTAGGTGCCGGCGCGCAACAGGTAGTGGTCAGCGAGATGAAAGACCATGCCGGTCACCCGGACTCGCGCCGCTTCGGGATCAGTTTGGATAACAATTGAACGGGCGGTTAACAGGAACCAGAAAATAAGCGTACTGACCAGAGCGAGACCGCAAATGACCACCAACCTGGGATTCAACACTCTTTTGCGCAGCGTCCGCGGCCCACGTAAAGGCTGAAAATCAATGGCTTCAATGACGTCGTCATGGCGCGTCGGATCCGGTGGGCTGGTGTGGGGAGGGAGCGCCATTCAGATAGGTTCCTGGCACTGAATGGCAATCGGTGCGGGGACGCCATCCGGTGTGACGGCAAATTCCACGCGCACGTCCCGATAACCCGGGCGGATCCCCTGGGCCACATATCTGCCGGGCTTGAGGCGTAAGGTTTTTTCGCGAAACTTGCCCAGATCACCCACCTTAAACAGTGCCACCTCAGTGTGGTTGTCGGATCGCAACGATACCGATACGGGAATAGCTGCGGTTTGCAACACGGTGGCGAGGGCGCTTATCTGACCCTGCAGGCGCGTTCCCGGCGCGCCAACGTTGCGCGCATCGGCGAGCAATCTCTGGGCGCGCTGGTAATCCGCGTCCCCCGCAAGACGTAGTGGATCGGCGAGGGTTTTTTGTAGCCGGGTATCGAGTGCAGCGCGGGCGCTGGTGCGGATCTGGCCTACGCGGGCGTCAATCAGAGAGTCGTCGCG
>JBFIHG010000103.1:0-2884 GCA_041601945.1 Porticoccaceae bacterium | reverse complement strand
TTCGTATTGGCGATAAAATTGCCGTAATAAATAGATGATTTCCCAGTGCTCCGCAGTTAACCTGATACCTTCCTGTGCGGCGGTGGCGCTGGCGAAGGATTCTGACCAATCTTCCGCCGCCAGTAGATAACCCTCTTTATCGACCTCTGGTTTATCTGCCGTCATGGTGCCTGTTTAATACCAGCTGTGTACGTTGTCTGCCGTTACCGACAGGGATACAAATTCGTCATAGGTCGCGAGGAACACGGTGCTCAACATACGGCCGGTTAATCCCCGTGCAAGTATGTCGCTTTCGAGGGCGTAGACGCGAATATTGCGTGCGGCCAGGTCGTTCAAGACCGCCTCCTGTGGGTGGCCCGGCGTCGCGCCGTAAACCCCGTCTTCAATCAGTAATAACACATCGCCGGGTACCATCAGGCGCAAACAACTGGCCAGTGTTGTCTGTTGAAAGGGCGATTTATTGACCGTGTGTAAAGTCATCAAAAACCTAAAATAACATCGCTGTCAGCGAGCAGTCTACTGGCCTGCGCAGTCCCGATAATGGTCACGTTGTCGGGTAGATCCTTTGCGGTGAGGTGGCGGGTGTCGAGAGAATTCCGTTCAACAAACAATTCCTCCACCCCATACAAGGGCAGGGCGCTTAACATGGCGTAGTGATTTTTTTGCTGAAGGGCGGCGCCCTCCTGGTTGGCCAGGAGTTGCCATACCCCATCATCCATAAATAATACGGTGGGATTTGCGCCAAAAGAGCCTGTGCCAAGGGCCGCTTCCAGTGCCTCCCGTGCCAGTCCAGTGCCGTAGGGCCCGTGGCGCATCACAAACAGAACCTTCTTGTTGGGAGTCGTCATGCTCAGATGCCAAACGTAACAACACGATCGGCCTGCTGGCAGGCTTCGACCAGTTCGCCCAGACCGCCGAGGACAAATTCGGGCGCCAGGGTAGGGTTGTCGATGTCGAGACGCGCGGCTTCAGCGGTGTCGAGAATACCCCGGCGCACCGCTGCGGCCACGCATACCACCCCATTGATACGATTATCCCGTACCAGCACCTGCCAGGCCGCGGGCAAATCAAATTCGTCCCGTGGTACCGGCCGCAGCGCCGCCCCGTTATAGCTCCCTTCGTGATAGAAAAATACACTGTAGATACGATGTCCCTGACGCAGGGCCGCGAGCGCGAACTGGTAGGCGGTGTATGCGCCGGCACTGGTACCGGGTGCGCCGTGAATGACCAGGGAGATATTAATCGTCGTAGCTCGATAGGGTTTGCATGCATTGTAACAAATTTGTGTTGTCGAATATCTGACAAGTTCAATGGGTGCGCCGCTCCATTGCGGTTGCTTTATTTTCTAAACTCAATATATTGAGAGCACGAGCTTTGGCAATGGATGGATGGCCGGAGCAATTCCGTTAACGGCATGAGTAGCAGCCCAGTTTACAAAAAAGAGCACCACTATGATCACCAAAGAAGATATGTATTTCCACACGCCCACCTCTGACGATCCTTACTGGGCGGAGACCAATTACTTCGGTTTTTATGTGCCGGGGGAACCGTTGCACGTCAATGTCTACGTGCTGACCCGTAAAAATCTGGGCGTGGTGTTGTCGAGCGTGACGATTACAGATGGGTTTTCCAACAGTGGGCATCTGGTGAAATATTCCAATAACCAGGTACATTTACCTTTTCCGAAAACCAATCTGGATAACTACGAGCTGGGTAACGGATTGGCAATAAAATGTACAAAACCGGTTATGGACTATGCTATCAAATTTGACGACCAGCGCCGGGTGGCGTTTAACGTGGAGTACAGGGCGTTGATGGCTCCTTACGACATTCACGATCCGGCCATGGATCCACTGGCCAGCGCCGCGGACAACGTTTCTAAAACCGCCTACGCAGGGCATTGGGATCAGAGCGGTCGAGTCTGTGGTGAGTTGGTGCTGGATGGACGTCATTACGACATCGACTGCGTGTCGAGCATGGATCATAGCTGGGGCCAGCGCAAGGAGGATCAGTTCAAGAACTTCTGCTGGCTGAATGCCAATTTCGATAACGACGTCAGCATTCATTGTATCTGGGCGATCAACCCCGAGGATATCAATGATTACTGCGCCATCGCCCACGGTTATGTGCGCGAAGGGGATAAGGTGTACGGCCTGGTCAAAGGCTCGGGCAAACTACGCCGCAATGGTCTGTTGCACCAGCACATGGATCTTCAGGTCGAGGATGTGCGTGGTACGCTGCATCGTTTTACGGGCACTGCATTCACGTCCAATCCGTGGCAACCCTGGCCATTTGTGTACACCACACAGTCGTTGTTGCGTTGGGATCTGGGCGGTGTCGTCGGTTGGGGCGAGGTGCAGGATGTGTGTATGTGAATCTGAAGAATGGGCCGGGAACTGGCCGTGGTGGTGAGGTTGCGGGTAACCGGACTGTGCTGAAAATATCCAACAGCTTGTCCATCCCCGACGATGAACTGGAGTTGTCGGCGATCCGCGCCCAGGGTGCGGGTGGGCAGAACGTCAATAAAGTTTCCTCCGCCATTCATCTGCGCTTTGATATTCACCGTTCCTCCCTGCCGGATTTTTACAAGCAGCGTCTGTTGCACCTTAACGATCGCCGCATTAGCAAGGAAGGGGTGATTATCATCAAGGCGCAGCGCTTTCGGACCCAGGAAAAAAATCGCGAGGATGCCCTTGAGCGTCTGAAGTTACTAATCACAACGGCTGCCGTGGTGCAAAAAGTCAGGCGCCCCACCAAAGCGACAAAGGGTTCACAGCAAAGACGGCTGGATAGCAAAACCCAGCGCAGCAGAACCAAACAATTGCGTGGCAAAGTCCTCGAATAGGGTTGTCGTATTGAATCCCGAAAGCCAACTGGCGCGAAT
>JBFIHG010000102.1:0-2905 GCA_041601945.1 Porticoccaceae bacterium | reverse complement strand
TCCGGAAGGCAGTATTGCTCCGTCGCGGGATGTGGAGATTGTGAGCACTGCCAATCCGTCCCCAGGCGTTGCAGAGCGCTGGCAAACGCACACCGATGTGCGGGTCACGCTGGGGGATCGTATCCGTTTCGACGGGTTTGGCCTGCGTGGAAAGTTGGCCGGGGATATTCGCGTCATCGACGCACCGGGCAAGCTCACCACTGCCCGTGGCGAGTTGCGGGTGGTGGATGGCATTTATCAGGCCTATGGGCAGGATTTGAGCATTGGGCGAGGACGCCTGGTATTTGCCGACAGCTTGCTTGATGATCCGGGACTTGATGTCAACGCGACCCGTACCGTGGACGATGTGGTGGCGGGGGTGCGAGTGAGCGGTACCCTGCAGGATCCCTTGCTTTCGGTGTACTCCCGGCCGGCGATGGGCGAAGCGGATACGTTGTCCTATTTATTATTTGGTCGACCCGCGCGCGCGACCTCCGCCGGGGAGAGTAATCAGCTGCTATCCGCGGTACAGAGTATGGGGCTGTCCAAAGGGGAAGATATTGCCAAACGTATCGGTACCAACGTGGGGCTCGATGAAATTCGCGTCGATTCGCAAAATGGGTTACAGGACGCCGCGCTGGTGATGGGTCGCTACCTGTCGCCCAAGCTGTATTTACGCTACGTAGCGGGGTTATTCAGCGCTAGTAATGTGGTGCAGATTCAATATCTGATCAATAAGTCCCTGCAAGTGCAGACCGAAACCGGGGATCGCACCGGTGTCGACGTGTTCTACACCATCGAGCGCTGAACGCGCATATGATCAGCTGGGGATTACTGTTGATGGTGGTGCACGGCATTATCGCGCCCGCCACAGCCTGGCACGCGTTACTTTATAAGCGCGATTCCCGTGCCGCATTTGGCTGGATTGGCCTGTGCCTGTTGTTTCCGCTGGTGGGCCCGGTATTGTACTACCTGCTTGGCGTGAACCGCGTCGAACATCGCGCTCGCAAGATGCGCGGCGTGCCACGCGCGCGTCGCTTCGTAGAGTTTGAACGGGGTGGTCAGCCGGGCGCAACGTCCGGGTACAACCCTACCGACTCATCCACCCATCTCGCGGGGTTGATGCGCGCTGCACAGACGATTACCGGTCAACCATTAGTTGCGGGCAATCTGATAGAGCCTCTGTACAACGGTCAGCAAGCGTATCCGGCGATGCTTGCGACCATTGAGCAAGCGCAGCGGTCGGTGTGTCTGATGACGTATATCTTCGACACCGACGACTCGGGGGTGCGGTTTGTCGATGCGCTGGCCAGGGCGGTGACGCGCGGCGTTGCGGTGCATGTGATGGTCGATGGTATGGGCGAGAAGTATGCATGGCCACGGGTTAGCAGCCTGCTTGCGCGTCGCGATATCCCCTGTGTGCGCTTCAATCCACCTACACTGATACCCCCAACACTGAATTTCAATTTGCGCAATCATCGCAAAATATTGATAGTGGATGGCGTTGTGGCGTTTACGGGTGGCATGAATATCGGTAATCGCCATCTGGTCGAGGATCCGTGCAGCGAGCACGACACGGGCGTGCGGGATATTCACTTTCAGTTGCGTGGGCCAGTGGTTGAACAGTTAATACGGGTGTTTGGCGATAGTTGGCAATATGCCACTGGGCGCAAACTGGATATGCCGATGGCAACGCATCAGCCCGCGGGTTCGAGTCAGTGCCGGGTGATCGCCGATGGTCCCGACGAAAATCTCGACCAACTCGCATTGGTGTTGCAGGCGGCGGTCACCGCAGCGCGCCGGCGGGTGCGTGTTATGACGCCATATTTTTTGCCGCCACGGGAACTGATCTCCTGTTTGCAGAGTGCTGCTCTGCGCGGCGTGTCGGTGGAAATCGTGCTGCCGCAAAACAGTAATTTACGCCCGGTACACTGGGCCACCCGCAATATGCTTTGGGAATTACTGTTTTACAACGTGAAGGTGTTTTATCAGCAAGGCACTTTCTCCCATTCCAAACTGTTGTTGATAGACGACGATTACGCGTTGATGGGGTCTGCCAATATTGATCCGCGCAGCCTGCGACTGAATTACGAACTGGGCGTGGAAATTTACGACCCGATTTTCGCGCAGACCATGGGTCGACACTTTGATGAACTGTTATCTGCGGCGCGGCCGGTCACACTGGATGAAATGGACAGTCGCTCGTTGTTGATTAGAACTCGAGATGCACTATGTTGGTTATTCTCGCCCTACCTGTGAGTCTGTGTCGATCCGGCGCGCGGGTTGTAGTTAAAACCACTTTTTTATTTTGAAGTAAAAAATCATCGCCGTAGCGACCAGCGCCATGAGCGCGAGTGCCAGGGGGTAGCCGTAATACCAGTTTAATTCGGGCATGGCCAACGGACTGGCCGCGTGATTGCCATTGCCGAAATTCATGCCATACAGGCCCGCTAAAAATGTCAGCGGCATAAATATGGTCGCAATAACCGTCAAAGTGCGCATCACTTCGTTCATTTTATAACTGATGCTGGTCAAATAAATATCCATGACATTGGACGCCATATCCCGATAGTTTTCCATCAGGTCCATGACCTGCACGCAGTGATCGTAGCAGTCGCGTAGATAAGTCCGCGTGTGGGAGCTGACAAAGCGCGTTTCTTCCCGCAGCAACCCATTGATCACTTCCCGCTGCGGCCACAGCATACGACGCAACACCAGCAGTTCGCGCTTTATTTCATGAATACGCTGCACAGCCGTCTGCGATGCGCCGGCCAGGACGGTTTCTTCCAGGTCGTCCAGTTGCTGAGCAAGGATTTCCAGAACCGGGAATCCTTCGTCGATTACCAGATCGAGGATGGTATACAGCAGGTAGTCTGCGCACCGCGATCGTAAATTATTGCCGCCAGTGCGCAGCCGGCGACGAATC
>JBFIHG010000101.1:0-3055 GCA_041601945.1 Porticoccaceae bacterium | reverse complement strand
GAAACCGGTGTGATTCCCGCCGCGCTCGCGGGTTTGCTTATCGGCATGGGCGTACCCGGTGCCAAAGAGGTTGCTGCAACGGTATTTATCGCCATTATCATTACCATTGTGGTGCAAGCTTCGAGTACCAAATGGCTAGCTGGAAAGCTCGGACTATTGGAAAAAAAATAATTGCCTGCTTCTAATCAGCTGGTCGGGCTCGCTTCCGAGTGAACATTACTCTAGCACCGTAATCTGTCGTCTTGCGCCATCAATCACCCTTTATCGTGCCCTCACGCGGCAGCAAATCACAATCTGGCAAATAACCCCATTCCGCCAGCAAAAAATTGTGAACTTCAACACCGAATAAAACCCGACGTTCTATACTCTACCACCTACTTTTTTGTATCTCCGTGCGACCCAAAACCCTCATGGAATAGTGGTACTACTGCGAAAAAATGACTGTAAAAAAGGCTGAAAAGGATGTGAGCGAATGTTTGATGCTGCAGAGTATTTCCGTCGGATTTAACAACGTTGCGGGAATCAGCGTCATGTTGCTAATGTTGGCCAGCTGCAACACTTCGCACACCTACGACCGTATCACTCTCCCCGCTGCCTCGCCGACTGTGGCATGTTCTACTCCCCAAAATACGACACTATCCGGATCACCAGTCGTCGGCACAGAGAGCAGCACCTGTCCCGTCGATGAGATTCAGTTTTGCCCTTCCTGCAGCGCAGCGCCTTCCGACGGGAAATTGGTGGTCGGCGAAACCGAACGCGTAACCATTGAACCTCAGGGGCTCCGCTATTACGCCCGGATAGACACGGGGGCGAGCCTTTCTACCCTGCACGCCACCCATCTGACCTACTTTGAACGGGATGGCGAGCGCTGGATCAGGTTTCAAATTGACCACCCACAAGCTGACAAGAGCGTCACGTTGGAAAAACCGGTTGTGAGAAAAGTGATAATTAAGGACGTAGAGAGCAGCGAAACACTGGCTCACAATGCCACTGATCGCCGACCGGTAATCAGGCTAAGCATAGCACTCGGGCCGCTGCGTCGCCTGGTGGAAGTCACCCTAACAGACCGGTCGCGTATGGAATATCCGGTATTGATTGGTCGCAATTTTCTTCTCGATTCAGCAATTGTCGATGTCAGTCGACGCAACAGTGGACACCAACTACTGGCCACACAGAACGCAAAGCGCTGACCCGGTAAATCAAGACGCTCACCTCAGAGTTACCGATTATCCCACCCGTCAAGCGTCAAACTAACCGCAATACTAAGGTAACTGCGCGGGAAAAATTGTTTTTTACAATACAGCCCGATTATTAAATGCAACGTAGCTTGCGAGTCCGGTAATCCGCCCCCAATATTTGGCCTACCAACTGGCTTTGATACCGATTTCCACCTGTGTCCTGTCATAGGTAAAGATCGGACTGTCGCTGCTTATGTCTGCGTAAGTGGCACGGGCAAATAAGATACTCTGCACACCCGCAGTTATCGTCAGATCCTGCTCAACGCCCATCTCGACGGTATAACCGTGTTTATCATTCAAAGGCTCGCCCTCTTCTTCGGTTTCACTCAGAACCGGGTCGATGGTGGCCGAATACTCTTTCTCGAGATAACTTAATTCAAGATCCAAACGAGCGCCGTTACGCAAACGATGATCCAGCTTTACATCGAATTTGATGGCGTCTTTATCATAAAATCCACTGCCACTATCGTCGCGGCGGTCATAACTGACTTTAAACCCCAGTTTGGTGTTGCGTTTAAGCTTCATTTTGTGACCAATTGCAAACTCAACATAATCGTATTCCAGATCGGTTCCGGCAACCACAACACCCGCTGAATCCCGTTCTTCCCGATTGTCGTAGTTACGTTGCCCAACGCCAATATCGACGAAAGACTTATTTTTCCTGTTCCAGCGATATGCCCAGTCGTTTACCAGAGAAAATTCGGCGTAATCAAGATCGCTCAGGCCGATTACATTGAAATCCTCATAATCTTTATGTCGATACGCCAGTTCTAATCCGCTGCTGACACTACGATTAAGTCGCGTGGAGATTTTTCCCGAAACACCCCATTTAACCGAATCGAAGCGGTCGGCAAGACTTTCGCCCCCCACGGCAGTGGCGATACGTCCTGTAGCGCGGCTGACAAAACTATCGTCTTTATAGTCATACTCAGCTTTCAGGCGGTAGCGGCTGCGCTTGCCAAACAGTTTAAATTTGTCCCGGTATGCAAGTTCTACACTGGCGCGAGTCTCATCCGCGTCGTCGAAATTATTTTCGTAAGTGCGATTTTTGAGCCCAACCTCGACCGTTAACTGGTCGTTCAGCCGCTGACTCGCCGCCAGACCAGCTGCGACATAGGCGCCGCTACTTTTATCCAGGCCATCCTGTAATTTATAAGGATTGGAATCACTGCCCAGCGCGGCATGTCCATTCAACTCCAACCCCTGGGCCAGGGCCGACTGGAGGCTTACCAGCAACAACACACACAGCGCAAAATTATATTTATGCACGATATTATTCACTCCACTTAATTCAGCGAAGAAATATAAATTAAATCGCGCAGGGCAGATGTGATCTGGCTCTCGACACAGGAAAATATTACCTGCTGATTCACGCAGTGCGCTAGCGTTCTTCCAATCTCTACATAGTCAGCTCTCCGTTTGTTTCCCTGAGCTGTCTCGCAGCCGCAACCATTTTCTCCAATGCGGACTCAACCTCCGGCCAGGCGCGGGTTTTTAAGCCACAATCCGGATTCACCCACAGACGATCTTGTGGAATATACCGCGCTGCCTCCTCGAGCAAGGCAACCATGGCATCAGTGCTGGGAATATTTGGCGAATGGATATCGTACACGCCGGGGCCGATATCATTGGGATACGCAAAATTTTCAAAAGCACCAAGCAGTTCCATCCGGGACCGGGATGTCTCAATGGTAATCACATCCGCATCCATCGCGGCGATCCAGGCAATAATGTCGTTAAAGTTCGAATAACACATATGGGTGTGGATCTGTGTTGCGTCCGCCACGCCACTGGCCGTCACCTTGAATGCATGCACT
>JBFIHG010000100.1:0-3060 GCA_041601945.1 Porticoccaceae bacterium | reverse complement strand
TATGGGTTCGACGGCGTCGGCGTCAACGAGCACCACGCCAATTTCTACGGCACCATGCCATCGCCCAACATTATCGCGGCGATGCTAATCCAACGCACCAGTCACATACCCATCGGCGTTATCGGCAATGCAATTCCGTTACACGGCAACCCCCTGCGAGTCGCTGAAGAAATTGCCATGCTGGATGTGATTTCCGGCGGCCGTATTATTTCAGGCTTTGTGCGCGGCATTGGCTGTGAATACTTTAACAATGGTGTACCCCCCGCCGATTCGGTGGCGCGTTTTAATGAAGCCCACGATCTGATTATAAAAGCCTGGACTGATGCGGGTCCGTTTACCTGGCAAGGCGATCACTTTTACATCCCCAACGTGAATCCCATACCTACTCCAATGCAGACCCCACACCCTCCTATCTGGATACCCGGGCAAGGGTCGCTGGAAACCATCCAGTTTGTCGCCAAACATAGATACACCTATATGATGGTGTTCGCGCCGCAGTGGTTTACCAAGTTGGCCTTCGATGGCCTGCGCGAGGAATGCCAGCGCGTCGGCTACGAAGCGCCCAAAACTATGTTCAATGCCTGCGTGGCCACTTACGTTGCGGAAACCGATAAACAGGCCCACCGCGAAGCCAAAGCCCATCTCAGCTGGGTGTTCAATACAGGACTCAAAATTCCCGACCAGATATTTTTCCCCCCGGGTTACATGACCACCAAATCGTTCCGCAATTTTATGGGGGCCATGCAAAAAGGCCATGTTAAACCGCAAGTACAACTCAGTTATGACGACATGCTCAAAGATCGTTACATTATTGTTGGATCCCCGGAGAGCGTACGCAATCAGATCGGGGAGTATTGCGACGATGTCGGTGCCGGTGGGCTCATTATGGGCGGCTCGTCCGTAGGCCCCATGCCCAACTGGATGGTGATGAAGAATATGCAAATATTCGCCGAGGAGGTCATTCCCGAGTTTCGTGAAGCCGATGGCAAACCGGACTACCTGCGCGATGAACCGCTGGCGCCACGTACCCGTACCGAAGCCGCGGCGCGATTTGGCCGTCCGCCAGAGGCAGCTCGTTCAATTGTCACCGGCTCGGATCAGTTGATTGACCATCGTACGGCGCATTTACCCGAAGTAATCGATGCTTCAATGACTAACACTGGTAACAATACGGGTAAAACTTCCTGAACCGGTGACCAGAGGGGGTACTTCACAAATTTAGCATCTGGTTGTTGTGTAACACGACGAAGGCGTCTATTCTTGCGGCGCTTTATTTATCGGTGCGACCTATGGGCAGTTCTGTCCGCACCCGGCCCATCGGACCCGGGCATCCAACAACATGGAACAACAAACTAACATGAAACAACAAATTCGCTTGATGTTACTGACATTACTGTGCGGCACCGGACTGGCGGGACCGGCAACAGCTGAATCGTTCCTTTCCTGGAATAAATTCAGCGATGCTACCGTGCGCGCTGCCACGGCCCCGAGCACCTGGGCACCACTCGCCGCTGCTGCGGTGGTTAGCGCCGGTGACTGGGATCACCAGTGGCAACGTTCCGCCAGCAAGCACCAGTATCTGTTTGACGGCGATGCCGAAGATACCAGCAACGCGCTGGTGACCGCCAGCACAGTACTTTATGGAGTGAGCACCTTGGCCGCCGCACCCGCCGGGCAAAGTTTCCAGGATTCCCTGGGCTGGAAAGCACGCAATGCCGTGGTGATGCTGGCCGACAAAGCGCTGGTTGATGAGCTCGTCGGCGAGTGGAAGGAAGCCTCCGGCCGCGACCGACCGGATGGTATTGCAGACGATTCGTTCCCGTCCAAACACAACGCGACGGCGGCGGTACAAAACACTCTGACCCGGCGTAACCTCGACTACATCGACATGCACCCCACCCTGCGCACGGTGGCCAAAGTTAGCCTGTACGGCCTCGACGGCCTGACGGGAATTGCACGTATGGAAGCGGATAAACACTACCCAACCGATGTGCTGGTGGGCATGGCCCTGGGCAACTTTATCGCCAACCTCAGTTACAATCTGTTCCTGGAAAGCGAAACGCCACAAACCTACAGTGTCGCGTTTGTCCCCACTACGGACAGCCTGATGGTAACCACCCAGTTTGTATTCTAAGGAACCACGGGCCCAGCGCGCGTTGCGCGCTGGGCGGGCCTGCGGTTAGCAAACCATCATCAATCTGTATTCGCCCATCTTGCTGATACTCCGACACCCCTGATATCTACCTGCCACCTACCTGATATCGACCTGCCACCTACGTGCCACCACGGGCTGCGCGACAGGTTAGATGCTACACATTGAGTATCTTTTTGTAGCAGGCAATCTCCACATTAAAATCCGTGGTCTGGCGCAAATGATCGCGCATCCCTTCGAGAGCATCGGGTTCGCCGTGGACCAGCTGAATAGCAGTGCCCGAGGCAAGTGCCGATTGTTTCAACCATTTTTCCAGATCCACATAATCGCCGTGACCGGACAAGCCGTCGACAACTTCCATACGCGCGCGGTTGGGAATCCACTGGCCGTGAATTTTTACGCTTTCGACACCCTGTTGCATCTTGGCGCCGCGGGTACCGCCGGCCTGATAGCCAGTGAACAATACTGTGGTGTGATGATTTTTTAACAGGCGTTTCAGATGGTGCAAAATTCTGCCGCCGGTGACCATGCCGCTGCCCGCAATGATAATGTGTGGATAACGTACCTGGGCCAGCGCCTTGGATTCCTCCACCTCCCGCGTAAAGGTGATAGCGCCGCACATAGCGCGACACTGCTGGTCGTTGAGGCGGTGGTAATCGTTATAACGGCAATATATATCTGACACGTCAATCGCCATCGGGCTATCGAGATAAACCGGCATTTTGGGTATGCGTCCGTCATGGATTAGCGTAGTCAACATATGTTGTACGGTCTGCGCGCGACCAACGGCGAAGCTGGGAATCAACAAAATGCCACCATTCTCGGCTGTACTGGTGACAACCTCTGCCAGTTGTTCAAAGGGATCCCGTTTGTCGTGGCGTCGATTACCGTAGGTAGATTCCAGCACC
>JBFIHG010000099.1:0-3239 GCA_041601945.1 Porticoccaceae bacterium | reverse complement strand
TGGCGCAGTCGGCCGTCCTCGCGCTTGGCGCGAATAAAATCGACCACATCGGGGTGACTGATATCAAACGTACCCATCTGCGCGCCCCGTCGGCCACCCGCCGAGGACACGGTAAAACACATGCGATCGAAGATATCCATAAACGACAGGGGGCCGGAGGTGTACGCACCGGCACCTTTCACATAGGCACCCCGAGGGCGCAAAGTGGAAAATTCGTAGCCAATCCCGCAACCGGCCTTGAGGGTCAGGCCGGCCTCCAGATTTTTTTCCAGGATACCCTTCATGGAATCATTGATGGTGCCGGACACCGTGCAGTTAATGGTGGACGTCTCTGGCTTGTGCTCCCAGGCTCCGGCGTTGGACACAATCCGCCCGGCGGGAATGGCGCCGTTGCGCAGCGCCCACACGAAGCGCTCGTACCATTTATCGCGCAGATCGGCGCGCTCCACCGTGGCCAGCGCCCGCGCCACTCGCTTGTAGGTGTCGTCGATACTGGCATCCAGAGGGCGCCCGGATTTATCCTTGAGACGATATTTCTTGTCCCAGATATCCGCGGAGGCGGGTTGTAACTTGATCGTAACTGAGGCGGGGGAAGTGGCTGTTTTTAGCGCTTCTACGGACATGATCAATCCTGTAATCGTTGTACTTTTGTCCAGCTTTTATCCAGCTTTCGTCCAGTTGGCTGTCGCACCCCAACCTGTCATCGAGGGTATCTGGCAACGCTCAACATGATCGAGAATGGACTGCGCTACAGTGTAGCAAACCCAATTGCAGGGGACACGACGCAAATCGTATTTATTAAAACCACTTCGGTATTAACGGGCCTGAAAATCGTAAACCTGCATACGCTCAAGGTGTGGTTTCACCCATTGATTAACAAAATCAGTATGGGTGGGATGGCCCAGATAGCGCTGTAAATCTTCAGCGGTATCAAAATATACGTAAATGGCCAGATCATAACTCGCATCCACCACGGGGCGCTCGCTGGCCAGTGCCGCGCCGGTACGAATTTCCCGTACCCCCGGAATATCCCGCAACACCTGGGAGCGGGCCTCCACTTCGGCGATATATTCCTGACTGGTACCCGGCTTTAACCAGGCCAGCACCACATGGCTGACGCCGTGGTTATCCGCCACCGCCACGGGGGCCAGAAATACCAACAGGGTAAAAACAATATGGCGCGCGATCATGAGTACGCTCTCCTCGCGGTGGACGCTCCAGTCGTGGACGTTTTACTGCCCGCAAACCGGCAAACAGGGCCGCGCCTGGTCATGCCCCGAGTCGGGTCATGGAATTGCGCGTCAGGTATTTCTCATACATGCCGGGGTCGTTAACCCGCATGCGATTTCCACCCCCAACTTCCGCTACCTGCTCCAGGCGGGTAATGCGATTGGTTTGAATATCGTGGGCATGCACCCGGGTCCAGGACCAGTAGGGATGGGCGCCATCCATCACTTTTTTATCCCCGTGTTCGTAGAGGGAATAGGCGCCGTCAAAGGAGCGGAATATTTCGCCGCGCCGGTCGTAGGACACCATGCTCAACGGCAACAGGGTGCGGGCATCAAACCACACCCTTTTTTTACCCACCGGGGCACGGGGGAAGGCCACCGGCTCGGCTTCCACCACAATCACCTCGGGAATCAGTTCCACCTCCGTATCCCAGAACGTCAGACCCTGGGGTCCGCCGTGGGTGGTATGCTCCCAGTTGTCGTGCTCACCGGTCCAGCTGCCGGACACCGCCGCCAGCCCCGGCCCCCGGTGTACCACCTTGTAGTTGCCCCAGGTCAGGAAGGGATCACCCGCCGCCCAGGCATCGGAGAGATACAGGTTGGAGCCTGGAATTAACGGTTCGAACCGCTGGTTAGTGGGAAAACGCCGTACCCGCTTGAACGCCGGAAGATAGCCATACAGATCCGGAAACTGGCGCTGATCGTAGTGCCAGATATTCAAAAACGCCGTGCCCTTGATATCGTTCGGACTGACAAAAAACACCGACTGATAGCGCAATTTGTCCTCGTGCCCCGGCCAATAGGGCCTGGGCTCCATGACCACCCGGGCCACCGGCGACATTTCCACCCAGCAGGTATCGTAATTGTAGGCCACTACCCCCTCGTCGTTGAGGTCGTACTCCTTGATGGCATAGAACGACGCATCGTGGCGGCCCCAGCTCAGGGTGACCCCGGCGAACACTTCGATGCCGGATTTCGGATCGGGAAACGGATTGCCACCAATCCAGGGCTGGCCGGCCTGGGTGACCACGTTGCCATTGGCGTCAAAGGTGCCCTGACCGTTATTTCTGAGGGTCGCCTCGATATACTCCCAGGGGCTCAGGCGCATAATATCGGTGGTGGTTTTCACCACCTTGAGACGCCGTCCCATCTGGGCAATTTGCGTATACTGAATCGGGTCGAGCAAATCCCGCACCTGCTCCACATTATTGGCGTCAATCATATCCCCGGTGTTTATTTTCCCGGCGGTAAACCCATCGAGGGACAATAGCTCCTCCGGATACGCCGCGGTGATATCCCCACTGTGGGCAATGGTGGACCACAGCGGCGCTAACACCCCGGTGGCGAGGGCACCTTTGGCCATTTGGCCGAGAAAATGGCGCCTGCTGTAGCTCCTGTCGTATTTGCGTACTCTCATAACCGCGACCTCTTCACCAGGCGACCAGAATAACCTGTTATGGACACCCGTACCCCTGAATACTTTTCTCGAACTCCGCGCGTACACCCTGGGCCATGTTGTGCCGATAGGGTTTCACCTGCCCCGCCAGCTCACAGATGCGTGGCCCCTGTTGTTCCCCGGTTTCCGCCAAGCTGGCCAACAGTGCGATGCGCTGCTCCATCCCTTCCAGCCAGCGGGGCGAACCGTCGGGCGTCGCACCGGTGATTTTTGCCCAGCCCCGCTCCGCTTCGAACAGCCGGTTTGAGGCCTGGGCCGCAGCGGCGTAAGCCACCCACCCGTCCCCCGAATCCGGAAATGCACTGACCATGTCCCGGGCCGCCGCGAAGGCCGTATCCCCATCGCCGCCTGCCGTTAACGCGCGAATGCGCAGCAGTTGTAACTGGCGCTGATCCTGTGGTTGCCCCGCCAAAGCCGGGTAAAACCGCGCCGCCAGGTCCGCCACCTGTAAAAACGCTTCCGCCCGCTCTTTTTCCAGTAAAAATTGATAAATTTCCCGCTGCTGTCCCGCCGGGATTGACTGCTTGGCGAGTTGGGCGATAAATTCCGCCACC
>JBFIHG010000098.1:0-3280 GCA_041601945.1 Porticoccaceae bacterium | reverse complement strand
GCAGCAGTGTTTCCCGTTCCCGCAAACTTTCACGCACCAGACTCAGATGGCCACCCTTTAGATAACGCAAGCCGCCGTGAATCAGTTTGCTGGATTTACTGGAGGTGCCCGCTGCCCAGTCAGTTTTTTCCAGCAACAACGTTGCATAGCCTGCGGCCGCAGCCGCCTGGGCGACACCGGCGCCGTGAATGCCACCGCCAACCACAACAATGTCATAGTCTGTTTGTAAGGTCATAGTCTTGTGAGGCCATAGTCTGTTTGCAGGGTCATGGCCATATCTACAGAGCGCGGTGGGCGAGGGCGGGCAGCATTGCCCCGATATCGAAGGTTTCAATTTTATCGACACCGCGGCGAAACCACTCTATCGCGACGTGCGGGTCGTCAATTTCGTACACAATTAATTGTGGCGTAAGTATATTCAGGTCGGCGTTCGCTGGAATTTTTTGTGCATTACAAAATACCGCTTCCGGATCGATAGTTTGCACCACGGGCAGCTGCAAATCTTTCCAGCGCTTGAGCACTACACCGCAGCGTCGCCATCCGCCGCGGCGCGCATGGCTTATAAACTCGTAGTCAAAGCTGATTAACACCACCTGCTCAGGAATGCTTTCCAGAGCCTTCGCAACCGCCTGGTATACCGTCTCGGCACCAGCGAACGTCACTGCCTCACGTTTTATTTCCACATAGGCAGTCACTTCGGGGTGCTCGCCGATAAGTTGCGCAAAGGCGTGCAGGGACGGGATGCATTCCGTCTGAAACTTAGTGCCCAGCCGTTGCGGTTCGTAGGCGGGCAGTTCGGTCAGTTCGGCCAGGGTTTTTTTGGCTAGCTGGCCGCGAGCTCCGCTGACCCGTCGTAAACTGGGATCGTGATACAGCACGGGCTGCAAATCCGCGCTGAGCAAAATATCGGTTTCCACACAGCGTGCCCCGGCAGCAATAGCCTGGCGGTACGCCAGCAAGGTGTTTTCCGGGTAGAGTTTCTGGTAGCCGCGATGGGCGACGAGCCGATCCTGCAACATCATCATTTCCAGTCAGTGTGCGACAGCATGCGCGGGTTGCGCCACGGATATGCTAACACCGAGCGGACATCGACGCCGACTGACATGGATGGTTCTTTAGGGAAGCCCGGTTAGCTTCGCGGCTGTCGATAACTACAGATTGTCCGGCAACGCATGCCCTTTATCGCGCTTGGAGCGAATGTAGCGCACATTGTGTTCGTTAACCCCTGAGATCAACGACACCGCCTCGGAAACGATCTGGCCAGCCTGCTCCAGATGGGCGCGTTTGTGGGGGTTATTGGACAGCAGGCGAATGGGGCGATTGGCCAGCAAGTAGCGCAACACCACCGCCGCGTCGGTGAAATCCCGGGAATCTTCCGGCAAGCCCAGGGAGACGTTCGCTTCAAAGGTATCCTGTCCGTCATCCTGCAGCAGATAGGTAATGGCCTTGGCCCATAGTCCGATGCCGCGCCCTTCGTGGCCCGACATATAAATCACCGCGCCACCTTTCTCGTTCAGCATCTGTTCAAACGCCGCGTTTAGCTGCGGGCCACAATCACAGCGCCGCGAGCCAAAAATATCACCGGTAAGACAACAGGAATGCACCCGCACCAACGGGTTCGGCTGATCGCGAAAGCCGCGCAGGGCAAACACCGAATTGACCGACATATTGGTCTGCAACAGATTACGAAAGGCGGCGCTTTCACTACCCGCCACGTCGTTGGCGGCGGCCAGCACCTGGCTGAGCTCCACCCGTCGCACAAACGGGTACCAGTCCAGCAGCACTTCCTGCCCGGCAATTATGCGCGGGATGGTTACGGGACCGAGTACCGAGATAAAAGGCTGACCGGTGGCATCGGTTATTTCGTTGCCTTCCTGATCCACGTCCACCAACAGGTGATCCCGTTCCAGTTTGGTTTTGATGTCTTTATCGACGTAACTAAACACGTTGCGTTCCTGAGTTATTCATAGGGCCATTTTACACAAATGCTCGGTAGCGCAGCATTGTAGCGCGAAGCATTGCTTCTGAAGGGTTCTGGCCGATCTGAATTTACTGGCGATGTGGTGCGTAGGTATCAGTGGCGCGGCGGGCTTACGGCTGTAAGGCGCGCTCGGCGGCCACCACCGTCTGTAGCAGCAGGGTGTTAATGGTCATTGGGCCGACCCCGCCTGGCACTGGCGTATAGGCGCTGGCGCGTTCAATGATGGCGCTGAGCTCGATATCCCCAACACCGCCGGGATGGTAGCCGGCATCGACGACCACCGCACCGTCCCGAATCCAGTCTCCCCGAATAAATTCCGGTTTGCCCACCGCGCCCACCACGATATCCGCGCTATGCACGATGTCGCGCAAATTTTCGGTGCGCGAGTGGCAGATGGTTACCGTGGCATGGGCATTGAGTAACATCATGGCCATGGGTTTGCCCAGAATCGGACTGCGGCCCACTACCACAGCGTGTTTACCGCTCAAAGGAATGGCATAGGCTTCCAGCAAACGCATAATGCCCTGGGGCGTGGCCGAGCCATAGGCCGGTTCGCCCATGGCCATACGGCCAAAGCCGAGACAGGTCACCCCGTCCACATCCTTGCTTAACGCGATGGCATCAAAGCAATCCCGCTCGGCGATATGCGCCGGAACCGGGTGCTGCAATAAAATACCGTGGCAGTCCGGGTTGCTATTGAGTTCGCGAATTTTTTCCAGTAACTGTGCAGTGGTGGTAGCTTGTGGCAGTTCCACCGCGATGGATTCCATCCCCACGCGCGCGCAGGCGTTCTGTTTCATGCGCACATAGGTTGCGGAGGCGGGGTCGTCGCCCACCAGCAGGGTGGCGAGAATCGGCGCTCTTCCATTATTTTGTGCTTTTAACTTGCTCACCCGTTGCGTGAGCTCAGTTTCGGTTTGCAGGGCAATTTTCTTGCCGTCGAGAACAGTTGCGGACATGATTTTCTCGGTTGATAGAGTGCCAATTCAGGCGGCATTTTCTCACGATGCGCGCGTAACTTGAAGCAATCAGCGGATTGCGCTTCAATTGACCGGTGGTACGGCGGGCTGTATCATGCGCGCCTCTTGGCAAGGCCGGTTTTCGGGGAATAGCGCAGTCCGGTAGCGCGCCTGCTTTGGGAGCAGGATGTCGGGGGTTCGAATCCCTCTTCCCCGACCAAAATGAGTAGCGCCCCGGTAGGAGTGACGCGGGTCGCACGGGCGCGAAATACGAAGTGCTGGGCATGCTTAAAAGCGTACGTAGCGCCCGTAGCTCAGTTGGATAGAGCAACGGCCTTCT
>JBFIHG010000097.1:0-3291 GCA_041601945.1 Porticoccaceae bacterium | reverse complement strand
TTTCATCGCTAAACTCGGTCAAAACGAAGCGTTGCTGGAATATGTGTTACTCGAAAAAAACGCTATTAACTTTCATCACACTTTTGTACCGGAAACCATGCGCGGTCGGGGTATCGCCGCAACATTGGTGAAAACCGGGCTCAGCTGGGCGCAACAACAGAATTTGCGCGTGGCAGCGAGCTGCTGGTATGTGCGCGGTTTTTTACGCAACTAAACTCCACCACGATGTCCAAAGCACCAAACGCAATACGCATCGATCGCCTGCTCTCGAATCTGGGTTACGGTAGCCGCAGGGAAATTAATCGCGCCTGCCGTGCTGGCGCGGTTACTCTTGAGGGCCTGACTATAATCAAAGCAGAGCAAACCGTGACACCTGAACAGGTAAGCTCGGGCACCCTGCTTTTCAACGGTGAACTCGTTGATCCTCCAGCGCCCCTCACGATTATGCTGAACAAACCGGCCGGCTATGTGTGTTCTCACAGGGACACGGGAGCGTTGATTTACGATTTACTACCGGGTCGCTGGCGCCACCGCAGGCCACTACTGTCCTCAGTGGGGCGACTGGATAAAGACAGTACCGGACAGCTGTTACTGACCGACGATGGAAATCTTTTGCACCGTATTATTCACCCACGAACCCATGCGCCAAAGCACTACCAGGTGACAGTTCGCGATGCACTGCGTGGCGATGAAAGCGATCTTTTCTCCAGCGGCCAATTTTGTATCCGCGGCGACGATAAACCGTTGCGGCCCGCATTCTGGCAAGCCGTTACCGACCACAGCGGCACCATGGTGCTCACTGAGGGGCGCTATCACCAGATTCGCCGTATGTTCGCGGCGATTGGCAACCACGTGATCTCCCTGCACCGATTCCAGACCGGCAACCTGAGACTCGGCACCGTCAAGGAAGGCAGTTACCGCATTTTGAACACGGAAGATGTCAATACTATTTTCGCTTGGTAGTGCCCCCTACGTTTAGCGATTTGGTTCGATTAGATCAATCGTTTAGTCGTGGCTGAACAGGCGAAAAGACCGTCCACTGGTATACTGTGGCGTATAGCTTGGGGCAATTTCGCGCCAATTTACCGGCATTTAAGCCTTTGTGTAAGTGATAAACTGTCGCTGACACGATCAGATAATTTGGGAAACCACAATGGAACGCTTTAATTTGTACTTTCGAATGGTTAGCATATTTCTCGTTTTATTGGTTGCCACCGCCTGTTCCAGCCTGTCCGACAAATATGAACTCAGCCCCGAGGCCTTAATGGGCGATCCAGATGCGATGTGGGCGGATGGTCAAAAGGCTGTTAAACAAGGCGAACTTTTGATAAAACAAGGCGAATCCCGACTGCGAGAGGGGCGAGCCCAGGCACGCAAAGGGGAGTCCATGATAAACAGGGGCAACAAAGCTGTTAAGAAAAGCCGTCAGGATTATCAACAAGCGGCACGTGGGGCAGGCAGCGCTTCAAACCCCGACAATGTAAAACGCGAGGCGAAACGCCTGAAGGCTATCGGCTCAGAATGGGAGGATGCCATTGAACAGATAGAAGATGGCAATAAATTAGTGAAAAAAGGCAATGAAAAAATCAGCGACGGGCATACCGAAATTCGTAATGGCCGGGCGCTTCTGGAGTCCGGAAGTACAGCGATGCGCAACGCGGAGCGTATGCGCCTTGGGGAACAGTTACTGCCGGGTGTTTTGCCGAGCACCCCACAACAGCCGTAGCATCAAAACGATATCGACTCCAGCTTTACGCTCCCCTCTAATTGCCACGCGCTGCATTAGTTATAATTACAGTGCGCAATCCATACGGCGGCTAATTAGCGATTATTGGGATACGCACAGCAAGTTTTTAGTACTGGTTATTTTTTACCTAGCCAGTCTATTTTATACAGGTCACGACGTCGATCCAGGTAATTACGGACAGAACCTTCATTTTGCAATTTTTTTAATTTCTCCAGATCGAGATCTACAATAAGGGTCATCTCTGTATTGGGCGTCGTCTCAGCCATGATCGCATCATGTGGAAAAGCAAAATCAGAGGGTGAGAACACTGCGGATTGCGCATACTGAATATCGGCACCATCCACCTTCGGCAAATTGCCCACACTCCCAGCAATAGCCACATAACATTCGTTCTCTATAGCCCGTGCGTGAGCACAGCAGCGCACGCGTAAATAGCCATTTTTGGTATCCGTCCAGAAAGGTACAAATAAAATTTGCATCCCTTCATTTGACTGTAAGCGCGCCAGTTCTGGAAACTCCACGTCGTAACAGATTAATACACCAATTTTTCCGAAATCCGTATCGAACACCTTCAATGAGTCGCCACCCTGCATGATCCATGCACGTTTTTCGTGGGGTGTGGGATGTAACTTGTACTGGGCATCCTGTGTGCCATCCCGACGACACAAGTAGGCCACGTTAAATAACTCATCGTTTTCGATAACCGGCATTGAACCAGCCACAATATTTATATTGTATGCAACCGCCAATTTGGAAATGGCTTCAACAATTTCATCGGTAAATTCAGCCAACGCCTTGATCGCGTCTATGGATGTTTGATGGTTTTCAATACCCATTAACGGGGCATTAAAAAATTCCGGAAAAAGCGCAAGATCACATTGGTAATCTGACAGGGCATCGACAAAAAATTCTACCTGTTGGATCAACTCTCCAACCGATTTAAGGGTGCGCATTTGCCACTGCACACAACCTACACGCGCCGAAGTGCGTGGCGCACCAATCAACGGTGTTTTACTGGGGTCGTAATACAGATTGTGCCATTGCAACAACGTGGCGTAACCCCTGGATTCTCTATCTTCCGGGAGATAATCCGTGAGCACCTGTTTGACTTCAAATTCATTGGACAGTTGAAATGTCAGGATTGGATCGTAAATTTCCTTGCGCTTTACCCGCTCTATATATTGCTGTGGCGTCAGTTCATCCGCATATTTTTTATAATTGGGAATACGCCCCCCGGCAACGATTGCGCGCAGATTAAGCCGCTGGCACAACTCCTTGCGCACCTCGTAAAGACGCCTGCCTAAACGTAGTCCCCGATAATCGGGTGATACAAACACATCGACACCGTACAACACGTCGCCCAGTGGATCATGCGTGGTCAGGTAGGCATCACCCGTGATTTCCCCGTAGGTATGCTGGTCGCCAAATTTATCGTAATCGACAATCACCGCAAACGCGGCCCCCACTACCTTGCCGTGGTCCTCTATACAAATTTGTCCTTCAGGGAATATCGTCAACATCGCCCGAAATTTTTTCTCCGGCCA
>JBFIHG010000096.1:0-3400 GCA_041601945.1 Porticoccaceae bacterium | reverse complement strand
CCCATGGCCTACAAAACCAATCTGCTGGTGATGCATGCGGGTGGTTACACGTTTATGGACTTTGTCCGTGTCGGTGTTCCCCTGACTTTTATCGTCTGGGTAGGGTTGTCGATATTACTACCTGGGATGTATGACCTTTCTTGGTGATTAGCAGGGTAGTGTGAATCTCCCCAAGTGCGCGCATAATGCTATGGATTTCGCTGGATTCTTACCAAGTAGCGCGCCTGTTGTAGCGGCGTTAAACTTAAAATAAAACTATAACAATCCTTTGGAGTACATGATGAAAAAAATAGTGCTTAGTTTGTTAATGATTCTAGCAACTTTTGTGTCCGCTCAAAATGTATTGGGTGCTGAATTAGCAATATCGAGTTCGATTGCTGATAAGAATGTAGCCTGGGGACCTTGTCCGGCCTTTTTTCCGGAGGGCTGTGAATTGGCAGTGCTTCATGGTGATCCATCCAAACCAAACGCAGATATTTATTTTAAAATGCCTGGTAACTACAGCTTTCCCGCGCATTGGCATACATCGGCTGAAAGAATGGTGTTGGTTTCAGGTGAAATGGACGTTACCTACAAAGGGCAAGCGACGACACATTTAAAAACAGGAATGTATGCTTACGGACCCGCGATGGCGGTCCACGAGGGAAAGTGCGTCAGCAAAGAACCCTGTGTTCTCGTTATTGCATTTGAACAGGCGGTCGATGCTTTTGAAGTTCACGAAAAATAAAACCAAGCTAAACAATCAGAGGTGCAGGGTATCAATGGGGGCTGACTTTGTTGATACCTTTAGCATTAAACGGCGCATTTGCTTTTTCTCCTGAAAACACTATATTGGGAACATAAAATAAATCGGTGCATGGAATGACATACCGACCACTCTGCATAACACCCCCGACCCGGTATCTATACCGCCCTGTCTCGTATTCCGAACATCAGCCGACTGCTCGCTTTACTAATTGTTGGATGTCACAGCACTGAACAACGCACGACTGGAGTCGCCAAAAAAAGGAGTTAAGTCATGGATATAAGCCGCCGCCAGTTCCTCACGACAACGTCCTTGTCTGTCCTCGCCGGTGCCGCGTACGCGCGCCCTGACCTTGCGCAAGCGGAGGTAGCCGAAACCGCCAAGGCCTTCACCGATTGGGGTTGGGTCCGCAGCCAGTTCGACTTGAGCCCGAAGTACTTGCATCTTTCGCAGTTCTTCCTCGTGTCGCACCCGCGCCCAGTACGGGAGGCCATCGACCGGTTGCGCCGGGCCCTCGATGCAAATCCCTTTCTCACGGTTGAACACGCCTTATTTGATTCACCGGAGCGCAACCTGGCATGGCGAGCGCAGCAAGCCGCCGCCAGCTACATGGGCGCCAATCCGGAGGAAATCGCGTTGGTGGACAGCACCACGCAGGGGTTGGCTCTCGTCTACCATGGCCTGCCTTTAAAGCCCGGCGACGAAATCCTGGCAACAACGCATGACCATTACGTGCATCACGAGTCCATCCGACTCGCGGCGCAGAAGCTGGGAGCAAGCTGGCGACGCATACCGCTGTACGCCCGTGCGGACACAGTAACGGTTGACGAGGTCACGTCAAATCTGCGGCGCGCGATTGGACCCCAGACCCGCGTCGTAGGACTGACCTGGGTACACTCCAGTACTGGCGTAAAACTGCCGATCCGTCAGCTCGCCGCGGTCATCGCTGAGGCCAACCGCAAGCGCACTGAGAAGGACCGCATACTACTTGTCGTGGATGGCGTGCACGGGTTTGGCAATCAGGATGAGTCGCCGGTCGAGATGGGCTGCGATTTTTTTGTCGCCGGCACCCACAAGTGGATCTTTGCGCCGCGCGGCACGGGCATCATCTGGGCGCGTGCTGAAAACTGGGCGGGCATTCGGCCGACGATTCCGACATTTTTCGGCTCCGGGCCGTACCAGGGCTGGCAGGACAACAAAGACCCCGGCCCAACGCAGGCAAGTTTTGTTTCGCCGGGCGGATTCAAGGCGTATGAGCACCAGTGGGCTATGCCAGAGGCCTTTGCCTTTCACCAAGCCATTGGCCGCAAGCGCATCGCTGAACGTATCGCCGCGCTTAATACTCAGTGCAAAGAGGGGCTCGCTGCCATGCCGCAAGTTAAACTGCACACGCCGCGCGCGCCGGAACTGTCGGCGGGCATCAACTGCTTTGAGATCGCCGGCATGACGCCAGCGGCCGTAGTTAAAAAATTGTTGGAGAAGAAGGTGATCGCCTCAACTTCGCCGTACAAGGTTTCCTACGCGCGCCTCGCGCCGAGTTTGGTCAACGACGAGCAACAGATAGACCAAGCCCTGCGCGCCGTGCGCGATCTGTTGTGAATAATGGTGTGAACACAGCGTGTCATTCAAAACCCATGAGCAAGTGTGCTGGCCATGAATCGCTTGCTGCCGAGGTGGCTGCCTTTGGTGGACATGGCGCTGAAGCGCAGCGTTATAGAGCAATGAAAATCGGATAATGACTCAAGGTAGAAGTTAAGCAGAGGCCGTGGTTACTGCTACAGCCCCGCTTTGCGCAACGCTTCGGCGTGATGTTGGTAGTCAATGTCGTTTTTATACTGCACCAGTGTCACAAAATTATCGACAGAAAAGGCCGGCTCAAGCCTGGTAACTTCGCTGGCATGGTGTTTGGCGTTTGCAAGGTCGTCCAGCTGGGCATAGCAAGCCGCTAAGTAAGCGTGATGTTTTACGCCAAGTAGCGAGACTCTTTTGAACGTCGCTAACGCATCATCGTAATGGTGAGCCACAAACTGGGCAAAGCCCAGGTGGGTCAGACGATCATCGGGGCTGTAGGGGTCGACCAGGAGGGCCTGTCGCAAGCGTTCGATGCCAGCCTCGGCGCGGCCGCTCAGTGCCAGTAACTCGCCGTATTGTGAAATAACCCGTGGATCGTTGGGGTTGAGTTCAAACGCCCGCGCGGCGTGAAATTCCGCGCGATCATAATTTTTCTGAAAGGTGCACACACCTGACAATACACGGTGGCATTCAAAGTCTTCGTCGTCGAGATTCAGCGCGGTTTCGACGTTTTGAAGCACTTCGGTAATGGCATCGTCGTCATTGCGGTAGCCGCGTACGATTGCCTGTCCAATCACGCAGGCACGCCAGGCATAGGCCTGGGCCGAACTGGGATCCGCCTCCACCGCACAGCCGAGCATGTCATAGGCGATTTGATTGTCCTGTTTGGTTCTAAGGTGGTGATGGTATTTACCACGCAGGAGATATTCGTAGGCTTTGAGATTGGTGGTGGGTTTGTTATGGGTGCGCTTTAGATCGGCGGCTTCAATGCGACTGGGCAGGATGCTGATCACTTTGCTGGTAATTTCGTCCTGGACGAGAAATACATCGTCCAGATTCCGGTCGTAGCGCTCCGCCCATAAT
>JBFIHG010000095.1:0-3439 GCA_041601945.1 Porticoccaceae bacterium | reverse complement strand
TCCTGATACACCGTATAGGGTACCCGGGTAAAATCCCCTGCTGTCCAGCCGTTAGCGTTCGTCATATTCCTTACCCTGCTGTTTTTTCCGTGTCGATAAAGCCTTTGCCAGCGGCCAGGCTGCCGGTCAGCATCATTGCGGACTGCATCATTTCGTGGTTGGCAATACCCTTGCCGACTATATCGAACGCCGTGCCATGGGCCACCGACATATGTAAATACGGCGGGCCGATTATCAGCGCGCAATTACCCACGAAACCCCAGGTTTTGATGGCGATATGTCCCTGGTCGTGAAACATGGCCAACACCGCATCATATTTATCCTCGATGCAGTGGCGGAAAATCGAATCCGGCGCAATCGGGCCAGTCACATTAATGCCCGCTTGTTTGGCCAGCTCCACCCCCGGCGCGATTTCCCGTTCGTCTTCTTCGCCATATGCGTGGGCGTTAAACCCGGAAACACCGATGCGCGGATTTTTCAGCCCCCACTCCCGCAGGCGCGCATCCATGGTTTGCAAGGCACTAAATACCAGATCGCTTTTGATCAGATCGCACACCTGACGCAGGGGAATGTGATCCGTCAGGTGCATCACCCGCAGCGGCCCGCTAACCAGGAACAAATAACTAATGCCGGGCTGAATATTAATCACCTGATCCAGCACACCGGCCATTTTCATGGCCACCGAACTGATGGGCCCCATAATGGTTCCGGCTACCGCACCGGATCGCGCCAGCTTGTCCGCCTCGCCCAACCACTCGGCGCAGACCTTGCCGCAAATCGCGTTATCCACTCCCAGGGTGACATCGTTAATGTCGAGCTTGCCCGAGTCAATGATCTCGATCACTTCGGGCGAATCGCTGATCTGATCGACGGAATCGATGGTGCGCACCGGCAGATCGAGCCCGGCGAACTTGACGGCCTGCTCCATGACAGGCGCTGAGCCGATCAGTACGGGGCGGGAATAACGGTGCGCTTCCCCCGAGGCCCAGGCCTTGGCAATCACTTCCGGGCCGATACCGCAGGGGTCGCCAATCATGGTGGCGATAAGGGGTCGAGAGTCAGTCATAGGGCGTTTCCATTAGGTTAAATAGCGCTATCAGGCGATGGCGGGGCCGCCTTTATCCACCCAGGTTTGCAGGTCGAAGTACTCCCGCCAGTGACATATCTTGCCATCGGCGTCGAACTCAAATATACCCAGCACGGGCAGCTGATCAAGGTCTTTATCGGGGAAGCCGAAACTGTCCAGTCGTTCAGTGACCACGCGATCGCCATCGGTCACCACAGTTAGCACCTCAAAGCGGCAACTGGTCGCCAATGAGAAAAACCCTTCCAGAAAGCCGCGAATAGCCTGCTGACCCACCAGTGGTTGCAACGGCACATTGTGATACACCGCATCGGCGCTCATGTACCCCAGCACGGCGTCGACATCCAGCCGTTCCCAAGCGCCACAAAAATCTCTTATTACCTGCTCACGCTGCGAATTAGGCATGCTTACTCCTCGGTATAATTGCGATCATGACCACTTTGGCTTACATTAGTTGACGAATTAGATAATAAACCAATCAATAGTAACTACCAAACCACCAGCGAACAACTGGTAAACAGTACCAGTCAGCAGGTTTTACAGGAGGAATACAGTATGTTGGACCAAGTAGCGGGTGGCGCACCCACCACAGCAGACGGCTCGCCGCTCTACAAAAGCGAATACGGCCATTTCATTAACGGCCAGTGGGTTGGGGGCAGCAGTGGCGAAACCATCGACCTGTACAACCCAGCCACTGGCGCAGTACTGGCCAAGATTGCCTCGGGCACCCCGGAAGATGCCATAACAGCGGTAGCCTCTGCCTCAGCAGCCCTGCCCGCCTGGGCCAACTCCACCCCCCGCCAGCGGCAGGAGATTCTGTTTGAAATCGCGCGACGACTGGAAAAACGCACCGCGGATTTTGCCTTGCTCGAAACCCTCAACAATGGCAAGCCCATCACCGAGTCCATGTATTTCGATCTACCCAACGCCATCGAGCAGTTTCACCTGTTCGCGGGCGCGGCCTACACGTTGCACGGCCAGTCCTTTGATCGGCCCGACGCACTGGGCATTGTGCACCGCGAGCCCATCGGCGTAGTGGCGCAAATTATTCCCTGGAATATTCCCCTGCTGATGGTGGCCTGCAAAATCGCGCCCGCCCTGGCAGCCGGTTGTACTGTCGTACTTAAGCCCGCCGAATCGGTATGCCTGAGTGTGCTCGAGTTTTTCGAAGAAATGAAGGACGTGATTCCCCCGGGCGTGGTTAACGTAGTCACCGGTTTTGGACACAACGTCGGCGAGGCGCTGGTTACCCATCCGGATGTGCGCAAGGTATCTTTCACTGGATCGCGCCCCACCGCGCAACGCATTATTCAGTACGCCGCCGCCAACATCATTCCGCAAACCCTGGAACTGGGTGGCAAGTCCGCCAATATCGTGTGTGCCGATGCGGATATCGATGCCGCCGTGGAAAGCGCCATGATGACCACCGTATTCAATAAAGGCGAAGTTTGTCTGGCTGGGTCGCGGTTATTTTTGCACGAATCCATCCAGGAAGAATTTCTCGAAAAATTCAAAACCGGTCTGGAAAAAATTCGCATTGGCGACCCCACCAACCCAGCCACACAACTCGGTCCCCAGGCGTCCGTCATGCAGCGCGACAAAATCTGCGGCTACCTGGAACTGGGGCCACAGGAAGGCGCCAAACTGGTAACCGGCGGCGGGCGGGCAACCGGGGGCGACCTGGACGCCGGCAACTTTATTCGCCCCACCGTGTTTAACAATGTCACCAACAATATGCGCATCGCCCAGGAAGAAATTTTCGGTCCGGTCACCTGCGCCCTGACCTGGAGCGACGAAGACGACATGCTGCGCCAGGCCAACGATTCGGTTTACGGTCTTGCTGGCGGCCTGTGGACCAAGGACCTGACCCGTGCCCACCGTATCTCCAAAGCCATGCAAACCGGCACTGTGTGGGTCAATCGCTACTACAACCTGGTCTCGGGCATGCCCCTCGGCGGCTACAAACAAAGCGGTTACGGTCGCGAGTTCTGTCACGCGCTGCTCGAACACTACACCATCACCAAGTCTGTTGTGATCAACCTGCAGGAAGGCAAGATGGGTGTGTTTGACCAATAGGTGGTCACAATAAGTCAACGATGAAAGGAGCGCCCCGGCGCTCCTTTTTTTTGCACAAAAATTGGCACAATAAAATAGGCAGAAAAATTAGTCAGGAAAAATTGAGAGTAAAAATACTTAGAAAAAATACCTTGCAGTGATGTGTTAACTACCTGATAACAAATCTTTGGGAGACAATCCATGACCCAACCCCTGGGAACCGTACGCCAACTCGCCTACGTCGCCACCGACATGGAAGCGTCCCTCAATTACTGGACCCAAACCCTCAAGGCCGGCCCG
>JBFIHG010000094.1:0-3470 GCA_041601945.1 Porticoccaceae bacterium | reverse complement strand
TTCGCGCCCTCAATGATCAGCGCACATTCTTCCTGTCCGCGCAGTTTTTCTGGCGGCGGTATCTCGACTACAGCAGTTACTATCAGGGAATTTCGGCGGTGGTACCCGCCAGCCTTAATGGTGACCTGGTGCCGGATCGCTTTGTCAGTACCAATACCAACCGGGTGGATCAAGACGAATTCGTGTTCACCTTTGCGGCGTCAACCAGTTACGGCCCGGCGGGTCTGTGGAAACCACAGTTTGTACTGGCCTACGATCCCCGTTCTACCGGTGGCTATAACAAACTGCAGATGGAATATCTGTGGTCTAAACACATTGTTTTTAAATTGGAACAACACCTTTATTGGCGAATCAGCGGTAGTGAGCAGGGACCCTGGAACGTTGGTGACCTGTGGGGTGTGGCAGGGAATCGTCGTAATGAAACCGTGTTTAATGTGGTCTTTCAATTCTGAGAATATTTGACGAAATAAAAAACAGTATATTCAATCGTAGTGGATGATAAAGAGTTACCGATTTTTGTCACCACAAAACAGAGGCGTAAACGCGTGGCTAAAAAGCAACAACGAGATATCGAAAAAACCTACACCACTTCACAATTTGTGGCCAAGCTGCGGCGTCTGGCCGATTGCCTGGAAAAGCAAGAGCAGTTCACGATTCAAATAGCCGGGGAAAGGATCAATGTGCCTGCGCGCGCCATGTACAATATTGAGCACGAGCGGGAAGGCGCATTGGAAGAAATTGAATTTCAAATCAAATGGAAGAATTCGTAGCCAGAAAAACTAGCAAACAGGTTTTTGATTTATAGACGACTTGAGCACCAGTTCAATATCATGGAGATAGAATTAATAAACTGGCAGTAGAGTAGCCGACGAGCAGGTCCTACCACTCAATTTATTTACGCTTTCCAAAAAATCTCGGCCGGTCGCCCGTCAACTTGGGTGTCGATGTCCGGCCCTTGCTTACCAGCTATTACGCAGCTCCCGCAATTTTATAAACACAGTTTTGGGATCCGGGTTTTCCGGAAGGTCGGAAAACGATTCCCGTAGGCGGGCAATCACGGTGGGGCTGTGCAGGCGAAAAAACGCGTTGATTTCTTTTTCCAGGGCGAGGGTTGATACCAGGGCCGACGCGGGATCCTGCTCGCGGGTTTTTGCCAGCAGGGCTTTGGCCTGCGCGTTGTCGGGTTCCCGGTCGAGGGTAAATTCCAGATTGTTGGTGATGTAATCGTGGCCGGGATAGACGTTGGTTTTGTCGTCCAGTTGCGCCAGTTGCTGGACGAAGGTCTGGTAAAGCTCTTCGGGATGACCGCCGTGGTGGCAGTTGCCCGCCCCCGCATTAAATAAGGTATCGCCGCTGAACAGGCTCGGGTTGTCGGTTTGCGACAGCAGGCACACATGGCACATGGTGTGACCGGGGGTGTCGAGTGCCAATAGTTCTACGCTGCGCCCTACCTTAATTACATCCCCGGCGCTTAACCCGCGATCCATGCCGGAAATACTGCCGCCAGCATTTTTATGGGCCAGCACTTTCGCGCCGGTAGCCTTGACGATGGCCGCGTTACCGCCGGTGTGATCGAAGTGTTCGTGGGTATTGACGATCTGCGTGATTTGCCAGCCGTTGTCTTTGGCCACGTCGAGGCACATTTGATGCGCCAGCGGGTCGATGGCCAGCGCCTCGCCAGTTTCCGGGCAGACGATGAGGTAATTAAAATTGCGGTAGTCGTTGCCAGTCCAGATTTGTTTAACGATCATAGAATCACCTCAATGCCTGGTGTCATGGGTTCGGTAGTGGTCTGTTACGGGCCGCTACCGAATTCAGGAGGCCAGCTGTTTTATCAGTGCGGCGCGTTGTTCCGGCGCCACGAAATTAAACGACAGTGTGACGCGATCCACTAACTCGGCATAGCGCGCCTTGATGGTGGGCATGATGGTATCTGGCTCGCCAACGACGGCAAAGGTATTGAGAATATCGTCGTCGATCAGTTCGCCCATTTCTTCCCAGCGACCCTGTTTGGACATCATGGTCAGTTCCGGCTGCATGTCGCCCCAGCCATGGGTCTCCAGTACGCGGCGATAGGCGGGGGTGGACGAGTAAAACGCGATACGCTGTTTGACGGTGGTTTTGTTTTCGTTGAAAGCTTCCTGGGTTTGTCCGGACACCACAAACACCGGGTAGGACAACTCGAAATCTTTGCGCGACAGGCCGCGCTTGGCCAGGCCCTGTTCAATTACTGGCAAGGTGTGTTCCCGCAGGTACTGGGCGGAGGTCAGCGGGTGCACCAGCATTCCTTCACACAGGTCGGCGGCCACCTCGGTCATCATTGGACCCACGGCGGCGAGAAAGACCCGCGGCGGGCCGGATTCGCTGGGGGCCGGGGTAAACACCGGGGTCATCAACGTGTGACGATAAAACTCGCCGCGAAAATTCAGGGGCTCGCCGTCGTACCAGTTGGCCCAGATGGCGTGCATGGCCTGAATCAGCTCGCGCATCCGCGCGGCGGGTTTGGACCAGGGCATGGAAAACCGATTTTCAATGTGGGGGCGGATTTGCGAGCCGATGCCCATGATAAAGCGACCCTTTGCGTAGCCATTCAGATCGTTGCCGATGGCTGCCAGGTTGAGGGGGTTGCGGGCAAAGGCGACTGCGATGCCGGTTAGCAACTCCACCTTTTGGCTGTGCTCGGCAGCCAGCACCAGCGGTAGAAAGGGGTCGTGGCCGGTTTCCAGTGTCAGGGCACCGCTAAATCCGGCGGCCTCCACGTCGCGAATTTTTTCCGGGATGCCGCTGATACCAAACGGAAGTTCACTGTCTACTTTCATGCCGTTCTCCAGGGACTGTTGTAATTGGGTTGGCGAGACCAGCTCGATTTGAAGTGGCCTAATCCGCAGTTTTTTTAAAAGTATGCATCCACACCAGATGATCGTTATTCCACGCCATATTGGGGTGCATCTTCAGAATCAGGTTTTTGTAAGTATCGAGGTTCTCGTAGCCCTCGGCAAGGGCGTCGCTTTCGGTCATATCCCCAAGGCGCTGACGGCTGAGGTCGGTAAGCGTAAAGGAGGTGGTGTCCAGCATAAAAGTTTCGCCGGGCCAGGCGTATACACCGTCGCGCCGCTGCTGGGTTTTATGCCCCGCCAGCGCGGCGGCGACCAGCCGCGGCTGGCGCACCAGACGGTCGATGGAACAGGTTTTTTCCGGGTAGTCCATAGGGTGTCCTTTAAAGGTCGAGACTGCGGGCAATAATATTGCGCTGAATTTCGCTGGTGCCCTCGCCAATCACATACACCAGCGCATCCCGATGAATGCGCCCCACTGGGTGCTCGCGCATAATGCCGGCGCCGCCGAGAATGCGAATAGCCTGCTCGCTCACCGCGACTGCGGTTTCGCTGGCGATTAATTTAACTTTGGCCGCGGTGGGGCTGTCGAGGGTGCCCTGATCCACCCGCCAGGCACCGTAATACACCAGCCAT
>JBFIHG010000093.1:0-3507 GCA_041601945.1 Porticoccaceae bacterium | reverse complement strand
TGGTCGCACAAAGCTACGGGATGCCTCGTCCTGCACACGGGTAGAAATATCGCCGTAGGCACATAACACCCCAGGACCGGGTGGAATAATGACCGGCCACGCGTTGAGTAACTGCCCGAGTGCATTGGCATGCAGTGGCCCTGCTCCGCCAAATCCAACCAGTGCGAATTCTCTCGGATCAAAGCCCTGTTCCACAGACACCAACCGCAACGCGCCAAACATGGCCTCATTAACGATACGTACAATGCCCTCGGCCGCATCCATCAGCGTAATACCCATCGCGTCGGCCACATTCTGCACCACCGCCACCGAACGAGATTTATCAATCACCATCTCGCCGCCAAGCTTGACGTCGGCAGGCAAATATCCCAGCACCACATTGGCGTCAGTGACTGTGGGTTCGGTACCGCCTTTGCAGTAAGCGGCCGGACCCGGCTCGGCACCGGCGCTCTGTGGCCCAACGCGCAGTGCTCTGGTAAGTTCCGGCACAAAAGCGATTGAGCCACCGCCAGCGCCAACCGTGCGCACATCTACTGAGGGCGCACGCACCACCACGTCGCCCACGCGAGTTTCCCGACGCACACGGGCGCGCCCATTTTGTATCAACGCCACATCGGTGGAAGTCCCGCCCATATCAAAGGTCAGAATATTTTCAAAACCACCTTTGGTACAAAAATAGGTTGCTCCGGCAACTCCCCCTGCGGGGCCAGACAACAACAGATTAACCGGGGATTGCGCGGCACCACTCACAGAAGCGAGACCACCGTCCGAACGCAAAATCGATAACCGCACGTCCTGCATCAGCGCCGCCAGTTGCCGATGCAAGTTGTTGATATATTTTTCGACTTCCGGACGCACATAAGAATTAACCACGGTCGTTTCCGTGCGTTCGTATTCCTGCATTTCCGGCACCACCTCGCTGGAAATGGAGATCGGTATATCGTTAAATATTTCGGCAGCAACTAATTTAGCCTCGCGTTCATGCACCGGATTCAGATACGCATTAAAAAAGCAGATAGTCAGCGCCTGCACGCCGCCCTTGATACGTAATTTTTGCAATTGGGCGCGCAGCTGTTCTACATCTAGTGCACGCACTATTTCGCCTTTTCCGCCGATACGTTCTTGCGCTTCGATGGTTAACTCGAGGGGTGCCAACAAAGGCTTCTTAACATAACTAACCCAGCCCCCCAGCCCGCCGGGGCAAAAAGAACGCGCGACCTGTAGTACATCCTTAAAGCCGCTGGTGGTAACCAGCCCTACCCGCGCACCGCGGCCGGTCAACACCGCATTGGTCGCTACCGTGGTGCCGTGCATCACCGATTCGATCAAGCTAGGATTTACGCCCGATTTTTCGCATATTTTTTCTACACCGTTCAACACGCCGCGGGACGAATCGTCCGGCGTTGACGGCACTTTCGCGGTCCAGGTCTGACCGCTTTCATCGTCTATCAACAGGAGGTCGGTAAAGGTACCGCCCACATCTACACCCAATCGAAATGCCATCAACTACCTCAGAAAATTTAAATATCGGAACACACTGGTTTCAATAAACCGTTGCACTGCAAGCGCTTTTTACAACAGTCCTTTGCCTTTGCGTCTTTGCAGCCATCGAAAAGAATGCCCGCCTGGACAATTCCCGGTCAACTCCATAACAAACTCTACCGCCGCGACCAGGCGATCCAGGTCCACCCCGGTGTCAAACCCCATCTGCGACAACATTAATACCACGTCCTCGGTGGCGACGTTACCGGTTGCACCGGGTGCGAAGGGACAACCACCCAGACCGCCAACGGAGGCATCAAATTTGCGAATACCACTTTCCACCGCCGCATACAGATTAGCGAGGGCCATTCCGCGCGTATCGTGAAAATGGCAGGACATAGCAGCGCTGCCGTGTTCCTGCACCAGCACCTGCATCATGTGTTTGACTGCGCCGGGATGAGCTGCACCGATGGTGTCGGCAATAATCACTTCCCGGGCACCAGCAGCGAACATGTCCCGCGTCAGTTCAAATACCACCTGTGGATCAGTTGGACCCTCGAAGGGGCATTCAAAGGCCACCGCGATGTAAGCGCGATTGGCGATACCGTCCTGGCTGGCGCGCTGCATTATAGTGCGGCACACTTCCGTAGTTTTTTGCAAACTCATATGAATATTGTTCTGGTTCATGGTTTCAGTGGCGGACAATACTACCGCCACGGACCTTGCACCGGCAGCGGTCGCCAGCTCATAACCTTTCTCGTTGGGAATCAGAACGGAATAATCGATATTGTCCGTATCTGGCAAGCGTTGATAGAGCTCGCCCGCTCCGGCCATCGCCGGCACCGCTTTGGGGGACACAAAACTGGTCGCTTCCACGGCCCGCAAATTGGCGTCGAGCAAATGTTGAATCATTGCCAGGCGCTGATCCACAGTTAGCAGTTTGGACTGATTCTGCAGACCATCCCGCGGACCCACCTCGTTGATAATAATTTTTTCACTCATAGCGTCACCTGATTACCTTCCGCGTGCGCAACTGCGCGATATCCTGCTGCGAAAACTTCAATAATTCGCTTAACACCGCGTCCGTGTCCTGCCCCAACAACGGTGCCGGGGTATACACAGTTTCGCTGGTACCCGACAGCTTGACCGGGTTGCCCGGACCACGGGTGGTTTTGCCGTGTGGATGAGCCAGCTCCACCACCATGTTTCGATAGAGCACCTGCTCGTCGCTAAGCGCCTGGCTAAATGAGTTGACCGGTGCGCAGGGAATTCGTTTTGCATCCAGTTCCCGCAACCAATGCGCGGACGTATTGGTCTTGAAAATATCGTTAATACGCCCTTCAATAAATTTTTTATCGGCCAGCCGTCCGGGCTGACACAGATACTTTTCCTGACGCAGCTCATCGCAGTCCAGCACTTCCAGTAGATTTAGCCAGAACGAGTCAAAAATTACGGCAATCACAATAAATCCATCACTGGTCTGGAACGTGTTGTAGGGCACGTGTACAAAATGAGAATTACCCATTGGAAATGGATCGGTATCCGACAGAAAATACATGGTCGCCATGTAGTTCAACATGGAAATTTGGGCATCGAGCATGGAGATGTCCACGTGCTGTCCAACACCCGTGGACTGTCGTTGATACAGTGCGGCCAACACGCCCATAACGCCGAACATACCACCACCCAGATCGCCGATGGGAATGCCTGCGCGTATAGGATGATTCTTATCCGTGCCGGTTATCGACATTCCGCCCCCATAGGCCTGTACCACCTGATCGAACGCAGGTCGCTTACTGCCCGGCCCGGTTTCACCAAAACCGGTTACCGAACAGGTGATAATCCGTGGATTGATCCCACTTAGATGAGTATGGTCAATTTTCAATTTCTGCGTGACACCGACGCTGAAATTATCGAAAACTATATCGACTTCTTGCACCAGCTTATAAAATAATTCGCGCCCCTCGTCAGACTTTAAATCAATGGCAATACTTCTCTTATTGCGATTGAGGGTAATAAAATAGG
>JBFIHG010000092.1:0-3519 GCA_041601945.1 Porticoccaceae bacterium | reverse complement strand
CTGGCAGGCGTGGACGTTACAGGCGCGTATCAACAATATTACTGGTAAAGAGTACAGTGAATTTGTTACCTTCTTTTCTACTAAAGGGCTATATCCCTCGCCGGAACGCAACGGCATGCTGACCCTGAGCTATGATTTTTAACGGAGTGCTTTACTGATGAAACACCAAGCGACTGTGACCATAATCTGCGCCATTCTGCTGGCGGCGCTAAGCCGGTTGATTCCCCATCCAGCTAATTTTTCCCCGGTGATTGCCATGGCGTTGTTCGCCGGGGCGAGTCTGGCAGACCGACGGCTGGCGCTGATCGTGCCGTTGGCGGCGATGCTGTTGTCTGATCTGCTACTGGGATTGCACGGCACCATGGTATTTGTTTACGGGGGTATTGTGCTGGTGGTGCTGGGTGGACGCTGGCTGGGCGAGCGCCGTGGCGCCTGGTTACTGACTGGCGCTGCGGTTGGCGGGTCGCTGGTGTTTTTTATCGTCAGCAACGCCGGTGTCTGGCTCAGCGGTGGACTGTATCCCTTATCGGGCGCTGGGTTGCTGGCCTGTTTTATCGCTGCATTGCCATTTCTGCACACTACGCTATTGTCCACATTGCTGTACGGCGGCCTGTTTGTGCTGGTAGAGCAACGGGTGGTGCGTCGTGAGAAAGCTGCGCTGGCAGTGGTTTAACGACGGGTTAACAACAAGCGGTTAACGAGTAGTGGTTTAACGACAGCCATTAGCGCAGTGACCGTTTTCAGGGCGCGTTTTCAGGGCAATTGAAAGGGTATAAAAAAACGCCGGGCTGACAACAGCACCGGCGTTTTTTTATGGGGCATGACGCTCCGGTTACAGGTCGTAACCCCGCTCGTCGTGCAGGGCCAGATCGAGACCCATGGTTTCCTGCTCGCTGTCGACCCGGAAGCCCATTACTGCGGTAACAATTTTCAGGAGAACAAAGGTCACAACTGCGGTGTAGGTGAAGGTGGCGACGACACCGATGGCCTGTACCCCCATCTGGGAACTCATAGCCATCCCCTCGTTATACCCCTGGCCGCTGAAAACCCCCAATTGATCGGAGGCGAATACGCCGGCCAGCAATGTGCCGAGTATGCCGCCCACGCCGTGCACTGGAAACACGTCGAGGGAATCGTCAATCTTGAATTTCTGTTTGATCGCCTGCGTCGCGTAGTAACAGATAATCCCCGCGCTGAACCCGATCACCAGCGCGCCCCCCGGACCTACAAAACCTGAGGCGGGAGTAATGGTGCCGAGTCCCGCCACCATGCCGGTGACAATCCCCAGCACCGACGGTTTACCGTGGCGTAACCACTCCATCATCATCCACGCCAGCGATCCGGCGGCGGCTGAGATATGGGTGGCCAGCATCGCCATGCCCGCATCGCCATTGGCAGCGAGGGCGGAACCGGCGTTAAAGCCAAACCAGCCAACCCACAGCATCCCCGCGCCTGCGACCGTAATGGTCAGGTTGTGGGGCGGCATGGCCTGGGTGGCAAAACCCCGTCGATTACCGATGGTCAATGCCGCGACCAGAGCGCCCACCCCGGCAGTGATATGCACCACAGTACCCCCGGCGAAATCCAGCAAACCCATCTGGCCTAACCAGCCCCCGCCCCACACCCAGTGGGTAATGGGCACATAGACCGCTAACAGCCACAGCATGCTAAACACCAGCATGGATGAAAACTTCACCCGTTCCGCAAAAGCGCCGATGATAAGTGCAGGAGTGATAATGGCAAACGTCATTTGAAACATCACAAATACGCTTTCGGGAATATCGCCGGACAGGGAGTCTTCACTCAGATTACCCAGCAGCACCTGGCTCCACCCGCCGATCAGATCATTCGCACTGCCACCATCGGTGAACGCCAGACTGTAACCGCAGATCATCCACACCAACGAGGCTGCGCAGGCAATGGCGAAACACTGCATCAGTACCGACAGTACATTGCGCGAGCGCACCAAGCCGCCGTAAAACAGGGACAGGCCGGGAAGGGTCATAAACAGCACCAGGGCGGTGGCAGTTAAAATCCAGGCGGTATTGGCACCGTCGAGGCCCTCGGCGTGGGCCATAGTCGGCATCAGTAATAACAGGGCCAGACCCAGTAATGGCCGTGTGTTGTGACGTAATTTGTGCAACATAGGAAAACCCTCGTTATCGTTTTCGTGCTCGGTGGCGCGTACCGGGACGCGATGCGTCTCACACGGCTTTAGTTTAGCGTACTTAATATGTTTGACTGTTTAGCGCCTATGACTGGTTTTTTTGCGTTTAACCTTATCAGTTCGTTTACCATTAGCGGGCTTTATTGTTCAGGTTCGGACACTGTGGCCGCAGTCCTGGCTGTAGTCCCGACGGACACCTCGACGGCGTGTGCGGAGGCTGTCAGTTTAACAACTAATCTGGTTGCTATAACAGCGGATGGCGCGCCAAGTGTGGGTGCCGAATTTTTCAGAGGGCTATAATGGCCCGTAGAGCGGAGAAAGTGAAGTGGAGTGGAAAATACTGTTAACAATCTTCTGGACGGTTCTGCTTGCCGAACTGGGGGATAAAACCCAATTGGCAACGGTGCTGTTTGCGACCGATAAAGCGGTCAGTAAGTGGCTTGTATTTGGCGGCGCTTCGGCGGCGCTGGTGGTGGCGACGGCGATCGGGGTTTTGGGCGGTCAGTGGGTATCCACCTATATCAACCCCAAAATGTTGTCCCTGATCGCGGGCGTCGGATTTATCGCTATCGGTGGCTGGACGGTAGCTCGGGCGTTACAGTGAGCGCGCTGGGCGGTTTACGGAGTTAGAAAATTTGTGGACAAACCGATACCGTGCGGCATTGGTTGAGTTTAAGTTGCTTTACGTAAGATTGATTACTGGTGGCATCGCGGAGGTGTTTCGATGGTCGAGGATAAGTTACATGCGCAACTGGAAGATCTGCACGCCGAGCTGGAGCGCGCAGCAAAAGTAGAGCCTGGTGAAAAAGACATGGTCGGCCATCTGCTGACCGAAGTGGTGGATTTGATGTCGGGGGAGGAAGTGGCCGAGGAGCAACATCGGGATTTGCTTGAACGACTGGAAAGCAAAGCGCTGGAGTTTGATTTCGACCACCCGCGCCTGGCCGCCATGCTGCGCCGCCTCGTTAATCTACTGGCGGGGCTTGGGGTCTAACTGTGGTGTTAGCACTCCAATGGCAGCGCTCCATCGCTGATCTGGTGCGTGCGCCGCTCCTGGCATCGTGGGTGCTCCTGTTCATGTTGTCTGGCTGCGCCGGAGATGGGAGCGAACAGGCTTATATTGGCTGGCAATGTAGCGGACAAAAAAACAGCGACAACTGGCGTTGTGAGCAACGGGAAATACGCAACGGCGTGGCCGCCGGGGTCGTCGCCAGTAGCGCTGATCAGAAACTTGGCGATGCGGTGCCAAACACTACTGAACGCACCAAAGCCGAACCGGATATCGCGACCCGTGCGGCCACGGTGGTGATATTTGAAAATGGGGTGCGTCCAAAAAACTGGCGTGAACAGTT
>JBFIHG010000091.1:0-3615 GCA_041601945.1 Porticoccaceae bacterium | reverse complement strand
TGCGATACGCGAAGGCGGGCGCACGGTGGGAGCGGGTGTGGTAGCCAAGATTATTGCGTAATGCGGTAATTGGCGTTGTCGGCCGAGGCATTGATTGGGTGTCTCGGCCGGATTGTCGGGTTCAATAAGGTGTGGGGTGTCAGTGCTCCAGGTGTTGAAAAATAAAGGTCGTGGCGACCTGAAACAACCCTTTATTTGCTTGACACCATAGCGTGGCGACTATAGAATCTCGCCTCTTTTTTCCAAGGCTCAACGCGGATTTCCCGCGGTGAACACAGAGTTGGAGTTCAGATTTAATGCAGGATCAGCGCATCAGAATACGCCTCAAGGCTTTTGATCACAGGCTGATCGACACCTCGACGCGGGAAATAGTTGAGACCGTAAAGCGCACTGGCGCGAAAATCCGTGGGCCAATTCCACTGCCCACCAAGAAGGAGCGCTTCACTATCCTGATATCTCCGCACGTTAACAAGGATGCGCGAGATCAGTATGAAATTCGTACCCATAAACGCATGCTCGATATTATCGAGCCGACGGAAAAAACCGTCGATGCGTTGATGAAGCTCGACCTGGCTGCTGGTGTAGATGTACAGATCAGTCTGGGTTGATTAAAGCCTGACCGGCGTTTGCCGGCGGTGTAACGCCTTGAAATGGGCGGCCATAGCGGGTAACAGCCCCGTACACTAAGAGGTTCAAAATGAGTGTTGGAATAGTCGGTCGCAAGTGCGGCATGAGTCGTGTATTTACCGACGAGGGTGTCTCAATACCGGTGACGGTCATTGAGGTTTCGCCTAATCGTATTACCCAGATTAAAACTCCGAACGTCGATGGTTACGCTGCAGTACAGGTTACTGCTGGCGCGCGTCGTGCTTCTCGCGTTACCAAGGCGGCGGCGGGGCATTTTGCCAAAGCCAGCTCCGAAGCGGGTCGCGGTCTGTGGGAATTTCGGCTCGATGGCAGCGACGAAAGCTTTGAGGTAGGTGGCACGATTGGTGTTGACCGGTTTCAGGCGGGTCAGATCGTCGATGTGTGTGGCACGTCCAAAGGTAAAGGCTTCGCTGGTGTAATCAAGCGCTGGAATTTCTCCATGCAGGACGCGACGCATGGTAATTCTCTGTCCCACCGCGCGCCAGGCTCCATCGGTCAGAACCAGTCCCCTGGTCGGGTTTTTCCCGGTAAGAAAATGGCTGGACAGATGGGCGCCGTGCGCACTACGACGCAAAATCTCGAAGTGGTTCGGGTTGATCCCGAGCGCAATTTAATACTGGTTAAAGGCGCCGTACCCGGTGCTCCAGGTGGCGACGTCATTGTGCGTCCGGCCGTAAAAAAGGCCTGAGGGGTAAACAATGGAGCTAAACATAGCGACGCCCAAAGGTAGTAGCGGAACGGTTACGGTTTCCGATCGCACTTTTGGAAAAGAATTTAACCAGGACCTGGTGCATCAGGCGGTGGTCGCCTATCAGGCGGGCGGACGTCAGGGTACGCGGGCGCAGAAAAATCGCGCCGCAGTGTCTGGCGGCGGGAAAAAGCCGTGGCGGCAGAAAGGCACTGGGCGTGCGCGGGCGGGCACTATCCGTAGCCCCTTGTGGCGTTCTGGTGGTGTTACGTTTGCCGCCAAGCCGCAGGATCATTCGCAAAAGCTCAATCGCAAGATGTACCGCGAAGCGCTGCGCTCCATTTTGTCAGAACTGGCACGTCAGGAGCGTCTGATCGTGGTGGAATCGTTTGACCTGGAGGCGCCCAAAACCAAGGGTTTGACCCTGAAGCTCGCGGAGTACGGTCTGGACAACGTGTTGATAGTGACTGAGAACGTCAACGAGAATCTGTATTTGTCGGCGCGTAATTTACACAAGGTTGATGTGCGCGACGCGACTGCTGCCGACCCTGTCAGTCTTATTGGGTTTGATAAGGTGCTGGTCACTGTGTCTGCCCTGAAAAAATTTGAGGAGATGCTGGGATGAACGACGAACGCATCTTTCGAGTCCTGCTGGGCCCCGTTGTTTCTGAAAAGGCTTCAAACGTCGCCGATACAGCGAACCAGGTCGTGTTTAAAGTTACGCAGGACGCGACCAAGCGGGAAGTGAAACGCGCGGTCGAGAAACTGTTTGAAGTGCAGGTGGTGAACGTGCGTGTTGCCAATATCAAGGGCAAAGTTAAGTTGACCCGTAATGGTTTGGGGCGGCGTTCCGACTGCAAAAAAGCTTACGTACGTCTGGCGCCGGGTCAAGATATTGACTTTGCGGCGGCGGAATAAGGGGGCGGTGTAATGGCAGTACTAAAGAGAAAACCCACGTCCCCCGGTCGCCGTTTTGTCGTCAGCGTAGTTAGTGCGGACCTGCACAAAGGTGCGCCCCACGCGCCGTTACTGGATACCAAGCAGAAATCCGGTGGTCGCAATAGCGCCGGGCGTATCACCACCCGGCATATTGGCGGTGGTCATCGTCAACATTATCGAATTATTGATTTCAAGCGCAACAAAGATGGAGTTTTCGGCAACGTAGAACGCTTGGAGTACGACCCAAACCGAACCGCGAATATTGCGCTGGTTTGTTACGCCGATGGCGAACGGCGCTACATTATTGCGCCTAAAGGTCTGGCGGCGGGAGATGTCATCCAGTCCGGCCTGCACGCCCCGATCAAGACGGGAAATACGCTGCCGTTACGCAACATTCCGGTAGGTAGTGTGGTGCATTGTGTTGAGATGAAGCCGGGCAAAGGTGCCCAGCTGGCACGCAGTGCGGGCACCTCGGTGCAACTGGTGGCACGGGAAGGTCAGTATGCGACGCTGCGTCTGCGCAGTGGTGAAATGCGCAAAGTGCCGTCCGAATGTCGGGCCACTATCGGTGAAGTTTCCAACAGTGAACACAATCTGCGTTCTTTAGGTAAGGCAGGTGCAACGCGCTGGCGCGGTGTGCGACCAACGGTGCGTGGAGTTGCCATGAACCCGGTGGATCACCCGCACGGTGGTGGTGAGGGGCGTACTTCGGGCGGCCGTCACCCGGTCACCCCGTGGGGCGTACCGACCAAAGGCTACAAGACACGTAAGAATAAACGTACTGATAACATGATTGTCCGTCGACGTAATAAATAGCGACGACCAGTGAAGAGGAATTACTAGTGCCACGTTCCCTGAAAAAAGGCCCCTTTGTCGACTTGCATTTAATGAGCAAGGTCGAAGCAGCGGTGCAAAGCAGCGATCGTAGACCCATCAAAACCTGGTCGCGTCGCTCCATGATATTGCCGCAAATGGTGGGTACCACCATTGCGATTCATAACGGCCGCCAGCATGTGCCGATTTTGATCTCGGAAGAGATGGTGGGCCACAAGCTGGGCGAATTTGCGCCGACACGGACCTTTCGTGGTCATGTGGCGGACAAGAAAGCTAAACGCTAGGTGCGTACGAGGTCAGTAACGGTGGAAGTAGCAGCGGTATTACGCAAAGCCAGATTGTCGCCACAAAAGGCGCGTCTGGTTGCGGACCAGGTACGGGGCAAGCCGGTGGAAGAGGCGCTCGATATTCTGGCATTCAGTAACAAGAAGGGCGCCGAAATTGTTAAAAAGGTGCTCGAGTCAGCAATCGCCAATGCCGAGCACAACGAAGGTGCCGATGTTGAT
>JBFIHG010000090.1:0-3662 GCA_041601945.1 Porticoccaceae bacterium | reverse complement strand
GTCTCAATGGTAATCACATCCGCATCCATCGCGGCGATCCAGGCAATAATGTCGTTAAAGTTCGAATAACACATATGGGTGTGGATCTGTGTTGCGTCCGCCACGCCACTGGCCGTCACCTTGAATGCATGCACTGCCCAACGCAAATAATCCGCCCAGTGTTTGCGTCGCAACGGTAATCCTTCACGCAACGCCGCCTCGTCGATCTGAATAATACGCACACCAGATTTTTCCAGATCCAGCACCTCATCGCGTAGCGCCAGAGCAATTTGCAAACAGGTGTCAGCGCGCGGCACGTCGTCGCGCACAAATGACCAGTTCAATATGGTCACCGGACCGGTGAGCATGCCCTTGACCGGCTTGGCGGTTAAAGACTGTGCATAGTTGATCCAATCCACCGTGATAGCACGCGGACGACTGATGTCGCCGTAAATAATCGGCGGCTTGACGCACCGTGACCCATAGGACTGCACCCAGCCGTTGCTGGTAAAAACAAAACCCTGCAACTGTTCGCCAAAATACTCCACCATATCATTGCGTTCCGGCTCGCCATGCACCAGCACGTCGAGCCCAAGTTTTTCTTGCGCGCCAATCACCCGCGCAATTTCGGCGCACATGGCCTGCCGGTAAGTGGTTTCGCCGATCTCACCATTTTTGTAGCGACGCCGCGCTGCGCGAATTTCCGCCGTTTGCGGAAAGGAGCCGATGGTAGTGGTCGGAAACAAGGGCAGGTTAAGCCATGCGTGCTGGGCAGCGTTGCGCTCGCAAAAGGGAGCATTGCGCCGCGCATATTCGCCATCAACACCCGCAACGCGCTGCTTAACTTGCGGCTGGTGAATACGCGGCGACTGGCTGCGACTGAGCATGGCGCTACGCAACAATGCTAACTCGTCTACCACGGCATCCTGATTATCCAGAGCCCGTCGCAACAGATGTAATTCCGCCAATTTCTGTTTGGCAAACGCCAGCCAACTGACAATATCTGCGTCGAGATGCTTCTCCGAATCTAGGTCCGCCGGCACATGCAGTAGCGAACAACTGGGGGCGAGCCATAATCGCTCCCCCAGCTGCGCAGCCACTGCGCGCACTTTGCCAAGCGCCGCATCCGGATCAGTGCGCCAGATATTGCGTCCGTCGATAATGCCGCAAGACAATATTTGCGTCGCACCCAGGCGGTGCGCAGCGATGGGAATTTCCTGTGGGGCGCGCACGCCATCGATATGAATTCCCGCCACTGGCAAATTGAGTAGTAGCGGGAGATTATCTTCCAGCCCACCAAAATAATTGGCGACCAGCAAATGAATATTCGACGTAGTTACATACTGGTAAGCGGTGGTAAATGCCGTTTGCCAGTCCACGCTCAGGTCCAGGGATAAAATCGGCTCGTCGAGCTGTACCCACTCCACTCCCTGTGCTTTTAATCGCGCAAGAATTTGCACGTAAATGGGTAACAAACGATCCAGCAAGCGCAACTTGTCGAGGTCCGTGCCGGGCATTTTTCCCAGCCACAGATACGTCAACGGGCCAGGGATAACCGCCTTAACCTGATGCCCCAGGGCCTGTGCTTCCGCCACCTGGTCAAATAACCGATCGGAAGCCAGGCGAAATACTTGTTCGCTACTAAATTCTGGAACGATGTAATGATAATTACTATCGAACCATTTGGTCATTTCACAGGCCGCCACCGGCTCGCCACTGGGGGCACGCCCACGGGCCATACGAAAACAAGTGTCCAGTGCGGTTTCGTCCGCCCCCGCTACAAAACGCTCGGGAATCGCCCCCAGCGTCACCGACCAGTCGAGAATATGATCGTAAAAGGAGAAGTCGCCCACCGGAATCCAGTCGACTCCGGCGTCTGCTTGTTGTTGCCAATGTCGGGCGCGCAAGGCTCGCCCCAGCGCTTCTAGTTGTGCCGCATCGATCTCCTCGCGCCAGTAACGCTCCAGTGCGTGTTTTAACTCCCGTTGTGCGCCGATACGCGGATAACCCAAATTATGTGTGACAGTCACCTGTTAAACTCCCTGATTAGGAAAATAGACGTCGTTGCAGCCCGACACTTCTGACGAACCTGCAGCATCCCGACGTTGCAGGAAGTATGGGATGGGCTTAAAATTCTATCAATTTCATAATTTTTATAGTTATCATGAGCAGAACTAACAATGTTCCTGGACACTAAACACCTGCGTAGCCTTCTGGCCATCTACGAAACCGGTAGTATGGTGCGCGCTGCCGAAAGCCTGCACCTCACTCAGTCTGCTCTATCGCACCAGATCAAGGCCATCGAACGTCATTACGATGTGCCGCTGTTCCTGCGCAGCACCAAACCCCTGACGTTAACCCCGGCAGGACACAAGGTCGTCGCGCTAGCCCAACAGGTGTTACCGAGCATCAGCGCGGCGGAAGATCAATTAAAACGTTTTAGCGAGGGTGAGGCTGGCCGTTTGCACATCGCCATCGAATGCCACGCCTGTTTTGAATGGCTGCGACCGGTATTGGTGGACTACCGCCATCAATGGCCCGACGTTGAAGTAGATATTCGTATGGACGTGAGTTTTGATCCATTGCCCTCGTTACAGCGCGGGGAGGTAGACCTGGTGGTTACTTCTGACCGCAGTAATTCACCCAATATTGTCTGCGAGACCCTGTGCGATTATCAGGCCCTGTTAATCATGGCGCCGGAACATCCCCTTGCCAGCAAGGCATTTATCGAACCTGCGGACCTGGCCGACCAGACCCTGATTACCTACCCTGTGGAAAGACAGCGCCTGGATATTTTTCGGCATTTTCTACAGCCCGCCCAGGTGGAACCCGCCAGTGTTCGCCAGTCCGAATTGACGGCGATTATTCTGCTGTTGGTCGCCAGCGGGAAAGGTGTCACGGCTCTGCCCGACTGGGTTCTGGACGATGCGCACCACAGCACCAGCCTCACTGCAAAACCACTGGGGGCCGAAGGTATGTCAGGCACCTTGTTCGCTGCAGTGCGTACCGCCGATAGTACGGCGCGGTTTATCACGGATTTTATTACCATTGCGCGCCACTACCATAGCCGCCGCCACGCCTGAACACAGGAATACGCCCGGCCTATGAATTTGTTGTTGCTCGGCGCAGACGACCTGCTAAGCCCCAACTGCGCTCGCCTTAGTGACCGTCGGGTGCAACACCTGAACGCAGTGCTTAAAGCGAAGCACGGGGATACCATTAAAGTTGGAATCATTAACGGCTCGATCTGTGCAGCGCATATCCGGCATATCGACGCCACCAGTGTCGAGCTGGAACTGGCGCCGGAACTGGAGCACAAACAACCCCCACCGGCACTGCCCGTCACGTTGATCGTCGCTTTACCACGGCCAAAAATGCTCAAGCGAATAATCCAGACCAGCGCCACACTTGGTGTCAAACGGTTGCTTTTTATCCATAGCTATCGCGTCGAAAAAAGCTACTGGCAAACCCCATTGCTCAAGCCTGATGCCGTGCACCAAAATCTGTTACTTGGTCTCGAGCAAGCGGGGGACACCATGCTGCCCGAGGTATCGCTGCACAAACGCTTCAAACCCTTTGTGGAAGATCAGTTACCCGAGATAGTTGCCGGCTCTCAGGCGCTGGTGGCCCACCCCACCGCCGACACGCGAGTGCCCAGCGGAGTTGACGAAAAAATTACACTG
>JBFIHG010000089.1:0-3759 GCA_041601945.1 Porticoccaceae bacterium | reverse complement strand
GTCGAGCAAAGAGATTTTCATATCATGCACGACCTGGTGCGGAAAATGGCGCAGCGCCTGAGCACCATGTACGCCAAAAAGCGTAAGCGGGAGAATCGCGGCCAGCTCGACTTCCGCAAGACTTTGCGCAACAACGTCGCCTTTGACGGCACATTGTTTGATCTGCACTGGAAGCGTCGCTATATCGACAAACCGAGACTGTTGGTGCTGTGCGATGTCAGCGGCTCGGTGCAGGCCTATGCCCGATTTTTGCTGCTGTTACTGTACAGCCTGAGTGATGTGATGCAACGCATCGACTGTTATGTGTTCACCGGCAACCTGATTTGCGTGGACGATATTTTTGAACATTATCCCGTACAGCAGGCTATCGAAAAAATAATGCACGAGCACGGTATGGGCGGATCCAACTATGGTACTACGCTGCTCGATCTGGAAGATCAGTGCATGGACAAAATAGACAATAAAACGACTCTGCTGATACTGGGTGACGCACGCAACAATAATCTCCCGGCCCACAGCGACGTGTTGCAAATGGCCTATCAACGGGCTAAACGAGTTATCTGGCTCAATCCCGAACCGGAAAATTTCTGGAAAACCGGGGATTCGGTGATGTTTCAATATCGACCCTATTGCCACACCGCCAAAACCTGCAACACACTGCAGCACCTCGAGGCATTGCTGGACAATCTGTTGCGCAGTGCAACCAGCGCCGTGTAGTGCACGCCATGTTAGTGCACGCCATTTTAGTGCACCCAGCTTTGGCACCCTGATACGCGCATTTTTCAGCTGACCCTCACACCTTCCCCGCGAGTATGTTCGCTGCTGGTGATATACCTGTCGCTAAATTCCTGCGCAGAGATTGGTTTGCTGAACAGGTAACCTTGAAAGACGATACAACCATTTTTCTGTAAAAAAGCCAGCTGCGCCTCGGTTTCTACGCCCTCGGCAACTGTTGATAGCCGCAAATGTTTGGCCATGGCGATAATGGTTTCTACAATGGCCGCATCGTCTTTATCCAGATGGATGTCCTTGACGTAGGCGCGGTCAATTTTCAACTCATCTATCGGCAGGTGTTTCAGGTAGTACAGCGAGGAGTAACCCGTACCAAAGTCGTCAATCGATATCCTGACACCCAGCGCTTTCAGCGCCTTCAATGTCGCTGCAGCTTTATCCAGATCGTCGATTAACAAGCCCTCGGTAATTTCCAGAGTGACCAGCTCCGGTGCAATCGCTGCGTGCTCGACCGCCCGCGCCACCTCCTCAACAAAACCCGAATGACGGAACTGCACTGGACTAACATTGATGGAAATACCCAGTGGAGTACCCTGCGCATTGGTCTGCCACACTGCAGCCTGGGCACAAGCGGTACGCAGTACCCAGCTCCCAATCTCAACGATTAAGCCGGTTTCCTCTGCAATGGGAATAAAATCATTAGGCATAACTGTGCCGCGTTCGGGATGCTGCCAACGCAGCAATCCTTCTACGCCCACCACCATCTGGCGTCTGGCATCCACCTGAGGCTGGTAATAGATTTCCAGTTCATTCTTACGTACCGCACCGCGCAGATCCTGTTCCAGCATTAGTCGCGCATCGGCGTTGGCCTGTAATGCGGGCTGATAAAATGCAATCGTGTTGCGCCCGCGACTCTTGGCCTGATACATCGCTACATCGGCATGATTCAGTGCGACCTCAGCGCGCGCACCATCCTGGGGGAATAGCGCCACACCAATACTCGCCGAAATATGGTAGCTGTGGCCACCCAGCTCGTAGCTGTCAGCCAACACTTCGAGGATTTTTTCTCCGACCAGCGCCGCCTGATTCGACGCCTGCACAATATCCGAAGACAACGTTGGCAGCATCACCACAAACTCATCACCCCCCAGACGCGCCACCGTATCCTCTTCCCGTAACAGTGGACACAAACGGTTGGCGACTCGTTGCAACAAAATATCTCCCGCGCGATGACCCAGGCTATCGTTTAGTAATTTGAAACGATCCAGGTCGATAAACAGTAGCGCGCCGTTGTTCCCATTGCGGGCGGTCTGGGTGCAGGCGCGGTCGAGGCGGTCGAGTAGCAAGCGACGGTTAGCCAGTCCCGTAAGCGCGTCGTAATAGGCCAGGCGCTCAATTTCGGCCTGTGCCGTTCGGTATTCGGTGGCGTCTACGATGACACCGCGCATCAGGCTCGGTCTGCCGTCGGCATTCAATTCAAACTCGCCACGGGTTCGCACCCAGCGTTCCGAGCCCCTGGCTGTTTTCAACCGATAATCTAATTTAATGGGTTTGCCGGATTGTGCTCCACTCGCAATTATTTCCGTCAGCTCTGCGAGATCGTCGGGGTGCACATGTTTTTGATACTCTTCCATGGTTAGTTGCTGGTGCTCCTGATCCAGCTCCAGAATTTCAGCAACTCCTTGCACGCCCACCGTTACCATGGACGGAATCTCCAACTCCCAGATGCCGATACCGCCTGTCGTCGTGGCCATACGATTCATTCTTTCCTTGCGCTCCAGGGCAACCACGAGTTGCTCTCGATCCCGCTCTGTGCGCTTGCGTTCCCCGACGTCACGGAAAGTGCACACTGCGGCTGTTTTACCGTCGAGCAGTGTACGACTAAGACTCGCCTCGATTTCAATCACACTGCCGTCTGGCGCCGAAAACACCCACTCAAAAGAACCCTCTCTGCCGTCACTGACATCGGCTAAAATACCCGCGGCTTTAATACTGGAAAGTTCCCCACAAGGTTGGAAATGGGGAGAAAAATCAACCGGGGACTGCCACAGTATTTCGCTGCGTGGGCGCTGCAACATACGCGCCACCGCGTTATTACACTCGACAAACGTACCGTCTCTGATAACCGCAGAACCGTCGTACATTGACTCTACCAGGCGCAGATATTTACTCTGGCTGTCCTGTAGCGCATTGCCCGTCCGGACCAGATCCGTAATATCCCGCTGCATCACAATAAAGTGCGTAACGCTGTCGGTATCGTCCGCAACGGCTGTGATGCATTCGAGGAAGTGGCGTAAAGACCCGTCGCGATGGCGGTGGAAGGTTCTCCCGCGCCAGGCACGACTGCTGTGAGTTTGATCTTCGAGAAAATCCCTGAGCCCTTCGTCGTTGATATGCGCATAGAACTGAATTAACGATTTACCCAGCAACTCCGTTGCACCGAACCCACTAACTTCAGCACAGGCTTTGTTGAGCTGGACAATTATTTTGTCCACATCGGCAATTAGCGTTGGATCAAGGCTTTCAAACACGCTCGCCGTAAGCCGCCGCTCCTCACGCACCCGGTATTCGTCGCCTACATCCCGGATGGTTAATATCACCCCGTCGATACGCCCCTCTGCGTCAAAGATGGGTGCGGCACTACCCGCCACGTGCAACGAAGCGCTCGCCGCGTAGCTAACCAGACGCACTCCTTGCGTGATTTCCGCCAGCGTCTCGGTATGTATCGCTCTCGATACCGGACTGGGAATTAACTCGCCGGTGGCGGCATCGATCAAACGCAGAATGCGACTCACGGGCTCACCACACACATCTTCACGAGACCAGCCAGTCATGCGCTCGGCAGCGGGATTGATGCGTTCCACTATGCCGTGCTGGTCGGTGACGATAACACCCTCCGCGATCGCTTCCAGTGTTCTGTCCAGACGCTGTTCGCGACCGTAGAGATCTACCAGGGTTTTTTGCAGCTCCTTGCGAGCGGCGTAAATCACTCGCCCCAGATACGCAAATTCTCCGTAGCCACGAAAT
>JBFIHG010000088.1:0-4052 GCA_041601945.1 Porticoccaceae bacterium | reverse complement strand
TTAATTCCTCATTTTCGGTCGCCATTTACCCTCCGCCCCTTCTCACTCATTTGTGGATTGGGTATTATCCCCGTTCGAATCACACACTGGAACCCCATGATGTCGCCAATCTCCCGCCTTTTTGTCTTGGCTATACTGGCTATGTCGCTGGTTGGTTGCTCCTATTTCCAGTTTCCTGGGGTACACAAAATACCTATCCAACAAGGAAATATCATCACGCAGGAGATGATAGACCAGTTGCGCCCCGGCATGACCCGCTCACAGGTCAGATACGTGCTCGGCACCCCGTTGATCGCGGATACCTTTAATCAGGATCGCTGGGATTACCTGTTCAGCCTCAAAATGCCTTCAGGCAAAGAGCTGCGCGAACGTGTTTCCGTCTACTTCACCGACGAAAAGCTCAGCCACTTCAGTGGCGATTACGCGCCCTCGAAAGGCGCCCTCGCCGCTGGCACCTCCCCGCAAGATCTTGAGGATGAAACCCTGCTGGGCGACGACCTGCTGGAAGGCGGCCCGATCGCCGTCCCGGTTCCCGACTAACGACAGCTTTTCCGAACCGTCGCCCTCGACACGGATCGCAGGCAGTGCAGTGCCTCCACAGTGTCCGCTTCACCTGCGCAATGCCGCGCCTGTCGCAGCGCCAGTAACTGCATCAGTTGTCGCGCTGTCGCTGGGCGCGCGTCGCGCGCTGTTTGCGCACTTCCTTGGGATCGATTTTCAGCGGGCGGTAGATTTCCACCCTGTCCAGGGGCTGTAATTCATACTGCTCGGCACTCGGCAAACCTTTGGTACCGAGCACCTGACCAAATATCCCCAGCGGCGCACTATCCACATCCATTTCCGGAAATGCGAGCGCAATGTTCGAAAGCCGCACCGCCTGCCGCGCCGTGGTGCCGGGGGACACGGTCAATTTCACTATTTTCTGCCGCTCAGGCAAGGCACAGGCCACTTCCACCACTAGCTTGTCGCCAGCCGGTTCGACCGTCGACGTATCAGAATCGCCTGCAATCATTATCACTTTTCCGGTTCATGTATGCCTTCAGGCACGTCCCCCATAGACAAACTGCGCGCGCTTGATTAACGCGGACACCATGTTATCCGCAACCCTGGCAAACAGCATACCCACCGCTGCGCCCAGCACAGGGTTACTCAGTGCAAACTCCATTTCCAGACTTACCTTGCAGGCATTTTGTTCCAACGCCTGAAACTGCCACAACCCATGAAACGCACTGAACGGCCCTTCTGTCAGGGTTAGCTCAATGCTGTGGGGCGGCTGCAACCGATTGCGCGTGGTAAAACTGGTGCCGACGCCCGCCTTTTTTAACCACATTTTGGCCACCATTTCGTGCTCGCCCCGAGAGATTATCTCGGCGCGCTCGCAGCCGTCCATATACAGTGGATAGGATGCCACGTCGTTAACCAGATCGTACATCTGTCGATCCGAATACAGTACCAGGGCGCTGCGTCGAATGTCGGTGGTTTTCACAATTTGCACCCGAGATACTGGCCCGACAGGGCGTGCCAAGAATGCATTTCAGCCGCTCCCCGCGAAGGTTCCGTACAGGCCAAAAATCAGCACCAACACCACCGCGGGCGGGCAGACGTAACGCAGCACCCACCACCAGACTCTGAACCCAACACTGGATTCACCACCCATCTCCTCCGCCGCCAGTTGACGGGTCAAAAACCAGCCCACAAAGATCGCTATAAACAACCCGGTAAGCGGTAACATAATGCGCGAAGTAAGAAAATCCAGCGCCTCGAAAAAGGTGAAACCGGCCACCTGATAATCCGCCCATTGATTGAACGACATCACCGTCCCCAGACCCAGCACCCAGGCGATGGCCGCCAAAAAAAGATTCGCCGACAACCGATTGAAGCCCTTGCTTTCAATTAACCATGCCACACCCGGTTCAATAAGTGAAATTGCCGAGCTCCAGGCAGCGATCGTCACCAGGGCGAAAAAGATAAAGCCCACCAGCAGCCCACCCGGCATATTGCCAAATGCCACCGGCAAACTGATAAACATCAACTCTGGACCCGCGGCGATGTTAATCGCGGGGTGCGCAAACACAATTGGGAAAATCGCCATACCCGCCATCAACGCCACCAGCGTATCCAGGGCGCCAACCATCAATATCGTCTTACCAATGCTCGCGTGCTGCGGCATGTAGGCCCCGTAGGCCATAATGGAGCCCATACCGAGACTCAGGGTGAAAAACGAATGACCCAGCGCCTCCAGCACGCCGCGCATGGTCAGGGCAGACGTATTAAAGTCAAATAGAAACGCAAAACCCCGCGCGAAATCGCCTTCGCGATAAGCAAACACCAGTAGCGCCACCAACAGCATAAACAGCAGCGGCATCAAAATGCGCACCGCAACCCCCAGACCCCGCGTGACGCCACCAACAACCACCGCCACAGTTAGCGCCATAAACACCGAATGCCAAAAAATTAGCGTATCCGGGTCGGACAGCAAGGCGTCGAACAGGGCCTTGGCCTCGGCACCGCCCGCACCCTGGAGCTGACCACCAGCCACAATCGGAATATAGGCCAGCGCCCATCCCGCAATCACGGAGTAATAGGACAGAATCAACAACCCGGCCACCACACCCATCCAGCCGATACTGTTCCACCAGCCGTGTAATCCCGCTTGCTGGGTCAGGTCGCGCATGGTGTTGATGGGACTTTGCCGACCGCGACGCCCGAGGAGCACCTCCGCCATCATCACCGGAATACCCAGAGCCAGAATACACACAAGGTACACCAGCACAAACGCCCCACCGCCATTCTCACCCGTGATGTAGGGAAATTTCCAGATATTGCCCAGCCCCACAGCGGACCCGGCAGCCGCAAGAATAAACGTCCAGCGGCTGGCCCAGGTCCCGTGCATGCCCTCCCGCGCGCCCTCCATCAACATCCCCTCTGTGATTTCGCAAATTGTACCCGCTATCTGCGCCGCGCATAACCTGAGCAGCTCACAACCGTAGGCACTATCGGCACCAGTCCGTATAATCCGGCCATGAGCAAAAAACCTGAAAAAAAAACCGGTAGCGCCACTATCGCCCTCAACAAACGGGCGCGCCACGACTATTTCTTCGAGGAAAAATTCGAGGCGGGCATGGCACTGCTCGGGTGGGAGGTAAAAAGCCTGCGTGCGGGCAAAGCGCAGTTGACCGACAGCTATGTGCTGCTGAAAGACGATGAAGCCTGGCTAATCGGCGCCCATATCAGCCCGCTGATCAGCGCTTCAACCCATTTTGTTGCCGACCCGACCCGCACCCGTAAGCTATTACTTAATCGCCGCGAGCTGAACAAAATATCCAGCGCGGTACAGCAAAAGGGCTACACTTGCGTAGCCACGGCGCTGTACTGGAAGCACCATCGAATCAAATGTGAAATTGCGCTAGCGCGCGGTAAAGCAGAACACGACAAGCGAGATACCGAAAAAAATCGCGATTGGCAACGGCAGAAACAACAGTTACTACGCCACAGCAATCGTTAACGAGGAATCCAATGACAGTCGACCGCCCAATCCATATTCGCCCAACCAGGGAGGAAGATGCCGGTAGCGTAGCGACACTGCTGACGGAACTCGGCTTCCCGTTCACCGAGGATGTCATCCGCGCACAAATACGCAAAATGCTGAGTGGGGATGTGGAAACCGCTTTCGTCGCAATTATGGATGACACAATCATCGGTGGTGCGGTGGTCGAAATCGCTCACTCAGGCGACGAAGAAGTACTGGCCCGCCTGCCCGTACTGGCCGTCCACGCCGATTTTCGCCGCCACCATGTGGGAGAAAAGTTAATGCTATCCGTGACCGAATACGCCCACAGCCACCAGTGTTGTGCCATTGAAGTAACAGCGATGGACGACACGTCCGAAAACATGTCGTTTTACACCGACCGGGGCTTTGTGCGGCAAGGTCGTTATTTACGTAAAAATCTCTGACGGCACCCAATGGTCGGCGGTGCTATACTTGCAAATCCTGATTTAGACCCAATAGTGTTCTATAGCAGTAATCAGGGGGCGCACTGGATTCGACGCCG
>JBFIHG010000087.1:0-4133 GCA_041601945.1 Porticoccaceae bacterium | reverse complement strand
GTTCGACTTCAGAATTATTAAGGACGTTAACAATATCGGTATTACGGCGACCTACGAGGACCTGGGCGGCACAGAGGCCATCGAAAAAGCCTCGATTTTCTATGTCGATCCCATCCGCTATTCTCGTGGAGTGGTGAATGTACGGTACAACTTCACCGAAGACGGCCGCTATGTGGGTATTGTCAACGTGCACCACAAAAGTTCTGGGTTAAGTTATCGCTCGGTATTTCCATTTAGCGTGGGCAATGTCGGCTACGGGAAATACGTAGGCTACTATGTGGCGTTATTTATATTTTGCGCAATTTTCATCTGGGGCGCCGGGCGCAACACCTTCTTCAAGGGCAAAGCAAAGCAGAAGTAACGCTATCGTCCGCCCAGTATCCTGCGGGCCGGCTGTTCCATTTTGATACACTCACTTCGTCGCCATGCGTGTATGCAATCCTTGAGCTTTCAAATTGTGTCTCAGGGATTGAGGCGATTGTTGTTTGCGTAGGCGCCGTTTCTTTAGAGCACATATATTGCGGCAGAGGCCTTTTTAAAGCTTTTTCTGCGCTTTACTGCTGGACTGTGGTGCGGCGCGAGGCGGGATTTTTATACGGTGATTTGGCCGTGTCGAGTGGCTAACTAACGTTGCTGCCTGGCATATTGTGAAGCCTGGGGGAATCAGGTTAAGCGTTCCGAATTCCCGTCCGATAACTTCTGTTCATCAGGCTGGGGACGCACTATATTTTTGCCAGTACGCTGTGGCTTGGCCGATTTTTGTATGGTAGAGTTCGCGGCGTTTTTACATTACTAAATCCTTGCAGGGGGAACAGCTTTGAAGACCTTACGTTACCGTCTGGCGACGCTGACCATGACGCATCGCTGGGCCGCATTGGCCATATTGTTCGCCATTACTGCGTTTTTTGCCTACGGCCTGAAAAACGTCGAGCTTAAAACTATCTTCACCGACCTGCTGCCGAAGAACCATCCCTTTGTGCAAACCTTTCTGGATCATCCGAATTTCGGTAATCCATTGACTGTTACCGTGATGGTCAAGCGCAAGGACGGCGACATCTACAATCCCGAAACCCTGGCCAAAGTATGGGATATGACCCGGGATATCGATTTGGTCGCCGGTGTCGATCACGACCAGATTATATCGATCACTACGGAAAAAGCCCGTTACGCGGAGGCGACGCCATTTGGTATCGATTCCCAGCCGTTAATGGAAGACCATGCGCCGGCTACGCCGGAGGAGATAGAGGACTTTATTTCCCGGGTCAAAAAATCCCCAGGGTCGCAAAAATTCCTGATTTCCGAAGACCACACGGCAACCTTGATTCGCGCAACCTTTATCGAGCGTCTGCTGGATTACGGTGTAGTGTCTGAAGGCGTTCAGGAGCTGGTGCGCAACGCCCGCGATGAACATCACGATGTCTATGTCGCTGGACAGCCGATTTTGACCGGCTGGGTGTATTTCTACGAAAAAGAAATGATTGGTATCTTTGGCCTGACTGGTCTGGCGCTGCTCCTGTCACTCGTGCTGTACATGCGCAACATAGTCGGTGTCGTGGCGCCGCTGGTGACCAGCAGTGTCGCTGCGATATGGGGTTTTGGCTTTGTAGGCTGGATTGGCGACCCTATCGAGCCGTTAATTATGGTGGTGCCGCTGCTGTTGATTGCCCGTTCGTTCAGTCACTGTGTGCAGGTGATTGAGCGTTACTATGAAATCTATTACCACGTCCGCGACAAGAAAAAAGCCGCTGAAATTTCCCTGAGTGTCATGATGGCGCCGGGTATTCTGGGCATTATCACCGACGCCGCCGGACTGTTTTTGATCGCGGTCGCGCCGATCCCCGCCATGGAGCGGTTCGCTCTGTTCTGTGGTTTTTGGGCGCTGACCATGATCCCGGCGAATGTGTTTTTGACACCCCTGCTGCTGTCAATGCTGCCGGAGCCGCGGAACGTCAAAAAGCTGATTGGCCTCGACGAGAGCCAGGGTGGTGTGCACGCTCGGATCAAACACCTCCTGCAACGTATGGCGAAGTTGAGTTACGGCAAAAATGCCCGTGTTACGTTCTCCATTTTGATCGTAGTAACCATTTTTAGCTTTATCAAGACGCTGGATTTGAAGGTGGGTAACCCTGTAGAGGGCAGCAATTTACTGTGGGAGGACTCCGAATACAACGTGGCGGTTGGGAACATCAACCGGCATTTTCCCGGTCTGAATACCCTGGAGATCGTATTTGAGTCGAAAGATCCCGAAAGTCCCAATCGGCTGGTGCGCCAGGCCGACCCCATTTTCAAAATGCTGGCCATTCAGCGCATGATCGAAAGTGAGGCCGTACCCCCGGAAGCGACGCTGTCTTTCGGCGACTACCTGCCGGAAGCTAATCGTCTATTTAGTGGTGGTAACCCCAAATGGGCACCCCTCGACCTGGATAATGCGGCTGTAGAAGCGGCGGCGGGAGCGGTGTTGTTTGGTACCAGCCCGAAAGCGTATCTGCACGTGAGCGACTTTGTGCAACAAAACGGTACGGTGTCCCTGTGGTACAAGGACAACAAACAGGAGACGGTGGATCAGGCGCTGGCCCAGGTGCGGGGGGTTCTCGACAAAATAGGTCTCGATCACGAAACCTTCAGAATTCGCCTCGGCACCGGAACCATCGCCCTGCAGCAATCCATCAACGATACCGTCGATAAGTATCAGTGGATTATTCTCGGGTTCCTGAATCTGGTTATTCTGATTACCTGTAGTTACGCCTACCGCTCTGTGCTGGCGGGTATCATTTTGTTGATACCGGTGAATCTGTCCAATATGTTCCTGGCGGCGGTGATGGTCACCATGGGTATTGGTCTGGATGTAAATACACTACCGATCGCGGCGATTGGTATTGGCGTGGGTATCGACTACGGTATTTACCTGTTGAGCAGGATTTGTGAGGAATATCAGGACCATGAAGATTATGGTCTGGGCATTCTGGCGGCGGTGGCCACCACCGGCAAGGCTATTTTCTTTACCGCCACCATTGTACTGATCAGTATTTTGCCCTGGTACTTCCTGTCGGGACTGAAGTTCCTGGCCGACATGGGCTTGCTGCTGGTGATGGTGATGTTGATAAATATGGTAATCGCGTTAATCGTATTGCCATTGTTGGTATGGTTGATCAAGCCCAAATTTGTGGCCTCCAAGGATCTACTGGTGGGTGAAGGTGTGGATCTGTCGGATTACACCGGGGGGGACGAAGCGTACAAATAGCATCGCGGGGAACGAGAACTCGGCGCAGGTGTCGAAAGGACAGTTCCCGGCGCAACAATACGAATTAACAAGGGAGAGGTTCGGGCAAGGAAAGCTGGCAAAAAAGTGTTAAAGAGGGTTAATTGGATTTAATTGGGAGGGGTTAGATATGCATATTAGAAAATACGATTTTGACTACGGTCGTCGCTTTTTTATGGACAAAATGGCCAAAGGGGCCATGGGTACCGGGGTATTGACCGCCCTGTGGCCGTTGATCGGCAACACCGCTGACATCACCAAGGCCTACCCGGAAGAACTGCTGTCCATCGATGCCTACACCAAGGGCAAGATCAAGACGGGTGACAAGATTGATGCGAGCAACGTGGAGCTGGTCAAGGATCTGCTGGATCCGGTGATTTACACGCAAATCTCGCAAATGGGCCGACGCATCAGAATCGTGCCCACCACCACCGACGTCACGAAGTTATACCCGGCGGACTTTCTCGAAGCCTCGTTGAAAAACGCTGGCAAGGCCGTTCTCGATGCGGATGGCAACGTCGTGGTTAAAGGTACTGGCAAGCCCTGGATCGGCGGCATGCCGTTCCCGGATCCACAAAGTGCCCTGGAAGGGTTTTCCAACCTGACCCTGAGCTGGGGCCGCCACGACACCTCGGTGTTTACGGTGGATTCCAAGTCTGTTAATGCCAATGGCGATTTGCAGTATGAATACGACCTGGCGTGGTGCGAACAAAACACCACCGGGCTGGTCAGTAATCCGGATGGCCCCTACAAGGAGGGCTCCGAGAATTTGCTGCGCAACCAGACAGCGTGGTTTACCCACCCCAACGACTCCAAGGGCACCGCGTTCCTGAGTATCTGGCACTACGATCAGCGCAAGTTCCCGGATTTGTAC
>JBFIHG010000086.1:0-4199 GCA_041601945.1 Porticoccaceae bacterium | reverse complement strand
TTTTGCCGAACATGGCAGCGTTGTTGATCAGAATGTCCAGTTTGCCGAACTTGTCCACGGTCTGCTTCGCCATGGCCTGAGTGCTGTCGGAGTCGGTGACATCCAGATGTACTGCAATGGCGCAACCCGGATGGGCTTTGTTGAGCATGGCCACGGTTTCGGCGCCATCGAGAATGTCCGCGACCACCACCCTGGCACCCTGACCCGCAAGGCCCAGCGCATATTCCCGCCCGATGCCCCGTGCGGCGCCAGTGACAATGGCCACTTTGTCTTTCAATAAATCCGACATGCATTCTCTCCTGTTAGTTTTATCCTGAGTGGCGCTACGGTCTGTTAATAGATCGCAGTTCCAGTTTAGCTGACCGATTGTTCAATAAGTTGGGATGGGAATCGTCCCACAGGGCGAGGGATGCGGCAAGGGGGAAGCACAGCATGTGCGCGCCCCATGTTTTTTGTCAGGTCACCAGTGCTGTGCTCGAACGCAGGCAGTTTAGAAATCTTTTTGTCAGCCGTCGCACATTCGCCGCGGAGGGTGTGGGATACCATTGGCATGTCGCCCTCCGCGTGGGCGCGCGGATGGAAGCTTTATACTGTTTGTAGCGTAGCAGATCGACCAATTAAGTGAGGTTTAAATGGGGAATAAAAAACGGGTCGAATCACCGGCTCCCTATCGCCAGGCGATGCTCGCAAGGGAAGGGGCAAACATTATCGGCCATCGCACCAATGTCGCCCCGTTGGTAATTAGACCCGCTGCCAGGAAATCTATACCGCGCACCCCTTTAAAGCAACCCCCCACCGTGCAATTTTTCTCCTTTTGGCATGGCTAACCCTGGCACTATCCCAGCAATGACGTTAAACACGTGTGAGGTAACAACTAACCGCGCTATTGGTCCAATCCTGGAAGAATTGCTGAAACAAGACGGCGTGCCTTAATATGCTGAGTTATCGCCAGCGGGCGAAACCACCACTGTCCGAGACGGGCGAACAAACAATCTTGGGGAAACCCGCGGGGTGATTCGGTGAGAGATTGATGAAGAAATACCCGACCCGCTGACGCGGGTCGGGTCAGAGTGGCGGGTTATTCGGCAACGACGCGATATTCTTCCATCTTGGCGTCTTTGAGGTCGTGGCGAAACTTGGTAGCAGTCCAGGGCCAGGAGCCGGGGACGCCATTTTTGTCCAGATACCAGCTGGAACAACCAGTCAGCCACACGGTGTCTTTCATGTTGGCTTTCATGTCGTCGTTAAATCTCTGGGTGGCATCTTCCCGGGGCGCGATGGCCGTGAATTTTCCAGCGCGCCATTGCTCGATCACATGCAGGATATATTCCGACTGGGTCTCGGCAATGGAGGCGAGTGAAAAGTTGCCGACCGGGCTGTGGGGCCCCATGACCATGAAAAAATTGGGAAAGCCCGGCATGGCAACGGTGCGATAGCCCACCGGGCCGTCTTTCCAGGCTTCGTCAAGGGTCAGACCATTTTCGCCGGTCATTTTCATGGGCAGCATGTACTCGTTGGCGTGAAAGCCGGTGGCGAGAGCAATAATGTCCACTTCGTGGAGCTTACCCTCGTTGTCGACGATGCCTTTCGGTTCAATATGGTCGATGCCACAGGTAACCAGCTCCACATTTTCTCTCTGCATGGCCGGATAGAAGTTGGAAGACATCACCAGGCGTTTACACATGGGGGTGTAGTCAGGGGTCAGTTTTTTGCGCAACTCGGGATCTTTTACAGAGTTCAGATTCATACGGCATACCCTGCCGACGATTTTGCGCGACCAGCCGTCCTTGATAATGCCGCGTCCCATCATTTGTTCCATCATAAAACGATAGGTGCGGTACAACATTTTGGACAGTCCCGGCACGTGGGTGGCGAGTTTCTGTTCGATTTTGCTGTAGGGGCGGTTGGGCACCGGGATTACCCATTGCGGCGTGCGCTGGAAAGTCACGAGTTTTGACGCTACTTCGGAAATGGGATCTATCATTTGTACGCCGGTGGAACCGTTGCCGATCACGGCCACGCGCTTGCCCTTTAAATCCAGGCTGTGATCCCAGCGCGCGGAGTGTACGGTGGTGCCCGCGAAGCTATCCATACCTGGAATGTCCGGGTACTTGGGGCGCACCAGAATGCCGCAGGCGGAAATTAGAAAGTCCGCAATGGCGGTTTCCCCGTCCGAGGTTTCGACCCGCCACTGGCCGTCGGTGTAGGTGGCGTTGGTGACCTCCTTATTAAATTTGATGCGGGAAAACACGTCGTACTTTTTCGCCATGTCTTCGAAATAGTTGCGAATTTCCGGACCGCCGCAGAAGCGGTGGCTCCAGCTACCACTCGGCTCGAAACTGTACTGGTAATAGTGAGAAGGCACGTCGCAGCGCAGGCCGGGGTAGTCGTTGTAATTCCAGGTGCCGCCAATGCGATGGCCTTTCTCGAACAGAGTCAGATTGGAAAATCCGGCCTTCATCAGGCGCATGCCCATCACCACGCCGGACAGTCCGGTTCCGATCACAATTACGGTGGGGTTTCTGGCTTCCCCGGACGTGCCGGGACTGTTTGATTCAATTGTTGCGGTGCTGTCGATGCCCATGAAAAACCTCTTTGCTACTCATTGGTAATATGAATTTACTAATGGTAACTGTTCGCCCTTTTAAAGGGAACATGTTTGGCGTCAGGCGCTAACCCCTATGTTGTTATGTCCCACATGCGAGCGGGCGGCAGGTTGCGGGACTGGGGGTCGACGGGAAAGTGACGAAAAAATTGATGGCCCGCTGCTGAGGGCGCAATGAATATAAAATCGTTAAAAAACATACGACTAAATTCATTTCCGCAGAATAAAGGGATTTCCGTGTAACGCGCCCGGCCCGCTTATAACAAAAAAGTTGCGACCCTTCCCGTTTCCACCGCATCCTATTCATATGAGCAGTGCATTTGCGATCAATATTGATCTGGGGTTAATACGCCAGGCGCAGTCGGGGGACAAGGGGGCTTTCAAGGCGATCTACGAGGCCTTTGAAAAACCGGCGTACACCCTGGCCTATCGCATCTGCCAAGGTCATGACGCGGCGCGGGATGTGGTGCAGGACAGTATGTTGATGATCTTTCGACGCATCGGGCAGTTTCGTTTCGAGGCGCCATTCTGGAGCTGGGTGCGCAAGGTGGTGGCGAATGCCGCGCTAACGCATCTGCGACGCAATGGAGAAGGTCAGTGGGCAGAGGTGCTGATTGACGATGTTACTGAAGATCGCAGCGACGGTATGGGTGTAGAGCGGGATATTGAGACGCTGTTTGCACGACTTGCTCCCGAGCGCAGAGCGGTTCTGTGGTTATACGCGGTGGAAGGTTACTCACACCGCGAAATCGGCGAAATGATGGATTACACACCGAGTTACTCCAAATCGCAGTTAATGCGTGCGCGTCGCCAGCTGCGGCGCTGGTGGGCTCCAGAAGAAGCGATGCCAGACAATCTGGCAAGAGAGGCAGACGATGACAATGACTGACCAGGAACTTGACGACATGCTGGCCCAATTACCGCAATTGGCGCCCCGCGAAAGCCTGTGGGAGAGCATTGAACGGCAATTGTCGGTGGCGCAAGACAGCGACACAACCGCGTCGTCGTGGCGCCGCCCTGTGCGCTGGGGTATGGCAGCGTTATTGGTGGTGGGCGTAGCGTTGTTTGTGATGCGCGTTGCGCCACCTGCCGAGGATGTGGCATCTCGTCAGACACTTGCGACGACATTAGCGGAGGGTGCTGCGGGCGGCGCAGATACTGGCAGCGCGATGGTGCGCTCTACGAGTCAGCCGCAGGGACGTTATGCGCGTCATCTGTACAGCGGCGATGAAGCTGTTCGCGATGCGCTGCTGGAAGACGAGTTGCAACGGGTTGAGCAGGCCATGTTGTATGCCGCGCCCACCGAGCAGCGCACTCTCTGGCAGTATCGGGTGCGTCTGATCGAGCAACTGGTGCGCATACGCTACGAGACTGGCGTAACGCTCTACGAGTTCTGAGGATGTGAACATGGGACGGTTTGAAAACAGGTTTTTCCCGGTGTTGCTGTTGGTGCTCACCGCATTGGCGGCACCACCGGGATATGCGGTTGACGAGGGGGAATCCGCAAGGGATGCGGAGCTCGGCAAAGCGCGCGAAGAGTTGCAGCAAGCCCGACGGGAGCTGCACAAGGCGCGTACCAACCTGGCCCTGGTCA
>JBFIHG010000085.1:0-4367 GCA_041601945.1 Porticoccaceae bacterium | reverse complement strand
TCTCCCTCAGGCCGTAGATGCCGCCGCCAACAACAACGCCCGGGCCATGTTAACCCGGGATATTAGCAATATGACCGACTACTACGGTCAGTACGCACCGCAACTGCTCGACAGTCGCTACGCAGAGGAAATGTGGGCGCTGTACGAAGAAGGCGAATTGCACCCCGACACAGGATTAACCGGTTTGTTTGAAGACAGCGGTGCGGCGCCCGATGTGGATGCAGTGCTGGAAGAAATAAAAGCCGTCCTCGCCGAGGAGCAGAGCCGACAGCAACGCCTGCGGGAAGCTGCCGCACTGGACTAACTAGCATCTCTCTCAGATTGTTCTCCTCTTCTAACCGCCCTTTCGACATCACCCTTCGCGACCTGAAAATCCCATCGCGTCAATCCAGAGATCTGCGCACCGGGCAAACCCTGGGCGTCGCCCGACTGACATCCGGACAATAGTCACGCAAATTAAGTCGACCTGAGCGCAGTAAATCCCTATAGTACGCGCCCCCGCAAAATATCATTCATCTTTAATCAGGGATATTCCGTTGATTTCCACCGCTAACGTCACCATGCAATTTGGCGCCAGGCCATTGTTTGAAAATATTTCCGTCAAATTTGGTCACGGCAATCGCTATGGCCTGATCGGCGCCAATGGCTGTGGTAAGTCGACGTTCATGAAAATACTGGATGGCAGTTTGACGCCTTCAGCGGGCAATGTATCCATCGGCCCGAATCAGCGTATCGGCAAACTCCATCAGGACCAGTTCGCCTTTGAAAAATATTCGGTAGTCGACACGGTACTGATGGGGCACGAAGAATTGTGGGGAGTTAAACAGGAACGGGATCGTATTTACGCGTTGGCGGACATGAGCGAACAGGATGGCATGCGGGTGGCCGAGCTGGAAATTCAGTTCGCCGAACTGGACGGCTACAGTGCCGAGAGTCGTGCCGGTGAAGTTTTACTGGGTGCGGGTATCGCCCAGGCGTTGCATTACGGCCCCATGAGCGAGGTTGCACCGGGCTGGAAACTGCGAGTGCTACTCGCTCAGGCGCTGTTCTCAAACCCCGACATCCTGCTTCTGGACGAACCCACCAACAACCTGGATATCAACACCATCCGTTGGCTCGAGGGATTGCTCAACGAATGCCGGAGCACCATGGTGATCGTCTCCCACGACCGGCATTTTCTCAACGCCGTGTGTACCCATATGGCGGATATCGATTACGGCGAATTGCGCGTCTACCCGGGCACCTACGATGATTTTATGACCGCGTCCACCCAGGCGAGAGAGCAATTGCACTCGGACAACGCCAAAAAGAAAGCACAGATCGCCGACTTGCAACAATTTGTCAGCCGTTTTTCGGCCAACGCGTCAAAAGCCAAACAGGCCACCTCGCGCGCCAAACAAATCGAAAAAATTCAACTGGACGATATCAAGCCATCCAGCCGAGTCAGCCCATATATTCGTTTTGCCCAGGATAAAAAACTGCATCGCCAGGCACTGACGCTGGAAAAACTGGGTCACGGATTCGACTCGGGAGTTCTGTTTAAAAATGCCAGTCTGATTTTGCCTGCGGGCACCCGCCTGGCGGTTATCGGTGAAAATGGCGCCGGTAAAACCAGCTTCTTGCGGTGCCTTATGGGCCAGTTGACGCCCAATAGCGGCACCATCAAATGGGCCGAAAATGCCACCCTCGGCTATTGCCCGCAGGACAGTAGCGCCGACTTTGACTGTGATTTGAACCTGTTTGACTGGATGAGCCAGTGGCGCAAACCCCATCACGGCGATCAGATCGTGCGCGCGACCCTTGGACGTCTGCTGTTTTCGTCGGATGATTTCCTCAAACAGGTCAGGGTTTGTTCTGGTGGCGAAAAAAATCGGCTACTGTTTGGTAAATTAATGATGATGGACGCCAATGTCATGATCATGGATGAACCCACCAACCACCTCGACATGGAAGCTATCGAAGCACTGAATCTTGCTCTGGAGCACTACGAAGGCACTCTGATTTTTGTCAGCCACGACCGGGAGTTCGTGTCCTCCCTGGCAACACGCATCATCGAAATCAGCGATCAGCGGCTGATCGATTTTCAGGGTACCTACGACGAGTACCTGGCCAGTCAATTAGCGACAAGCAGAGTAGTTAACGCGCGCTAAAACTGGCTATATTACGCGACCGCGCCGCAGCCAGTCGGGTGATAGACACGTTGTGTAGATGCTGGATTTTTTTCCAGTTTATGGACAGGACGGCGGGGACGCCTGACCAGCTCGCCACCGCAGTTAGGGCATATGTTCTGGAGTTTGGTGTGGGCACACTCACTACAGAATGTGCATTCGAAGGAACAGATGCGCGCCTCGGTTGACTGCGCTGGCAGATCTTTATTACAGCATTCACAACCCGGACGTAATTCCAGCATGGCGTGCCTCCTGATTTAGCCCGACAAACAACACTCCTCGCAATTAATGGTATTGCTATACCGCATACCAGAGCACGGCAAAATAATGGCACAGGGTGCCAGCCATAACAAACAAGTGCCAGATCAGATGGCCGTAGTGCAGGCGCGAATCGAGCAGATAAAACACGACCCCGGCTGTGTAAAATAATCCTCCGCCCAGTAACCAGGCAATACCCGCAGCGGGCATATTCTCCAGCAACGGTCGCACCGCGATCACAATCAGCCAGCCCATCACCAGATAAATGCCGGTGGAGAGCACCGGGCGCCGTATGCTGGCAAATATTTTCAGTGCCACGCCACCCGCGGCCAGGCCCCAGATAGCCACTAACAGCCACCAGCCCCAGGGACCACGCAGTACGCCCAGGGTGAACGGTGTATAGGTGCCAGCGATCAACAGGTAAATTGCGGAGTGCTCGACGACGCGCATCAGACGCTTGACCTTACCAGATGGCCATCCGTGGTACAGAGCGGAGGATAGATACAGAATGATAATTGTCGTCGCGAATATACCTGCTCCGACAACAAACGGCAGGTCGCCGTGGCGTAGTGCGTGGGCGATAAGATACGGAGTCCCGATTAGCGCCGCGACCAGTCCGGCACCGTGACTGATACTGTTCGCGAGCTCTTCACCCCGGGATTGCTCGCGGTCGGTCGTTTTAGCTAATACGCTCATGTCAGTTCCATTTTTAACTAAACCCGACAATCCGATGCCCACCACCCGGAGCTAAACGCTACCGTTGTCGTACTGACAATTTACCACTTAACCCAAATACGGTGGCAGTGGGCAATCCAGCGCGTCGGCTATGGCCCGCATCAGCTCCATCTCCCTGGGGGAGTACTGCTGGTCCTGAGTAATAACCGCGAGACAGGCCTTCAATAAGCGCGGTTTAAGCAGTGGTCGTAACAACGCAAGATGGTCCATCGCCACACTCAGGTTTTCTACGGTAATCTGCGAACGCGGCAACAAATTCACTTTGCGCAATCCAAGTGCCTTGGCAGTAATACTTAGCGTCGCTTCAATTTCCCCCTGGTTCTGCACACAACCGTATACCAGCATATTGATCAATACGTCGCTATGCGCACTGATCGCAGCGATGGAATCATACTTGCCAGCGCTGGTGTGAGCGCGCCCGAAAACCGCATTCAGATGCTGAAAAAGTATGTGTTGTAAAGACCATTCAAACAGATCGATGCGCTGATCGGCGCGCATTAAAAATAGCAGGTTTTCCCTGAATTGCTGGTACTGCGGTGCCGACAACTGCCGCAGCGCTGGCAGCGCCATATCAATCAACGGTAAACGGTATTTGATGTCCAGCGCAGCCACCGACGCCACCAAACTTTCGACCAAATCTACTATACCGGCGTCACCAAACTCCCCGAGGCGCAGTAACTGGCTATTGCGAATATCTGCCTTGCGATCCATCAGCAAACAATACATCACGGCCCGCGCACCATAGCTTTCGTGCACCGCTTCGCGAATTTTTTCCGGAATGTCCGCCACCAGCGATGTTGCGTAATCGAGATGCCGTGCACTGGTGCGTCCAACGTTATCTATTAACTGGGCGGCGATCAACATACCCGCTGCGACGTTAGGTGCAGGTTTGTTTTGCTCAGTGCGCACTTGCGGACCGTCGTCAACCTCTGCGGTTACAGACGCAAAAACACCATTCCAACCCGGATCAAGCCGTTTGATGCGTACCGCTAAGGGCGGATGGGTGGCCAACAGAGATAGCGCCAGCGAGTTCACCCCGCTACAAAAATATCCGTGACTCATGGCCGGCGCCTGTGGTGTGACGAGCGCCGACCCCGATGGGTAACCACCAATTTTTTTTAATGCGCCCGCAATGCCCTGCTTACTGCGGGTAAACTGCACCGCCGCGGCGTCGGCAAGAAATTCCCGCTGGCGACTGATGGATGC
>JBFIHG010000084.1:0-4543 GCA_041601945.1 Porticoccaceae bacterium | reverse complement strand
CGACGATGTCGGCGGTATTCTTGAATTGATCACACCCCTGGAAGAACAGGGCGTCCTGGTCAAACGTTCACGGGAAATACTGGAGACGGAGATAGCACGGTTTTATGTGCTGGTGCACCCCGAGGGCATGATCGTATGCTGCGCGGCGTTATACCCACTCACTGACTCGCAGTCCGCCGAACTCGCCTGTGTCGCCACCCACCCGGATTACCATAACCAGGGGCTGGCCTCGCGGTTACTCCTGCATGTCGAGGAGCAAGCCCGTGCGCTGCAACTGGATTCACTGTTTGTGTTGACCACGCAAGCGGCGCACTGGTTTATGGAGAAAGGTTTCGAGTCCGTAGCACTGGATGCGCTACCGGCCAGTAAAGCGCAGCTATATAACTTGCAGCGAAATTCGAAAATATTTCAAAAAAATATTTAAAGCCGCGCGCCAACGCAATCTGCATCCGGCTATTGAATTGCGTGCCGTGCCAGCAGCGCAGTTAGATTGACGAATACCAATCTGACTGCACCACTGACGCGACGTTACGCTTTCTTATCGAAATACCGAATTGTCGGCGGTGCTGCAACCCAGGCACCCAACTGGCCTATCACACCGGTTTCAGTGCGCCAGGCAAAATATTTTTCGTAGTGTGCCCGCGACTCCCATTTTTCAATGGCGACGATATTAGTGGGGTCATCTTGATTTTGATGGGCATAGACTTCAATACAGCCATCAAATTCGCGAGTTTCCGGCAACAATTGTGCGAGACCATTTAGCGTATCCTGCACACTTTCTGGCTTGACGTTAAGTTCCAGCAACACAGTGACTGCCATATCATTTCTCCTGATTGATTTACTACGGTAAACAAAACATTATCCGCGACACCCTCGCCACCGACAAGGGACGCCAGCACCAACCGGCACTCAGCGACTGGCCACCCCCCAGTAATGATAGCCCGCAATGCGCGGCGTCGAAGGCAGATACATACTGTTCAACTCGTCCACACGGAAACCGCCCTCCGCGACCAATTGCGGCATGGGGCGATTAAGATTACAGCCGCCACATAGCTTTTTCCAAACGGGATTCAGGCGGTCCTGCCAACGCGCAACACTGCTATCAGGCGCCTTGCCGTGCTCGGTAAAAATCAACTTGCCGCCGGGTTTTAGCACGCGACGCATTTGCCGTAATGCAGCGTGCCAATCGGGAATCGTGCACAGTGTATAGGTCAACACTACCGTGTCGACACTTTTGTCATCCAGCGGAATCTGTTCCGCATCGAGTTCCAGCCATTTCACCTCCAGCGGCGATGCCGCCAGATTTTTTTCAGCTTTTTTGCGCATGCCATGAGACGGCTCCAGGCCCCATATAAATTCGACTTTTGCGGCGTCGTAGAAAGGCAAATTCAAGGCCGAACCCATACCGACTTCCAGTACCCGACCCTGAGCCAGGGGCACGACTTTTTCCCGTTGCTTGCGGATCGGTTTGGTGGCACAGGCGAGATTAATAATCGACGGCAAACAATAAGTATCGTAAAACCCCAACGTCTTTCTCCTTTAAAAACTCTCTACAAAATATCGTTTACAAAAAATGTGCGCCGAGCATACCCCGGCGCAACAATCGATTCTATAGATTTCTACATACCAATATCACATACCGACATCGGAGGTGCAATTGGGACAACGCGTGGCCTTTATTGGAATGGATGTACAGCATTTCGCGCACTCTTTGGTGGTCACTTCCGCGGGGATAGCGGGCTCCTCACGTTTTGCAGAATTAAGCGCTTTAATCAACATAAATACCGCAAAAGCCACAATCACGAAACTAATCACATTATTGATAAACATGCCGTAATTGATAGTGACTGCTCCCGCCGCCTGCGCATCGGCAAGCGCCGCATAGGTCGCGCCTTCCTCGGCACCACGCAACAGGATAAACAAGTTGGAAAAATCGACGCCGCCGAGCAACAATCCAATCGGCGGCATAATCACGTCGGATACCAGACTTTTGACGATGGTGCCAAACGCGCCGCCAATAATAATACCAACCGCCATATCCACTACGTTGCCCCGCATGGCAAATTCTTTGAATTCTTTGATCATAGTTTTTCTCCGGCTATCTATGTATAGAATAATTATTTCCGGGATACATTATCCCTCGCGGCTGCCGAAATTAAATACAGCTTGCGTACAAACGACTCGGCAGCGAGGCTAAACTAACCTAACTCGAGGTAGTTAGTCCAGCGCACACTATTGCCGCAGCTTTACCCACGCATCAGCGCCGTAAAACTCCGCACAACCTCCTGGATTCGCCAGTCATATATACCAACGTCTCAACTGAAAAGGTGGCCGCTATCGCGCCCACCGCGTGCAACCTTATCCCACAACCGATCGGTCGGCCCAGGCTACGGCTTCGCTGCGTAATCTGCTATTCTTGCCCCCTTCGCAAAATTTTCATTTGCATTTTATTTTTTTACCACTCGTACGACTCAGGGGAGTACCCATGCCAACCTATCGCTCGCATACCACCACCAAAGGCCGCAACATGGCCGGCGCTCGCGCCCTGTGGAGAGCCACTGGGCTGAAGGACGACGATTTCGACAAACCTATCATCGCCGTCGCCAACTCCTTTACCCAATTTGTCCCGGGCCATGTGCACCTCAAGGATCTAGGCCAAATGGTGATCGAAGAGATTGCCAAAGCCGGCGGCGTAGGTCGGGAATTTCACACTATTGCCGTAGACGATGGTATCGCCATGGGCCATGACGGCATGCTCTATTCCCTGCCATCCCGCGACGTTATCGCCGACTCGGTCGAATATATGGTTAACGCCCACTGCGCCGACGCACTGGTATGTATTTCCAACTGCGACAAAATTACACCGGGCATGTTGATGGCGGCGCTGCGCCTGAATATTCCCACTGTGTTTGTATCCGGCGGGCCAATGGAGGCGGGCAAAACGAAATTGTCGCCGGACAAACTGGACCTGGTGGATGCCATCCTCATTGCTTTTGACGACAGTGCCGACGACGAAAAAGTAGCCGAGTACGAGCGTTCAGCGTGCCCCACCTGCGGTTCCTGCTCCGGTATGTTTACCGCTAACTCGATGAATTGCCTAACCGAAGCTCTGGGGCTTTCGCTGCCCGGCAACGGCTCTTTGCTGGCCACCCACGGCGATCGTCGTGAACTGTTTCTGGAGGCCGGTCGCAAAATCGTGGAGATTAGCAAACGCCATTATGAGCAAGATGACTACAGCGTGTTGCCCCGCTCGGTGGCCAATTTTCAGGCGTTCGAAAATGCCATGTGCCTGGATATCGCCATGGGTGGCTCCACTAACACCATTTTGCATTTGCTGGCAGCCGCCCAGGAAGCCGAGCTTGATTTCACGATGGCGGACATTGATCGGCTATCCCGCAAGGTGCCGCAGTTATGCAAAGTTGCGCCGAGCACGCCCCTGTACCATATGGAAGACGTGCACCGTGCCGGTGGTGTTATGGGCATTCTTGGTGAATTGAACCGCGCCGGATTGCTGCACGCGGATATTCCCACTGTGCACAGCCCTACCCTGAGCGACGCACTGACACAATGGGATGTGGCTGGCACCGCCAGCGACAGCGCCAGACACCTCTTCAAGGCCGGCCCCGGGGGCATCCCGACACAGACGGCTTTCAGCCAGGACACGCGCTGGCCGAGCCTGGATATTGACCGCGCCAACGGTTGTATTCGCGACCTTGAACACGCTTACAGCCAGGAGGGCGGCCTGGCGGTGTTATACGGCAATATCGCACCAGACGGGTGCGTAGTGAAAACCGCGGGAGTAGACGAAAGCATTCTGGTGTTTGAAGGGCGGGCGCGGGTGTTTGAAAGCCAGGATGCCACCGTGGACGCCATTTTGGGCGATGCGATCAAACCTGGTGACGTGGTAGTCATTCGTTACGAGGGCCCCCGGGGCGGCCCCGGTATGCAGGAAATGCTGTATCCCACCAGCCACCTTAAATCCAAGGGCCTGGGTAAAGTCTGCGCGTTGATTACCGATGGCCGTTTTTCCGGAGGCACCTCCGGCCTGTCCATCGGCCATGTCTCCCCGGAAGCCGCATCAGGTGGCACAATCGGCCTGATCGAAGACGGTGACCTGATTCAGATCGACATTCACCAGCGCACTATCAATGTGCAGTTGAGTGACCAGCAACTCAAACAGCGTCGCGCGGCGCAGGATCTTAAGGGTTGGCATCCCCAGGAAAAACGGCCGCGTAAGGTAACCACAGCTTTGAAAGCGTACGCCAGATTCGCCACCAGTGCAGACAAGGGCGCGGTGCGGGATTTAACGCAACTTTAGATCCCGAGGTGAAAGTGCTTACTCTCTGGGAGCCCGGCGGAATGCGTTAGTCTGGAGGCCCGCGTTCGGCACTGGGGGTTCCATTCCGGGATTGATATCAGGCCTTCTGGCACCCCGCCAGCTTGGCACCGCTTTCCCGCAAGCGGTCGCGGCGATCCCCTTCGCGATCAGCGTATTCGATCCACTGATTGGCGTACCTGGCACTGCGTTTGTCTTTCGCTGCTT
>JBFIHG010000083.1:0-4708 GCA_041601945.1 Porticoccaceae bacterium | reverse complement strand
TTATTGCCTTCGCCATTATCTGGCAAGCGCCAAACCTGCCGTTACTGTTACTCGCAGGGGCCATGTTCGGTGCGGCCTATGGGGGCACGCTGGTGATGATGCCGACAATGATTGCAAATTATTTTGGCACCATCGCTTTCGCCAGTATTAATGGCTTTGTTTTTCCGGTGCAAATTGTCATCGCCAGCATGGTGCCCGTCGCTACAGGCTATTCAGCGGATATGACCGGTAATTACGACGCCGCATTTATCGCCTTGCTTGGTTTCACCTGCCTGGCGGCAGCCTGTACGCTGGTCACGCGGCCCCCGCGCAAACCACGGTAAATGCCGGAACGGGAACACCACGTTGTGGTTGACGATCGGCAGTAGAAACGCCATTCTTCGAGCATGTTAACCATTGATATTATTCGCCAGGCCATGATGGAGCGCGCCCACCAGGCGCCCCAATTCAGGGCCCATCCCAGTCAAGCGGCAGTCGCCATGATATTGGCTGATGGCGACGACGAACTCGAAGTCTGTTTTATTCGCCGCGCCATGCGTGAAGGCGACCCCTGGTCCGGTCAGGTAGCGTTTCCGGGCGGTCGGGCGGGACCGGACGACGCCGATGCCCACGCCGTAGCGGAGCGCGAAACCTGGGAAGAAATCGGACTAACGTTGGATACACGCCATCGCATTGGTCCGCTGCCCATGCGCACCATCGACCGGCCCGATCTGCGCGAGCCGATGATTCTGACGCCGTTCGTGTACTACGTGGACCAACCCACCAGGCAAACCGCGTTCGCCAGACTCCCGGAGGAAGTCGCCCACGTGTTCTGGGTGCCCATCACCCATCTATTTGACGTCACCGCCGTCACCGAACTGGAATACTCCATAGCGGAAAACCGTCGAACTTTTCCCGGTATTCAATTCGGCGAGCATGTTATCTGGGGTTTGACGTTACGGGTACTCGATAGCTTCGCCGAAATCACCGAGCGCACACTGCCGGCTTTGGAAGGTACGCACTGGTAAACCCGCTCTGCTACTCCCCTGTTCAAAACCGATCTGGATCAACTAAAACGTAATTAAACGACGTTTTCGCGCGCCGCGATATTGCCTGCTTGACGCTTGATGGTTAGCGTAATCAGGACGCTTGGATGAGTCGAATCAGCCGTTAAACAGATTGGTTAATGTTTTTAATTGGACAACGTTGAATACCGCAGGCAAGTTCGGGAGCGATTAGATATGGCGGAAATTACAGAGTTAGGTTACATCGGCATCAGCGTATCGGATGCACAGGCCTGGAAAACCTACGCGACCGAAGTGGTCGGTCTGGAGCTGGTAGAAGAACCGGGCGAGAGCGACCGCTTCTATCTGCGCATGGACGAAATGCACCACCGCATTGTGGTTCACACCAACGGCAATGATGATCTCGAGTACGTGGGCTGGCGGGTCACCAGCCCCAAGGCGCTGAAAGCCATGCAGGCGCAGCTTACCGAAGCTGGCGTCGATTTTCGGGTGGCCAGCGACGCTGAGTGTCGCGAACGCCACGTGCTCGGTTTGCTCAAACTCACGGACCCCGGCGGCAACCCCACGGAAATCTACTGTACGCCGCGGGTTGAGGCCGACCGCGCCTTTCATCCCGGACGTCCGCTGTGGGGCAAATTCATTGCCGGCAGCCAGGGTCTGGGCCACATGATTCTGCGTCAGGAAGACCCGCAGGCCGCCTACGATTTTTATACCGAAGTGTTTGGCATGGACGGTGGCATCGAATACAAACTGCCCATGCCCGGCGGCGGCGAGGCCACGCCCTGGTTTGTGCATTGCAACAACCGGCAACATTCACTGGCCTTTGGTATTCCCAATATGCCCAAGCGCATCAACCACCTGAATATCGAGTACACCGAACTCGACGACCTCGGCAAAGCCCACGATATCGTCCGCCACCGGGACATACCGGTGGCGATAAAAATGGGCAAACACGCCAACGATAAAGCCCTGAGTTTTTATCACGCCACGCCTTCCGGCTGGCTGATGGAGCTGGGCTGGAACGGTCGCGAAACGCCCCGGCAGGAAGAGTATTACGTGGCCGATATCTGGGGCCACGAGATGGAAGGAAAGGGCTATGGCATGGATCTGGAGATGAATCGGGAGGGGTGAAGGGGCGTTTAACCGCGGCGTAGAAGGCTAAACGGCGCTGGCTAACGAGATTCAACCGGGCCTCATTTGTGCTGATTAAACACCTTCGATCACCCGTGCCCAGTCTTCGATGGCTTCCGGGTATTTCTCCGGAATTTGTATTGCCCAGCGACTAAAGCCAGCGTCGCGTAGTGCTCTCAACCGGTCGCGAAGCTCATCGACTTCGCCGGTAAATGTAGTTGCGCGAATGAAATCGCCGCCAATCAGTTGCTCGTCTTCAGGCCTGAGAAACAGCCCGTGGCCGCGGTGCACGGTAAGGTATTTGGCGTCGGAAGGTTGATATTTATCGTAGGCGGCACGGTAGCCTGCCATCATCGCTCCCATATCAGTCGCCGCTGACATATTAAGATCCCCTGCGCCGCTTTCCACCAGGTTATGGGGGATAATTGCGGCAAAGGGACCGGCCTGGGCTTTCACCCGCGGGCTGTCGCAGGATTCGCCTGATTCAAGTACACAGCCACCACAGAAAGCTGTTTTGACGTATTCTTCAGGATTCTTTCCTGCCGCGCGGTAGGCCTCACACATGTCATGCAGCGCCTGTATTGTAGATTCCGTATCGGTCGCGGCCAGAATCCAGTTGGCACCCAGCTCAGCAGTAAGTTTTTTTATTTTTGGCCCCATCGCGGAGATATGAACAGGTACGGGGTCGCGGGTGTTAACCAGGCCAAACTCGGGGTTCAGAAAACGTATCTTGCGACGTTTGTTTTCAAATTCCCACTCGACGGTTTCTTCGGCCAGTAATTTGCGAACAATAGTAATGTATTCGGCCATATCATCCAGTTTAACCGGCGTGAGGCCCAGGGCCCGCCGACCGGTAAAACCCGTGCCCACACCAAAATCAATGCGCCCCGGCGCCAGTTGATTCAGCGATGCCAAAGCGCTGGCCGCGGTGGGCGCTATCCGGTTGGAGGGTATCAATACGCCCGTGCCTAACCTTATTTTTGATGTTTTCATCGCCGAGGCGGCCATGGCCACAAAGGGATCAGCACAGATCATGGGGGTGTCGTAAAACCAGGCGTGGGTAAAACCCAGTTCCTCCGCTCGCTGCACGATTTTCCAGGCCTCTGATGAGGTGGCTAACTGAATCCCGAATTCCATATTATGGCTCCCGTTTTATTATTCGCCTGTGACCAAATGGCGGGTTAGTGACCACTAGTTATTGACTATAGATACACCTGAACCAATTGGAAACCAGATTAATTGTTATTCAATTTCTTTAGGGTCGCCCCAAGAAAAACACCCTGAGGTTTTGCGGTCACGCATTCTCCCATTCAATCCGCAAATTCAATTCGCAAATTCAACTCCTTGCCAACACCCAGCGATGCACCTCGCTGGGGCCGTCGTAAATTCTAAACGCGCGAATATCTCGATAAATGCGCTCGATGACGGTATCGGTGCTGATACCTTTGGCGCCCAGCACCTGCATGGATCGGTCCACCACTCTGCTCAGGGCTTCGGAGCAATGCACTTTGCACATGCTGGTTTCGGTCTGGGCCTTTTCGCCCTGATCCAGCAGCCAGCAGCCGTGCCAGGTCATCAGGCGGGCGCTATGCAGGTCGATTTTGTTATCGGCGAGCTGAAAGCCAATGCCCTGGTGCTCGATAATGGCTTTGCCGAAGGCGTGGCGGGTGCGGGCGTAATCGGTGGCAATATCGTGGCAGCGTTGCGCGGCGCCGAGCCAGCGCATGCAGTGGGTCATGCGCGCCGGGCCAAGGCGCACCTGGGCGTAGCGAAAGCCTTTGCCGACTTCGCCCAGAATCTGGCTGGCGGGAATACGTACATCGTAGTCCACTTCACAGTGGCCCCCCGGTGAGTTGCTGTCGATGGTGTCGAGCATGCGCACCATCCCAATCCCGGGCGTGTCGGCGTCGCACATAAACATGGTGGCGCCGATGTCGTTCCCGGCGTGGTCGAGGGTTTTGGCCATAATGATGTGATAACCCGCGCCGGGCATGCCGGTGATAAACCACTTGCGGCCCTTGATGAGGTAGTCGTCCCCATCGGGTGTGGCGGTGGTCTTCATCAACGAGGGGTCGGAACCTGCGCCGCCATCGGGTTCGGTCATGGAAAATACCGAGCGAATATGGCCCTGCACCATGGGTTTGAGCCAGCGGTCTTTTTGCGCCGGAGTGGCCACCTGATGCAGCAGGTTGGTATTGCCCTCATCCGGCGCCTGAATGTTGAGCGCCAGGGGGCCGAGGGGGGAGTAACCCGCCGCTTCAAACACCACCGCCATGGCGCGATGATCCAGCCCCATGCCGCCGTATTCTTTTGGTGCGTGGGGGGCCAACAATCCGGCCTCTCTGGCTTTGGCGACCAGCTCTATTCGCAGCTCATCGGTGGGGCCGTGGTATTCCTGGCGGGCGTCCTTTTCGTAGGGCATCACGATGTTGCGGATGAATGCTTCCGTACGTTCTTTGAGGGCAATAAGGTCGGCGGGCAAGCTGAAATCTATCATAGTATTTACCTTAGATAATACTGATAACTAATTGTAAAATAATGGTTTAAATGTCAAGTTATTAGCTCAACGGCGC
>JBFIHG010000082.1:0-4998 GCA_041601945.1 Porticoccaceae bacterium | reverse complement strand
GAGCCATAAGTTGCTTATTTAATAAACTTGTTGGCGAGGATATTGCTATTTAATAACATTTGGCATGGATAATACGAATGTATACGTTGCCTGAAAGTTCGGTAACTCATCCATTAGCAACCAGAATGAATTGGTTACTACCAGTTGTCAGTGGTCGACGGCGCATGAGCGACCACTGGCGCAGGTGACTGGATCTTCACCCCGCTCCCCTCGATGCCATAACGGCTTCAGCCGCGCACCCAACTCCGATTGTTACACAAAAATAGCTGACCGCGAGGTTGTGATAAACCCTGCTGCGATAACGTATGATGCGCAATGCGAGAGTGGCTAACAGGAATATTTGCGTGGGCCGAGGCTCTAATGCCGGCGCACGTAAACAACACCCGACGGGGCATTGAGGGACTTGCTGCAACAATTCGGATGGTAAATATGGGGGACCGTACAGCGCGATTGTTCTCTATTTTCACGGTGCTTGGCGTACTCCTGAGCGGCATCGCGCTGGGCGTCGAGGTTGACCATGCGACCGTTGACAGTCCTGCCAGTGCCGCTACCACAGACCCGCAAACTCTTCCGCCAGCAAATCCACAAAGCCCCGCCAGCGAAGCTCTGCCCCCCTCTACCGACGTAACTGCAAGCCCACAGCCGCGGCAGCACAAAACGATCCCTCTGGACAAATTTTACCAGGCTATTCAGTCCGAGCAGGCACTCAGCCCCTATAACCCTACCCTGTCGGAAAGTTTCTACAACCTGGGCCTGGCATTGCAGCACAACCAGCAACACCAGGAAGCGCTGGATAATTTACGCCGCGCCCTGCACATTATTCGCATCAACAGTGGCATTTACAGCCTCGCGCAATCGCCGGTGCTACGGGCGATTATCGACAGTCACCGCGCCCTTAACCGCGTCGAGGACACCACCGCCGATTACCATCATCTGTTCTGGCTGCATGTCAAAAGCTTTGGCGAAAACGATCCGCGCCTGATTCCGGTGCTGAACGAACTTAGCCACTGGCACCTGAGTGCCTACACCCTCGATCCTGATGATGCAGCTTTCGACCACCTGGCCACATCCCATTCCCTCAATAGCGCCGCCCTTGGCCTGGCGGAAGCCGCGCCCTATACCACACGGGTTGAGCTGCTGCGCACCCAGGCGCTCACCAGCTTTTTTCTCGCCGGTCACGAGGGGGATGATTGGCGCTCGGCCTACGACTCACGCTTTCGGTTTAACACAGAACCGTTAAACGCTGGATTGCCCGCCCGCGGGGAGGTGCTTACCAGTAGTAGTTATCGCAATGGTCGCGTTGCCTACGAAGAAATAATTGCCATTTTGGAACAGCAACCCACCGCCACCGCAGAAGAGAAAATTCGCGCCTACACGGAGCTGGGCGACTGGTATTTACTGTTTAATCGGCGCGAATCTGCGCTGGCCACCTACGCCCAGGCATTAAACCTGGCACGGCAAATGCCGGCACCGGAAAATGTAACGAACCAGTTTTTTTCCGCACCGCAACTACTGCCAGCGATCTGGGTAGACGGTGCCGCAGCTGTCGACGTAGCCAACCCGGCAACATCCTATGTGGAAGCGCGGCTGGATGTTTCGAAAACCGGCACCCCCAGCAATGTGGAAGTGGTGGCGTCGCTTCCGAAAGACGATGTGATCTTGCGGCGCACGGTCAGATCACGCCTTAAAAAAGCCCGCTTCAGGCCGCGTTTTGTGGACGGCGTCGCTACCGACACCCAGGGTATGTTGATTAAAATTCCCGCTCTAAACTAATGGGATTCACGATGTTATTACGTTATCTATGTTTGTTTGCGCTTGCAGTGCTGACCCTTAGCGGCTGCCAAAGTGCGTCGCAATCCCAGTCGCAATCCCAGTCGCAATCCCAGTCGCAACCGTCCGCCCAGGAGCCCACCGCATCGGCTCCCAGCGCAACGCCCGCGTCATCCTCTGGTGGCGAATCTCCCCCATCAAAAACGCAAACTACTGGCAGTCCCAGGCAAGGATCGAGTGCCGACGGGGGCGACGCAGCAGGTGACCCAGGGTCGTCATCATCGTCATCGACAAATGTGCCACCGGCAAGCGAGGCCGAGCAGGCAGAAGTGCTCGACGCACAACTGGATGAATCCCTGGCCGTATTCGACGGCATGATTCTGGAACAGGGCGCACAAATCGAGGCGATTCAAAACAGCACTGACAGTGGCGCGAACGGCGATGGTTATGAGGACGGTTACGGCGATGGGGACGCCGACGGCGACCAACCTTTATTTGAGGAGGGCGACCTCAGCGCAGACGGAGCCAACGGCAACCCAGCCACTGGGCCAGCAGGCGACGGCCGCGGGACCGACGGCGAGTCCACTGGCGGCAGCACCAGTACAGCGCGCGCGGGAGCAGGCACCATGCCCGGTAGCGGCGGCAAAATCCCCGAAGATATTCCACGGGGACAGGACGATGATATAGTCGCGCGACAAATACGCGAGGCTGCCATGCAGGAAAAAGACCCGGTGTTGCGGGAAAAACTCTGGGATGAATACCGTAAATACAAAAATCAGCAAAAGGCGAATTGATGAGAACGGCCCGTTTGTCCCGCCTGTTATTGCTGGCCTTGCTCGCACCCCTAACCTTGCTGGTTGCTTGCGGCGGCCCCAGCGTCAGGTCCACCACCTTTACGCCGCTGGATCAGGAAACGGCGCAAATCGCCGAGGCTCAGCTTCTCGACGTGGGCGTACTAACGTTTGACCCGGGCCTCGACAACGGCGACGAAGACACCCTGCTGCCGGAAGTGCGCAAGGCCGAGGGGCACTATCTGGCCCGGCAATTAACCGAGACCATTCAAAGCAGCGCCAGCTGGGGCGCGGTGCGTATGATTCCGTCCACCACCACGGTCACCGATGTTTACGTGGAGGGCACCATTTTACAATCCGACGGGGAAACCCTGGAAATTGCCATCTCGGTATCCGACACCAGCGGCGCGCACTGGTATAAAAAAACCTATAAAGAACAGGCCAGCAAATACGCCTACGAGCGCCAGCGCAGCCTGCAACGAGATCCATTTCAGGGATTGTTCAATCAAATTTCCAATGACTTGCTGGAGCACCGCCGCGAACTTAAAGGCGCCGCCGTGGAAAATCTCAGATCACTGTCGGCGCTGCGTTTCGCACGGGATTTTTCCCCCGAGACCTACGCCGAACATATCCGCGCCAACCGCAAAGGCATACTGGAGATATCGCGCCTGCCCGCCGCCAACGACCCCACCATGGCCCGTATTCAACGCATGCGGGAGCGGGATTATCTGTACGTCGATACACTGCAGGAATACTACGGCGCGTTTGCAAAACGTATGGAAAAACCCTATCAAACCTGGCGCGCACAAAGTTACGATGAAGTGATCGCCGCGCGGGAACTCAAACGTCAATCGGTACTACGCACTGCGGGCGGTATTGCCGCGGTACTGGCGGGAATTGCCGCGCAAACCAGCGATAATCGCGCCACACGCACCGCCGGCGCGGTCGGTATCGGTACCGGCGCCATGGTGGTAAAAAGTGGCTTATCCAAGCGCGCCGAAGCGCAAATTCATATCGAGGCCCTGGCGGAGCTTGGGCAGTCATTGGAAGCTGAAATCGAGCCACAGGTTATCGAACTGGAAGACCGCACCATCACCCTGACCGGCAACGTGGATGCGCAATATCAACAGTGGAAAGAACTGTTGCGCAAAATGTATGCACTGGAACGGGGCGAAGGCTAGGCTGGCGACGGCCAGACCGACAGCGTCACTATGACCCACTCTGTAGAGCCCACCACGCCCCCCGAGCACAAACCGGCGAACTTCGAACCGATCGAACCGGCCCAGGTGGCCTTGACGCGACCCGCGCAATCCACGCGGGATACCACGCCCGCTGGTCCCGCCTGGCATAGACGTCATCGCGCCGCACTGCTCATATCGCTGTGCGGTGTGTTGGTGATGGCAGTTATTTTTATTCTGCCCAACTTGATTCAACCATCTGTGGTAGCGCCGTCACCTCCTGCCACAACCACGTCCGGAGTTGCGACAGACAGCACCGACAGCCCTTACGCACAGGCGCAACGGGCCCAAGCGCGCCGCGCGGCGCAAGATGTGCTCGCCCAATTGATCGACAAACAGCAAATACTGGAAAGTAAAAACGTGCAGTTGTGGGGGATGGCCGACTATCAGGCGGCCCTCGACCTCGCCCATCTGGGAGACGCCGCTTACCGGCAGCAAAATTTTTCCGTAGCGCTGCAACAGTACACCGGCGCCCTTACTCAACTGCAGACATTAGAGCAAGGTTTTGAGCCGTATATTGAAGCGACCCTCGCCACCGGTAACGCAGCGTTAAACACCGGCAACGGCAACGCCGCACGGGACGCTTTTACGAAAATACTGGCTATCGATCCTGCCCACGAGGACGCCCTGAGCGGAAAACAGCGCGCTGAGTTACTCCCCGAAGTGCACGCCTTGACGTTGCAGGGCCAACAGCAACAGTCCGAGGGCAACCTCGCCGCGGCGCGGGATTCCTTCGCCCAGGCGCTGGCCATCGATCCATTGCACACCCCCGCGCAGACCGGCCGCCTGGAGACGGCGGCGCGCCTTACAGAGCAGGACTTTAGCAATGCCATGAGCCAGGGCTATACCGAACTGCAACGGGGCAATTATCGCGCCGCGCTGAGCGCATTTGAGCGCGCTGCGGCGCTGCGCCCCAGTGCCCCGGAAACGAAATCGGGCATGGCTCAGGCGCGCAATCATCTGGCGCAGGATCAGCTTGGCCGTGAACTTGCTCGGGCCGGTCAACTGGAACAGGCAGAACAATGGGCTGATGCCGAACAAATCTATGCGCAAATTCTGAGTCGCGACGACTCTCTGATTGACGCCCGCGTAGGCCAGATCCGCACCAGCGCCCGCGCTGCACTCGATACCCGGCTACAAAAAACCCTCGCCGATCCACTACGTCTTGCGGGGGACGCGGATTACCAGCGCGCCCAGAG
>JBFIHG010000081.1:0-5144 GCA_041601945.1 Porticoccaceae bacterium | reverse complement strand
TTGGTGGCCGATGAAAATCTGGTGGCCAGTGATTTTGCGGACGTGCCGACGCAAACGCGGGTGGTCTGCAACCGGGCCGACGTTGCCGCTCATGCAACCCTCGCTGGCTTGACGGTCCTGTTCAACGATTTCGATTTCTCGGCACTGCCTGCGGCAAGTTTCGCCTGCATCGCCTATCGCATTTCCAAAGAAAAAGCGGTTACCCACCACGTTATCAACCAGTCCCGTCGCCTGCTGCGCCAGGGCGGCACCCTGTTGCTGAGTGGCGCCAAAGGGGAAGGGTTAAAAACCTATGCCCGCAAAGCCGCCGACTATCTGGGGGACGTGGCGCAGATAGACAAGCACGGTAAGTGGTATCTGGCACAGGCCAGCAAAACTGGCACCAGTGATCAGCCGCCGTTAGCGGACGAAGATTACCCGCGCCTACGCCCCGCCGTAAAAGAGGGCGACACGGTTTTTTTCAGCAAGCCCGGCATGTACGGCTGGGACAAAATTGACCGCGGCAGCGCGTTACTCGCCGCTGCCCTGGAAAGCTTCCTCGGAACCCTGCCGTTATCTCCACTCACGCTGCTCGATCTGGGTTGCGGCTACGGCTACCTGTCTGTGCGGGCCGCGCAACTTGGCGTTACACGCCTGGTCGCCACGGACAATTGCGCGGCGGCAGTGGCGGCGTGCCAGCGCAATTTCACAGAATTCGGTATCGTCGGCGATGTCGTGGTCGCCGACTGCGCCGACGCCATCACCGAAAAATTCGCTGCCGTGATTTGTAATCCGCCTTTTCACCAGGGCTTTGCGACACATCCACAACTACTCGAGAAATTTCTCGCCACCACAAGGCGGCTGTTGCGGCCCTCCGGGCGCGCACTGTTTGTAGTGAACGAGTTTGTGCCGCTGGAAAAACGTGCTGAGGCGCTATTTAAATCTGTTGAAATCATCTCGCGCGCCCACGGCTTTAAGGTCATTATGCTGACCGGTTAAGCGCATATCCGGGCACGGATCACGGGTGCGACGAAACGGCCCGACAGGTTCTGGAATTACCGCCGCAACAGGTTCGGATGGAGTTCGGATCAACGCGCACTGGCTTCGATTTGTCCCAGTACCTGCTGTAGCCTGCCCCGCACACCGCTGTCCGACCCGCTAAAGGCAATCCCCTTGCGCACTAATTGTTCGGCAAGATTAAGCTGCGCCTGGGCGAGGTAACTACTGGCGAGCACCAGGTAGACCTCCGGATTGCGGGCATCGAGTCGCTGCGCACGCTCCGCCACCGCAATGGCTGCGTCGTAATTATCCCTTTGGTAATGGCCCCAGGCATCTTGCAGCAACCCCGCGACTGCCGCCTCCGCCGGATCCACTATTTTTTGCTGCGGAATGATTTGCACCGGGGGCGGCGGGAGAGGGCGTTCGGTGCGCTCCGGGGGCGGCGTATCCATGGGCGGTGGCGGCACCCGCGTGGGTTCGCCATGGGGCGTTGGGAACGGGGCACAGGCTGCGACCATCAGCGCCATAGCAGCCACCAACACACCCTTAAAACAGCTATTCATAATGCTATTACCAATTCAACACGCCTTTTAGCCAGTCTACAACATCGGGCGTCTGACGACGATAACAGGGGCTGTGTAACCGCGGTTCACTGCCCACCGCGAACGGCAGATAATGGGCTCCGGCACAGCCTTCTTCGGTAAGGCTACCGCTGTCGGGATCAACCCAGTGATAAACCACCCCTTCCGGTCGCGTAAAGGGAAACGGCTGGTTGTCGAGTCGCGCCATCAGCTCCGCCCACACCTTCAGTGCACCCGTACCGCCGGTGATGGGCATTTTTTCGTTGTCGTCCCTGCCCATCCAGACCACGCTGAGGTAGTTGCCGCTATAACCAGAGAACCAGCTGTCCCGTTGCCCATTCGAGGTGCCGGTCTTACCCGCCACCGCCATGCGCTGTGGCAGCCAGCGATACACCCCCTTTCCGGTACCTTCGCGCACCACCGACTGCAGCGCGTAGTGCAGTAAATGCATGGCTTGTGGGGAAAAGCGTTGCTCGACGTTGTAGGGATAGCGTTTTAAGGGCTGATTATCGACGGTGTAGACCGAGTTTATTGCCCTCAATTGCGTATAGAAACCATCCGCCGCTATGGTGTGATAGATTCCCGCCACATCGAGAGGCGTCATGGTCACACCGCCGAGTGTCAGCGCGGGCACTTCGGGCAGTGACTGCTCGTAACCCAGTCGCCGGATCACATCCACCACTGCGGGCACGCCCAAATCCATGCCCAACCGCGCCGTAGCCTGGTTATAGGATTGCGCCAGCGCGCGGTATAAGGGCACCTCGCCATGGCTGGTGCGATCGTAATTGCGCGGCTCCCAGGGTGCATTACCCGCTATCGGGAACGACACCTGAGCGTCGCTGACCAGTGTCGCCAGGGTGTAGCGGCGCGGTTGCTCCAGCGCGGCGAGGTAAACCGCTGGCTTTAATGTGGAGCCCACCGAGCGGGACGCATCGAGGGCCCGATTAAATCCCGCGAAGCCTGCCTGGCGTCCGCCCGCAACTGCCAGTACATCGCCGGTGCCGACGCGCACTACCACCGCAGCTGTCTCCAGGGTGTTTTTCGCGAGGCGATAATCCCGCTCCACGGCGCCGATCTGTGCAGTGACGCTCTCCTCAAGCTGGCGCTGTACCTGGGGATCAAAATTGGTAAATACCCGCAACCCTTCATTGCGTAAATCCTGATCCCGATAGTCTTCCCGCAATTGACGCTTGACCAGTTCGAGGTAAGCGGGAAACGGATTGCTGTCGGTCCCCGGGTGAGCGGAAATACCCAACGGTGCCCGCTCGGCGCGGGCAGCCTGTTGCGCGTCGATCAGCTGGCGCTGCGCCATGATATTAATAACCAGATTACGGCGCTGCAGAGCCCGCTCGCCATTGCGCCACGGATCGTAATAGGACGCGCCCTTTACCATCCCCACCAGCAGGGCCACCTGGTGAATATCCAGCTCCCGCAGTGGCTGACGAAAATAGTGCTGGCTGGCGAGGCCAAAACCATGGATGGCGCGCTTTCCGGCCTGACCGAGATACACCTCATTGATGTAGGTTTCCAGAATTTCGGTTTTGCTGTAATGCCATTCCAGCAAAATCGCCATCACTGCTTCGAGGGCCTTACGCGACAGGGTACGCTGGTTGTTGAGATAAAAATTTTTGACCAGCTGTTGAGTGATGGTGCTGCCGCCCTGGGCCATTTTGCCGCTGCGCAGGTTACTCAGCATGGCGCGGCTAATGCCTTTGAGCGAAATTCCGTGGTGGCGGTAGAACTCCCGATCTTCGACGGCAATCAGTGCGTCCGCCAGATGTGGGGGTAGTTGTTCCATACGCACCGGTATGCGGTCTTCGACCTGTTCGGGATAGATACCGCCGATCAGTAGCGGCTCCAGCCGTACCAGCGCCAAAGGTTGGCCTTGCTGATCGGTTAATCGGGCCAAGGTACCACCGTTAAAAGTCGCGGCGACATAGCGCGCCGTTTCATCTCCGTCCCAGAAGCGAAACGCACGCAGGTGCAGTTGCACCTGATTGCCGCTAATACGGTACTCGCCCGCACTATTAACGGTGCTGGAGGAGCGATAGCCGAGCTGCTGCAGCTCCCACACAAAGCGCTCCTGGCGCAGGGATTGTCCGGGATAGAGGTCCAGCGAGCGACTGTAAACGTGGGCGGGTAAGGCCCACTTGCTGCCGGTAAATTTGGCGCGGATCAACAGGTCGAGAAGAACTACGCCAACCGATGTGACAATAATTCCCAGTAGCGTGCCGATGACCAACCAGCGCCACCAGCGCCCCGGGGACTTGCGCCCGCGTTTAGTCCGTTTTGTTTTCCTGCCAGCAGCCAAGTTGGTACTCCACCTGTTTTCGCCCAGATTGTCGAAGCAGCGCGATGCGTATTTTACGCGGGCTGCAAAGCCGGGGATAATACCTGTCTTTGCAATCCAGAATAACCAACCCTATGCGTAATTATCATGTATGCGGCGTCGGCGCCGCCCTGGTCGATACCGAAATCACCGTCAGCGACCAGGAACTGACATCGTTCGGCATCGATAAGGGGCTGATGACGCTGGTCGATGAAGCTCGCCATCAGCAACTGCTAACACTATTACAAAACCACCTCACAGTGTCGCGCAAGGCCAGCGGTGGCTCCGCAGCCAACACCGTGATCGCAGTCAGCAACTTCGGCGGGCGGGCATTTTACTCGTGTAAAGTCGCGGACGACGATAACGGCCATTTTTATCTGGCAGATCTCACCGCTGCCGGCGTCGGTTACCGGAGTAACAGCAATTTGCCTGCGGGCACCACCGGCAAATGCCTGGTACTGATAACGCCGGATGCGGAGCGCACCATGAACACGTTTCTAGGGATCAGCGAAACTCTGGCGGAGGACGATCTGGCGCCGCCATCTATCGCCGATGCGGAGTACCTGTATATCGAGGGCTATCTGGTGACGTCCGAGACCGGGCGTCGCGCCGCTATAAGGGCGCGGGAAATCGCCGAAGCCCACGGTACCAAAACGGCGCTAAGTCTGTCCGACCCGGGGATGGTGGCGCATTTTCGCTCTGGGTTAGAGGACATGCTCGGCGATGGCGTCGATCTGTTGTTTTGCAATCGGGAAGAAGCGTTGGGCTGGAGTAACACGCGCTCGCTGGATATGGCTGTGGATAAAATATCCGCTTTCGCGACCCAGTTTGCGATTACCCTGGGTGCGGACGGGGCATTAGTTTACGATGGATTCGAGCTTCACAAAATCCCACCTTACTTAGTCACCACCGTGGACTCCAATGGCGCGGGCGATATGTTTGCGGGCGCATTGTTGTACGGTATCACCCACGGTTTTGATTTCCCTTCTGCGGGAAGACTGGCAAGCATCGCCGCTGCAACGGTGGTTAGTCAGTTTGGTCCGCGCTTACACCCAGAGCAACATCACGGCATTCTCGAAACGTTTCGCCACCGGCAAGACTTAATCGGCAACCCATAACCCGTTACGAAAAAATATTTTCCAGAGGTTGCGGCATCGCGACAACAAAACCCTGCGCGCAGTCCACGCCCATCTCCTCCAGCATGGATAACTGGATCTGGTTTTCTACACACTCCGCAATAGTGGAAATACCCATGA
>JBFIHG010000080.1:0-5171 GCA_041601945.1 Porticoccaceae bacterium | reverse complement strand
GCGTGTGGCCATAGGTAATGCCGAGCTCACCGAGCTGGCCGGTAGCAACAACCATTTCCACCACGCCGGAAAACAACGCTTCCTCGGCACTTACAATGTCGCAATGAACTGTCATTGCCATAATCCTGGTCTCTTACGTAGCGATCTGTAACTACTGTTTCAGCGTTTTCGCCCGCTCAACGGCTTCTTCAATAGAGCCAACCATGTAGAACGCCTGTTCCGGCAGATGGTCGTACTCGCCGTCGAGAATCCCTTTAAAGCTGTTGATGGTATCTTTCATGGACACGTATTTACCAGGGCTGCCGGTAAAGACTTCCGCAACGAAGAATGGCTGGGACAGGAAGCGTTGAATTTTCCGAGCGCGGGCGACGATCAGCTTGTCGTCTTCCGAGAGCTCGTCCATACCCAGAATGGCGATGATGTCCCGCAGCTCTTTGTAGCGCTGCAATACCGACTGCACGCCGCGCGCCACATTGTAGTGATCGTGACCGATCACCAGGGGGTCGAGCAGACGGGACGTGGAATCCAATGGATCCACCGCCGGGTAAATACCGAGCTCGGCGATCTGGCGCGACAGTACCAACGTCGCGTCGAGGTGAGCAAAGGTGGTGGCGGGGGACGGGTCGGTCAAGTCATCCGCCGGTACATAGACCGCCTGGAAAGACGTAATAGAGCCGGTTTTGGTGGAGGTAATCCGTTCCTGCAACACCCCCATTTCTTCCGCCAAAGTCGGCTGGTAACCCACTGCAGAGGGCATACGGCCAAGCAGTGCGGATACTTCCGTACCCGCCAGGGTGTAGCGATAGATATTGTCGACAAACATCAATACATCGCGGCCTTCGTCGCGAAAATGTTCCGCCATGGTCAGGCCGGTGAGCGCAACCCGCAGACGGTTGCCCGGGGGTTCGTTCATCTGGCCGTACACCAGCGCCACCTTGTCCAGCACGCTGGACTCTTTCATCTCGTGGTAAAAGTCATTCCCCTCCCGGGTGCGTTCGCCAACTCCTGCGAACACGGAAAATCCAGAGTGCTCCATGGCGATGTTGCGAATCAGCTCCATCAGCGTCACCGTTTTACCCACGCCCGCGCCGCCGAACAAACCGATTTTGCCGCCCTTGGCGATCGGCATAATCAAATCGATAACTTTGATCCCGGTTTCCAGCAGCTCAATGGCCGAAGATTGATCGGCATAGGCGGGCGCCTTGCGGTGAATGGGCATATACTTTTCAGCATCGATGGGACCCGCCTCATCAATGGGCTTGCCCAGTACATCCATAATGCGACCCAGGGTGCCCTGCCCAACCGGAACCGAAATGGCGCCGCCGGTGTTGTTCACACTCAGTCCGCGGCTCATCCCTTCGGATGAACCCATGGCGATGGTGCGCACCACGCCATCCCCCAATTGTTGTTGCACTTCCAGAGTAAGGCCCTTGCCGTCAACAACCAGTGCATCATAAATATTAGGGACCTGATCGCGCGGAAATTCCACGTCGATCACGGCGCCGATGATTTGCACGATACGTCCGCTACTCATTTCCAATTCCTCTCAACATAAGCCTGTTAATCTGGTTAACCTGGTTAATCTGTTTGCACCGCCAGCACCGGCTTATACCGCCGCCGCGCCGCTAACAATTTCCGACAATTCCTGAGTAATCGCCGCCTGGCGCGCCTTGTTGTACAGCAACTCCAACTCGTCAATTAATTCACCCGCGTTTTCCGTGGCATTTTTCATCGCCACCATGCGTGCAGCCTGTTCACAGGCCTTGTTTTCGATCACGCTCTGGTACACCTGCGACTCGACGTAGCGCATCAACAAACCGTCGAGTAGATCTTTGGCATCGGGCTCGTAAAGATAGTCCCAGTAGTGTTTCATGGTTTTGTCGTCGGATGCCTCGAGCGGCAACAATTGCACTACCTCGGCGCGCTGAGTCATGGTATTGACAAACTCGTTGCCTACCACAAACAGGCGATCTATTTTCCCCTGGTTAAAGTGCTCCAACATAACCCTTACACCGCCGATCAGGTCTTCCGCAGCAGGCTGATCGCCCATGTCGCGAACCCTGGCCACCACATTGCCACCCACCGCCGCAAAAAAGGCAGCGGCCTTCCCACCAATGGTACAAATCTCAGTTTCAGCGCCCTGTTCGCGCCACGCCTTCATTTCCTTGATCACCGCTTTGAACAGGTTGATGTTCAAACCGCCGCACAGACCACGGTCGGTGGACACAATAATGAAGCCTACGCGCTTCACTTCCCGACTCTCGAAATACTGGTGCCGGTATTCGGGATTGGCATTGGCGATGTGGCTGATAACCGCGCGGATGCGCTGCGCATAGGGTTTACCCAGCGCCATGCGATCCTGAGCGCGGCGCATTTTACTAGCCGCCACCATTTCCATGGCGCTGGTGATCTTCTGCGTGCTTTTTACGCTGTTGATCTTGGTTTTAACTTCTTTTCCGACTGCCATATGCTGTGTGCCTGCTGCTCTTGTTGAGCGCTGCCGTTACCAGGTTTGCGTGGCGACAAATTTATCGAGGGCGGCCTTGAAGCTCGCTTCGATGTCATTGTTCCAGTCGCCGCTTTTATCGACCTGGGCCAACAGATCCGCATGTTCGGATTTCATATAGGAGATGAGCGCCGCTTCGAAATCGCCGATCTTGTTGACCTCGATGCTTTTTAAATAGCCGCTGGTGGCCGCATATAACACCACCCCCATTTCCGCGACACTCATGGGCGAGTACTGCGCCTGCTTCATCAGCTCTGTGACCCGCTGGCCGTGCTCAAGCTGTCCGCGGGTGGCTTCGTCAAGATCCGAGGCGAACTGGGAAAACGCAGCCAGCTCGCGGTACTGGGCCAGTGCCAGACGAATACCGCCGCCCAGTTTCTTAATGATTTTGGTCTGTGCCGCACCGCCCACTCGGGATACGGATAGGCCGGCGTTCATAGCCGGACGAATCCCGGAATTAAACAGGTCGGTCTCCACAAAAATCTGGCCATCGGTGATGGAGATAACATTGGTGGGAACAAACGCCGACACGTCACCGGCCTGGGTTTCAATAATCGGCAGCGCGGTTAGCGAACCCGTTTGGCCTTTAACCGCGCCCTTGGTGAATTTTTCCACGTACTCCGCGTTGACCCGCGACGAGCGTTCGAGCAAGCGGGAGTGCAGATAGAATACGTCGCCGGGATATGCCTCGCGACCCGGGGGGCGGCGCAGTAACAGAGAGATCTGGCGATAAGCCCACGCCTGTTTGGTCAGATCGTCATAAACAATCAACGCGTCCTGACCACGGTCCCGATAATACTCGCCCATGGTGCAACCCGTGTAGGGTGCCAAAAATTGCATCGCCGCCGGGTCAGCCGCAGTAGCGGCGACCACAATCGTATGTTCCATGGCACCGTGTTCTTCGAGTTTGCGCACGATATTGGCAACTGTAGAACTTTTTTGCCCGATCGCCACATACACGCACTTAATGCCCGTGCCTTTCTGGTTGATGATGGCATCGATGGCAATGGCAGTTTTACCAATCTGGCGATCGCCAATAATCAACTCGCGCTGACCGCGACCCACCGGCACCATGGCATCAATGGCCTTAAGGCCGGTCTGCACCGGCTGATCGACTGACTTACGTTCGATCACCCCCGGCGCTACTTTTTCGATAGCATCACTCAGTTTGGCGCCGATCGGCCCCTTGCCGTCGATGGGGTTACCGAGCGCATCTACCACCCGACCTTCCAGTTCCGGCCCAATGGGTACTTCGAGAATGCGGCCCGTGCAGCGCGCTTTCTTGCCTTCCGCTAAACCCTGATAATCCCCCAGTACTACCGCACCGACTGAGTCGCGCTCGAGATTGAGGGCCATGCCGTACAGACCGCCGTCAAACTCGATCATCTCCCCGTACATTACGTCGGCCAGGCCGTGGATACGTACAATGCCGTCTGACACAGAAACAATTGTGCCTTCGTTTTTTGCTTCAGTGGCAACATCAAGACTATCAATGCGTTGCTTGATGATGTCGCTGATCTCGGATGGATTCAGTTGTTGCATTCTCGATTCCTCGAACCTACGTATTTAATGCTTGTGAATTTATTTCTTACGAACTTAATGCCTCGGCGAGCCTGGCCAGGCGGCCGCGCACAGAACCGTCAATAGTAGTGTCACCGGCTCGAATAATTGCGCCGCCGCGCAGCGCCGGGTCAACCGACACGGTAATCGCCACCTTTCTCTGCAAGCGCTTAGTGAGAGCCGCAATCAACTTTTCCTGCTGCGCTGCGTCAAGTTCGCTGGTGGCGATAACTTCGACCTCCAGGGTTTTCTCGAGATCGGCCTTGTGCGCCTCAAACTGCTCGGCGATATACGGCAGCAGCGACAGGCGGCGGTTTTCCGCCAGCGTGTGCACAAAATTTATGCCTTTGGAATCTAGCGCGTCACCAGCCACCGACACTATTTGTTCAGCTTTAGTGGCCGGGGTCAGGCCGGGGGACGCCAGCAAACCAGCCACGGTAGCATTTTGCGTGAGCGCGGTTAGCAAACCCAGCATCGCCGACCATTGGGGCAGCGCTTCCTCCGCCACCGCAAACTCAAACGCCGCTTTTGCGTAGGGTCGCGCCATAGTGCTCAATTCAGCCATTGCGTCTTCGCCTACAGTTGCGCGGCTAGTTGATCAATCAGATCACGATTGGCGTCCCGATCGATTGTACGCTCAAGAATTTTTTCGGCACCAGCTACCACCAGAGTGGCCAACTGACCGCGCAATTCTTCGCGCGCGCGGTTCAACTCCTGGTCTATATCGGCCTGAGCCGCCGCCTTCAGACGCTCGCCTTCTTCGCGGGCCTTGTCTTTGGACTCTTCGATAATCTGAGTGGAGCGCTTCTTGGCCTCTTCGATAAGCGCCGCGGCCTGCAGTTTGGCCTCTTTTAGCTGGTCCGTCGCTTTATCCTGCGCGAGCTCCAGATCGCGCATAGCGCGATCCGCGGCGTCCAGTCCGTCAGCAATCTTTTTCTGACGCTCTTCCATGGCCGCGATCAAAGCCGGCCAGACAAATTTCATGCAGAACCATACAAAGATGGCAAATGAAATAACCTGGCCCAGTATCGTTAAATTGATGTTCACACCAATACCCCTTGAGTTAACCGCCTACGGTCTCGTGTTAGCACTGACCTGAAGTCTG
>JBFIHG010000079.1:0-5261 GCA_041601945.1 Porticoccaceae bacterium | reverse complement strand
GAACGAGGTGGGGGTGACCTGGATGATGGCGAGCCTGGCCTCCTCCAACCTGATGATAGCGCTGATCCAGACCGCCGCTACGCTACCCTTTCTACTGGTAGGCTATCCGGCCGGCGCCCTGGGGGACATCGTTAATCGACGTACCCTGCTGGTAACCCTGCATCTGTGGATGCTGGCCACCGCTGTGTGGCTCTCGTTTTTGACCCACCTGGAACTCACCACGGAATGGTGGCTGCTGATAGCGACCTTTGCCCTGGGCATCGGCAACGCCATGCTGCGCCCTCCCTGGGCGGCCAATATTCCCTCCTACGTGCCCCGGGAGCAGCTCAGCAATGCAGTCACACTAAACACTCTTAGCACCAATATGAGCAAAGCCATTGGCCCGGCACTGGGGGGTATTGTTATCGCGTCCTGGGGCGCGCTGCCGGTGTTTATCATTAACGCGGTGTCTTTTGTGTTTGTGCTGGTGGCTTTATTAGTCTGGCATCCCAAATTGCCGACCCTCAACAGTGTGCTGCCGGTGGAACGATTTGTGTCGGCCCTTAAAGCCGGATTGCGTTACACCCTGCACGAGCCGGATTTAAAGGTGGTATTGATCCGCAGTGCTGCCTGCTTCTTTTTTGCCAGCGCGTTCTGGTCGTTGATTGCGGTGATATTGATTCGAGACCTTAACGCCAGTGCCAGCACCTTCGGTTTGCTAATGGCCGTATCCGGACTCGGTGCGGTACTTGGTGCGATGTGGCTACCCTGGCTCGGGCTGCACTATTCCCGCAACCTGCAATTTGGCGCTGCCACGGGGCTATACGCGCTCGCGTTACTGGCACTAAGCGCCACGACAAATTTATGGCTGGTTGGCACCCTGACCCTGCTGATTGGCATCGCCTGGATTGTGCTCTTTTCGTCCATGACCGTCACTGCGCAACTCACCGTACCCGATTGGGTGCGAGCCAGGGCGTTGTCCATCGTCATGCTGAATTATGGCGGCTGTACGGCGGTGGGCAGTGCCCTGTGGGGTTACCTGTCCGATATTACCAGTGTTGCCACCAGCATTTATTGCGCAGTGATCGGTCTGCTGGCAACACTACTGCTCAGCAAACTATTTCCGATTGCCAGCGAACAGAAATATATTGCCAGCGCAACACGAGCCGTAACCGAACCGGAGTCCAGTATACAGATCGCACATTCCCGGGGCCCGGTGATGGTTACGGTTGAATATATTATCCCGGCCCACAACCAGTCAGACTTTCTGGCTGCGATGCAAAAAATTCGCCGCACCCGCAGACGCAACGGCGCATTTTTCTGGGAAATTTTTCAGGATGCCATCAAGCCCGATCAATTTACGGAAACCTTCCTGGTAGAGTCGTGGCTCGAATACCTGCGCCAACGGGAACGTATGACAGATAACGATATGGCGCTGGAAAAAACTATCGCTGAGTTAAACTCTCCCGCACACAAACCGGCCATGAAACATTATGTGGCGCCGACGCGCGCGCGGCTGAGGTAAGGAATAAATCCATGCAACATTTATTGCCGATGATACTGGTACTCGCCGCCGGGGTAATCTGGCGTTATATCGAACCGGCCAACTTATCCACCCAGCAGGTGCGCGCCACCATGGGGGCGCTGGTCATCAACCTGATGGCGCCCGCACTGATTCTTGAAGTGATGCTGACGTCAACACTGGACAAAGAGCTGTATCAGATTCCATTCACCGGTGCCACGACTGTCGCTGTCGTGCTCGCAGTTAGCTTCGCTCTGTACGCCACCCTGCTACGCTCCCATACCATTACCCGCCGGCAGGCTGGCGCGCTGATTATGGCCAGCGCCTTTGGCAACGGCATGGGTCTGGGCCTGCCCGCAGTGAGTGCATTACTGGGCAAGGACTGGGCGGGGATTCCACTTATTTATGATTTATTGATTACGGTGCCCTTCGTGTGGATTGGCGGTGTGCTGTTGTGCGCGCATTTCGGCACCCGTATTGCTGGCGGTGGACTGGGGCGGGAGTTGCTGCGTATGCCGCCGGTGTGGGCGCTGGTGTTGGCGCTGTTACTGTTGCCGTTTGATGTAACGCTTCCGGCCGCGTTACTGGAAGGCCTGCATATGGTCGGCACCGCTGCAATCCCTATGTTGCTATTGATGGTCGGCATGTCGTTGCACATTGGCTCGACTAAATATTTATTGCTGATTGTACCGGTGCTGCTCATCAAACTGGTTCTCAGCCCGATACTGGCCTACGGTGCCGGGTCTTTCATTGGCCTCGAAGGTTATGCCCTGCTGGCCACGATTATGACCGCCGCCGCGCCCGCCGTAGTGGTTGGCATCGCCCTGTGCGATCGGTTTGAACTGGACACGGAATTGTTCTGCACCGCCATGACGTTATCAACCGTTGCCTACGTATTGCTGACACCCCATTTCACAACTTTTTTCGGCGCCTGACCTGGTGAGCACGTATTTATCATCTGGCGGTTTCAGTAGTCACCGATTCCATCTCCCGTAAGACTACTTACATGAATTACATGAAAACAAGCAACTGGTTCGGCATAGCAGTGTGTTTTGGAGCGGGACTCGCTGCTGCGTTCACCATGACCAAGGCGAGCCCCGCCGCGCTGGATCTGGCAGCCGATCTGAATTTGAATTTATTGCAAATTGGCTGGGTTATGTCGCTGGTGGCGCTGGCCACGGTGCTATTGGGCGTCATTTCCGGCCGTCTTGTGCAGCGTTTCGGCGCCGTCACTATTCTGACCTGCGGACTACTGATCCTTCTGATCGCCCCCCTGGCGAGCGGGTTTGTGAACTCCGCGACCCTGTTGCTGCTGGAACGTGCCCTGGAAGGGGTCGGCGTGATTCTGGTGATGGTGGCAGGCCCGGCCATGATTATTGCCCTGTCCAGACCTGGGGATATCGGGCTGAGCATGGGCGTGTGGGCGCTGTGGATGCCCGTGGGTAGCTCGCTGATATTTTTGCTCGCCCCACCCCTGTTGGCGGTTGGGGGTTGGCGTACCCTGTGGCTCTCCAGCGCAGTCATGGCGATGCTAATTCTACCCCTGCTGTTAAAACTGCCGAGGGTCAGCGCAAACGCACCCCACAGGCAGCTACCCGCCGTGTCTTTCACTTATGGACCAATCTTGCTGGGGGTTATTTTCGCGTGCTTTAGCGGCGGCTTTTTCAGTATTTTGACCTACCTGCCAACCTATCTACACAGGGTCCACGATTTATCGACAACCCAAGCATCACTGCTCGCGGCGCTGCTGCCCGCCGTGTTGATGTGCGGTAATTTATTGGGCGGCGTGTTGCTGCATCGCGGGCTACACCCCGCGCGCTTGATGGCCGTTTGCGCACTGCTGATTAGCGCCACGTTGTGGGCGGCACTCACCCTGGGGGACGGTGCGCTGGCCATTGCGTTACTGACCCTGTTTGGCCTGGTGACAGGCATTGTGCCCACCGCGATTTTTGCACAGGCACCCCGTTTTGCCGCAGCTCCAGCCGCCACCGGCATGGTAATCGGTATTGTAGTGACCGGTCAGGGTATCGGTATTTTATTTGGCCCGCCGCTAATTGGTTACCTGGTGGGTCCCGCGCACAACTGGGCCGCGGCCCACACGCTACTGCTGATTTTGCCACTGATTATCGCCGCGCTGTCCACGCGGCTAACGCATTTCGAAACGCCGCACGCGCCGGTCGATCGTTAGCGCAAATACGCTTCGCAGGTAAAATTCAACTGCGCTCTTATCGCTACACCAGAGAACAAAATCCCACTGCAAATATTGATTCACGTCAATTCCATTTTCCCACCCCTGACAGACAATTGCCCGTAACTTGCGCACCAGCGTTGTATTCGACGAACGCGTCCGCATCCCTGGTGTCATCGGCAAAACGACAGGAGTGACTAAAATGAACATAAAAGCGCAGAACCTTGCTCAGGCGCACACCACAATTGATGTTAGCCAATACATCAATACGGAGGAGGGCTGGATTGACCGCCGTATTTTCTGGGAACAGGCCATCTACGAGCAGGAGTTAAAGCAAATATTCGCCAAGGCATGGCAATTTGTGGCCCACGATTCCATGCTTCCCAACACCAATGATTTCTACACAACCTATATGGGTGAGGATGGCGTGATTGTGGCCCGCCAGAAAGATGGCAGCGTGCGGGTATTTCTCAATTCCTGCCCCCACCGCGGCAATAAGTTCTGTTTTGCCGACGAGGGTAATACCCGTTCCTTTACCTGCAACTACCATGGCTGGAGCTTTTCCATAGATGGCAAAATCGGTGCCTTGGCCAACGAACATGTCTACGACAAGGGCGATATTGACAAAAGTAAATGGGGCCCGAAACAGGCGCGCGTAGACAATTACAAAGGCCTTATCTTCGCCACCTTTGACGAGGACGCACCCTCACTGGAAGAGTGGCTGGGAGATTTCCGCTGGTATCTGGATATCATGCTGGACAACGATGGCGGCGGCACGGAGTTTATCGGCGGCGGTATTAAATCCTACGTCAATGCCAACTGGAAGTTCGGTGTCGAAAATTTTATTGGCGACGCCTATCACGCCCTCTGGAATCACGACTCGGGCCTCAAAGCCATGAACAATGGTGAAGGTTTTGGCGCCGCTGCGCCAGAAGGCTCCTATCACGCCAGCGTCAATGGCCACGGCTGGGAGTTTGGCACCGACGGCTTTGCCGACGCCATAATTCTGGGACGACCCAAATGGACCGCTTATCTACAGCAAGAACTTAAACCAAAAATGACCGAGCGGCTCGGTGCGCTGCGCTCCTCCATTTTTGGCTCACTAGCGTCGGTGTCCATGTTTCCCAATTGTTCTTTTTTACCTGGCATTCAAACCTTTCGCGTGTGGTTGCCCCGCGGCCCGCGCAAGCTGGAACTGCGAATCTGGACCATCGTTAATAAGAACATGCCGGATGACATCAAGCAGGAAATCAATATCGGCTGTATGCAAACCTTTAATCCCGCCGGTGTGTTGGAAATGGACGACGGCGAGAACTGGGAAGGCAACACCAGCGTCAACAAAGGTTATCTGACCCGCCACGAAAAATTGCATTACGGTTGCGGCATTAACCGGCGTATTGAACATTCCGAGCTGCCGGGCATTATCTATGCCGGGCAATTCAACGACGCCAACCAGCGGCACTTTTATCAGCGCTGGGCGGATTTAATGAACGCCAACACCTGGGATGATGTGCCGACCCGTTACACCCCGCGCTACACCGGCAAACCCACCTGTTAGGAGACGGACACTAT
>JBFIHG010000078.1:0-5277 GCA_041601945.1 Porticoccaceae bacterium | reverse complement strand
TTTGCGAGTGTGAATGGTAAAGTCCACGTCGCTGCCGATACAACGCCGAATGGCGGCATGCCAGTCAAAGTTTGTTTCGTCCTGCGGTGTGGAATAAAACGCGTTAACCACCCATTCATCTGTGCCGTCCAGCGCAATAACGGCACCCAGTTGCCGCGGATTCAATATCCAGTACATCCAGGCCGGGTTGCAGCCTGCCTTTTCTAAGAGTCCCGGAGCGGTAATCGTGGCCATCATGGAGTACATCAGGCCATCGTCGCCCTGTAGTTTGACGCCCAGCATTTTGCGCACCATGCTGCTGGCGCCGTCGCAGCCCGCCACAAATTGCGCTTCGAATTGTCGGGCTTCTCCACTGCTCAAATCGATGCCGCTGACCTGCACAGAAGTTCCAATTTGCGTAATGCTCTGCGCGCGGAAGTTGGACACAATCGTGAGTTTGTCGAAGGTGGTGGCGTGGCGAAACAGTACTGGCTCCAGATACACCTGATTAATGCGATGGGGCGGTTCAGGGGTGGGCCAGCCACCATCTGCATAACCGGCGTCGTTAAAACGGTTGGCCCGGGAGGGAATGCGTACCCGTCCCAGTTCGTGACCAAACATGCTGGTGACGTAGGCAACATCGTGGGGATAATCGGCGGGCAGGCCACTGGCGCGCACCTTATCGGCAACGCCGAGGCGGCGAAACACCTCCATGGTGCGGGCGGATACATGGTTGCAGCGGGGCTCCGGTGCCTCCATGGCGGCCCGCTGTTCGAGAATCAGCGTTTCCACCCCGCGGGAAGCGAGATCCATCCCCAGGCTTAACCCCACCGGACCGCCGCCGATAATTAATACCGCAACCGGCGGTTTTTGCTGCGCGGATTGAGCGTTTTGTTGAGTAGTGGTGTCTTCGGTGGCAGTCACAGACTCGCCTCTGAACTTATAATTTTGAGTGGTGAGAGAATAAACGGCGTAGTCCCCCAAGTCCACGTTGAAAATTGCCCCAGCTTGTGTGCAACCGGCGGTTTTTTACCGCATTGCCCCGGGATCAGTACGCCTTTAAGATGAACCGTTCCAACCCGCACCGTAAGGCGCCGTGGTAACAGCAAACTATTTTCGCAGTGGAGTAACTTATGAAGCCCGAAGATTTAACCTGGCGCATACAGGATCGCCCCGGCGAAACGTTCAGGGTGCATCGATCTATTTACACCGATGAGGCCATATTTGAACTGGAGATGAAGCACATCTACGAGGGCGGCTGGATTTATATCGATCACGCCACCCACCTGCCGCGAGTCAACGACTACATTACTACCACCATTGGTCGCCAGCCGGTGATTATCGTGCGTGGCGAAAATAATACCTATCAGGGTTTTATCAACGCCTGTAGTCATCGCGGTGCCAAGGTGTGTCGCCACGCCAACGGTAACAGTAAGTTCTGGAGCTGCCCTTATCACGGCTGGGTATATAACACGGCTGGCGAATTGCAGCATATTAAGGACGAACAAACTGGCGGTTTTCCAGAGGGATATCTCGCGCGGGATCACAACCTGACGCGTATCCCCTTTGTGGAGGCCTACCACGGGTTTATTTTTGCGAGTTTGAATGCGGATAGCCCGTCGTTGCGCGAGCATCTTGGCGAAACCGCGCGATTTATTGAAATGTTTAACAATCAATCCGCCGATGGCCTCGAAGTGTTGCGCGGCCGCTCGGTCTACACCCATCGCGGCAACTGGAAAATGCAGGCGGAAAATGGGGTCGATGGCTATCACGTGGATGTGGTGCACGCATCTTATTTCAAACTGGCGGCGGATCGGGCTAAAAAAGTGGCGGCCACCAATGGCCAGGATTCCGTCAAATCGATTTCCCTTAATATGGCCGACACTGACCACGGCAATTACGATCTCGGCAACGGCCATGTGATGCTGTGGACGGATATACCGAACTATCGGGATCGTGCGCTGGGCATGCAATACGATGCGTTGGAAGCCCGGGTCGGTGAACTCGAAGCAAAGTGGATGGCGGCACGGTTACGTCAGGTGTTGATCTATCCCAATCTGATTCTGTTTGACGGGGTGTCCACCCAGTTGCGCAGTTGGCATCCGGTCGCAGCGGATCAGACCCGAGTGAATGCGGTGTGCATCGCGCCGAAAGGGGAGCCGGATGCGGCACGGGAGCGGCGCATTCGCCAGTACGAAGATTTTTATGGCGCCAGTGGTATTGCTACGCCCGACGATCTGACTGAATTTGATGCCTGTCAGGATGGCTACAATGGGCGCCTCGCCGAATGGCAGGATTTCGACCGGGGCATGAATCGCGCGCATCCGGGCGCCGATCGTTTTGCCGAGGAAATCGGGATCTCGCCGGCGGTGAGCGCCAGTCACTTTGCCGATGAAACTCTGTATCACGGCGAGTACCGGCATTGGCTACAGGTGTTGACCACCGGTCTGTCAAAGGATGCTATGGCAGAGGGGGTCGGCTGATGGCAGATGCCAAACACATTCTGCGTGAGGCGGTTATCGAATTGTTGCTGGAGGAGGCCGATGCCATTGATCAGCGGCGCTGGGACGACTGGCTTGAGTTATACGAAGAGGACGCTATTTATTATGCGCCGGCGTGGGAAGGAGACGATGATTTGACCAGTGATCCGCACCGGGAGATTTCGTTGATCTATTGTGGTAATCGTCAACGCCTGGCCGATCGGGTGTGGCGTATTCGCTCCAACCTTTCATCGTCCCTGGCGCGTATGCCGCGCACCTGTCATCTGGTCACCAATATTCGCGTCGCCACGTCGGACCAGGAGAGTGTGACGGTCACCGCAAACTTTCACACCAATACGTTTAAACATGAAGAAAAAGAGAGCAGCGCATTTTTTGGACGCTATCAGTATCAGCTAAAACGCCAGGGCGAAAAACTAACCATTCAGCAAAAGAAAATTATTGTGTACAACGACATTATTCCCCGGCAAATGGATATTTTTAATATCTGATATCGTTCGGCTGGAATTGGCGTAATCAAAAATTTCTGATTTTAATGTTAAAAATTGGTGGGAAATATGCCAGTCATCGATAATCAGCAACTGCAAATACACGAATTGCCAGGCCTCCGGCATCGCACCATCGGCGGTCACAAACAAGGAGTGAAGAGCATGGAAGTATGGTCGCAAACCATCGCCCCACGCTCCGCGACTCCCGTACATCGCCACGCTTGTGAAGAGGTGATTCTGATACTTTCAGGTGTTGGGGTATGCACAATAGACGGCAAAACCCATACGTTCGGTCCTGACTCCACCTTGATTATTGCACCCGATGCTGTGCATCAGATTGTCAATACTTCAGATGAAGAAATGCATCTGGTTGCCGCTCTTGGTATGGCGCCAGTGCGGGTCCAGAGTGGTGATGGTGCTGCAATGCCACTGCCGTGGGACGCGCCTGCAAGCTGAAACCGGTGGGGCGCTCATGGCCGCTGAGTGTACGCAACGTTTTCAGTCGCTTACAAAATCCGTCCAGGTCAGGAGAAACCATGTACACAGGCAGTTGTTTATGCGGTGGCGTGACATTCACTATCGAGGGTGATTTGCAGCCCATCCAGATATGCCACTGCGGGCAGTGTCGCAAGGCCCAGGGCAGTGCCTTTGCCACCAATATTCCCGTTGCGGCGAGCGCCTTTAAGCTCGTGGCCGGTGCTGAGTTATTACAGTCATTTGAATCGTCACCGGGCAAGGATCGGGTTTTTTGTAAACAATGTGGGTCTCCCGTTTATAGTAAAAAGGTGACTATGCCGGATGTTTTACGCATCAGGGCCGGGTTATTGGATGGCGATCTTGCAACCAGCCCCGTGGTGCATTTTTATACCCGGTACAAAGCCAACTGGTGGGAGATAGCCGACGCAATTCCCCAGGTTAGAGGCGCTTATCAGCCAAAGTGACCAGGGTATTGCTGATCGGTTTGTTGTGTGGAAAGCAGTTGCCGATTAGTACTCCCTTAGCGCCGGTTTATGGCTTTTGGCTAGCACGGATAATCGATTGTTCGTGATTTCGAATAAACAACAGGGCTGTCCCAGTAATTAAACAAATTCCGCCAAACACAATAAAATAAACATTCAGCCCCAGAGCCAATTCGATCAGAGCACCGGCTAACAGCGGCCCCACTATGGAACCCGCGCGACCAATGCCGTTGGCCCAGCCGACGCCGGTCGAGCGAATAACGGTGGGGTACATAAAGCTGGAGAGGGCGTTGAGGCTAATTTGTCCTCCGACAATAAAAAATCCGGCAAAAAACGACAGGATCATTACCAGGCCGAGGGATGCGGACAATTGTCCGAGAATCATCATGCTGACCGCTCCCATGAAAAAAACGCCGCCGAGAATATAACGGGAGCCCCAGCGGCGAATCATCCAGGCAAAAATAAACGGCCCAATAGCTCCGCCGACATTGAGTATCACTACCGTTCTGGATGCCGCACGCAACTCATAGCCCGCGTTCACCAGCAGCGTGGGTATCCAGCTGTACAGAAAATACACCACCATTAAATTAAAAAAGAATACCGTCCATAGCAACATGGTGTCCCTGGCGTAGCCATCCATAAATAACGCTTTTACCGGAAAGTGTTTTTCAGCCTCGACCTGGTGGGCAAAAACAGTATCGTCAGGAATGGGTTTTGTGCGCTCTATTTTGCGAGCGATTTTGCGCAGCAGATCGTCGTTGTCTTTAGCCTGGGTCATTAAAAAACGTGGCGATTCCGGTAGCCATACCAGCAGAATGGGCACCAGTAACAGCGGCATTATGCCACCTAAAAAGAACAGAGACGGCCAGCCAAATGCGGGAATCATTTCGGATGCCAACAGGCCGCCACTAATACCGCCGATGGGCATCCCCAGAAAAATTACTGCCACCGCCACGTTGCGAGATTTGTTGGAAACGTATTCAGTCATTAATGCCGTGGCGTTAGGCATGGCGCCACCGAGGCCGAGGCCAGTTAAAAAGCGTAATAAAACCAGCTCGTTATAGGTTCTGACATAGCCAGTAAGTAGCGTGAACAGGCCAAATACAAATACGCTTAAAATAACCGCGCGCCGTCGCCCGTATTTATCCCCCACGGGACCCAGTATCAGCGCGCCAATCATCATGCCGGTTAATCCGGCAGAAAAAATAAAGCCAAGCTGACCTTTGGGTATCTCCAATTGTGCGCTTAGCGCGGGTGCGGCAAAGGCAATAGCCAGTACGTCAAAACCATCAAATATGATTACCAGGGCGCAAAACAGCATGACCAGTTTTTGAAAGGCACCCATGGGGTTAG
>JBFIHG010000077.1:0-5416 GCA_041601945.1 Porticoccaceae bacterium | reverse complement strand
GTGCAAGCTGTCGTCGTTTGAACTTATCTGTTCCCCGTCGCCACCAGTGGGGCCAACGGGGTTAGTGGAGTTGAGGGGATGCTTTATTGCTATGAATAATTCCTTATCCAGTGTTTCCAGAAAGCTAAAAAACAAGTTGTGGATGCTGAGCATGCTGGCGTTGTGCCATTTTCCGGCAACACTGGCTACAGATTTTCATCGTTTCTGGCCGGACAATCTTTACGCAGTAAATTTCGTCGATAAAAATACCGGGTTTATCGCTGGGTATAGCGGCACGCTGTTGCGTACCACGGACGGGGGCGACAATTGGGAAGCCCTGTACATGGGGCGCAACGAATTGATTCGTCGGGTGGACTTTGTCGACCCGGACTATGGTTGGGCCGTGGGCCACCGCGGTTCCATTTTTCACAGTAAAGATGGTGGTCGTAACTGGGAAGTTCAGGACAGCGTGCCCAATACCTTTTTGCGAGACGTTGCATTCGTCGACCGTAACCACGGTTGGGTGGTGGGCCATGAATCGACAATTCTGCACACGGTCGATGGTGGTGTGACCTGGACGGCGCAGAAGCTGGACGGTTATGTGGGCCGGGATTTACCCCGGCTGCATGGCATCGTGGTGCGCAGTGCAAGCGAAGCTGCTCTGGTTGGGGAGTTTGGCGTGATTGCCCACACTCAGGATGGCGGCGAGCACTGGTCACTGGTGGCCAATGAGTCGCGGGGTACGCTACTGTCGATAGCCGCAGTCGGAGATCGCTACGTAACGGTAGGCTCGGACGGCGTAGTCAATTTAGTCAGTCCGGTTGTGTCCCTGTCGACGTCGGCAGTGGCAGAGGGATTGGTGGCGGTGGTTGGTTCTGCCCAAACCGCAGCGGCGGGGCCAGCCGGCCAAACCGCATCCCCCCATGTCATTGAATATCAGATTCAAGCGCTGGCCACCGGCACCTCGGAGCACTTTTTCGCGGTTTCCGCTGCGGGTAACGGCGTGGCGGTAGCGGTGGGACGCTCGGCGGTGGTAAAAATTGATGGCACAGCGGTCTCGCCACTGGTTGCCGACGACTCGGTGGCATTGCCATTTAGCTGGTTTGGTGGCGTTGCGGTGCTGGAGGACGGCAGTTTCTGGTTGGCGGGTATCCGCGGGGCGGTGGCGCGTGGGGATCTGGCCAGTGGATCATTGACGCTCGCATTTAATCTTGCGACTTCCGATCGAGTGGTGCTTACCTCTTCTCGCTGGGAGACGTCACAATGATTGCTGCTTTAGCGCGCTTCGTCGCGCATCGCTCAAAACTGGTTTTTGTCACCCTGGCAATTATTACCTGCATTCCCGTTTACTTCGCGTTCAAGGGATTGTCCCTGAATGTGGTACTCGAAGAAATGCTGCCCGAAGGGGCTAAAAACGTCGAATTATTTATGCGTTTTGGACAGCAGTTTGGCGGCGCTAATACCACGTTGATCGAACTGAAAAACAAAAAGGGCACAATTTATTCGCAGGCGTTTCTGGAGAAGTACAAACAGATTGCGGAGGATACCTATTATCATCCGGATAGTATCCGCCACCTCAATCAATCGCTGATTCTGCGCAAAACCAAAAAAGTGACCGGTGCCGGCGGCAGTGTTGAAATCAACGCCATTCTGTGGCCAAACCTGCCACAAACCGACGAAGAGATGACCGATTTCCGGCGCGCGGTCAACGCACAGTTCCGCGGGTTTTTAGTGTCGGATGACGAAACGTCGGCGATGATCATTGCGGACTTCAAGGATGACGCTGATTTTGAAGGCGTTCTAACATTCTTCACAGATATTCGCGACAAAGTGGAAGATGACAGCACTTCACTGCATGTGGTTGGGCGCCCAATTTTGCTGGGTTATATCTATCAATCTCTGGATGCGGTGTACAAGATTTTGCTGCTCTCGCTGATTATTGTGGCGGTGGTGTTGTACCTGTATTTTCGCACCTGGATTGGTGTGTTTGTGCCGATGTTCACTGCGTCGGTGGCGACCCTGTGGGGATTGGGCGCCATGGGCTTTATTGGCTATAACCTTGACCCGCTGTTGATTCTGCTGCCGGCATTTATATTTGCGATTGTGTTGTCCCACGGCGTGCAGTTGACCAATCGGGTACTTGAAAATCTGGAAGACAATCCCGGTGATATCACCGCGTGCACGGAAAAAAGTTTACGCAGGCTGCTGATACCCAGTACTGCAGCCATCATCACCGATGCGGCTGGCTTCGCGGTGCTGGGCCTGGTGGCGATTCCAAGTATCCAGTCTCTGGCGCTCATCTGTGGTGTCTGGCTGCTCTCCATCGCGCCGGCGCTGATTTTTGCGGCATCGGTGTTGTGCATGATCCCAGCACCGAAGTCTCATAAAGCCCATTCGAAGCTCCTGACCAAAGTATGGAAAACCATTGTGGAGCTTGAGGACCACAAATATGTGGCGATCGGTGTGACTCTGGCTCTGCTGGTGTTTGGGGCTTTTTATGCCAAAAATCTTACCGTTGGGGACACCAAGGGTAGCGCCATTTTGTGGCCGGATTCGCGCTTTAATGTGGATGTGGACTCGATTAATACGCGTTTTTCACAGCTCGGTACGGATATGATGCAGGTGTACATCGAGGGCGACGAGAACACCATGCTCGACCCCTCGGTCTATCACCAGACCGAGGCGCTGGACCGTTATATCTATGAGCACGTGCCCGAGGCGCGTCCTGCGCAAAGCCTGGTGCCGGTTATCAAGCTGATAAATTCCGTGTTGTACGAAGGTGATCCGTCCTACGAAATCATTCCCGATTCCACCGAGGAAGTGGGTTTCGATATTTATATGTTCCGTTCCCGTGGCGAGCCGGGGGATTTTTCCGCGTACACCGACAAAGACTGGAAAATCGGCAATATTTCCTTCTTCCTGGAGGATCACAGCGTGCCTACTATCGCGCGGTTGACTCAGGCGGTGGACGAATTTTTCCAGTTTGAAGAAGAGCAGGTTAGTAAGGCCGACTTTTTGTATTCCGGTGGTCAGGTGGGGATTGTCGAGGCTTTAAACACGGAAATCCGGCGGGCTAACACGCAAACGATGATTGCCATCGCTATTGTGATCGCATTTTGTATCATCCTCTACTACCGGTCGGGCACGGTCGGGCTGATTCTGTTAGTCAGTTTGGCGACAGCGAACTTTCTAACCTATGCTTTTATGGCCTATAAGGGTGTGGGGCTGAATATCAGCACGTTACCCCTCGCGGCACTGGGCGTGGGCTTGGGCGTGGACTACGGGATTTACATGGTGGACCGTATCAAGGAGGAGTTTCAAAAAGTCGGTACGGTAATAGATGCTATACACAATGCCCTGTTGACCGCGGGCAACGCGATATTTGTTACCGCTATCACCATGATTGGTCCGCTGCTGCCCTGGGCGTTTTTCTCGCCCCTGCGCTTTCAGGCGGAAATGGGCATGTTGCTGGCGCTGGTGCTGTTTATGAATATGCTGGGTTCGCTGCTGTTTGTGCCGGCCGCAATCGCCGCCACCCGGCCCAGGGCGTTGTTTACCAAAGACAGCGCTGAGTAGGCCCCCGTGTTGGGGCTCGAATAAATGCGGGTGCAGGGAGAAAATTGACGAATGACCAGTGCTGAAAATGACTGGATTGGGCTTTGTGAGGGGATGACAGGACCAGAAAAAGTGAGGCAACGGCATTCGGTAGTACGTTAACGAATGGTAGTACGTTAACGAATGGTAGTACGTTAACGACAGTAGTGGGGATAGCACGTAAAGATAATTAAATTAATTATTAGCAAGGGGGTTGGGCATGAAAATACTACACAGATATGTACTGTTGGCGCTGGGCGTCGGGGCGATGTCGCTACCGGTTTCCGCGCTCGACACAGGCATAGATAATTTCACATTAAACGGTCGTCTGCGGCAGGGCTATTCCGTGGCCTATGATCTGGAAGGACAGGGCAACCAGAACGGCCCCGCCAATTATCTGGCGGAGATCAAGTCGTCTTACACGCCGAATCGCAATCTGACATTTATCGGCAACTTCTGGTTGCGCGGCGACTGGTCGCCGGACTGGGATCCCCTCGACGTGCAGGCCGGTATCATTAACCCATTTTCGCCGGGCTTCTCCGAGATGCTGCCCATGACTCTGCACGAAGATCGCTGCAACCCCAGTATGGGCTCCTTTTGTGCCGACACGGATGAGCTGAAGACGTTGGGTGAAGCCGAAGATGTGGTGCGCGAGCTGTCGGTGAAATACCGCGATCCCCAGCGGCGCTACACCATGAAGTTTGGCAAGTTTCAGCGCGGCTGGGGGCAATCCGACGGCTTGCGCTTGCTGGACGTGCTGCACGCCCAGGATCTGCGGGAGCGGTTTGCGTTTAAGGATTCCGACGAACTACGTATACCGGCGCTGATGCTGGCAACAGATTTCAATCTGAAAAAACTGGGTGTGGCCGCGCCGTTCGAAGCCCTCGGTATGCACCGTCCGACCCTGGAGTTTAATTTTGTCCCCGAGGTCATTCACTCCAAGTTTATTATTAACAACCCGACGCCGAGCGATGCCACCTCCGGGGGTATTTTTGGCCTGCCATTTCCGCGCCTGTTCGACCCCAAGTCGGGCCTGGGCCTGGTGGGGTTAGGTGCCAACCTGCACGAAAATACGCCGGACAATATCAGCTTCAAAGATGCCGAGTACTCCATGCGCCTCAAGTTTGAGACCCTGGGTGGCGAGGGGACCATTAATATGTTTTACGGCATGCAGGATTTGCCGGTGGTCAAGCTTACCGGGGCCAATGTGGTTGTCGGCGATGCGTTTAATAATCCGGCTAATGCGCTGGCGGTGGTGCCGGTGGATCTGGCCACGACTATGGCGGCTATCTGGGCTCCCGTTGGAACTTTTGGACCAACCACCGGCGGCTACCTGCCTTTTTTAAGGGGCTTGACCGGCGCCGGGCCATTTTCAAACAGCCCACTGGCGGCGTTGACGGGCGGTCTTTGTTTCGACCCTACAAATCCTCTGCTAAACACCGTAGGTTGTTCGGTCACAGCTAACTTCGATCTGGATTACGATTACCGGCAAAAAATGGTGGGCTTTAGCTTTGCCCGGGACCTGGGGGATATGATGGCGTTCGGGCCGAAAAGCACCTCACCCGCCCTGCGCCTCGAAGTGGCCTACGAGATTGACAAGCCCTTCAACCGCAGCACCGTGCGCAACCCCTTCGATGGCTCCGTGGAAACCGGCAGCCCGGCGCTGGTGGTGGATCCCAGCGATGCCATTGTCGAGAGCGATGTGATCTCCACCATGATCGGCTTCGACTATCCATTGTGGATACCGGGTTGGGATAAACAACAAAAATCCATCTTCACCAGCTTCCAGTTCTTCAATATCTATACCAAGGATGCGGATAAAGGGCTGCTGTCCCAGGCCCCC
>JBFIHG010000076.1:0-5580 GCA_041601945.1 Porticoccaceae bacterium | reverse complement strand
CATTGATAGTCACTTCTCAGCCAGTCTTAAACCATTTTTGCTGTTGTAAGGGAGAGCTCCTATGAGCAATGACGGTGTCAATCAGGGGCGTCGCCGCTTTCTGACCGGTGCCACCTGTGTGGTGGGCGCCGCTGGGGTAGTGGGGGCCGCGGTCCCTTTTGTAGGGTCCTGGGTGCCCAGTGCCAAAGCGCGGGCCGCCGGGGCGCCGGTAAAGATCAGCATCGCCAAAATTGAGCCGGGGCAGATGGCCACCTTTGAGTGGCGTGGCCAGCCGGTCTATGTGGTGCGCCGCACCCAGGCATCTCTGGATGCACTTGCAACTGGCGCGGATCACTTACGGGATCCGAATTCCGAAAATTCTGTGCAGCCTGGCTATGTCGACCCGAACAATCGGGCTATCAAGCCTGAATTTCTGGTGCTGGTGGGTTTGTGTACTCATCTGGGTTGCGCACCGAAGTATCGTCCCGATGTGGGCGCGGCGGATTTACGCAGTGCCGACGAAGAGTGGCTGGGGGGATTTTTCTGTCCGTGCCACGGTTCCAAATTTGACCTGGCTGGAAGGGTCTATCAGGGCGTTCCCGCGCCGACTAATTTGACGGTACCCCCGTATTCATTTGAAAGCGATACGGTGATTGTTGTTGGCATTGATCAGGAGGCTGCCGCATGAAGTGGTTAACTGCGTTGTGGACCTGGATAGATCAACGGCTGCCAGTGCAGCGGGCGTGGGACACCCATATGGGCAAGTATTACGCTCCCAAGAATTTTAACTTCTGGTACTTTTTCGGTGTGTTGTCCCTGCTGGTTCTGGTGAACCAGTTGTTGACCGGTATCTGGTTGACCATGAGCTACGTACCTACTGCTGAGGGTGCGTTCGCTTCTGTCGAATACATTATGCGCGATGTGGAATACGGTTGGCTGCTGCGCTATATGCATTCCACCGGCGCGTCGGCGTTCTTTCTGGTGGTCTACTTACACATGTTTCGCGGTTTGCTGTACGGCTCTTACAAGGCGCCGCGCGAGCTGGTGTGGCTGTTTGGTATGGCCATTTATCTGGCGCTGATGGCCGAAGCATTTCTCGGCTATGTGTTGCCCTGGGGACAGATGTCCTATTGGGGCGCGCAGGTAATTATCTCCCTGTTCGGTGCCATCCCCTATATCGGCGAAGCCGTGGTGGAGTGGGTGCGTGGGGACTACCTGATTTCCGGCATTACTCTGAATCGTTTCTTCGCGCTGCATGTGGTAGCGGTACCTATCGTGTTGCTGGGTTTGGTGGTGTTACATCTGCTGGCTCTGCATCAAGTGGGATCGAATAATCCGGACGGGGTTGAAATCAAAAAGCACAAGGACGCCAATGGCGTACCCCTGGATGGGATTCCCTTCCACCCTTACTACACTGTGCACGACCTGGTGCCGATCGTGGTGTTCCTGTTTGTGTTCTGTTTCATCATTTTCTTTATGCCGGAGATGGGCGGTTACTTTATCGAACACGCCAACTTCGAAATAGCTAATCCTCTGAAAACCCCCGAGCATATCGCCCCGGTATGGTATTTCACGCCGTACTATTCAATGTTGCGCGCGGTGCCGGATAAGTTTTTTGGGTTTTTGACGATGGCTGCGGCCATCGCAATACTATTTGTGCTGCCCTGGCTCGATCGCAGTAAGGTCAAGTCCATACGCTACAAGGGTACCATCAGCCGCGTTGCGATTTTGGTGTTCGCTGCGTCCTTTATTATTCTCGGCGTGCTGGGGGTGAAGGCACCGACCGACGATCGCACCTTCCTGGCGCAAATTTGCACGGCCCTGTACTTTGCCTACTTCCTGGCCATGCCGATCTGGACCAGTCTGGAATCTACTCGACCGGAGCCCGAACGCATCACCATGGATGGCGGCATGGGCTTTTGGCGCTCCCTCGTTGCGCTCGGCATTTTGATTGCGTTGACTGTTCTGCCACTGAAGGCAGTGGGTTCCGAAACGGAATTTGATTGTGGCTCGATTGTCTGCGACAGCTTCGAAAATCCGGAGCTTGTGCAGTTACAGCAGGGTCGACAGCTGGACAAATACGAGGTTTCGGCCCTGAATAACGGGTCGCGGCAACGGGGTGCTCAGGTTTTTGTGAACTACTGCATGGGTTGCCACTCCGCGAAATACTCGCGCTGGGAGCGGGTCGCGGACGACCTGCATATTCCCAACAGCCTGATGCTTGAAAATCTGGTGTTTTCCGGGCAGAAGATTGGCGAGCTGATGACCATTGCCATGCCAGAGCGTGCCGCCAAGGAGTGGTTTGGCGCCGCACCGCCGGATTTAACCCTGGTGACTCGGGCCCGTTCACCCGAATGGGTATACACCTATCTACGCAATTTCTATGCTGATCCCAGCCGTCCCATCGGCGTGAACAACAAAGTGTTCAAGGATGTGGGTATGCCCCACGCCCTGCTGGATTTACAGGGCTTACAACGTTGCGCGCCGGGTCCGGTGCTGGCCGCCAACGGCGGTGTCAAAGTCGATCCGCTAACCAGCAAACCGTTGCTGGATGATCCCTGTGGCAGCTACGAGCTGACCGTGGAAGGGAAGTTATCGCCTGCGGAGTTCGATCAAAGCGTTTACGATCTGGTAAATTTTCTCGACTATCTGGCCAATCCTGTTGCAGAGGAAAGTCACTCCATGGCGATTGGTGTGTTGTTGTTTATCGCATTTTTGCTGATCTGGGTGTGGTTGCTGAATCGGGAGTACTGGAAGGATATCCATTGATAATTCAAGCCGGGCATTCTCCGGCCGCTAGTAATGCGTGACCAACTGAGGTGAGCTCCATGGGAGTTGTAACCAGACGCTCTTCGATGACATTTTTCTCCGATCCGTCCTGTCAGTACTGCCACAGGGTACGCATCGTGCTTGCCGAAAAAGGCATCGCTGTCGAGATCGAAACGATCAATCCATCCGCAGTGCCAGAAGAGTTGCTGGAGCTTAACCCCTACGGCACGGCGCCGACGCTGGCGGATCGCGATTTGTCACTGTACGAGTCGAAAGTCATGATGGAGTATCTGGACGAACGTTTTCCACACCCTCCCTTACTGCCGGTGTATCCAGTTGCACGGGCGTTGAGCAGGCAGTACATGCACCGCATTGAAAAAGACTGGTGTGAGCGACTCGATTTGATTATCCATAAGCCGGAAACGAAGGGTGCGGTTAAGGCACGCAAAGAGCTGCAGGACGAGTTGTTAAGTACCGCCGCCATATTTGCCGATAAACCGTTTTTTATGCACGAAGAATTTACGCTGGTGGATTGTTGTCTCGCGCCATTGCTGTGGCGTCTCGAATCAGTGGGTATCAAAATCCCCACCAGCAAACAGTCCAAGCCGTTGCTGGGGTACATGAAAAGAGTATTCGAGCGACCGGCGTTTCGCGCCAGTTTGACGGAAGCCGAACGGGATATGCGTCGCTGAGTTGGCAGGCTGAGCGCCTGGTGCGATGGGCGACCGATTGACACGCTGCTCACTAACGGTGGATCTTGCATGGCCATGACCCCGAATCGGCCGTATCTAATCAGGGCTTTTTACGACTGGATCGTCGATAACGACTGTACGCCGCATCTGGTGGTCGATGCCTTTGCGCCGGGAGTGGAAGTGCCAGAGAATTTTGTCACCGACGGTCAGATCGTGTTGAATCTGGCGCCGCGTTCGGTCCGGCATTTCGAAATGAATAACGAAGAAATTGTTTTCAGCACGCGCTTTGGCGGGTTACCTACGAATATTCGCGTGCCGATTCCTGCCGTATTGGCCATTTACGCGCGGGAGAATGGTCAGGGTATGGTCTTTCAGACTGATGGGCAGGATCCGCCACCGGCTCCCGGTGAACCCCTTGGGCCGGACTCAGGCAAGGGGTCAGGCAAGGAGCCCGGCAAAGGGTCGTCGGGCACTGCCGAGAGAAAATTGCGCATTGTTAAATAGGTATACACCGATCGCGCCGCTTGCGCCCTTTAAGCAGGTATGTGGGTTTATAAAAACGAAGCGCGGTCGCCAACCACGTAATTCAAATTTGATCGAGCATTTGCGACAGGCGAATGGCGACAGGGAAAAGAGGAAATAGCATGAATGATCCGGTAGTGATAGTGGGCATGGCGCGCACGCCCATGGGCGGCATGATGGGTAATTTATCGGGCGTAACGGCACCAGAACTGGGAGCCACGGCGATCGCCGCGGCGTTGGCACAGGCAAATGTTGCCGCCTCGGATGTAGGCGAAGTACTGATGGGTTGTGTGCTGCCCGCTGGCATTGGTCAGTCTCCGGCCCGTCAGGCGGCGCTGGGTGCGGGACTACCGGTTGGAGTAGGCACTACTACGGTCAATAAAATGTGCGGTTCGGGCATGAAAACGGTGATGATGGCCTGCGATACCCTGACTGCGGAGCAAACCGATATCGTGGTCGCCGGTGGTATGGAAAGTATGAGTAACGCGCCGTATTTACTGCCAAAGGCGCGGGCGGGTTACCGTCTTGGCCACGGCGAAGTGTTGGACCATATGTTTACGGACGGTCTACAGGACGCCTATAGCGGTGGGCTAATGGGGACTTTTGCTGAACAGTGTGCCGAAAAATATACGTTTACCCGCGAACAACAGGACGCCTACGCCATTGAATCCCTGCGGCGCGCGAATGCGGCGATAGCTGACGGTAAGTTTAAAACTGAAATAGTGCCGGTCACCGTCAAGAACCGCGGTGGCGACACAGTGGTGGATACCGATGAGCAACCGGGCAACGCCCGACCGGATAAAATCCCCAATCTGAAACCGGCGTTTAAAAAAGATGGCACCGTGACGGCCGCCAACGCGAGTTCCATTTCCGACGGGGCCGCAGCGCTGGTATTGATGCGTCAGAGCGAAGCGGCGAAACGGGGTTTGCAGCCTCTGGCGACTATTTGTGGCTACACCCAGTTTGCCCGCGAGCCGGAGTGGTTTACTACTGCACCGGTGGGCGCGCTGCAGTTACTTTTCAAGCAAACTGGTTGGTCCGTGGCGGATGTGGATCTGTTCGAGATCAACGAAGCGTTTGCAGTGGTGCCGATGGCGGCTATGCACGAACTTGATTTACCCCATGCCAAAGTCAATGTGCACGGCGGTGCCTGCGCCCTGGGTCATCCGTTGGGCGCTAGCGGCGCACGAATTATTGTGACATTGCTGGCGGCGCTGCAAACCTATGGTAAAAAGAAAGGTATAGCCAGCCTGTGTATTGGCGGCGGTGAGGCAACTGCGATTGCGTTGGAGCTGTGTTAAAACGAAGCCTGTTGCTCATAAAAAAACCCCGGTCTGACCGGGGTTTTTTTATGAGCGCTTTCAAGGGTTTTTAGCGATAGTCAAATTTACCTAGAGATACACATTCAGACTCTTGTTCATAAAAATATTCTGATCGAGAATAATTTTACGTTTGGCGAGTTTTAACACGCCCTGCGCGCGACGGATAATATCCTCGCGGTGGCCGACCATGGTGTGTTCCTCGTCCTCGTTCATATTGCGGTGCACCGTCACCAGGGAATAGACCCGAAATTCCTCGGGGTTTTCCGTTAGCTCCACTTCGATATTGGTTACCACGT
>JBFIHG010000075.1:0-5670 GCA_041601945.1 Porticoccaceae bacterium | reverse complement strand
TTTGCTGGCGAGTTGCGCGACGGCACCAGCGCCGGTGGCCACGCGCCAGCCGCCACCCAGCGAGAAAATTCAGGAGCATATTGTTTCCAGGGGTGAGACGCTGTTTGCCATCGCCTGGCGCTATGAGGTTGAGATGGCCACGCTGGCGGCGGTTAATGGCCTGCGCCCGCCGTACCTTATCTATCCTGGACAGCGCTTAAATTTGAACACGTCGTCCGTGCCGCAATCCACCTATTTCGGGCAGGCGGTGGCCACCCCTGTACCGGTTGCACCCACGATTAGTGTGGCAGGCTCCGGCGCATCGGGCTCGTCGGCTTCCGCGCGGGCCAGTCCGCCCGTGGCGAACAGGCCGGCTGCCGTCGCGCCACGGCAATCCAGTTCCCGGCCGTCGACCCAGACATTGCCGAGTAATTTTTCAGCGGGAGCCTGGCAATGGCCGGTACAGGGACCGGTGAGTAAATACTACGACAGTAATAAGGAGTTTAAAGGTATAAATATTCAAAGTGCCGCTGGACGCAGCGTGGTCGCCGCTGCCCCTGGGGCGGTGGTGTATGCCGGTAGCGGGCTGCGTGGGTACGGTCAGTTGATTATCATCAAGCACAGCGATAAATACCTGAGTGCCTATGCCCATAACCGCAAGATACTGGTCAGCGAGGGCGAGGCGATCAGTGCTGGCAAAGTTATCGGGGAGGTAGGTGGCGACACGGACAATCCCGGACGCCTCTACTTCGAAATTCGCGAAAACGGCAAGCCCGTCGACCCGTTGCGCTTGCTGCCCGGACGCTAATAACAGGGCCAATAATGAATAAACGGTCGAGGTTGCAGTTCGATTGCAAACAATCCAGGAACGTGGCAGTGTAGGACGGTGCACAAGGCTAAGGCAGGCCGGTAAAGTGCACAGAGGATACTGTCATGGCGCGTCAAGGTTATGGCGATCAGCAGCACCGGGCAGAACCGCCCCCAGTCGACACCAGCCAGGAGTCCACTCAGGTTCTGGACGCGGCTAGCCTTTACTTGAAGGAAATCGGCTATACACCGTTACTGACGGCCGAGGAAGAAGTGATTTTTTCTCGACGCTCCCGCAAAGGGGAGCACGCCGCCCGGCAGCGCATGATCGAAAGCAATTTGCGACTGGTAGTAAAAATCGCCCGCCGCTATGTTAATCGTGGGTTGAGTCTGCTGGATCTGATTGAAGAGGGTAATCTGGGCCTGATTCGGGCCGTAGAAAAGTTTGATCCAGAGCGCGGCTTCCGCTTCTCAACCTATGCCACCTGGTGGATTCGCCAGGCAGTCGAACGTGCTCTGATGAACCAAACCCGTACGATCCGTTTGCCCATTCATGTGGTCAAGGAGCTCAACCAATGCCTACGTGCGTCGCGGCAGCTCGCCCAGCAGCTGGAACACGATCCGACAGTTAACGAAATTGCGACCCGACTCGACAAATCCGCTCGCACTGTAGATCGGATGCTGAGTTTGAATGAACACACTGGCTCCGTGGACGTGACGATGTCCAGCGATGGCACGGGTCGTAGTCTGGTTGACATGGTCGCCGATTCCCATATATGTGATCCCGAAAAACTGGCCGAAGGCGACGATCTGGTGGCCAGGCTGGAAAATTTACTCTCAGAGTTGAGCCCGAAGCAGCAGGATATCATCGCCAGGCGCTTTGGCTTGCGCGGCTATGAAGTGGCGACCTTGGAAGAGGTGGGGCGCGAGGTTGGGCTGACGCGCGAGCGTGTACGACAGATACAGATCGAAGCCCTCGAACGCCTGAAACTGAGCCTGACGCGCCACGGGCTGGATGGACACATGCTGTTTACGGGTTAGCTGGTTCAGGGGTTACTGCAGAGCGCCGCCGGTCAACGTTCCAGTAATTGTAGCTTGTTCGGTTTTCCGACCCAGTCGTCAGCATCCGCCGGCGCTGCTTTTTGAATGGTAATATTGGGCCACTTCTCTGCCAGTTCCGCATTGAGTTCCAGAAAAACCTGTTGATCCTCCGGCAGCTCATCCTCCGAAAAAATAGCGTCCACCGGACATTCCGGCTCACACAGTGCACAGTCAATGCATTCGTCGGGATGAATAACCAGGAAGTTAGGGCCTTCGTAAAAACAATCCACCGGGCACACTTCGACACAGTCGGTGTATTTGCACTTGATACAATTTTCCCCGACAACAAACGTCATACAGCACCTTTTTTTGTGAATGTGTTGCGACGCAAATTCGCGCTGCGTAGCGAGTGTGGAATGGCGGGAAATTATACAGAAAATTCGTAGACAGGTCAGGCTTTGCTTATGGTGGTTAGTTGTATGCCCCGTATTTTTGTGCATGACTGCGAGGTGCTACCGTGCGTAGTCAGCGCGTGGCCGTACGAGTTTAGAAATCGTTTCCCGAATGGCGCGTACGACGTATTATCCGAGCAGCGGTCTTACTTGTTGTGCAAACCGGGTAATTTGTTCCCGGCGTTCCTGTGGGGGGCTGACGGGGTCAAGAATAAAGTGGCGCACCCCCGCCGCCCGGAATTGGGCGATTTGTGCGGCGATATCTTCCGGGCGACCCAATAAGCAGTATTTTTTTGCCGGACCACTAAAGTCGCTGGCGTAGCGCTCACTTAACTGGGTAGTGGCACATTGCCACGCGGAGTCAAAATCCTTGTCGATGCGAAAAAACGCTACGTGGGCGGTAGCGAAGTTGTCGATCACGCGTTTTTCCTGCGCAGCGGCCTGGGCAATGGTCTCCAGGGCGGCGCGGTACATGTCGGGGGTAACCACGTAGGAGACGTAGCCGTCCGCAAGTCGTCCCGCTCGCTGCAGGGCGGCGATAGAGCGCCCGCCGCACCAGATGGGCGGTCCGCCACGCTGCACTGGTTCAGGGAGCATCAGTACGTCGTCAAATGGATAGAATTTCCCCTGGTGAGAAACGCTGTGTCCGCGCCATAGTTTACGCAGTACCGCGATGCCCTCGCTAAGCCGGGCGCCGCGTTCTTTGATCGGTACGCCACAGGCCGCATATTCGTTGGGGAATTCCCCGCCTATGCCTACGCCAAAAATGACTCGTCCGCCACTCAGTCGATCCAGGCTGGCGACCTGTTTGGCAACGGTGACGGGATGCCGTAACGGCAACAGGTAGACACCGGTGCCGAGCATTAAGCGCTCACTGCAGACCGCCGCCTGCGCGAGCTGCAATAAGGGGTCCATCATCGGCAGGGAAAACGCAATATGGTCCCCCACCCACAGCGAGTCGAGACCTAAATCGTCGGCCAGGGCAGTGGTGCTACGCACTGCCTCGAGGCTATCCATAAAGGTCGCCCAGCCGAAACGCAGCTCTTTGTCCAGGGGTAAATCCATTGGGTAAGTCCTGCGCTTATACGGCGGTTAGCAAATAGCTGTTCACGCCGCTGCGGAAACCCCGGATGCGTGACCGTGGCGCAGCAGTTTGCCGGGAATCGCGCCGGTGCATTCGCTGTCGATAAACGTCAGTTCACCGTTGACCATGGTGTAGCGGTAGCCCTTGGCGCGCTCCACGTAACGCCACTCGTTACCGGGCAGATCGTGGGCAATTTGCGTGGGTAGTAACTCCAGCCCCGCGTAATCGTAGACCACAATATCCGCAGCTTTGCCGACTTCCAGCGTGCCCCGATCGCTAAACCCTGCGGCCATGGCCGGTAGCGCGGAAAGGCGGTAGTGGGCTTCCTCCAGCGTGTATTGAGCGCGTTCGCGCACCAGGTCCTGGAGCATATTGGTGGGGTAGCGGCCGTAGTTGAGAAACTTGGTGTGTGCTCCGCCGTCGGATACCCCCGGCAACGTATACTCGTTGTCGAGAATTTCTTGCAGATATTGCGCGTCGTAGTTGAACGGCACGATGTAGAAAACGGTTTTTAACCCTTCGCTGATCGCCAGATCGAGCATCGCATCTGCGGGGTGGCGCTGCATCGCTACGCCCAGTTCGGCAATGGTCAGGCCGACGTATTTTTCGTTTTCCGTATTAGCAACCGAATCCACCTTGATTTCGGCAATCGGTCCACTCACAAAGGGGGCGCTGCCGCTGTCGTAATCCTCGCGCACCGCGGCGCGTAAAGTGGAATCCTGCATTTTGGCGATGCGGGTTTCGACATCGCCAATCGTCACATCGCGCCAGGCGCCGTTGCCGTCAAACAGGTTGAAGTCGTCCAGCATGAAACGCATATCGTTGGGGGTGGTAATCGCCTGCATCCAGATTTTACGGCCGGCTTCCTGTTCGCGATTGACCCACTCGAGCATGCGGCGGTGCTGGTGGGGATGGCGTTCGTTGACCTGCACTGCATTCCACAGGATCACCGCATCCGAGGCGTCGGCGAGGGCCGAGCCGAACTTGAGGTCGGCGACAAATTCATTCTTCGCCTGGGTCAGCTGGATAAAGCCCTGGCCACGATTTTTCAGAACACTGGCAAAAGCGAGACACAGCTCGTCGGACATGGTATCGGTTGGCATGGGAGTACCGTCGTAATCCCGCTGTACCGAGGTGAAACCGTCGCCCAGACGTTGCATGGAATAACCGACACCGCCGGCATCCAGGGATTCTTCCATCAGGCGCAACATTTCAGCCAGCTCTTCGGTAGTGGGTTCCCGGGTTTTGGCGGCTTCGATACCCATGACATAAATCATCAATGGGTTGAGGGGAACAAAACTCATGACGTTGACACCCTTGGGGCGGCGCTCCAGGGAGTCGAGCCATTCGGGAAACGTTTCCCAGTCCCAGTCCATACCGGCCTTCATGGTGGCCAGTGGGATTGCCTCGACCCGCTCCATGGACAACATCAGGCGTTCCTGTTGATGCGGGTGGGCGGGGGCAAAGCCGAATCCACAATTGCCAATCGCCACCGATGTCACTCCGTGCCAGCTGGAACAGCTCAGGTAGGGATCCCACAATAGCTGGCCATCGTAATGGGTGTGTAGATCAATAAAGCCGGGTACCACATGTAAACCGGTTGCGTCGATTATCCGCGCGGCGCGGCCAGGGTCGGTACCTCCACCGGGAAAAATGGCGGCAATCAGTCCGTCCTTTACCGCCACATCACCGATAAAACTTTTTTTGGTGCGCGAGCCGTCGATAATCGTGCCGCCCTGAATCAGGGTATCGAATTCAGACATGGGTGCCTCCATCCAGTTGCCATTAAAGTTACCGGTCGGTAGGTTTGATGGTAAACCCGTTGCAGGGGTTTTGGTAGGGGTTTTTTCTGGGTGTAACGTTTGCCAACTACCCTGGCGATTAATGTACAGGAGTTACATAATCAGTTCCCAGTGTTCAATTTGCGGGGCTGCCGCCAGCATTTCCGCCAGATTGATCCCTAACGTACCCAGATGGGCGCGGTGTGCCTTGACCGCATCTTCGTCGGTATATTGCTCATAGAAATAATAGGTGTGCGGCTTAGTCGCCGAGCGGTGAAATATATAGGCGTGATTACCCGGCTCCTGGCGCACCTTGGGCACCACGGTTTGCATGGCGGCTTCAAATGCGGCGGCCTGGTCGGGTTTTACATTCAGTGTTGCGATGAAGCTGATCATTGGCATGTTCCTCGATTTAGTAGTTTGCTGTCACAAGCCCGCTTGATTTTGCGCAATAACAGCCCTAACCATAACCGATTTGAACACAAACGGGCACTAGCGGCGTTTCTTGCCAGCCAGGCGCTGGCTG
>JBFIHG010000074.1:0-5923 GCA_041601945.1 Porticoccaceae bacterium | reverse complement strand
AGTACCAGACTGTTCTCGTGGTAGCGCTGAAAATAGCGCAGATTATGGGCCGGGGTCGACAACCACGCCCACCAGGGATACCCAGGCAGCCAGCATTCGGGAAACGCAATGATCGACGCGCCCTGTTGCGCCGCCTCCGCGATTAACCGCACCGCTTTATCTACCCCGGCGGACAAATCCATAAACACCGGTGCCGCCTGTACTACCGCTGCTCTATAGGCAAGGCTCATTGGGCCACCTCCGTCTGCGCTGCCGATTCGCTTTTATCACCACCACCATAATATCGGTCGTAGGGAAAATCGCTACTCAGCTCCTGTAAACGCTGGCGACAATAGGCGTCGATGGTGTGTTGCTCCTCCACCGACAATAATTCCCCCGACGTGCCTTTTTTACCCTGGCGCACCATACGACCGCCGGGACGCGCGAAAGGTGTCATCTCGCCGGGATAAAATTTATGGTCGACACTTTTCATATAAGCGAACGAGCTTAACGAATAAACTTTCTCGACCTCTGGCTCGGTTAACGCCACCTCCATTAGCGTCGCAATTTTGCGAATCATATTCCGCGGGTCGTCGAGCATCTGCTCGTAGGTCAAAAACAGCACATTGGGCCGGTCGCGCCACAGCCAGTAGCCGTTAGTAAATTCCACCCATGGCTCCAGGATTGCGCTACGCGCGTTGCGCACCCAGGTGGAGACCGTCGGCATTAAAGGTCCGAGCATAACGTTGCCAAAAAAGTGGTAAGCCGATACCACCACATCTTTCGGATCACGGGCCACGCATATATATTTTGCAGCATTGTTGTAGGGAACGTTTTGGGCCGGTGCGTGGGTTTTAATGGCACGCAGTCCGGTTACCGCCAACTGCGCCGGACGCGGATCCGTGAGCCCGATAGTCATGTCTCTGGACGGACAATCCGGCCACGGCACCACATCGAAAATATCGTTGAATTCCCCCTCGCCGCGGTTCGCGATCTGATGCACCACCTGCATCATCCAATTGGTGCCGCTTTTCATAAACACGCATACAAACACATCCTGAGCCGTCGGTTCATAGTCCTTGAATGCGCGCGCGATACCCTTGTGCAAGGCCGCGCCCATCGGCTTGAAAAAGCGGCTAAACAGCTCGAATTCAGAACCCAGCAATCGTGCTATGGCAAAGCGTATTTGCCAGAAGATCGTAACCGGCAGCAGTAACCAACGCTGACGGGCGATCCCGTCACGACGGGTTTTGCGTTTTTGTGTTACATCGGGGAAATCGGCAATCGGCATGGTCGTTGCTCACACAATGCACCGCCCACGCGTTAACGCTGCGGCACGACTTGGGAAGTCGGCAGTCATTCGGATCACATATTCGTTACGCTAAATAGATCCCTTTCCGGCCTTTTTGGATTTCTTCGCGGCTTTCTTTTCTTTGGCATTCAACGCCGGTTTTTTCTTGGTTTCTTTATTACTTTTTTGTTCCTTGCTCATGGGTATTACTCCGGGTGATGTTTGAATGAGTGAGTTACTGAATATCCTGGCCGAGCCCCGCTAACGACTAATACTGATGTTGTAGAGAACAACCGTAACCAACTCGTCGATTCTAGCATAACCTCGTCAATTTACTCCCCGCGCCCCGCGTCGGCAACTCCGTCGCCAAAAACCCATCGCCAAAAGCCCATCGATAGCAAACGCGGGACAACCGAGCCCGGTCAACGTCGTGCTATCCTCCTCGCCGCATAAGCGCCTTAGCTAACGGGACCCAGCGTGAAAAAAATTGCTATCTTTGTCGATGTACAAAATATTTACTACACCACCCGTCAGGCCTACGGGCGCCAATTTAACTACCGCAAACTATGGCAACGCATCAGCGCACAGGGCGAGATTGTCGCGGCCACCGCCTACGCCACCGAGCGCGGCGACGAAAAACAACAAAAATTTCAGGACGCCCTCAAGCACATCGGGTTTACCGTCAAACTGAAACCTTTTATTCAACGCAGTGATGGCTCCGCCAAAGGCGATTGGGATGTAGGTATTACCATCGATGTGATGGAAGTGGCAAAGGAAATAGATACGGTGGTGTTGCTGTCGGGGGATGGGGACTTCGATCTGTTGCTGGAAAAAATAAACCGCACTTATGGGGTACGTACTGAAGTCTATGGAGTGGCGCCACTCACCGCTAAATCACTGATGGATGCGGCCACTATTTTTCACCTCATCACCGATGATTTATTGCAATAGACACGCGGTCCGAAGCGCTTAGCCCGCCGCCCAGGCGGTATAACCGCCGTCGAGACTGTACACCTCCGTAAAACCCTGCTCCGCCATATACTTCGCTGCGTTCTGACTGGAATTGCCGTGGTAGCACACCACCACTAATGGCTCCGACTTGCTGGCTTCCCGCACAAATGTATCGATACCGAATTCAATCAGCGAAACGGAACCAGGAATATTTCCGCTCGCAAACGAACCTTCGTCGCGAATATCGACCATCGTCACCGGGGCATCGTCCTGCAACAGTTGTCGCAACTCTGCTACGGATAAATGTTTAAAACTCATTAACTCACTCCCTTCACCGCCCCACCTGATCACGGTTGGTGACTGACCACTTTGCGATTAACCATACGTACATAAATACGCTGTGGCAACCGCCACCTGTAACTGGAAACGTTGTTTGGCTGCCACCGTAAACGTATCCCCCGCGTCGAACGTTTGCCAGTCAGCCTGACCCGGCAACTTCACCGTCAGGGCCCCGCTAACCACCGTGATCGTTTCCAGTTCGCTGGTGCCAAAATCGTACTCCCCCGGCGCCATCACCCCCACCGTGGCCGGCAGGGTGGCGGTGGCAAAACCGATGGATTTCACCTTGCCGTCGAAATATTCGTTGACCTTTAACATGCCCGTTCCTTTTTGCTGCAAAAATCAGGCAGCAATTATACCGCCAAACTCCGCGACGCCACCCGTGAAACACCCCGGACCAGCAACCTTAAAGCAGTTTGGCGACAGGGTTTTTTCAAGTACACTCAAACTCCGACCTCCGACAGGACCGCCCATGCCCTACGACTCCCACATTGGCGACGAACTAAATATCCTCTCCCTTTACAACCTGACCACCACCCTGGAAGGCGTGAAAATTCACTCCTCCGCCGAACCCGAGGTCATTGCTGCCGCCCAGCGCCTGTTCGACAAGGGCCTTACCACCCGGGCAGATGGGGGCTACCTGACCGAACTGGGCAGAACCGCTGCGGAACATGCGCAAAGTTTGTTGCTGATGATCGAAGCGCGGGACACCGTGGACTGACGCGGCCACCGAACATCCCGCACCGCTACCCATAAGGCGCGCCAGAACGTGACCCGGATAAAAACCAAACCCCAGCCTGCCAGCAATACCAATAAGGACGCCGTCCTCGACGAGTTTCACGAGCGCCTCACCAACACGCTCGACGCGGGTCGTCCCGAGCCCATCGCCAAACACCACGGGCGCGGCTACCGCAGCGCTCGGGAGAATCTCGACGACCTGTGCGACGCGGATTCCTTTCTCGAATACGGCCAGCTCGCCGTGGCCGCGCAACGACAGCGCCGCAGCTTTGACGACCTGAAAATCAACACCGCCGCCGACGGTATTATCACCGGCCTGGCCACCATCAATGCCGATCTGTTTGGCGAAGCCGCAAGCAAAACCGCCGTCATCGTCAACGACTACACCGTGCTGGCCGGCACCCAGGGTTATTTCCATCACAAAAAACTGGATCGCATTCTCGACCTCGCCGGAGAACTCAAACTCCCGGTAATCATGTACACCGAAGGCGGTGGCGGCCGTCCCGGCGACACCGATTACGAAGTGGGTATGGACGTGACCTCCTTCGAAGCCTGGGGCGCCCTCAGTGGCCAGGTGCCGATGATCGCGGTCAACAACGGCTTTTGTTTCGCGGGCAACGCCGCCCTGTTCGGCTGTGCCGATGTCACCATCGCCACCAAAACCTCGTGGATTGGCATGGCCGGCCCCGCCATGATCGAAGGCGGCGGCATGGGCGTACACAAACCCACCGACATTGGCCCCATCGAGTTACAAATGAAAAACGGCGTGGTGGATATCGTCGCCGCAGACGAAGCCCACGCCACACGGCTGGCCAAACAGATCCTGTCCTACTTCCAGGGGCCGTTGCAGCATTGGACCTGCGCCGATCAGAGCACCCTGTGGAACCTGATGCCCGCCGACCGACGCTACACCTACAAAGTGCGCAACATCATCACCACCCTGGCGGACAACGACTCCTTTATCGAAATTCGCCCGGCTTACGGCGTCGGCATTATCACCGGGTTTTTGCGCATCGAAGGCAAACCCTTCGGCGTTATCTGCAACGACTGCCTGCACCTCGGGGGCGCCATCGACGCCGAGGCCTCCCTCTCCGCCGCGCGCTTTCTCGATCTGTGCAGCAACTTTGGCCTGCCGGTATTAACCCTGGTGGACACCCCGGGTTTTATGGTGGGGCTCGACAGCGAACGGGGCGGCGCGGTACGCAAAATGTCCGACCTGATGGTGGCCGGTGCCCGTTTGCAATCACCTATGGTGGCCATCTTCCTGCGTAAAGGTTATGGCCTTGGTGCCATTGCCATGTGTGGCGGCAGCTTCAGTCGCCCGGTGTACAGTGCCGCCTGGCCGAGCGGGGAATTCGGCGCCATGGGGCTGGAAGGTGCCGTGCACCTGGGCTACAAAAAAGAACTGGATGCCGCGCCAACCGCCGAGGAAAAAGAACAACTGTTTAACCAACTGCTGGACGCCATGTACGAACGGGGCAAGGCCACAACTGCCGCCGCTTACCTGGAAATTGACGCAGTAATTGAGCCAGCCGATACCCGCAAAGTCATTCTGCGGGCCGTGGGGACTTAACTACGCGCCAGCTTTACGTGTTAGCTTTACTCACCCATACAAATTCGAATCGCCAACCATTTAATCTGGTTTTCCAACTGGCTCGAATGCTGCGACCCGCACTACCAGCTCGTTAGTAATAGCGACTAACTCTTTGAGCAATTGCGCCGATATTTCCAGATGACCTTCATATTCCGCAAGGTTTCGCGCTTTATGACATTGATCGAGCACGCGCCACCTGGCTTTATCTAGCCCCCAGACACTGGAACACCAGATAGCGTTTCTCTGATCGATAACCGTGCCAACGCATCGCTGCGAGTGAAATCCCGTGGGCCGCGCCGTAGGCCAGCAGAAATCGACCCTCCTCGGATAACCCTGCGACCTGTGCATCACGCAATTGCCGCTTTGCAGCAGCCAGCATGCCATCAAATTCTCGTTGATCCGGAGGCTCTAATTTTAGCTGGTTTATTTTTACCAGATTATCCAATGCTACCAATGTCATTTTCAGTTCCCTTGATCATGATTTTAGTCTTCTCCAGCACACGGGTCACAAAACTATTGCCCGCCTTTAATTTCGCAACGAAGTCATGTTTCTCATATATTGTAGGATTAATTGTTCGCCGCAACGAATCTTCCAACGGCAGGAGCAACTCCACAACGCGACCATGACTTATTTCTTTACCGATCAGCAGCAGGTCGATATCACTGGATTGTGTCGCCCCACCTTTGGCAATAGATCCGTAAATAAACGCCAGTTCAATACTGTCGTCTAACGGCAGCAGCCTTTCCCGGATCTCATCGGCCACCCCAAATGACTTGCGGACGATGGCAACCAGCTCCGCAAAAATCGGACAACGCTGATTCGCCTGATAATAGTTTTGATTGCCCTCCCGTGTAGCAATCAGCAGGTCCGCACTCACCAAACGACTTAATTCACGGCTCACCGTTCCGCGCCCCATGGCGGCCCAACGCATAATTTCATTGGTATAAAAGCTCTTATCCGGCTTGCCAAATAAAAGCCCCAACACCTTCTGCTGTGTCTTGGTGAACAAGGCATCGCCAATAGATACCGT
>JBFIHG010000073.1:0-5982 GCA_041601945.1 Porticoccaceae bacterium | reverse complement strand
GATTAATTCGTTCATTTTGAATTTGCCGTGTTGTTCGCGCACCACGCCCACTTGTTCCATATCTGCCAACCCGGTGGCGCGGGCGTGCTCGACAAAGTCCTGGTTTTTCCAGAAAAACGCGCCGGGCATGGTGGTGGGTATAACCAGCACAAAAAACAATGAGCGGCTGATGGCTGCTGCGACCAGGGTTAGCGCGCTTAAACCCAGCCACAGGGCAAGGAGGGTAACGGTGGTTAAACCTGTGGGGCCGGACAACATTGCGGCCAGGGCGAGACTGGCGAATGCCACGATGGCGGCACACAGCAGGCCATTGCGCATCAACCAGGGATAACCGTAGCGGGTGATCTGCACGTACCAGGACGATGCGCCTTCGTTGCCGAGTTTAAGCATGTCGCGGCCGTGGCAGAGATGACCCATACCTTCGAGCACCAGGCCAATGGCGGCGAGTGTGGCAAGCAGGGTAACCAGGCCGCCGAGGGGCTCGCCGGTTATGGCCAGCGCGGGCAGGGCAACCAGCCCCACCAACAGCGCGCCAAGGCTGAGGGTGTTGCCGCCAAACGCGGTGGCCGTTTGCCAGTGGTTCCAGAACGGTCGCGCCGGGATACGGTAGATGCGGTACATGTAGTACAGGCCGATCAGCCCACTCAGGGTCGCAAGTCCGGCGCACAATGTTTTCAACACGATAGATGCTTGCACAATAAACGGGCTCTCGAACCACACCGCCAGCGCGGCAAATAATGCGTAGCCCAACAGAAAGGTATAGAACGCGGAAATACCGGCGATTTCCCGACTCAGGGGCGACCAGCGCAGATTATTAAAGCCGCGATAAAAACGGTGGGGTTTGCCCAGGTGCATATTGAGTTTGAATAGCCCAAAGCTGATCAGTCCGATCATCACCGCCAGCAGGGGTAACAATACCGCCGGGGATACCACAGGAGTTTGTAGCGCCGCCAATGGGCTGTTGCTCACGAAGCTTATGGGCAGCGCGCCGATGGCGATCATCAGAAAGGCGCCGAGCACCGCCTGGGTGCACAGGGTAAATATGACGTGGGCGCTTTCGTGGGAGGTGAGCAGCTTGCGCCAGTTCCACTGTTTTTTGTCGCCGAATTTTTTGTCCACTCCTGGTTTGAAATGCCCAGCCTTGTCGTCCTTGTGGTATTTCACCGGCATACCGTCGGGGCGAGTCATTTCTCGCTGGGTGCTGCGGGTTTGTTGAAAGCGAATATTCGGCTGGGTGATGTCGGTGGACGGAAAGCCGGGGATCGAGATTTTAGCTTCGATGCGATTTTCCGGAATATTTTCTATAACCCCAAAATCCAGGGCATTGCCGACACAGGCGGACACGCAGGCGGGTTTCAGGCCCACTTCGAGTCTGTCCACGCACATATTACATTTGGTGACTTCGCCTTTTACCGGGTCCAGTTGCGGCGCGTTGTAGGGGCACACCCAGGTGCAGTAACCGCAACCGAAGCAGATATCCGGGTCCTGCAACACCGCGCCGTATTCGGCGAATTTGGTATAGGCCCGGGTCGGGCAACCTTTCAGGCACACCGGGTCGTCGCAGTGGTTGCAGGCCATGGAGATATTGATGCGCTGGTAATCCGGGTAGGTGCCGCCTTCGACGTAGCCTACCGAGCGAAACGCGATGTGGGACGGGTTGTCGTTTTTCTCGCTGCACGCGGTTTCGCAGGCGTGACAACCGATGCAGTTGTCGGCATTAAAATAAAAGCCGTGTTGCTTGTAGCGGTTGGGGTTGTCGCCCACCGCGTCGTTGCCGTTGATGTGTAAGCTGTCGCCGCGCAAGGGGCTGTCGAGGTCCAGCAGGTCAATCAGGTTACCGTGGCAGTTGGTGGCCGGGTCGGCGGTTTTTTCCGGTACCGGGTCCCACAAGAAGGCGTCGGCCGGCTCGTCGCCGCGCAGTTCAAAAATGGCGGCTTTGGCGGTTGTGGTGGCGTTGGTTTCGATAGCTTCGCGATGATTCATCAGTAGGTCCGTAGCTCCCGGCTTAACCGCGCCGCGCCAATTTGGTCGGCAATGGGTTCGACGCGCACCGCTTGCTGCTTAAAGGCGGGCTGTCGCGAATGGGGGTCCAGCAAACCCAGGGTCAGACGGTTGACGCAGTCAAAAAAGTGAAACGGAATAAATACCATGTCGCGGGGCACACGCTGGGTGAGCATGGCCATCACCACTGCATCGCCACGTTTGGATACACAGCGCACATATTCCTGATGGCGGACGCCGAGTTCCGCGGCGGCATCCGGATTTATTTCCATAAATGGAATGGGACTGAATTTGTTGTTATTGCCGACCTTGCCGGTGCGCGTGCGGGTGTGGAAGTGCTCCACCAGGCGGCCGGTGTTCAGCCAGAATGGAAACTGATTATCTGGCCGCTCGTTGTTGTCGATAAACGGCAGGGCAATTAGTTTGGCCCGTTTATCCCCGTGGCAAAAAGACGTGGGCTCGGTATACAGGCGTTTGCCGCCGGGTAAGGGCGCTTCGTTGTTGTCCCGTTGCTCCGCCGTGTAGGGCCATTGAATACCCCGGTGTTTTTCGATCAGGTCGTGATCCATACCGGAAATATCCATGTGCCGACCTTTGGACAGGGCGCGCATTTCCTCAAATGCCCCCGCCGGAGTCTCTGGAAAGTGAACGTTGCCGTCCGGGTCGAAGCGTTGTGCCAGCTCATTGAATATCTGGAAGTCCGATTTGCTATTGGCTCTGGGCGGCGTAGCCTGGCGCACCATATTCACGCGGCGCTCGGTGTTGGTGAAGGTGCCTTCTTTTTCCGCCCAGATGGCGGCGGGTAAATACAGGTGGGCGTACTGGTTGCTCTCCATATCCGCGTAGGCATCCTGCACCACCAGAAATTCGAGTTTTTCCAGGGTTTTGCGGATGCGCGCAGTATTGGGCATGGAGGTCAGTGGGTTGGTGGCCACCAGCCACAGCCCTTTGATTTGTCCGGTTTCGATGGCGGGGAAAATGTCGGTTTGAAACAGCCCACGTTTTTTCGGGAAAAATTCCGGGTCCACATTCCAGAACTTGCCGACTTCATCCCGGTGTTCCGGGTTTTCCAGAGCGCGGTAACCGGGCAGACCGGAACAGGACGACCACTCCCGGGTGCCCATGGCGTTGCACTGGCCGGTAATCGACAGTGCGGTGCCACCGGGTTTGCCGATATTACCGGTGAGCAGCGCCAGATTGTTCAACCCCACCACGCCGTCGGAGCCGTGGGTGCTCTGGTTAATGCCCATGGTCCAGATATGCATGGCGGAAGGCGCGTTGGCGTAGAGCCGTGCCACGTGGCGAATGGTGTCTTCGTCGATACCGCACACTTTCGCCGCAGTGGTGGGGTCCCAGTTGGCAACTTCGGCCTTGAGGTCCTCCAGCCCGGTGGTGTTGGCCGCAATGTAGGCGTCATCTTGCAGGCCTTCGTCGAGGATTACATGCATCAGCGCGTTTTGCAGCACCACGTCGGTGCCGGGTCGAATGGGCAAGTGGATGTCGGCAAATTGCGCAATCATGGTGACGCGGGGGTCCACCACAATCAGTGGGAATTTACGTTTTTCCAGCGCCTCTTTGAGTCGCCAGTAAATAATCGGGTGTTGTTCCGGCAGGTTCGAGCCCCAGGCCATGACGCAATGGGTGTGTTCAAAATCTTCGTAACAACCGGGTGGGCCATCGGAGCCGAATGAGCGCTTGTAGCCGGACACCGCCGAGGCCATACACAGGGTGGTGTTGCCGTCGTAATTGTTGGTGCCGATTAAACCGCGGGTGAGTTTGCCCAGGGTGTAAAACTCCTCGGTTAAAATCTGCCCGGTGGACACCACCGCAAAGGCGTCGCGACCGTAGGCGCCCTGAATGCGCTTTATTTCACTGGTCATATGATCCAGCGCGTGATCCCAGTGGGTGGGCGCAAAGGGCTGGCCGATGTGTTGACGGACCAGTGGGGTTTCGCCGCGCCCCGGCGAATTAAACAACTCGTGACCGTACATTCCCTTGAGACACAGCTTGCCGCGATTGACATCGGCATTGCCGACACCGCGGGACGCGACCACCTTGCCTGTGGCGTCCTTGCCAATTTCGATGGCGCAGCCCGTGGAGCAGTAGCCACAGGTGGCGTAGGTCCAGTCGCTGACTTTTTTGTCGGCGATGATAATGGGGTTTTTGCGCGGGCGACCAAACAACATATCAATGACTCTCGATGTTCATAGTGCATTCACCGACCAGCACCACTTCGCCGCCGACCCGCAGCGTGGAGGGTTTGTCGCTGTGGTGGTCCATTTCAATGTGCAACACACTGCGCCGGGTTTTATCTGTACCGCGATCAATGGTGAAGGTGTAAGTGCCCTCGCGCATATGCTCGTGGCTGCCGAGATAACCGGCAAAGCAGGGCATCACGGAGCCGATGGGCGGGTCTTCGTTAGCGCCGATACTGGGGCCAACTAAACGTCCATGAAAATCGGTTTCCTGATAATCGGTGCGGTTACTGAAGATAAAAATTTCCTGGGCGGCCATGGCGGGGGCGCTGGACTGACTCCAGGCAGCGAGACTAAAGCGCGCCTTGCGCACTGCTTGCTGCGAAACCAGGGGTACCATCAGATAGGGAAAATTGACCGAGACCAGACGGGTGCGATAGGTGTGGGTATCAATGTCTCGCTCCTCAATACCCAGCAGGCGCGCCAGTTCAGCTTCGGGGGGCGTATAGCGATCAACGATTGGATTCGCGGGCAGGGTGAACTGCACAAACAAGGGTTTGCCGTCCCGTTGGGTGAGGTTCGCTGCGATGTCGCCGGTGTTCTGGCGAAACACCAGCGCCGCGCTGTGGGTTGCTAAATCAATGCGCCCGGTTTCCACCAGCACGCGGGCTGCGGCCAGCATGGGATGGCCGGCAAAATCAATTTCCCCGGTGGGGGTAAAAACACGCAGGCGAAACAGAGGCGGCTGGTCGGATGCGTTGGTGCCGCTGGTGACACTGTCCGTGACAAAGACGGTTTGGGACAGATTCAACTCCCGGGCCATTAAGGCCATCAGGTCGTCCGACAGGTCGCTGGCTGTCGGGAACACTGCAATTTGCGCGCCCTGAAATACCTGTTCGGTAAAGACATCCGCCGTGTAATAGGGATATTTCACATTGCCTCCAGCGTGGTGGCGGAGGTATCCACAAACACCGTGCCGTCGCTGACTTTGACGGGATAGGTCGTAATAGAAACGTCTGCGTCTTCAAAACACTGGCCGGTGGTCAGGCTAAAGTGTTGTTTGAGTACGGGCGAGGCCACGGCCAGTTGTTCGCCGATGCTGCACAAAATACCGCGACCGAGCACGTTGGCCTCGCTAAAGGGGTCAAAATTGCTGATGGCGTACACGGTGTCCGAGTCCAGTGGTCGGAACAGGGCGATCTGGGTTTCCTGTGGCGTATTTTCGTTAATCAACGCGGCAATACCCGCATCAAAGGGAATGTCCGTTACACGACAAACCTGTACCCAGGTGGCGCAGTCTGCTGGCGTGCCGGGCTTTTCGCTCAGGTCTGTCATGCGGGTACCTGTTCTTTCTTTGGGGTAGCGGATTTATCGGCGCCAGCATTGATGATTTCCAGTTTCTGCGCGGGGCGAATCTGGCCACGTTCTTCGACGAAAATAATATTGCTATCGCCCTTGTCGCTGTTGACGAAGGGGCGGAACATTTTTAATTTCTCCGGGTTTTCGATGGTGGTTTTCCATTCGCATTGGTAGGTGCCGACAATTTGCGCCATCTCCGCTTCCAGTTGCGCGCAGATACCCAGGGAATCTTCTATAACCACCTCGCGCAGGTAATCGAGACCGCCTTCCATATTGTTTAACCAGATGGAGGTGCGTTGCAGGCGATCCGCGGTGCGCACGTAAAACATCAAAAAGCGGTCGACATATTTAATGAGTGTTTGTTTGTCGAGGTCGGTGGCGAACAGGTCCGCGTGACGGGGTTTCATGCCGCCGTTGCCGCACACGT
>JBFIHG010000072.1:0-6260 GCA_041601945.1 Porticoccaceae bacterium | reverse complement strand
TGGGAAAACGTGTTGCGCGCGGGGGACATCATCTCCATGAAGGATATTGCCCTCGATATGGGTCCGACCCGACACGGGCTGACCCGGGGTCAGACGATTTACTTTTTTGATCCCTCCGGCAATCGTAACGAAGTGTTCTGCGAGGACAGTTATGTGTACCCGGACACACCCGTCCTGACGTGGACGGCGGACCGCACGGGGCAGGCCATTTTTTACCATTCGCGGGAGCTCAACGACCGCTTTATGGGTGTCACCACCGGGGCCTGATGGGAATGAACCTTTATGAGTAGTGTATCCGTAACCCGTAAAACCATCTCCTGCGCCGCAGCAATGACGGCGGCGCAGGCTGCTGTGCGCAAGGCCGAACAAATGGGCATTCGCATCAATGTGTCGGTGTGTGATTCCGCCGGGCTGGAGATGGCTTTTTTACGCATGGACCGGGCGTTTATTCACTCCATGGAAATTGCCCGGGACAAGGCGTTTACATCGGCGGGATTTGGTATGCCCAGTGGGCACTGGAAGACCATTTTCGAAGATAATCCGGGGCTTGAGGCTGGTATTGTGCGCCGCGAGGGCGTGGTTACTTTCGGCGGTGGTCTGCCGATTCTGGAGCAGGAAGACCTGATTGGCGGTATCGGCGTTTCCGGCGGCAGTGAAGCCGAGGACACCGAGTGCGCGCAGGCAGGGCTGGCCGAGTTGGGGTTAGCGTAAGCCGTGAGGGATGGCAGCAATTCGGTTGTCACATCCGGCAGTGAAACCAGAATGCGTCGTCAGACTGTATTCAGCCCAAGCCCACACATCGTATCGTCAAATTGAGCAGTTTTGGAAGTAAGGACTAAATATGTCGGAATTTAAAATTTCCCTCGCCGGTCAGGAGTCGGAGTTTGCGTGTCGCGCGGGGGATACCCTGCTGCGCGCGGCTCTGCGCAGTGGCGTGGGGTTACCCTATGAATGTAACTCCGGTGGCTGTGGAAGTTGCAAATTCGAGTTGCTCGAGGGTGACGTGGCGAATATTTGGGAGAGCGCTCCAGGGCTTTCTCCGCGGGATATTCAAAAAGGTCGCAAACTGAGCTGTCAGAGCATTCCGACCACGGACTGCACAATCAAAGTTCGCCCGGATGCCAAAGCGATCACGCAATTTCGGCCCTGGCGCATGAGCGCAACGCTCAGCGAAAGAGTGATGTTGACTGCCGATATGTGTGAGTTTCGGTTTAAAACCGAGCGCCCCGCACAGTTCCTGCCGGGCCAGTTTGCACTGATCGACTTTCCCGGCGTGCAGGGTTCGCGGGGTTACTCCATGTGTAACTTGCCAAATGAAGACGGTGAGTGGCATTTTGTGATCAAGAAAATGCCCAACGGGAAAGCCAGCGGCCTGTTATTTGAACAGATAAAAGTCGGCGATACGTTGGAGATAGACGGTCCCTATGGCCTGTCCTATCTGTGCCCCGACGTCCCGCGAGATATCGTGTGTGTCGGTGGTGGGTCCGGGTTGTCCCCGGTATTGTCAATTGTACGCGCCGCTGCGCTGGATCCGCGCATGGCGGAGCGCAAGATTTATTTGTTTTACGGTGGGCGCGGCCCCCAGGATATTTGCACCACCCGCCTGATCGGCGAAGATCCGCTGCTGCGCGATCGCGTTATCAATTACAACGCAGTGTCTGATGCGGAGCTGGCTAAAGGCTCCGACTGGGACGGCCCGGTGTGTTTTGTGCATCAGCTGGTGGAACAAACCCTCGGTGACCGCCTCAAAGACTACGAGTATTATTTCTGTGGGCCGCCACCGATGACCGATGCGTTAAGTAAAACGTTGATTATGGAAAACGGCGTACCGTTTGACCAAATACATTACGACCGATTTTATTGAGGAACGGATAATGCTTATGCGGCCGGACTGCTACAAAATCGGGCGCTCGAAGCGAGCCATAAACTGCATCTCAGAGATGGCTATCATCCGCAAAATTCAGGTACTTTATTGACGACAATGTAAGGTGGTTATGAGCGAACTGATTGAGTTGTGCAGCACGAGTGATGTGGAAGAAGAAAAACCTGTCGCGGTAAATCCGGAAGGGTTTCCGCCATTGGCCGTATACGCCCTTGACGGAGCGTTTTATGTAACCGGAAATATCTGCACCCACGGTATGGCCATGATGACGGATGGTTACCAGGAGGGGGAGGAGATCGAGTGTCCCTTCCACGGCGGTGCGTTTAATATCAAAACCGGTGAGGCAACTTCGTTTCCCTGCACTGTGCCTCTCAAGAGTTATCCGGTGACGGTGCAGGGCGACAAAATCTGTATTCCCAAAGCATCGGCCGAGAGCTGATCGATGCTAAATGTCGAGAAGTTGTCTGCGCCTGAATTGCAGTATCACGTCGAGAAATTGCAAGCCGGTTATGTGGAGTGTATTGACGACAACAGGCTGGAGGAGTGGCCGGAGTATTTTGTCGACGATGCGGTCTACAAGGTCATCCCGCGCGAGAATGCCGATCGCAATCTCCCGGTCGCCGCGATTTTCTGCGACAGCAAAGGGATGCTGGTGGATCGTATTGTATCCCTGCGCAAGGCAAATATTTATGCCGCGCATTTTTATCGCCACATCGTCAGTAATGTGAATGTCAAAGCAGTCGACCAGGGCGTTGTGTCCGTGCAAAGCAATTACGTGGTGCTGCAAACGCGTACCGATGGGGCCACGGAAATTTATAACGCCGGCAAATACCTGGACAAGATCGTAGCCACCGAGGGCGGTTTGAAATTTAAGGAAAAGCTGGCGATTTTTGATACCTACCAAATTCAGAGTTTGATGGTCACCCCGATTTAACGTCGGCGGGAGTTTATAAATGAATACGATATTTGCGAGTGACAGGACGGCTGTAACCTGGCCCGAAGATCAAAGCATCTGCCGTGTGCCCTATGGGGTGTTTACCGACCGGGCGGTGTACGACCTGGAGCAGGAGCGCATTTTTCGCGGAGAAAACTGGAGTTTTGTGGGGTTGGAAGCGGAAGTGGCCAACGCGGGGGACTTCAAGTCAACCTACATTGGCGAGACCCCGGTCATATTGATGCGCGACGAAGAGGGCGGCCTGAACGTCGTCGTTAACAGTTGTGCGCACCGTGGTGCTCTGGTGTGTCGCGAGCAGCGCGGCAATGTTACCAACCTGGAGTGCGTGTATCACCAGTGGGCCTACAACCTTAAAGGTGATCTGCTGGGGGTACCATTCCGTCGCGGTCTGGCGGGCAACGGTGGCATGCCGAAATCATTCGATATGAAAGAGCACAGCCTGCACAAGTTGCGGGTGGATGCGGTGGGCGGGTTGGTGTTTGCCACATTCTCCGAGCGCAGCGCCCCGTTGCTGGACTATCTCGGGCCAATGACTGTAGATGCCATCAAGCGTATCTGCAATCGTCCGATAACTGTACTTGGGGACCAGCGGCAATATGTGCGCGGCAACTGGAAACTGTACGCCGAAAACACCCGCGACCCTTACCATGCCAGTCTGTTACACCTGTTTCACACCACGTTTGGCCTGTACCGATCATCGCAAACCGGCGTTTGCCATATGGACGCTGCCCGGCGCCATTCCATGTTAACGGCCAGCCAGGGCACCGATGACGGCAAGACCGACGACTACAAAGACACGCGTACCTTTAACGCCGACTTTAAACTTCAGGATCCGTCCCTGCTGGCGGGGCGCAAGGAGTTTGCGGACGGCGTAACCCTGGTTATTTTGGCGGTATTCCCCAATCTCGTGTTGCAGCAAATCGCCAACACCCTGGCGGTGCGCCAGATTGTCACCAAAGGGCCAGACGCTTTTGAACTGGTGTGGACCCAGTTCGGCTACACCGACGACGATGCGCAAATGCAGGGCATCCGGCTCAAGCAGGGCAACTTAATTGGCCCCGCCGGATTGATTTCCATGGAAGATGGCGAGGCGGTGGAGATTGTCCACAACGCGGTGATTCGCGAGCAGGACAAGACTTCCTATATTGGTATGGGCGGCGGCAAGGCCGAAGATGCCGACCATCTGGTTACCGAGGGATCCATTGCGGGATTTTGGGAGTATTATCGCCAGACCATGGCTGTTTAAATTGACAGCAGGTCGCTATTAACCGCACTGAGAAAAGTTATTGATAGCGACCAGGCAGGGGATAACAAAATAATTTAAGACACGGGAGTACAGCCAGTATGGCGGCAAAAACGATTGATTTTTATTTTGATTTTCTCAGCCCCTTTAGTTATCTCGCTAATACGCAATTGCCGAGTCTCGCAAAGCGATATGGCTATGTCGTTGCCTATCACCCCATCGATATTCCTCAGGCAAAAATTGCGGCTGGGAATTATGGTCCATCGAATCGAGAAATTCCTGCAAAAATAAAGGTGCTGTTGGCCGATCTCGAGCGCTGGGCAAAAAAATACAACGTCGCCTTTACTTTCCCGAAGAATTTGCAAGTCGAACCCTGGAATGTAGGTACCCTGTACGCCACGGAGCGCGGCGACGTGGATCAATATGTGGAGCGCGCCTACGCGGCGATCTGGGGGCAGGGCGTCGATCCAACGGATACCGCTGAACTCAGAAAAGTGGCTGATAGCCTGGGCTGGGATACGGACGAGTTTATGACCTACGTGGAATCGGCATCGGCCCGCTCCGCCTACCGCAAGGGTTGCGTTGAGGCCCACCGGCGCGGCGTGTTTGGAGCACCCATCATGATGATCGGTGATCAGGCCTGGTGGGGTAACGACCGGCTGATGTTCCTGGAAGACTATTTAAAAGAGCACCCGGCTGGCTAAAAGCATTCAGCCCGTGTGTATTATGCACCCCAGGCTGACAAAGGGGTTCACACAAGTAAGTGGTGAAGGGAAGGGGATCGAATATGGCAACTGTCGACAAGTACGAAGCGCTAATCCAGACCGATCGCATTCACGGTTCGTTGTACACCGATGAAAAAATCTTTGATGAAGAAATGGAGACGATCTTCTACCGCTCCTGGGTATTTGTCGGCCACGCCAGCGAATTGCCGAACGCCGGTGATTACCTGACCCGAGATATTGGTCGGCGCTCAGTCATTATGGCGCGAGATCAGAGTGGTGGCATCGGCGTGATGGCCAACCGCTGCCAGCACCGCGGCAACATGTTGTGTAATCAAAGTCGCGGTAATGCGCGTAATTTTGCCTGCCCCTACCACGGCTGGATTTACGATTTGCAGGGCAATTTGCTGGATGTTCCCTACCGGCAGGGGTTCAAAAAAGACTTTGCCAATATGGGCCTGGAGACTTTAAGAACTGAAATCTATCGCGGTTTTGTTTTTTCCACGTTTAACCCCGATGCGGTGGCGTTTGCCGATTATCTGGGTCGCGGATTTGAGTTGATCGACCGCGCCTGCGATTTGTCCCCCGAGGGCGAAATTGTGCTCGAGGGTGGCTGGATGCGGCATCACTTTGATTCCAACTGGAAAATGATGCCCGAAAACGATACCGATGGTTATCACGTTAGTTTTACCCATCGCTCCATGATGCAAAGTCTCGAGTCCCAGTACGACGAGTTCGCCGGTGAAGAGGCGAAGATGCCCGGCGAAGTGCGCGACTGGGGCAACGGTCACACGGAAATTGACTTTACCGGCGGTTACAAGCGTCCCCTCGACTGGCTCGGCACGGCACCTGAAAAAGTACCCGACTATGTGCGCAGTCTCGAGCAAGCTTATGGCGAGGAAGTGGCCAAAAAACGGTTGTTTGACGGTCCCCCTCATGCGGCGATTTTCCCTAATTTGTTTCTGGGGGAAATGAATATCGTTATTTTCCAGCCGGTGTCCGCAAATACGTCCATCCAGTGGGCCACGCCCATGTTTCTCAAGGGCGCGCGGGAACTCGATTTTAGATTGCTACGGCAATGCGAAGGCGCGCTCGGACCATCGTCCTTTCTGTTGGCAGACGATGCGTCGATTGCCGAGCGTTCGCAAAAAGCCCTGTTGTCAGGTACCCCCTGGTGTGATCTGAGTCGTGGCCTGGAGCGGGAAAAACACAATGACGACGGGGTAATGGCTGGACACATGACGGACGAAACCTCGAATCGCGGTTTCTGGAACCACTATAAACAGGTTATGACTGCCGAGTAGTGACGACACGCCGTGTGGTATAACGTGGCCGTTAGTGCTGCGTAAAAACTAATAACTGTCGGGCATTTTTGGCTGTCGGGCACCGGAAACAAGGTCAATGTAGTGAACACTCTTAGCACCGAGCGGCGCGCTGCGCTGCTGACGTTTGTGACCC
>JBFIHG010000071.1:0-6340 GCA_041601945.1 Porticoccaceae bacterium | reverse complement strand
GGGGAACCGGAATCGGCGCCCTATGGCATATTCGAAAATTCCGACTTTGTTGAATTTTCTCTGACCTACCAATTCTAATGAGCGTCAAACACGGTTAACAGGAGTTTGTGAAATGAAAATTAAATTACTATCAGTGATGGCCAGCGTAGTCGCTGTGTTGTCGTTCGCGCCGCCGGTGGTGGCGGATTCGAATCAGGCGCTGGAGGACTGGAAGGCGTTTGCCGCGCAATCGGGCAATCCGGATCACGCCAAATGGGTGGCGGCCATTTCTCAACCGGAAGCCATCGCCCTGGCCAAGGAATGGAAAGCCCTGCGCGGTTACGATGCACAGGACCTGATTGCCAAGGGTAATATCCCCGCCGACCTGAAACCCGGTCTGAAGATATCCAAGGCCAATGCAGCGCAGTACCCCTGGCTCACGGATTACATGCCCAAGGAAATGTATGACGCGATGATGGCCGCCGATGGTTGGCTCGACGAAATCAGTATCGTGCCCACTAACACCTATTACATGCACAAAGGGGTGCTGGCAGCCACCAAAGCCATGCAGGCCAAGGGCGTGCAACCGCTGACTAATGACAAGGGAGAGTTGGTCAATCCGGACGGGTCTTATACCCTCACTAATGGCGAAACCGCCAATGCCATACCTTTTTTGCACCCAAAAAATGGGTTGGAACTGAACTGGAGCTACGTGGCCCACGCGGTGGGTACGGAGACACTGTTTTTTCAGCCCATCGCCATGAACGCCTGTAGCCCGGATGGCACCCTGGATCGCCAGTACAAAGCGGACCTGTGGTGGCAGAAGTTTCACGGACGCAACACGGTCGGGGTGAAGGGTGATATTCCCGGCAAGGAACGTTTTATCGAGGGTGGATCTATCTTCTTTACCGAGCCCTATGATATTCGCGGCTTGGCGGGTGTGCGCCAACGTTATCCTGAGGCCGACAAAGACGACGACTTCAAGGTGTTTATCCCCAGCCTGCGCCGCACCCGCGTGCTCACTGGCTCGGACGCACAGGACCCCCTGGCCTCCGGCCTGGAATTAACCTGGGACGACTGGCGCGCCTATTGGGGCAAGACCGATATCGATAAATTTGAGTACAAAATGGTGGGCGAAGGTTTTGTACTCGCGTCCCCGGAAGTGGGATATGTCTACGATTCCGCCAAGTTAGCTGAGTCACAGTGCAAATGGACTTCCATGGAATTGGAATTGCGCCCGGTGTGGATACTGGAAATTACCGACAAAACCGGAAAATACATGTACTCCAAGCGCACGTCATGGGTCGATAAGGAAAATTACTACATGCAATACCATATGACCTACGATCCGCGCGGCAACCCATTGCGCAACTGGGATGACAGTCGTTCCTGGCGCCCCTTCGATGGCGATGCACAGTGGCGGCATGTCACGGTTTACAACACCGTCAACAAACGTTTTAACACCCTTTTTATGACCCCTAACTGGGACGACCGCGCTACAGGTGTTACCGACGAACAGTTCGATGTGGACCAGTTGCGAGACTATCAATAGCCTTTGAATGAGGGTGAACGGATTCACCCGTAAAATATTTAGTCGACCGGGCAGCGGCGCACCAGCACCGCTGCCTTTTTTATTTGTTAAACTGTGCTACTGATTTTAATAGTAATAAGCCGCCGTACCGGGTCGGGCTAAGCAGGTCGGGCTAAGCGGGTCCGGCCAAGAGAGTAACAGGCAGTATGAACCAAACCCTTAAATTAAGCGTGCTGGATCAGTCTCCGGTACACGACGACGGCACGGAGGCTTCCGGGTTACATCGCACCGTGGAGCTGGCGCAGGCTTGCGATGCTGCCGGTTACCACCGTTACTGGCTGGCGGAGCACCACGCCACGCCGGGCTACGCCAGCCCGTGCCCGGAAATTATGATTGGCCAGGTAGCAGCGAAAACCGAACGCATCCGGGTAGGCAGTGGCGGCGTAATGCTGACCCATTACAGTCCGTTTAAAGTGGCGGAAACATTTCGGGCGCTGAACGCCTTTTACCCGGGGCGCATCGATCTGGGTATCGGGCGGGCGCCGGGGGGCAAACCCATACTCACTCAGGCTCTGGCGGCGCCACGGCAACCAATTCCCCCGGACTATTACCCCCATCAGGCCCAGGAGCTGGTGGCGTACCTGACCAACAATGTGCCTGCGGACCACCCCTTTGCCGAAGCGCTGGTCAGCCCGCAGGATGGAGGGGCGCCAGATTTCTGGATGCTCGGTTCATCAGATGGCAGCGCGGAATTGTGTGGCCACCTGGGCATGGGGTTTGCGTTGGCACTGTTTATCGGTAACCACGATCGACCCACGGAAATCATCGCCCGCTACCGGGCGGCCTTTCGTGCCAACGCCACATTCGAGCGGCCCCAGGCGATGATTGCTATCGCCGCCATTTGTGGCGACAATCGTGAACACGCCGAATGGATTGCCAGCAGTTATGTGTTCTGGAAAGTGCAGGCGTTTCGCCACGGCGTGGTGGATCCATTATGTGCGCCGGATGAAGCTCTGCGGCGGCGCGACAAATTGTCACCCTCTGATCGGGCCTACTACCAGGAAACCCTCGATACCATGGTGCTGGGTGACCCCGAAGAATGTGCTGAACGCCTGCGGCGTATCGCCGCTACCTACGACGTAGACGAGGTGATGGTGGTTAACGTCACCCATTCGTTTGCCCCAAGAAAACTTTCCTATCAGCGACTGGCTGCGGAATTTAAACTTGCCTGATGGGGCTGCCCGACAGCAAGCAGTAAACCTGATGACTTACACCACACTGGAGAAAGAAAAATGAGCACACAGAACCTGGAACTCGGTTTATCGATCAAAACCGGTGCGTTTAATACCAATTACCACGACGTGGGTTCTGGCGAGTCGGTGTTTCTGATACACGGTTCCGGGGCGGGCGTTACCGCCTGGGCCAACTGGCGTCTGGTGATACCGGAGCTGGCGAAAGATTTCCGGGTGATCGCGCCGGATATGGTGGGCTTTGGTTATACCGACCGTCCGGCTGGCGTCCAGTACAACATGGATACCTGGGTGCAGCACGCCATTGACCTGATGGATGCGTTGGGTATCGAGCAAACCAATCTGGTGGGTAATTCCTACGGCGGCGCGTTGTCGGTCGCCCTCACCATTCGCCACCCCGAGCGGGTCAAGCGTCTGGTGCTGATGGGGGCCGCCGGGGTCGAGTTCGAGTTAACGCCGGGACTGGATGCCGCCTGGGGGTACGAGCCATCGGTGGAAAATATGCGCAAACTGCTGGATATCTTTGCCTACAACAACGACCTGATTACCGACGAGTTGGCTGAATTGCGTTACAAGGCGAGTATTCAGCCCGGTTTTCAGGAAGCCTTCAGCAGTATGTTCCCGGCGCCGCGCCAGCGCTGGATTTCCGCGTTGGCCAGCCCCGAGGAAGACATTAAAAAAATTCAACAACCGACATTGCTCATTCACGGACGGGAAGACATTGTAGTGCCGCCGATCACGTCAAAGAAAATGTTTGAACTGATCAAAAATGCGCAACTGCATATATTTGGGTGTTGCGGGCACTGGACACAGATTGAACACAATGCACGCTTTAATCGCCTGGTCGCGGACTTTTTTAAAGAGGGACAGGCTTAAATCGGTATTCTTGCGCGACCCTGGCACTGGCAGGCAATACGCCGGTAGGCGTCAGGGTTTATCTTCCTTCGATTTTTTCAGGCGATAGGCAAAAGCCGGGCGGCTAAGACCCACCAGACGTGCCGCTTTGGAAACGTTGCCGCTGGCTTTTTCCAGCGCTGCCCCAATCAACTGCGATTCCAGTGTGTCGAAGTTCACCCCGGAGTCGAGCAGTGACGCCAGTATCGCGCTACTGTCCGAGTTTGCCTCCATCGGGTCCGTAGCTCGCCCCGCCAGCGCTTCGTTGGCGCCGTTTCTTTTCGGTGGTGCATAGTTGGTATTCGGGAAAATATGCTCAATGCCGATAACCCTGTGTGGTTCCACCAAAATCACACTGCGCTCGATAATGTTCTTAAGTTCGCGAATATTACCGGGCCAAGGGTGGTTGAGCAGTGTTTCCATCGCCCGGTCGGAAAAACCCAGCACCCGTTTGTTGTAAAGCGCTTGAAACTTGGTGGAAAAATAGTCGATAAATAGTGGAATATCTTCCTTGCGCTCCCGCAGGGGTGGCACCGAAACCGGATAGGCGTTGAGGCGATAATACAAATCTTCGCGAAAGCGATGTTCATCCACCGCCAGTTGCAGATCTTCGTTGGTGGCGGCAATAAGCCGCACGTCCACGTTGCGGGTTTTATTGTCGCCGAGGCGCTCGAATTCCCCTTCCTGTAGTACCCGCAGCAGTGTGGCCTGCGCGCGCGGTGGCAGTTCCACCACTTCGTCGAGAAAAATGGTGCCGCCGTGGGCGCGTTCAAACTTACCGATGCGTGTTTGCGTGGCGCCGGTGAAGGCACCCTTTTCCGCGCCGAATAACTCGGACTCAATTAAGTCGGGTGGAATGGCCGCGCAGTTGATGGCGACGAAGGGCTGTTCGCGACGATCACTATACTTGTGCAGGGTACGTGCCATCACCTCTTTGCCGACCCCAGTTTCCCCCAGTAGCAGCACCGACACCTTGCTGTCCGACACCTTGGTCACCATATTCAGCGCATGGCGGAACGATTTGGAGCGCCCAATGACCTCGGTCATCGTTTCAGCGTCATCGATATTACTGCGCAACACATCGACCTCGGAGCGTAATTGCTGCAACTCCTCAATAATATTGTCCGGCGCGAAGAATTTTTTAAATTCATCGTAATTGGGCCAATCTTCGGCGGGCTTTCCTATAATGCGACACCGTTGATCGCCACAGCCGACACACTCTACTTCCTGAAAAAAGACAGGACGTTCCATAAACATCGAGCTGTAGCCACAGGCGTAGCCAATCAAGTTCCAGCACACCGGTTCATTTTCTGGTTCTGCTTGCTGTAGACTAATCTCCACTTCGTAGGAATCAATCCAGTCGATAACGCTATGGAATTTGTTCTGACCAATCTCCAGTTCGGCAACCTCTACTTTGACCATACCGCGCAGGGCGTGGAGCTGAGGGCCGGCGAGAAAAATATCTTGCTTACTATGCAGGGGGCGCAGCTGTAGCGCTAATTGGGCGTCAGAAATACCCATTTCATAACCTTGCCGCATAAAAAATCCTTTGGCCCGCTCCCGACCGATGGTGGCTATCAACTCCTTGCGAAGTTGGGCGAGCGCGGTTAACGAAAACAAAGTCATGCGTTGTTGATCCAGCCAGATCTTCCCGCCTGCGCTGTCAAATTCGATTTGCGATGCGAGATCAATGTTTTCGGGGTAGGGGATGGGGTGCATGGTGGAAACCTGGTTAAAGGTGGCTATCAATGAAATAGGTGGCGCCATTTTGTTATCATATCGTAAAAAATTGCCTGCTGCGGCCTTATTTTGTGACTAATACATCATTTTACGTGAGCGACCTAATTTCGCTGCACTGGAGAAACTATGTTCTTTTGGAGTTATGGTCAATATAAACAAGAGGTTATGAGCGCTGGTTTAGCTGTCCGGGAGCTTTAAAAGCTTTGGCACATAAGGTGCATTGTAATGGGCTGGTCATGGAAAAAATCTGTGTGGTAACTGTTTTGGACGTCAACGGGTGAGCCAGGCCGACGCTGTAAAAAAATACGTGTCTATACGCCGGGTGATCGACAATAAATTTGTGGAATTTAATTTCGCCATCGGCGATCCCACTTTGTTTGTCGAGTTGATATTGCCGGTGGCCGCCTACGCGGAGTTTTGTGAGGCCAACGACGTGATCGAGATGAGCGCGGAGCAGTGTCAGTTAGTTGAGAGCGAAGCGGCCAGGTGGCGTTATGGGAAGGATTCCGACCAGGACTAAAAATTCATTGCTCAGGGGCGAAAACTGCTATGTCCATTGAAATTAAAACCACGGCCCTGCAGCCGGTACGTAACACCTTCGCCAATATCGAACGTCGATTCGGCGACAAGCCGGCGTCCCGCTATCAGGAAGCGTCCTACGATTTGCAACCGTCGGCGAATTTTCACTATCGTCCGTTGTGGCAACCTCAGTACGAATTGAACGATGTGCGACGCACCGCGATTGTGATGCAGGACTGGTACGATTTGCGCGACCCGCGCCAGTATTACTACGGGTCGTATGTGCAGGCGCGCGCAAAAATGCAGGAAACCGCGGAGTCGAACTACGGCTTCTTCGAACAGCGCGATCTGGTCAGTCATCTCACGGATGAAGTCAAAGCCCAATTGGTCAAATATTTACTACCACTGCGTCATGTTGAGCACACGG
>JBFIHG010000070.1:0-6499 GCA_041601945.1 Porticoccaceae bacterium | reverse complement strand
GGTTTTTCCAACGTGACGCTCTTGTCAGCTTGTGGGTGGTCAATTTGAAACCTGATCCAGCGCTCGCCATCCCGTTCAAAGTAGGTCAGATGGGTGGCGTGCAGGGTAGAAAGGCTCGCCCCTGTGTCTATCCGGGCGTGATAGCGGAGCCCCTGAGGTTCAATAGTTACGCGTTCGGTTTCGCCGACCACCAATTTTTCGTCGGAAAGCACTGCGCCACAGGAAGGGCAAAACTGAATCTCATCGACGGGACAGGTACTGCTATCCGCGCCGACGATTGGTGTCCTGGATAGTGTCGAATTTTGGGGAGTGGAACATGCGACAGTCAGCGAGGCAGCAGGGGGAGTGGTACGGTCGTAGGTGTGCGATGTGTTGCAGCTGGCTAACATTAGCAGCATGACGCTGATTCCCGCAACGTTGTTAAATCCAGCAGAAATACTCTGCAGCATCAAACATTCGGTCACATCCTTTTCAGCTTTTTTTACAGTCATTTTTTCGCAGTAGTACCACTATTCCATGAGGGTTTTGGGTCGCACGGAGATACAAAAAAGTAGGTGGTAGGGTATAGAACGTCGGGTTTTATTCGGTGTTTAAGTTCACAATTTTTGCTGGCGGAGTGGGGTTATTTACCAGATTGTGATTTGCTGCCGCGGGTGAGGGCACGTTAAAGGGTGATTGATGGCGCAGCACGACAGATTACGGTGCTAGAGTAATGTTCACTCGGAAGTGAGCCCGACCACCTGATTAGAAGCAGGCAATTATTTTTTTTCCAATAGTCCGAGCTTTCCAGCTAACCATTTGGTGCTCGAAGCTTGCACCACAATGGTAATGATAATGGCGATAAATACCGTTGCGGCAACCTCTTTGGCACCGGGTACCCCCATGCCGATAAGCAAACCCGCGAGCGCAGCGGGAATCACACCGGTTTCGCGGGTCCAGCACATAAACAACATTTCATTCAGTGTCCATTTGGCGCGCCGATCGGGGAGGCAACACAGAAACACGGTTAACGGCCTCGCCACTAGCATCAGTACGGCGACAATGATGACGCCATCCACCAGATAGCGATTGATCAGCTCAAAATCGACGTGGGAGCCGAGCAAAATAAATACCATAATGCGCATCATTTCGGCGATGATGCCCTGGAATGACTCAAAGCTTTCGGTGTCGTGATCGGTAAACGCGGCGTTAAACGCCTTGCGATTACCGACCATAATGCCCAGCACAAATACCGCCATAAAACCGGATGCGCCGACGGCGTCAGCGCCGAGATAAGTAGCCAGTATGGCAACAATTTTAAATACAGGGGCGAATCCAGTTAGCATGCCGATTTTTGTCGGTGCAACCAGGAAGATAAAGGTATATCCGGCAACCAATCCAGCCAACAAACCGCCACCACCCGTGTAGGCAAGACCAGCCAGGGTACCTGGAAGAGAAAAATTCTCGGTTCCCAGCATTATTCCAGCAATGGTAAAAGTGGCGATAGCGCCCATGGCGTCGTTAAACGCGGATTCGGCCATAACGGTTTGCGCGACGCGCTCGCGAATTGGCACCTGTTTGAATATCGGCACTAACGTCGCGGGATCAGTGGAGGCGATGGCAGCGCCGATTAGCAACGCAACCATGAGTGGGATGTGGGCGATGTAGTACGCGGCTGCAGCGGTCACCGCAGCTGTGATCAGCAAGCCGACAGTGGCGATTACGGTGATGGAAATCCACACTTGACTCAGCACCTTCAGACGCAGTGACGCGCCGCCGTCAAACACCAGATAAGAAGCGCCAAAAATTAGAATGGCCTGGTTTACCGCACTGCCCGCAGTGATATCGAGTACCCCCAGGCCGGCACCACCCAGCGCCATACCGGCAATCAGGTAGAGAACAATGTCGGGCACACCAATCTTTCTGGACAGCGCGCCGCATAGACAGCCGACGCCGAGAATGATTGAAAGGCCTATAAGAATATGTTTCGCAATCTCTATAGTGTCGGCGGGTTGCATGTGGTGCGGTGTCCCAAAAGGAAGAGTCGCTAGCGGTGGCTAGTGGCGACAAGGTGCGCGCATTCTACTGAAATATTGAATCTGCAAATAGCAGAGAAGCAGTTTGGGCGACTATTTTTTTTAAGGCCTGCAGTAAGAAGTATTGGAGATTAATGACAGAATTTGGCGTCCCGGAGAGGATTCGAACCTCTGACCTGCCCCTTAGGAGGGGGCTGCGCTATCCAGCTGTGCCACCGGGACAGTGGGTGAGAGTGTCAGGTGGGTATTATACGGAGCGCGGCGGTTGGGGTACACCGTACCTACCCTGTAAGCAGATCTTTCGCGGCGTTAACTTTCGCGGCCAGATAGTCGTTTCCACCACGATCCGGGTGCAGTTTTTGTATCAGTCGTTTGTGGGCTTTGATGATTTCTTCCCGGGTAGCGGTGTCCTGAACCCCCAGAATTTGTCGTGCTTCGTCAATGTTTAAATGGCTTGCCGGTGGGGGCGGTTGCCGCTCCGTATCCGATTGAGTGCCAGCAAACCGGCGCGCCATATAAGCATTGAGGAGCAGCGTTGATTCGCGATCTGCTCCGCGCCATGTCGCAAGCACCTGTTCCAGCTGCACGCGGTTCAGGGCCGACAGGGGCTGCCCCGCATGTTCCCCCTGAAGTATTTTCCCATCGATGTTGCCAGTTGCCAGATTCACGGTAATTTCCAGCGCAGCGGTTTTTATTTTAGGACCGAGTTGGGCGCCGGTGGTGCGTTGCCAGAATTGCAATAGGGGAAATGCTCTGAGGGCAACATGCACCAATTTTTGCGTTAGCGGTAACAGACCTGCGACGGCGGCGGTAATCCAGTGCGCACGGCCGGTCACCACCAATCCCACAGTCACCACGAATAGCGCAATAAAGGCGCCGCGCAGGAGTGCAGATTTACGCTGCGCCGCGGGTAGCTGCTTCAGCTCCAGCAGGCGACGCCAGCCATACCAGACGATAAAACCGAGTACCAGTAACAGGATTAATTTTGCCATCGGCGTAACATACGGGGGGCTGACCAAAAACGGAAATGTTTTTTGCGCCGAGGTATAGTCTCGCCCCTGACCTTGGCTTTATTGAACGCTAGGTTAATAATGCTACAATCCCGTGAATCGGGTGTGATCGCTGCTATAGTCAGCCGCATTTACGGTGTTGCCATTCAAGTTATTGGAGAAAACGTCCGCTAACTGACCGAACTCAATTAATCCGAGAAACCTTGTCCTATGGTCGTATCTTTATTATTGTCAAAGGAACAATCGCGCCTTGAGGCGCTGGCCCGCTACGATATTCTCGATACCCTTGAGGAACAGGCCTACGATGATATCGTTAACTTGGCAGCGTTTATCTGCGAAACTCCAATTGCGCTGATTTCCCTGGTGGATAGTGAGCGCCAGTGGTTTAAGGCACGGGTGGGTCTGGAAGCCCAGGAGACCCCCCGGGAATACGCATTTTGCGCCCATGCCATTCGCAAGCCCAAACAGGTCATGATTGTCCAGGATGCCAGCCTGGACCCGCGATTTTCCGCTAATCCTCTGGTAACGGGAGATCCCAGTATTCGATTTTATGCGGGTGCGCCGCTGGTTACGCCAGGTGGCAAGGCGCTTGGAACAGTGTGTGTTATCGACCGTGTTCCCCGCGTTCTGGATGAAGATAAAATCGAGGCACTGCGCGCCTTGTCGAGGCAGGTAGTCGCGCAGCTGGAGTTGCGGCGTATGGTGATGGAGATGGAGCGGCTGATGGAGGAGCAGTCCGTGTATCAACGTCAACTGGAAGAATATCAGCGCCAGATAGAGAGCGTAAATGCCGACCTGGTGCAGAGTAATACTTATGACGGCTTGACCGGCATACACAATCGGCAGTCCTTCGAGACAAGGCTACAAACTCAGATTGAGCGCGCGGTGAGTATGGATGCGCCATTGTCCTTATTGTTGATGGATGTGGATAAATTTAAATCGATTAACGATAACTATGGGCATCAAACTGGAGATACCGTGTTGCGCAGTATCGCTGAACTGATCAGGGAAAATTGTCGAGATCACGATGTATGCGGACGCTACGGTGGTGAAGAATTTGCCGTTATCCTTCCAGACACCGGATTCGATGGGGCCTGCGTGCTCGCCGAACGCTTTCGGCGCGCTGTTGAGAACGCCAAAGGGGTGACGGATGAAACAATCACCGTCAGTATCGGTGCCGCGACCTTGCAAGCTGGACAGAATATGAAGGATCTGGTGCATTGTGCCGACCAGGCCCTGTATCACGCCAAAGATACTGGTCGCAATAAGTCCGCACACATTGAGGACATTTCCGGCAAGACGCGCGCCGGGAAAGCGCGCCCGGTGGTCGTACACGAGAAATAACATAGCCCCCGGTCTAACTTCCAGTTTTGTCACTCGCAGATTGCGGTAACCACCCTGTCCGCGGGGACGATATCGCTTTTAGTAACTGACAAGCTCCATTAACCTGCCGATGACCCTCGTTCTCGAGCGCTGGTCTGGCCTATAATGCCCGGCAATCGACGTCTTGCGGGTACCTGACAATGGTAGCAATTGGCACACCGTTTTCCTCCACCGCCACCAAAGTATTGTTATGCGGGTCGGGTGAACTCGGTAAAGAAGTTGTTATCGAGCTGCAACGCCTTGGTATTGAAGTCATCGCGCTTGACCGTTACGCGCACGCACCGGCCATGCAGGTGGCGGATCGCAGCTACACTCTGTCGATGCTGGATGGCAAGGCGCTGCGGGAAATTATTGAACGGGAACAACCCGATTATATCGTTCCAGAAATAGAGGCGATCGCCACCGACACCCTGGTTGACCTGGAGCGCGAAGGCTATCGGGTGGTGCCGACGGCGCGGGCGGCGCAGCTGACCATGAATCGCGAGGGTATTCGACGCCTTGCCGGTGAGGAGTTAGGCGTACCGACCTCGACTTACCAGTTTGCTGGTACCCGCGATGAGTTTGATGAGGCGGTGGCGGCAATCGGTATTCCCTGCCTGGTGAAACCCATCATGAGCTCGTCCGGCAAGGGGCAGAGCCTGGTGCGCAGTGCGGCAGATATCAGCCATGCCTGGCAATACGCGCAGGAGGGTGGGCGCGCCGGCGCGGGACGGGTCATTATTGAAGGCTTTGTCGACTTCGACTACGAAATTACGTTGCTGACAGTGCGTCACCGGGATGGCACCAGTTTTTGTCAGCCCATTGGTCATCGTCAGGAGGACGGTGACTATCGGGAAAGCTGGCAACCGCAGGGTATGAGTCCGGTGGCCCTCGAAGCCGCGCAACACATTGCGCGGCAGGTCACCGACGCTTTGGGGGGCTGGGGGATTTTCGGCGTGGAGCTGTTTGTGAAGGGCGACGACGTAATTTTTAGTGAAGTGTCACCGCGGCCCCACGACACTGGTATGGTGACCATGATTTCCCAGGACCTGTCACAGTTTGCCCTGCACGTCCGGGCGATTCTGGGTTTACCCATTCCCAATATCGTACAGCACGGGCCAAGCGCTTCCGCGGTGATACTGGTGGCGGGGGAGTCTACTCAGGTGTCGTTTCAGAATTTGCACAGCGCGCTGGCGGAACCGGACACCCAGTTACGGCTGTTTGGCAAACCCGAGGTAACGGGTCGCCGCAGAATGGGGGTGGCGCTGGCACGGGGGCAGAGCGTAGCCGAGGCTAAAGCCAAAGCACTGGCGGTGGCGGCGGAAGTTAATATATCGCTATAACCGCGCGACTCGCAAGTCCGTCTGTTCCAATCGCCGATTTTCCTGGTTCCTGTCAGGATTATCAGGTCAGCGTCCCGTAACTTATTCCCCAATACTGCCTCCAGGGGACTTGCTGGCGCGAAACTAGCGCGTGCCTTCCAATCACTTGATGTACATCAATTCCTTTCAACCCTGTTATTTTTAATATGAAACACAGTTGCATTTACAAATACGAATCATTATCATTTGTGTTCAGTGTTTGCAGGTTTATGGGAGGTCGTCATGTTTATACGAGTTGCGATGTTGTTGCTGGTGATGGTCGCGGGTAGTGCGGTGGCCGAAACGCAGGAATTCAAACTGGTTATCAAGGACCATCGTTTCCACCCGGCGGAAGTTATTGTGCCGGCGGGTAAGAAGGTTCTGCTGGTAGTGGAAAATCAGGATTCTACGCCAGAGGAGTTCGAAAGCTACGATCTGCACCGGGAAAAAATTATCGCCGGCAATAAGACCGCCAAGATATTTATCGGACCGCTCAAGCCGGGTCGTTATGCCTTCTTTGGTGAATTCAATATGGACACCGCCCAGGGCGTAGTCGTCGCCAAATAACTTGTTGCGCCATAGGTCGAGGTAGCCATGTTAAGTTCGCTCATTATTGTGTTTCGCGAAGTGCTGGAAGCCGCCCTGGTAATCGGCATCGTGTGCGCGGTGACGCGAGGCGTAAATCGCCGGGGCCTGGCGGTGCTGTTGGGCATTGGCCTGGGTATTGCTGGCGCGGGTCTAGTGGCGGTGT
>JBFIHG010000069.1:0-6667 GCA_041601945.1 Porticoccaceae bacterium | reverse complement strand
GTCGAGGTAGAACGTATAATCCTCATCCGCATAAAATATCGGTTCCCGGTTATTGCCCCGCACAATCACATGCTGGGGTTGACCGGGAATCACAAAACGAGCGAGACGAGCCATAGTTAAATCATCAAGTACGAAACTAAAAAACTAACGTTACTGCAACAAAACATCAAAATCAATCGAGTCTGACCCCATTGATTTTTGCCTTATGCTTTTTTATCATCTCGTCCATTCTTTCTCGATGTTTTTTTGCAAAAAACCAGAAAGTCACCCCCAAAATCCATCCAAGAATCATATAAACTACACTGCGCCTTACTACAGAAAACCCTTTTTTATTTGTTTCAAATGGAAAAATATCCTTCCCACCTACGCGTATCAAGACTGGATAGCTATACCATCCGGACGCAATTTTATATATTTCGACTTTTTGCCTTTTCCCGCTGACTAGTAGGTTACTTAACTGGTTACATTTCGTGGAATTTACTGTAAACCTATATGATGTCGCGTCTATAAAATAAAATTTCAGTTTAACTTCATAACTACCGTATCTTCCATTTTTTTCGACGCATGTCGAGCTAGCTAATACGTTCTCTGTATAGGCGAAGATGTCAGCATCAATAATATCACTAATGTCATTCGCCTCCATAACAGGAGCAGTAGCGCGATACAAAAAAGTAATATGTAACGACACAAGGATTACCGCTAGACATCCTAATATCACTGAAACCATCTGTTTCTTTTTCATTGATTCAACTTTTCGACATAATTAGCAGTACTCACTACTTGCCCAGGCAACGCGCTTGTCGCACCCAGCGGATCCCCAGATAAAAAGCGTATGGGTGCTTTCACTAACCCTCTAGCGCCCATTACATCAAGCACGACATCGACTCCAGATCCTAGGCCAGCACCAAATTTTCGTTGACTTAACGTTTGGGAGGTCGTGTGGCGGTAATACTCATTCGTAACTGAATACGTTCCAGTCGCAAAGCCAACCAAACACGGCGCCCCCCCGGTCCCCGTACATATTGCGCCGACGCTAACGGCAGTCGCTAATTGCGTAAAGCCATATTTTAGGTCATCTGGGCTGATATCAACTGCGTGTAAGCTGTGCCACCTGGCGATTTCAGAATTCCTCACTCCCGCTGCGATTTCACCCTGTTTGCCACTCAACATAGCCTGCTTATTTGATCTATCATACAGATCGTTTTTACTCATAGATAATAACTCCTGATCGCTCTTTGACATCATCAGGTTATTAGCTTCGGCAGCTCTCTGGGCAGCACGTCGATATTGGCTAACCTCATTGAACGCGTACGCAAATGCAGCAGTAATTGCGCCGTTCGCAAAACCACCCCCTGACATTTCAGATAGGGTACCACCGAGGGCGGCCATTATAATTCCTTTAACCAATTGACTTTGAATATCGACTCTCATCCCGACGCCTTTAGTAACGCTAGCCGATATAAAGCCGTGGCCAAACTTGCCTCCTTGAAGGAGTGACATTATTCCTCCGCCAAAACCATGAGCAAGTGGTGCTAACACATCCACATTGCCACCAAAGTCCATTAATCCTATCGCACCGAACACCAATCCTGAAAATGCGCCCATTGCGGCACCCTTTGCACCACCGGTTATAGCTCCAGCGAACGCGCCAGCTGTAGCATAGGCGAACAGGCTCGGACTTGCGGCTGTTCCGAACACCCCTCCATAGGCACCCAGAAATTCTGGAGCAAACACAGCCACTGCTATAGAGACTACTATTTTTAAAGCATCGCCGAACGATAAAAACCCACTCGGATCCGTCGCATTCAACGGATTGTTCAGCACATAGCTATACCGATTCAAACTCTGCGTATTAGTCGGCTCCTGTATAAACGGGTCGGCCTGCAGGAAGCGCCCGAGTTTGGGATCGTAGATGCGCCCGTTCATGTGGATGATGCCCACTTCGTCGAGCATCTCGTGGCCGGTAAAGCCGCGGGTGGTGACGCTGTGGTTGAAGCCGGTGAGTTGCGCGCTGAGCAGGTCCTGCCAGTTGACGGCGTCGCGGCGCTGGCCCCAGGCGTCGAAGGACTGTTCCTGCACGATGCTGCCCGCGGCGTCGGTGATGATGTCGAGGCTGCCCAGATGATCTTTGTACAGGTAGTGGGTGTTACTGCTCTGGGTGGCGCCGCCGGTGTCCAGCGCCAGGGTCATGATGGCCACGCCGCCGATGTAGCGTTTGATCTCTTTGCTGCCGTCGGCCTGGGTGATTTTTTCCACGCTGCCGATGTACAGGGTGGTGGTGACACCACTGGTAGTGCTGTCCACCCGTTTGTAGCGGGCGCGGTCCGGCCCATAGGCGAAAGTGGTGGTGTGCCCGCCTTTGACGATGCTCGCGGCCTTGTCGAAGGTGGTGTAGGCGATGCTACGGCCATCGCTGGAGCTGGTGTTGTTGCCGTTGGCGTCGTAGCTGTAGGTATAAAAAAACGGGGCAAAAGCCCCGTTTTATTTATTGCCTGCCAGACGCTTATTCTGCGGTCGGTGCCTCGGGGGCATCGGCCACTGCGACGGGTTCGGGCTTGGCTTCGGTTGACACTTTGGGTGGCAAACCACCCTCTTCGACGGACACATCTTTCATGGACAATTTGATACGCCCACGGGCGTCAACGTCCATGACTTTAACTTTGATTTTTTGTCCTTCGCTGATGTAGTCGGTCACCTTGTTGACGCGCTCCTGGGCGATCTGCGAAATATGCACAAGGCCATCGGTGCCGGGCATGATGGTGACAAACGCACCAAAATCCACAATACGCGCCACGGTGCCGTCGTAGATTTTGCCGACTTCCGCTTCGGCGGTAATTTCCTGAATACGGAATACCGCTTTGGCCAAACCTTCCCGGTCGTCGCTGTAGATGCGAATGGAACCGTCATCTTCGATATCGATGGTGGCGCCAGTTTCTTCGGTCAGGGCACGAATGGTCGCACCGCCCTTGCCGATGACGTCGCGGATTTTGTCCGGGTCAATTTTCAGGGTGTGGTAACGGGGAGCGCTTTCGGCGATTTCCGGGCGACCCTGCGCCAGCACCTTGTTCATTTCCCCAAGAATGTGCAGACGCGCCTGCAATGCCTGGGCGAGGGCAATTTCCATAATCTCTTCGGTAATGCCTTCAATTTTAATATCCATTTGCAACGCGGTAATACCCTGTGCGGTGCCAGCTACTTTGAAATCCATATCGCCGAGGTGATCTTCGTCGCCGAGAATATCGGTGAGGATGGCAAAGCCTTCCGCTTCCTTAACCAGACCCATGGCAATACCTGCCACCGGCGCTTTGAGGGCAACGCCCGCGTCCATCAACGCCAGGCTGGTGCCGCACACGGACGCCATGGAGCTGGAACCGTTGGATTCGGTAATTTCCGATACCACCCGCAGGGTGTAGGGGAAATCATCGGGGCTTGGTAATACTGCGGCAATACCGCGACGTGCCAGACGGCCGTGACCGGTTTCGCGACGACTGGTAAAGCCCACGCGACCGCACTCGCCCACTGAGTAAGGGGGGAAATTATAGTGCAGCATAAACGGGTCTTTGCGAGTGCCTTCCAGGGCGTCAATCAACTGCGAGTCGCGCAGGGAACCCAGGGTGGCAACTACGATGGCCTGAGTTTCCCCACGGGTAAACAACGCAGAGCCGTGAGTCTTGGGTAACACACCCACTTCGACGGCAATGGAACGTACGGTTTTGGCGTCCCGACCGTCGATGCGCGGTTCGCCGCGAATAATGCGGCCGCGTACCAGTTTCTTTTCAAGCTTTTTGAACGCGTCGCGCACGTCGTCTTCGCCGATATCGCCGCCCGCTACCGCCAGGCTTTGCACAGCACTGTCGCGCAGTTCAGTCAGGCGCGCAGTACGCTCCTGTTTGTCGGTAATGCTATAGGCTGCTTCGACGCCTGCGCCGACGCTGGCTTTAAGGGTTTCGATCAGGCCTGCATTGACCGGCGCTGGCTGCCAATCCCAACGCGGTTTGCCGGCATCACGCACCAGTTCGTCGATAGCCTGAATCGCGGCCTGCATTTCCTGGTGTGCATACAACACCGCGCCAAGCATCAGATCTTCGGGCAGCTCGCGAGCTTCGGATTCCACCATCAACACCGCGTCGCGAGTACCGGCCACAACCATTTCCAGTTGTGAGTCGACCAGCTCGGAGTAGGTGGGATTTAACAGGTAGCCAGCGGTAGGCGTATAGCCAACCCGCGCCGCGGCAATCGGGCCATTAAACGGCAATCCGGAGATGGCCAGTGCGGCAGACGCACCGATCAACGCCGCGATGTCCGGGTCGATATTTTTGTTGGCCGACATGACCGTCAGAATCACCTGCACTTCGTTCTTGAAGCCTGCTGGAAACAACGGGCGAATGGGGCGATCGATCAGGCGACAGGTCAGGGTTTCCTTTTCGGAGGGACGCCCTTCGCGTTTGAAAAAGCCACCGGGGATTTTACCGGCAGCGTAGGCTTTTTCCTGATAGTTAACGGTGAGCGGGAAAAAATCCTGCCCTTCGCGAGCGCTTTTGGCACCGACTACGGTACACAGCACGGACGTGTCGTCCATGGTGCACAACACCGCACCGGTGGCCTGGCGCGCAATGCGGCCAGTTTCTAGCGTGACGGTATGGTTACCGTATTGAAACGATTTGATAACGGGATTCACAATTTTCACCTATTGTTTTTTGCCAACGGCCCCACATGGGACCGCTGCTATGAATGAATTAACGACGCAGACCTAATTTTTTGATCAGTTGGCCGTAACGTTCTGCATCTTTGCTCTTTAGATAATCCAGCAACTTGCGACGCTGATTCACCATGCGAATCAGGCCACGTCGGGAGTGGTGATCTTTTTTGTTGCTGTCGAAGTGACTTTGCAGTTTGTTGATATTTGCGCTCAGTAGCGCCACTTGAACTTCGGGAGACCCCGTGTCGCCCTCTGCGCGGGCGTTGTCGCTGACGATCGCAGACTTCTCTAGTGCACTTAATGCCATGATGTTTCTCCAATATGCAATGTGACTTGGGCAAACCCGCGCATATTTACAGGCTGCCTGACAAAAAACCGGACAATAACGTTATTGCCCGGCACTGTACTTAAGCGCCAACCGGCACAGGGCCGGTCGCTACGCGCTTACTACCAAACGACGGGGCTTAACGCGACCGTCGTCCAGAACCTCGCCAACGCCCAAAAACGGGCCGCCAGCCTCAAAGATGCGCACTATATCGCCTTCCGCCCCGTGGCGATAGACCTGGGCGGCCATCACCGCCTGGCCGCGCCGGAAGTACCAGGCCATATTGGCGGGCAATTCCACGGCGTCCAGATCGCTAACCGCAGCGTCCACCGGGCGCAGTAAAAAGTCCAGCTCCTCCGCGCTCCGCTCCCCGCGCAATGCTTCGAGCTGCGCCAGGGTGACCGCGTCCGTCTCCAAAAACGGGCCGGCCTGGGTGCGGCGCAATTGCCGTACATGGGCGCCGCAGCCGAGCACAGCGCCCAGATCTTCCGCCAGGGTGCGCACGTAGGTGCCCTTGGTGCAGCGAATTTCCACGTCGGCCTCGGCCAGTTCGCCGGGGCGAAACGCCAGCAGGTTAAATTCGTGCACGGTCACGGTGCGCGCTTCGCGCTCCACCTCGATACCCTGGCGCGCCAACTTGTAGAGTGGTTGTCCGCCCTGTTTCAACGCGGAAAACATGGACGGAATCTGCTGAATTTCGCCGCGAAAGCCGCATAACGCCGCTTCCACCTGCTGCTCGGTGAGTGCCGCGGCGCTGCACTGTGCAATCACTTCGCCATCGGCGTCGCCAGTGTTGGTGGCCTCACCAAAGCGCAGCGTGCTGCGATACACCTTGTCCGCCTCGAGCAAAAACTGGGTAAATTTAGTCGCTTCTCCGAAGCAAATTGGCAATACGCCGGTCGCCAGTGGATCGAGGCTACCGGTATGGCCTGCCTTGGCGGCCACAAACAGCCGCTTGACCTGCTGCAAGGCCTGATTGGAGGTCAGGCCCACGTGTTTGTCGAGTATCAAAATACCGTTGACCTGCCGACCCCGGTTGCGTGCCCGCGCCAAATCAGTGCTCCGTCTTGTCGGCGAGGTCATCATCATTGCCGCGCTGGCGATCCGTAGCGATAGCGCGATCAATCAGCGCCGACAGATGTTGTCCACGCGCGCCAGTGGCGTCGTAGATAAATTTAAGGGTGGGGGCAATGCGTAGTTGTACTTGCTTGACCAGCAGGGTGCGCAGAAATCCTGCGGCGCCGTTCAAGGCATTGACACCGGCCTGCTCGGCACTGGGTGCCCCACGGGCAGACTTGCCAGCTTTTGCTTTCTGGGGAATATGCTCGCGCGTAAGATCCGTTTGCTGCTCCGGGAGCGCGACAAAACTCACATATACTTTGGCCACCGCCAGATCGCGACTGACTTCTACCCCGGTGACATTCACAATGCCCACCCGGGGATCGCGCAGCTCGGCGCGAATCAGCGGGGCGAGCTCACGCTGGATGGCATCGGCCACCCGGTCGGCGCGGCTAAATTCTCTCGGCATGGGTTTCTCGCCTACAGTTGCCGGGCAACCTCGTGCACTTCGTACACTTCGATCTGATCACCGGGTTTGACGTCGTTGTAATCTTTTACACCGATGCCACACTCGGTACCGTTGC
>JBFIHG010000068.1:0-6679 GCA_041601945.1 Porticoccaceae bacterium | reverse complement strand
TTCATGGCTATTTCCCGGTTCGCCATCGGCTACACGTTCGATGGCGGCGGGCTGCGGATTTTTCAGTACTGGATCCACTGTTTGCCACTGCCCACTCTTTAACACCTGGTAAAAGCATGCCTGGCGCCCGGTGTGGCAGGCGATGCCCTCTACCTGTTCCACACTCAACAAAATGGCGTCGTTGTCGCAGTCCAGACGGATTTCCCGGATGGTCTGCACATGTCCGGAGGATTCTCCCTTGCGCCACAATTTCTGACGGGAGCGAGACCAGTAAACGGCCCGGCCTTCGGCAACAGTGAGAGCCAGCGACTCGCGGTTCATCCAGGCCATCATCAGCACCCGTTTGCTGGCGGCATCCTGAGCGATGGCGGGGGCGAGGCCGTCGGCATTCCAGGCGACCACATCGAGAAAATCCGTTTTATTGTCGGTCATAGGTCAGTCTCGTTGCGCGCTGCGCCGGGTGGTGGCAGGAATTATGACAGTATCATCGAAACAGAAACAATAGCGCGCCAATCACTACAAGCAGCAGGCTGGCGGCAGGCATCTGCGCGATAACCGGCTGCCACAGACTATATGCGGAACCCAACCCAATACCCAGACTTGCGGCGCCGAGCCAGCGCAGATATTTTCGACGCCGCGGTGGTGTGGGCGGTCGAACCTGGGCGCTAACGGTTTGATCGAGATGCTTGATTTGCTGCAGGGCCTGAAACAGCAGTTGCGGTACCTGGGGGAATTGCTCCAGCCATTCCGGTCCGTGACGTTTTAAGGTTGCCAGCAGGGCGCTTGGATGCAGGCGCTTTTTTAGCCAGCGTTCCATAAACGGATGGGCAGTGGCCCACAAATCGAGATCGGGATATAGCTGCCGACCAAGCCCCTCGATATTCAGTAGCGTTTTTTGTAATAACACCAGCGATGGTTGTATCTCGGTGTTAAAACGTTGCGCGGTACGAAACAGATTGATCAGCATCTGTGCGCAGGAAATATCTTTTAACGGCCGTTCAAAGATTGGTTCGCATACGGTGCGAATCGCGGCTTCAAATTCATTGATTGGTGTGTCTTCCGGCACCCAGCCCGATAACACATGCAGTTCGGCCACCTGGCGATAGTCGCGGCGAAAAATTGCCAACAAGTTGCGCGCCAGATAATACTGATCCGCTTCGGAAAGGGTGCCGATAATAGCGCAGTCGACGGCGATGTATTTAGGCAGACGTGGGTTCGTGGTGTCGACGAAAATATTACCCGGGTGCATATCTGCGTGGAAAAAATTGTGCTCAAACACTTGAGTAAAGAAAATTTCCACGCCGCGCTCCGCGAGCACCTTAAAATCTGTACCGCACGCCGCGAGTTCGGCGACCCTGGTCACGGGTGTGCCGTGAATCCGTTCCATCACCAGCATGTTTTCGTTGGTATAGGGCCAGTACACGGCCGGCACATAGAGCAGTGGTGAGTGCTCGAAATTGCGGCGCAAAATAGACGCGTTAGCCGCTTCGCGCTGCAAATTCAATTCGTCAAAAATGGTGGTCCGGTAGTTTTCCGCGACCTCCACCGGGCGTAATCGTTGACCGTCGACGCTGTACTTTTCCACCAGACGTGCAACCCCCAGCAACAGGTTGGTGTCCTGTTGAATGACTGTTTCAATGCCGGGACGAATCACCTTCACCACCACTTCGCGCCCGTCCGCCAGTACCGCCGCGTGCACCTGTGCGAGGGATGCGGAGGCCAACGGTTCTCGTTCAAAACTGAGAAACGCCTGCTCGACCGGCTTGTCCAGCGCGCGTTCGACAATGGCGACAAATTGCGCGTTGGAAAACGGCGGTACATTGTCCTGTAACTGGTCCAATTCCTGACAGATGTCCGCGGGTATCAAATCTGGACGGGTGGAAAGTAATTGGCCGAACTTGACAAAAATGGGGCCGAGATCCTCCAGGGCGCGACGTAGTCGCACGCCACGGGCATCGCGGGGTGCAGGTAACAAGCGCAACAGCGCCAGCAACCCACGCACTGGCGCAGGCAGTGGTGTCTGCGTGCAAAAAGTATCGAGGCGGTAACGCAAAGCGACCCGGGCAATGGTGAACAGGCGCGTGGTGTTGGACATGTCAGTGCAAGTTCGGCGCGGTCTTTCCCGCGCGGGTTTGTAACAGGGTCAAACGCGCGGTAAGTCGTTCTGTGTCGTCCGCGAGGCGTCGAATCTGAGTCGACAATTCGTCGACTTCCAGCGGCGATGGGGTCAGGCGCACTTCGTGTTTGACGTAGTCCGCCAAGCCGGTGGTGGCACGCTGGGCTGCGTCGCGACCCCAGTGTCGAGTTTGGCGCATGGCCTGTCCGACGAGATGGGCTGGAATATCGCCGACCAGCTCGGCAAGGGCTGCTTCCCAGTCGATATTGAGTCCCAGCGCAAGCTGCCGGGCGCTACGTAGTACGTCCTGATCGCCACTGACCGTCACGCCGCTATCGGCGAAAGTGGTGTTGTCGGCGCTCTCTGTCGCGAGTATTGCCAGCGCCAGCGCCGTGCCGCGCAAGGTTACGTCGGCCGCTTGTTCCTGCGTACCCGTCAATGCGACGCCGCTTGTATGGCAGCTAACATTGACGACGAACGGGGGCCACGTCGACTCAACTCTCAATACCTTGCCACGTAGCCTGGCGATGCCGTTTACCGTAGCCGGATCGTGGCGCAACGCGTTGTTAATCAGGAGTGATACCTGTGCGAAGGCTTTCGCCATCAAGTGATCAGTCACGGTTTGATGCCCCGGTGCAGAGCGACAATGCCGCCGGTCATATTCTGATAGTCGCAGCGCTCCAGTCCCGCGTCGCACAACATTTGCAGCAGGGTTTCCTGATCCGGATGTTTGCGAATGGATTCGGCCAGATAGCGATAACTGTCCGCGTCTTTTGTCACCAGTTCACCGATTTTTGGCAGCAGGTGAAACGAATAGGCATCGTAGAGTTTTGCCAGTGCGGGGCTAACCGGTTTGGAAAATTCCAGCACCAACAAACGTCCGCCGGGTTTTAGCACCCGGTGCATCTCTGCCAGTGCTCGAGCTTTGTCGGTGACGTTGCGCAGGCCGAACGCGATGGAAATACAGTGAAACGTGTTGTCAGCAAAAGGCAGAGTTTCGGCATCGGCCTGTGCCACAAACAGGTTGCCAGCAATACCCTTGTCCAGTAGGCGGTCGCGACCGATCGCAAGCATTGACGCATTAATATCCGCCAGTATTACCCGGCCATCCTGGCCCACCAGCCGTGCGAATTTCAGGGCCAGATCACCGGTGCCCCCGGCGATATCCAGAACGCTGTGGCCTGGCCGTACCCCGGAGGATTCGATGGTCGCCTGTTTCCACAGGCGGTGTACGCCCGCAGACATCAAGTCGTTCATCAAGTCATATTTAGGCGCCACAGAATGAAACACATCGGCTACCCGCCCGGCTTTTTCTGCGGCCGGAATGTCCTGAAAACCGAAGTGCGTGGTATCGTGTTTATCCATTTGTGGCGGGTGCATCTCAAGCAAGTGGTTGGCCGCACATTGTACACGGTCACCCTGTGTCGTGAAGCATGACCCATTGGGGGCAAATCGCGCCCTCGTCAAGCTTACTGCTGTGCAAATAATATTCACGACTCCCGTTTGTACGGCCTCGGCATACGCGGATTTGTCTGCGCCGCCTGGCGGGAGCCTGTTATTCCCTCGCGGATAACTACGCGCTTCTGGAGGAGGGCAGGCAAGTTACCGGTGCCAAGTGTTCGCAAGCTCCGTTGGACTACGCTGGTTGCAGGTTTCAAAGTAAGATAAGCACCCTCGGGTCGCTAGTGGCTGGCGATCCATCACCGCTTCATTGATTGATTACTCTATGGCAATTCTTTTGTTTGTGCTGGGCCTCGGCTTTCTGGTCGTTGGCGCGGAAGCTCTGGTGCGCGGCAGTTCCCGTATGGCAAGCGCGCTGGGTATATCGCCTTTGATCATCGGGCTAACGGTTGTTGCGTTTGGTACCAGTGCGCCGGAACTGGCGATCAGCGTCAAGGCGGCCCTGGCTCATCAGCCCGATATTGCGCTTGGCAATGTTATCGGCAGCAATATTTTTAATGTGTTGTTTATCCTTGGCCTGTCGGCACTGGTGGCGCCACTGGCAGTATCGCAACAGCTGATACGGCTGGATGTGCCGCTGATGATTGGGGCCTCAATTCTGGTGATGCTGTTGGCGCTGGACGGGCGCATTAGTCGCGTCGAGGGAATCCTGCTGTTTGCGGGGCTACTGTTCTATATCGTTGTGCTGATTAAGCAAAGTCGCTCAGAAAATGCGCAGGTAAAAGACGAGTACACACGGGAGTTTGGTGTGCGCGACCAGGTCGCCAATCGCTGGCTGTTAAATGGCGCGCTGGTCGCAGGCGGGTTGGTACTGCTGGTACTCGGATCGAAATGGTTAGTCGACAGCGCCGTGACCATTGCGCAGTACTTTGGAGTGAGCGAGCTGGTCATCGGGTTAACCATTGTTGCGGCGGGAACGTCGCTACCCGAGCTGGTAACGTCCGTGGTTGCCAGCCTGCGTGGCGAGCGGGATATCGCGGTTGGCAATATTGTCGGTAGTAATCTGTTCAATTTATTGGGCGTATTGGGTGTGGCGAGTGCGGTGTCTCCCGTGGGTATGGCAGTCGCCAGCGCGGTGATCAATTTCGATTTACCCATCATGATTGTCGTGGCGTTCGTATGTTTACCGATCTTTTTTACGGGCGGCGTGATCAGCCGCTGGGAGGGGGCCGCGCTGTTTGGGTATTATATTGCCTACACCCTGTACTTGATTCTCGCCGCGGCGCATCACGCGGCCGTGCCGATTTATAGCGCGGCGATGCTGTACTTCGCGATACCGTTAACTCTGCTCACCCTGTTGGTAACCACATTGTCGGTGATACGTACAAAACGTACAGAGGACGCGTAAAAAGAGGAAGCATTGGCAGAATTGGGGCTCAGTTGTTTATCCCCGGGCGGGCAGGTATTATCCGGCTCTGTTTAAAGCGCAGCAAAATACTATTCCCTCGTTGGTTGTGTGCGTCTGTCGGGCATCTTCAGAACGCTGATAACGAACGTTAGTGAGCGCTTATATATTTTCCTGTAGGCAGCATTGCGTTCGATGATTTTTGATTTGGTTTAGGAGCAAGATATGAGTCACCCGATTGTAGAAAAGAAAATTGCCTCTGGCGCACTGGCGAGTCACTGCCTGTTGGCTGGCGACCCAAAAAACCCCGCTGTGATTTTATTGCACGGCGCCGGGCCTGGCGCGAGTGCAATGTCCAACTGGCAGCGCTGCGCGCCCGATCTGGCCGAGCATTTCTACGTGGTCGCGCCGGATCTTATCGGGTTTGGCCAATCCGATTTGCCGCAAGATTTACCAGGGCATATCGCTGGATGGATTGGCCTGAGGGTAGAACAGGTGAAAGCGTTAATGGATGAATTGAACATTGAACAGGCGCATATGGTGGGCAACTCCATGGGCGGTGCCCTCGCTTTGCACCTGACACTGGAAGCGCCGCAGCGTTTTAACAAGGTATTGTTGATGGGCGCCATCGGCGCACCCATGACCTGGACCTCGGAAATGTCCCGCCTTCTGACCTTCTACGAAGATCCGCGCATTGGTCGTTATCGCGAAATGATGCACAGCTTTGTCTACGACCCCAGCTTGATGCCGGAAATCGAAGATATTGTGCAAACCCGATTTGGTGTTGCTACGGACCCGAAAGTGCGCGCGGTGCAGGAAATTATGTTTGCCGCCATGCGCACCGGAATGGACGAGCTCATCCTTCCGCCATCTGCGCTGCAGCGCATGCCCCACGATTTTGCCATTGTGCACGGTCGGCAGGATCGTATCGTGCCCCTCGAAACCAGTCTGTATTTTCTCGAACATCTAAAGAATGCGGAGCTGCATGTACTGGATCGCTGTGGGCACTGGGCGCAAACCCAACGCTGGGACGCAATGTTCCCGTTAATGGTCAATCACTTTAATAGTCATTAAGCGGGCATACACAGAGCTATGTTGAACAAAGCTGTCATTACCAAAAGTGCGGCGGCACTAAATAGCGCTTTGCAAAGCGGCGAGGCGATCGGTCAACTGTCCCTGGCTTACCCCGACATGACCATCGACGACGGCTACGCCATTCAGGAAGAATGGACGCGGCTGCGGCTTGCGGAGGGGCGTCGAATTGTCGGCCGAAAAATCGGTTTGACGTCCCGCGCGATGCAGGTGGCAGTGCAACTGGACGAGCCAGATTACGGCACTTTGTTTGACGACATGGTATTCGAAGCCGGGGGCGATATACCCTTTGATCGTTTTATCGTACCCATGGTGGAGGTGGAACTGGCGTTTTATCTGGGGGAGCGCCTGCAGGGCGAGCACATCACCTTAACCGACGTATTACGCGCCACTGAATTTGTCAGTCCGGCCATCGAAATTATTGACGCGCGCACCCAGCGGATTGATCCGGTCAGCGGACGACGGCGGCAGGTTACAGACACCATCGCCGATAACGCCGCTTGCGCGGGTATTATTACCGGTGGACGCCCGGTACGGCCCATGGATGTGGATTTGCGTTGGGTCGGCGCCATTCTGTCACGCAATGGTGTCGTGGAAGAAACCGGTCTATCGGCGGGTGTACTGAATCATCCGGGCAATGGCATTGTGTGGCTCGCGCGTCGGCT
>JBFIHG010000067.1:0-7400 GCA_041601945.1 Porticoccaceae bacterium | reverse complement strand
TCCCTTTTTCGTTACCTGAATGGTATGAAGTTAATGTCAGTTATTGTTGGAAATACACGCTGCCCGAGACAGGAATCGAAACGTGCAACTGCAACCAGCGCTATATATATAGCATCCATCCGGCTCAAGCAACTAATTTCAGGAAAAAAACAGCCTGTTTGGCTGAAAATTAGCTTCCCCGTAGTTGGTGTGTTGGCGTTTGCACTAATTTGGGCGGGGTCGCTGCCGACGCCTACAAGGGGTGGGTGGGGTGGGGTATAATGCGCTCCATTTTGCGGGTGGCCGATAATTTTCCTGGGGCGCTCAGCGCCAAAAACCGGTTGGCGGTCGCTGCGATATTTAACCTGGGGAAAGCCCGCTACGGATACCCTGTAATGTCGCTTTTAACAGGTCGGGCACTGGCTCGGTGCTAGTCCAGCGCAGGTCCGGCGCAATTGCGGCGTTGCTTTGATCTACACACCTGATGAGGTTAAGACAGTTTATGCCTATCTACGAATATCGTTGTACCCAATGCGCGCATGTTCTGGAGGCTATCCAGAAGGTGAATGACAGTCTGTTGGTGGAGTGCCCGGCGTGCGGCAAAGCGACCCTGAAAAAGCAGTTGACTGCAGGTGCTTTTCGTCTGAGTGGCGGCGGCTGGTACGAAACCGATTTCAAAACCGGGGATAAAAAGCGCAACCTGGCCGGGGACACCGGCGGTGGCCACGGCGATAAAAAAAGTGCTGGGGAGTCGAGTGGAGCAGGTGCGGTGTCGGCGCCGGCGCCGCCAGCACCCAAAACGGCGACAGAAAGCTGAGTCGCGGCAATACCTTTAAAAATCTGGAATACATGGCCTATGCGCACAAACTATTGTGGAAATTTCAGTTCAGACGATATTCATCGCGAAGTGGTGGTGTGTGGTTGGGTGGACCGGCGTCGCGATCACGGCGGAGTTATTTTTATCGACCTGCGCGACCGGGAAGGGATTGTTCAGGTCGTTTTTGACGCGGACAGTGGCGCGCATTTTGCGACCGCCGATCGGGTGCGTGGCGAATATGTGGTACAGATTAGCGGACGTGTGCGTGCGCGTACGCCACAGACGGTAAACCCGGATATGCGTACCGGCGAAATCGAAATTTATGGGCTCGAGATAGACATCCTCAATGCCGCCGACACGCCCCCGTTTCAGTTGGACGAGCATATTCGTGTCGGTGAGGATGTGCGCCTGCGCCACCGTTATGTGGACTTGCGCCGCATGGAAATGCAGCACAATCTGCGCTTTCGTGCGCGGGTGACCAGTGTCATCAGGCGCCATCTCGAAAGCGCTGACTTTATCGATATCGAAACGCCCATACTTACCCGTGCCACCCCGGAGGGCGCGCGGGATTACCTGGTGCCGAGTCGTACCCACAATGGCAAATTTTTTGCGTTGCCGCAGTCGCCGCAACTCTTCAAGCAACTGCTGATGGTGTCAGGATTTGATCGCTATTATCAGATCGCCCGCTGTTTTCGCGACGAAGATCTGCGCGCTGATCGGCAGCCCGAGTTTACGCAGATCGACATCGAGGCGTCATTCGTCGACGAAGCGGCCATCATGGCTGTCACGGAAAACATGATTCGCGAGCTGTTTGCCGAACTGTTGGATGTGCAGCTGGGGGAATTTCCGCGCATCAGCTATGCCGTAGCCATGCAACGCTACGGCAGCGACAAACCCGATTTGCGGATTCCTCTGGAGTTGGTCGAAGTTAAAGACCTGATGAAAGATGTTGAGTTTAAGGTCTTTTCGGGACCAGCCAACGACCCCTCTGGGCGCGTGGCGGCGTTGAAGGTCCCGGACGGCAACAGCCTGTTGACGCGCAAGGCAATCGACGATTACACCAAATTTGTCGCCATTTATGGCGCCCGCGGATTGGCCTATATAAAGGTGAACGACAGCACCGACCTGGAGGAGGGACTGCAGTCGCCGATCATAAAATTCTTGCCGATACCGGTGCGTGAGCAATTATTGCAGCGGCTGCAGGCACGGGATGGGGATCTGATTTTCTTTGGTGCCGACCAGGGCTCAATCGTGAGCGAGGCGCTTGGCGCCTTGCGCTGCAAACTGGGTGCGGACCTGAATTTGTACACCGCCAAGTGGGCGCCACTGTGGGTTGTGGATTTTCCGATGTTCGAGCGCGGCGAAGGCGATCGCTGGAATGCTTTGCATCATCCGTTTACCGCACCGTCCTGCACAGTGGATGCATTACGGGCAAATCCCGGTGCAGCACTGTCGCGGGCCTACGATATGGTGCTCAATGGCACTGAATTAGGTGGCGGGTCAATTCGTATTCACGATCAGGCACTACAACGGGAGGTGTTCAACCTGTTGCAGATCGACGCTGAACAACAACGCGAGAAGTTTGGCTTTTTACTGGACGCCCTGAAGTACGGCTGCCCGCCCCACGGTGGGCTGGCTTTTGGTCTTGATCGAATGGTAATGCTTATGGTCGGTGCGGAGTCTATCCGCGACGTCATTGCGTTTCCCAAAACCCAGAGCGCGCAGTGTCTGTTAACGGATGCCCCTGGCACTGTGGACAGCGCGCAATTGCGCGAACTCCACATCCGCCTGCGGGAAACCCCCTGAATATCGATGCGGGCCTATTAACGAGAACGGCTGAGGGTATGGCGGGACACAGTAAGTGGGCAAATATCAAGCATCGCAAGGCGGCGCAGGATGCGCTGCGCGGCAAACAGTTTACCAAGTTGATTCGCGAACTGGTGGTGGCCGCCAAAACTGGTGGTGCGTCGCCGGAAGATAATCCGCGATTACGCAGCGCGGTGGATAAAGCCCTCGGCGCCAATATGAAAAGGGACACAATAGATAAGGCGATCCAGCGTGGTGCGGGCACTGGCGAAGGGGAAAACTACGAACAGGTGACCTACGAAGGCTATGGTGCTGGTGGCGTTGCGGTGTTAGTGGAGTGTCTGACGGACAATCGCAATCGCACAGTATCCGATGTGCGTCATGCGTTCAGTAAGCGCGGCGGTAATCTCGGCACCGATGGGTCGGTGGCCTATCTGTTCACTCGCGTCGGTCAGATCAGTTTCCCCGCCGGGGCGGACGAAGACCGTATCGTCGAGACGGCGATTGAGGCCGGTGCGGAAGATGTTATCGCCAACGAGGATCGTTCGATTGATGTGGTCACAGCCCTGGAAATTTTTTCTACGGTGCGCGATGCGTTGGTGGACACTGGTCTGGCGTTTGAGAATGCCGAAGTTATACAGCGCGCCGCGATCTCGGTCGCAGTTGATCTGGAGCACGCAGAAGCCATAGTCGCACTCGTCGATAGTCTGGAAGAGCTTGACGATGTGCAGAACGTTTATTCCAACGCAGATATTCCCGCTGCGGTTCTGGCGCAGCTATCCTGACACGAAGTCTCGCAGTAATCAGGCCACCAATGGCTGCCTCTTTACCGGTAATCCACATGCTCAATGGGGCTGTCGAGGGCGCTCCCACGACATACTGCCTGGCGAATGGTGGGCCCGTGGGCGTACGAGCGCTTGACGGGCGTGTCTACCGTTGCAACACTGCCTTAACTTTGTGTGGCACGGTAGGCTGATGGCGATTGTGTTGGGGATTGATCCTGGTTCGCGCCGCACCGGTTTTGGTGTCATCGACGTGGCGGGCTCCACCCTGCGGTACATCGCCAGCGGTATTATTCGCTTACCTGAAAAAGCCTACCTGCCGGAACGTTTGGGTATTATCTTTCAGGGGGTGAGTGAGGTTATTACCACCTATTGTCCGCAGCAAATGGCCATTGAAGAGGTGTTTTTCGCCCGCGATCCGCGTGCCGCGTTGCGCCTCGGGCAGGCCCGCGGCGCTGCTATCGTGGCCGGTGTGAACGGGGAGTTGACGATTGCGGAATATAGCGCGCGCACGGTCAAGCAGGCCGTGGTAGGTACCGGGGCTGCTAATAAAGAACAGATTCAGCATATGGTGATGCGCCTGCTGAACTTGCCCGCCGCGCCCGCGGAGGATGCGGCGGATGCACTCGCGGTGGCGATTTGTCATGCGCATTCCGTGGGGCAGGCGACAGTTCAGGGCAGTGGTAAGTTCGCTCGCGGCCGTAGACAGTAGCCACACAACACAGGAACGCAACGTGATAGGCAGGATTTGCGGTACCCTTCTGGAAAAACAAGTACCCACGCTGCTGGTGGATGTACAGGGTGTAGCCTATGAGATTCAGGTTTCCCTGAACACATTTTTTGAACTTCCCGACGAGGGACAACAGGTTCAATTGGTCACCCATTTTTCGGTGCGTGAAGACGCCCAGGTTCTGTTTGGTTTCAGTGCTGCTAACGAACGGCAATTATTTCGTGCGCTGATCAAAGTTAATGGTGTAGGTCCGAAAATGGCGCTGGCGATTTTGTCCGGCGTCACGGTCTCGGATTTTGTGCGCTGCGTACAAACTAATGACACCGCCGCATTGGTGCGACTCCCCGGAGTTGGCAAGAAAACAGCAGAGCGGTTGTTAGTAGAGATGCGTGATCGGCTTGCCGACTGGGAAACGCCGCGCGCGGCTTTAAATCCAGATCGACGGGTGCAGCCGGGGCGCGCCCAGATTGTACAGGATGCCGAGAGCGCCCTCGTGTCCCTGGGTTACAAACCTCAGGAGGCGGCGCGTATGGTTAACGCGGCGCTGCCGGAAGGCGACGGGGTGCCGAGCAGCGAAACACTGATAAGAATGGCCTTGAAAAGTGTAGTGAAAAAGTAGCGTGGCGGCTATCCTAGTCACGTCGAGTAGATTTAACTCCTTAATCGTGCAGTGATAATGATAGAAACAGACCGCCTGATAGCGCCCGACGCGAGTGAATCCGAGGAGCGATTTGATCGCGCCATACGCCCCCTCTATCTCGCTGAGTATATTGGCCAGCAAGCGGTGCGCGAACAAATGGATATCTTTATTCGCGCCGCCCGCCAACGCGGCGAACCTCTCGATCACACCCTGATATTTGGGCCACCAGGGTTGGGTAAGACTACGCTGGCACAGATTATCGCCAATGAAATGCAGGTGCAGTTTAAGTCTACCTCTGGCCCGGTACTGGAAAAAGCGGGGGATCTGGCGGCGTTGATGACCAACCTCGAGGCGGGGGATGTCCTGTTTATTGACGAAATTCATCGCCTCAGCCCAGTTGTGGAAGAGATTCTTTATCCAGCCATGGAAGACTATCAGCTGGATATTATGATCGGCGAAGGTCCGGCTGCACGCTCAATTAAACTCGACCTGCCACCGTTTACTCTGGTGGGCGCCACCACCCGTGCGGGTCTATTGACCTCGCCGTTGCGGGACCGGTTTGGCATTGTGCAACGGCTGGAATTCTATTCGGTGGATGAGCTGACGACGATTGTTACCCGGTCGGCCGCCATTCTCGGCGTTGAAATTGAAGCGCGCGGGGCAGTGGAAATTGCCCGTCGCTCGCGCGGCACTCCGCGGGTGGCCAATCGGTTACTGCGACGGGTCCGCGACTTTGCCGAGGTCGAGGGGAACGGTACGATCACCGATAGCGTGGCGGATAATGCCCTCGACCGTCTTAAGGTGGATCGCTCCGGGTTTGATCAAATGGATCGACGTTTGTTGCGTGCGGTTATCGATAAGTTTGACGGCGGTCCGGTGGGGGTCGACAGCCTGGCGGCGGCCCTCAGCGAAGAGCGGGGTACTGTGGAAGATGTGGTCGAACCCTACCTGATTCAGCAAGGGTATCTGATGCGGACCCCCCGCGGGCGCATGGTGACGCGCCTGGCCTACGAGCACTTTGGTTTGCAGATGCCTGGTGAGGTCGCGCGTCAACAGGCATTGCTGGACACCACGAATCCTGCGGACCCCAGAGGAAGATGAGCGAATTTCGGCTGCCTATACGAGTGTATATCGAAGATACCGATGCGCAGGGGATCGTGTACTACGTCAACTACCTCAAGTACATGGAGCGCGCCCGCTCCGAATGGTTGCGCAGCTTCGGTTTTGCGAGTCCGGCATTTTGGGGTGATGATTTGATATTTGTTGTTCATTCACTGTCAATTAACTATAAAAAATCTGCGCGTCTGGACGATCAGGTAGTAGCTACTGCGCAGGGAACGGAGTATGGTCGCGCCTATTTTGTGGTGGCCCAGACAGTGTGTCGCGGGACGGAACTGATGTGCGATGCGCAGGTCAAGGTGGCGTGCGTCAATCGCACCACCATGCGCCCGGTGGCGATGCCAAAGGCGATGCTTGAAAAGGTATTTGTTAACGCTTAGCGCCAGTGCGCGCGCGGTAAAATCGGTGGAGGAAAATAGTGACTGAACAGTTGTCTTTATGGGAGCTGGTGGTGGGCGCCAGCCTGCCAGTACAGATGGTAATGCTGTTGTTGTTTGTCGCGTCGATTGTGTCCTGGGTCATGATCGTCCAACGCGGCATGTATTTGCGCAATGCACGGGCGGGACTGCGCCGTTTTGAGAATACGTTCTGGTCCGGCGTGGATCTTAATGAACTCTACCGGGACGGTAGCGCGAGAGCCAAATCCAGTAGCAGTATCGACGGTGTTGAAAACCTGTTTCGCTCCGGTTTTCGCGAGTTCAATCGGTTAACACAGCAGGGCAACGCCGACCCGGAAGCGGTGATGGAAGGTACCGAACGGGCCATGCGCGTGGCCTTGTCACGGGAAGAGGAAAAGCTCAATGCGCATCTGCCATTCCTGGCCAGCGTCGCGTCAGTTAGTCCTTATGTCGGCCTGTTTGGCACCGTGTGGGGCATCATGCAATCGTTCCGCGGTCTGGCCATGGTGCAGCAGGCCACACTGGCTACCGTTGCGCCGGGAATTTCCGAAGCGCTGATCGCAACCGCCATGGGTTTGTTCGCAGCCATTCCAGCGGTGTTGGCCTATAACCGATACTCCGCTCATGCCGATGGGCTGTACAGCGCCTACGAAACCTTCGCGGAGGAATTTTCCAGTATTTTGCACCGGCGAGTGCACAGCGACTGAACGCCATGAGTAGACGAAAGTTCAAGCGCAAGCTGGTTGCGGAAATTAATGTCGTACCTTATATCGACGTTATGCTGGTGTTGCTGATTGTGTTTATGGTCACCGCACCGCTACTGATGCAGGGCGTGAAGGTAGACCTTCCGCAGGCACCGGCGGCACCCCTGGATGACAAGGACAAGGAACCGCTGATCGTATCGCTGATGGCGGATGGCACCTTTTTTATTGATCTGGGCAACGGCGAAAATGTCGAGGAACCACTTACCGCGATTATCGATAAGGTGGGCAAAGTCCTGCGCCAGAAACCGGAAACCCCCGTGCTGGTGTGGGGCGACAGGAATGTGGGTTACGGCAAAGTCGTGGAGCTGATGGCGCAACTGCAAAATGCTGGCGCGCCGAGTGTCGGTCTGGTAACCGACCCCTCG
>JBFIHG010000066.1:0-7534 GCA_041601945.1 Porticoccaceae bacterium | reverse complement strand
GTGATTGAAGCGGTTGCCCATATTGTCGAATATATTGAGTTTTATAATCGAGAAAGATTACATTCATCATTGGACTATCAATCACCTGAGAATTATGAAAAGCTGTGTGCATAAAGTGTCCACAAAAGTGGTGCTAGATCACATCGCCCATGGCGTGTCCGAGCAATCCGTTAACTGACTTGAATCGATCGAGATTAATAAATAACACGGCGCCTTTGTGGTTATGACGCTGCGCGCGTGCCAGCTCCTGTTGCAGGCGGTCGAGCATTAAACGCCGATTGGGCAGCTCGGTCAGAGTATCGTAATGGGCGTGAAATAAAATGCGTTCCTCGTTACGTTTGTGGTTGGTGAGATCTCGGCAGTGGGCTACGTAATGGGTAATGTATCCATTCTCACCGGTGATCGCAGACAGCGACACGTCGAGGGGGAAAGTTTCGCCATTTTTGCGTCGCTCCTGGATTTCACCCCGCCAGCGGCCATCCAGTGCCAGCGTAGTTTGTAGTTCGGTAATTTTCCCGGCGTGGACATCCCGGGCAAAAAATGTGGGTTTGCGTCCATCTAGCTCCTTATGGGAATAACCGGTGATGGCATACATGGCGCGATTTGCCCGCACAATTTTGCCATCGGCATCCGTGATTAAGATGCCGTCGCGTGTTTCAAATGCGCTTGCCGCAAGACGCAGATCTTTTTCAGCCAGATGGTGTGCCTGACGAACGGTCAGAAAAGTGATGATTGACCGATGGGTGCGCCAGCCAGTAATCGAGACCATCACCAAAAAAAGTGTGACCATCAGTGCCATGGAGTGACGGAACGCCTCGTCCAAAGTAGACAGGCGCACGATCAAGGGGATCAGTGCTGGCAACAGGAACGCAAATAACATTTTCAGTTGAGCTGCATAGACACTGACCGCACCCGCACACATGCCGCCGAGGACAAATGCAATAAACGTCAGATGGGCGAGGCTGTTGGCAGGGTATAGCGCATAGGGCAAACTCCCCCAGATCAGTCCTGCAATTAGCACGTTAATAAATAGATACGTGTCCCATCGCGTTCTGGTATCCAGGTCAACGGGGCTCCGCCGAAATAAAATGTGCAGACCAATACGTGCCGCAGCGTTGAGGGTTATTAGTGCCAGCCAGAAAAAGGCAGTAACTGGATTCACGTAGGGCCATAACACGGTGGTCAGAATTGCGGCGTTCCCCAGGGTGGCGAGTACCACCACCGGTGTGGCACTGTAAAGTAGCACCACGATATCCGGGTGAAGCCGCGGGTCCACGTTGTGTTTCCAGTCTATCGAGACACGATCAAAATACTTCGTTATGGGTAGCACCCGACAAATCCTTTTTTTTGATATTCGAGAGTCAGGCCGTGATTGGTTCAGAGGCGCCACGCTAGCAGCTCTCCCGATCAACCAAAGCAATAATCAAAAACCTGAGTAAGAGTAGAAGAACGGATGCTGGGAAAGAAGGAATGTCAGACAAACGGGGTTGGGGTGCCGATTAACGGGTTTTTTTGACTAAAAATATCTATATATTTTATTTGGTTGCGTTAGTTTTCTTTAGTTGTTAGTAAAGTACTATTTCGGCCGTCCCCGGGTTCACAGCAGATGTGATGCCGCCCTTGGCGGATTCAGGGCCGTGTTGATACGAACCCTGAACTGCAGCTGCGTTGGATTGACGGGGGTTCAGCGCGACAGCTCAAATCCTTCGTAACCGTTGGCCACCACAGCCTCGCATTTTTGGCGGTAGGTTTTCGTGCCCGCGACATAGGGCATAAAAATTCGGGTTTTACCGGGGATGTTGGTGCCCAGATACCAGGAGTTACAGGTCGGCGCGGTCAGCATGGTACCTTTGGCCACGTCGTTGACGTGCTCTATCCAGGCATCTTCCGCCTCTACCTGTGGTTCGATGGTCTTGATACGGTTAGCTTGAAGGTAAGCGATGCAATCGCCAATCCATTCCACGTGTTGCTCGATGGAGTGAATGACATTACTTAATACCGACGGACTGCCGGGTCCTGTGGTGGTAAAGAAGTTGGGGAACCCAGCGCTCTGTAAACCCAGGTACATGCGCGGCCCATGGGCCCATTTGTCGATTAGTTTCAGCCCGTCGCGGCCGCGAATATCAATTTTTTTCAGGCCCCCGGTCATGGCGTCGAACCCGGTGGCGTACACCAGAATATCGAATTCGTAGTCGGCATTGGCGGTGCGCAGGCCAGCGGGGGTGATTTCCTCGATACCGCCTTTACGCAAATCAACCAATGTCACGTGGTCCTGGTTAAAGGTTTCGTAATACGCGGTATCGATAACCGGTCGCTTGCACCCTAGCGGGTAATCCTGTGGCGACAGGCCTGCGGCGGTGTCCGGATCGTGCACCATTTCCTGGATGACTTCCCGATACAGGTCACAGGCGATATCGTTGGCTTCGGTGCTGGTATACACATCGGCATACATGGACAGCACGTTAAAGCCAAAGTCCTTGATTTCCTGCCGCCGTTGTTCCGGGGTAAGGTCGAGAATATTTTTGCTGGGCCGTTTTGGTTTGTCTTCGGTGGGCGCCTTTTTGGGGCCGTTGTAGTAGGCCAGCCCCAGCTCAGAATTGCGCTGTTTTTCACGGATATAGGCATAATCAGCTTTCGCCTGGGCGAGAAATTCGGGCTTCATGGGGCGGTTTTGCGCGGGGAACGTGTAGACCGGGCTGCGCTGGAACGCGATGACTTGTTTGGCAGTGGCGGCGATTGCCGGAATGGTCTGTACCCCGGAGGAGCCGGAACCAATCACGGCCACCCGTTTGCCCCGAAAGTCCACTTCCCGGTTGGGCCACAGGGCGGTGTGGTAAACCTCGCCCTTGAAGGTATCCGCGCCTTTAATGTCAGGGAAATTAGGCACTGTCAGGCAGCCGGTAGCCATAATGCAGTAAGTAGCCTTATAGATGTCGCCCTGGTCCGTACCCACCGTCCACAGATTGCGGTCGGCGTCGTAAATAGCAGAGGTTACCCGGGTATCAAACTTGATATCGCGACGTAAATCGAATCGATCCGCCACATGATTCAGATAGCGTTCCAGCTCCGGCTGACTGGCCATAGCTTCGGTCCAGTCCCACTCTTGTTGCAGTTCGTCGCTAAAAGAGAACGAGTATTCAATGCTGGGCACATCGCAGCGACAGCCCGGGTAACGGTTCCAGTACCAGGCGCCGCCCACTCCGGAGCCAGCCTCGATGGCCTGTACGCGCAAACCCTGTTGGCGCAGACGGTGCAGCATATACATACCCGCCATACCGGTGCCGACCACGATAGCGTCCAGGGTGTTGTCTGACGTATTACTCATAATCGATCTCGTCTGTCGAAGGGTGAATTAAAAATTTATACACAATGTAATAACTTGTCGACGCTCTAATCCTGCTACTAATGCGTCGCGCAAAGTTAGCTTGCTGAGCTGCGCGTCCCGCGAAAATCGGAACGTTGCCCTGCTCGCGGATTAGTTGTTCATGGGCTTACTTACTGTCAAACGTGTAGTTGCTCATGCGGAAAAACCGGCTGGTGAGCCAGTGAATAAAGCCCATGGTTGGTCGAATGGTGGGGCTGTCGCCATGGCGATCAAAATAGTAACTGTTGGAAGTCGCGCAACTGCCCACCTTGAAAATCGTATTGCCGGTATTTTTCTGCACCTTGCGAAAGTTGGCGTCGTTGGCTTCCTTCCGGATTTCAATGTAGTTGGCGTGACGTTTTCTGGCCGCCTTCAAACAGCGCGTCAGATGTTTCGACTGGGTGTCGATCATGCCGAACCAGGATGCGGTGCACACGCTGTAGGGGCCAAACATCATAAAGAAATTCGGAAAATTCGGCACCGTGGAGCCTTCAAATGCCTGATAGCGGTTCTCTTCCCAGAAGTCGCTAATGTCCAGACCGTTTTTGCCCACCAGTTTAAACGTCGGCACGCTGCCTTTCTGGAACACTTCAAAGCCAGTGGCGCAAATGAGCGTGTCAATTTCGCGCACGGTGCCATCTTTGGTGACAATGGCATTTTCGGTAATGCGCTCGATAGGGTCGGTAACCAGGCTGACATTCTCGCGATTAAACACGGGATAGAACTTGCTGGTGAAGCTTGGCCGTTTGCAGCCAAAGTCGTAGGTGGGAATCAACGCGTCCTGGGTAGCGGGGTCATCGACCTGTTTGCGAATGTGGGCGATACATATTTTTTCGAGTTTTTTGCCGATTGGCGAAAAGTATTTATTAAAGATCAAAAGATTAATCATGATGATATCAGTGAAGAAAATCGTCAGTAGGCGCGCCGCCCGTTGTAACCCGGGAACTTTGGCAAAGGCTTTTTGCAATTTCGGCCCGAACTGAATTTCCTTTTTGGGCAGTAACCAGATTGGCGTGCGCTGATACACATCCAGAGATTTCACCCGGTCGACAATTTCCGGCACCGCCTGAATACCCGTGGCCCCTGTACCAATAAACCCGACGCGCTTGTCGGTCAGGTCGTAGCTGTGATCCCAGCGGCCGGTATGCATAACCTTGCCCTTGAAATCCTCGATGCCGTCGATAATGGGCAGTTTGGGAATCGTCAAAAAGCCGGTGGCGCTAACCAGATACCGGGAGGTAAACGTCTGCCCAGATTTGGTGTGCGTTACCCACACATTGCGCTGCTCGTCGTAGATTGATTCGGTAGTCTCCACGTTGTAGCGCATATGCGGGCGCACCCCATACTTGCTCATACAATGGTCCACGTACGCCTTCATTTCCGGGCCGGGGGCATACAGGCTGGACCAATAGGGGTTTTGTTCGAAAGAGAACGAGTAACTCAGGGAGGGGATATCCACTGCCAGCCCCGGATACGTGTTGTCCCGCCAGGTACCGCCTGCATCGTCGGCCTTCTCCAGAATCACAAAATCACCCAGATTCTCGCGCAGCAACCGTATTGCGGCACCAATGCCGGACAGCCCGGCACCGATAATCACAGTTTCATAATCGACGGGTGATTTGTTAGCGGTGGGTGGGAGCTCGAGTACTGATTCCAGTGCTGCACTTGACATTTCGTTACCTTAGGGTTTCGTTACTTTACTCAGGGGTAGCAATTATAGCCGGATTCCGCGCCCTGTTAACCTCGTTTATTCGGGTGGTCACAAAAAATCCGTTTTGCGCCTGAGGCCAGGCCCAACCGGGTAACGCCCGGCGCGTAACAGGTAGTTAAAGCTGGTTCAGGCCGAGCCAGTTAACGCAACATAGGCGGCACGACCGATCATTAACCACAAAATTAAGGAGGAGGTGACATATAACCCGAAGCGTAACAGCACCAGATTAACCGTGCAGTGCACCGCGCTGTGGACGACCCGCAGCGCCAGGTAGCCATAGGCGCCATACACATACAGCGAGTCCACCTGAGCGACCGCCGCCAGATACAGGCACAGGGCGTAAAACAGCACCGGCAACTCGAACAGATTTTTCAAGTTGTTGGACGGGTAGTTAACCGCTTCCGGTAGCACCTGATTAAGCTTCTCCGGGGTGGAGATTGACTGGGGGTCGGGGCTGTTGGCACTGATCCAGGTCAGGCGGCGAATATACATAAACACCCACACCCCCATCGTGAGCAGCATTAACCCAAAGAACGGAACGAAAATGGCGTTACCTGACATTTGCTTAACCCTCTTTTATTTACGTAAGTTAGTAGGTGCCTTGCTGTTAGTCGCGGGTCGATTTTTTACGCGGGCCGACTTTTTGCACACGCCGACTTTCTGTACACGGCGACTACCACATCAGATCATCTGGAATCTGATAGTCCGCATACGGGTCGTCTTCGGCAACACTATCGTGGGCTTTTTCCGCACTAAATATCACTCTGCCTTTATCGCGTTCGGCAATCTTGTCCGCGACGGCAGCAGGGACGAGGACGTATTTATCCCCCTGTTTGACAATGGCGAACACGCCGGCACTTAACCGTCCGGCCTGTGCTTTGTCGACGTACATACGTTTGATGTGTTTACCATCGGTAAAATTGAACGCCTGGTCTCCGGCGGCAGAAATGGTGTTCATATCTATCAGTTGCTTAATCTGCGCGGCCAACGCTTTGCGCTGCGCGCGTTCATTTTTCTCCTGATTAAGGCGCCGATCGTTGGCGATTTTTTCGGCTTTTTCCTGGGCTATCACCTGCTGCTTATCATCGGCCACCGGTTGCTTGCCGTGGCGTTGTGCCTTGTTCTGTTTATTACGCTCTTTGGTCGCCTGTTTGGCTTTTTTGGCGTCAATCAGGCCGGATTTCTGTAATTGATCCTGTAGTGAATTTGCCATGTGGACTGATGCTTGAGAAAAGGAGTGATTATAGACGAACTTGTGTTTCGCTGATCGTGTCGCTGCACCATGGGGGAATTGTTATTGTTCGTGCGCCCACAGCAACCTCTCATAACCGACGTCGCAAACAATCTAACGCTAGCAAGGTGCTCCGATTCGCGTTAGCCTGCTCTGTTCCGGCCACTGACAAAAAATAGCAATTTGGCCGGATGGCAGGACACCTCACTATGTCAAATACACCGGCCTCCAACACCTCGCCCATGGCCAGCGCATCCGGTGAGTTTTTTGGCTGGAAAAACGCGGGCCTGCTGTTTGGCGTATACATGTTTGCCGTCGGTTTCGTGTATTACGGGTTCAATGTCATTTTCCCCGAAATGGTAATCAGCATGAACTGGCAGCGCGGAGACGCGTCGTGGGCCCAGACCATCCACGGCCTGCTCTACGGAATATTTGTGCCGCTGGCCGCATTTTCCACCAATAAATACGGCGCACGCGCAACCCTTATTGCGGGGGTGTTTGTCCTTACGCTGGGCTGTATTCTACTCGCCACCGTGACGACCTCGCTGTTGACCTGGACCTTAGTCTGGGGTGTGGTCATGGCGCTAGGATTTACATTTTCAGGGGTCATTCCGATCCAGACCACCATTACCCACTGGTTTGAGCATCGGCGCGCCACCGCCATTGGCCTGGTGATGACTGCTGCCGGCGTCGGCGGCTTTATTGCTCAACCCTTGTTTACCCGGATTATCCAGACCTTCGATAGCTGGCGGACCGCCTGGCTGTTGGCCACAGTATTTGCGCTGGCAGCGATGGTGCTGGCCGCATTCGTGGTCAATAAACCGTCAGACCGAGATCAACACCCCGATGGTATCAATCACACCGATGAATCCAAAAAAGCACAATATGCAAACTCAAAAATATACAAAACCATGGAAACCTGGACCCTGAAAGAAGCCCTGGGCACGCCAACCCTGTGGCTTCTTATTATCCTTTTCCTCGGCGGAGTTATGCCCCTTTACCTGCTGGTGGTGCATGGCGTACTGCATCTCACCGATCTGCAATACGAAAGTATGGAAGCCGCCAGCGTACTCAGTTTTATGCTCGCCGGCAGTGCCTGTGCACGCTTCCCGGTGGGCTGGCTGGGGGATCAAATGGAGCCTCGGTTAATTATGTTTACGCTACTGATCACCGCCGTTATTGCCTTCGCCATTATCTGGCAAGCGCCAAACCTGCCGTTACTGTTACT
>JBFIHG010000065.1:0-7786 GCA_041601945.1 Porticoccaceae bacterium | reverse complement strand
CTGGCGGGTGATGCGCACGTCCCCATCCATGGTGGCGGCAACGCCGTTACCCGTATCCGCCAGCTGCTGAAAGCTCAACATGGGCTTGTCCCGGTACAGGGCGCGATTCACCGGTCGCCCCAGCGTCGCCTCCAACATTGCGGGGTTGGACTCAAAACTCACATCGAGGGTGGATAATTGCCCATCGGCGGCGGCAAAAGCCTTGCTGGTGGCGAATAGCGCATTCACATTGTCGCTGTGGGGTGGGGCGTCGCCGATCAGAATAATCACCCGCTTGGCCCCCAGGCGCCAGCCGCCATCATTGACCGCCACCCGCAACCCTTCGTACACCGCTTCCTCCAGGCTGCCGCCACCTGCGGCGGTCATGCCGTTGAGAAACCCGGTGAGTTTACCGAGACTGTAGGTTAACGGTTGCGCGCGGGTCACAAAGCCCGGGCTGCCGTAATCCCGGTAGGCTACGATACCAAACCGGGACACCGGCACCAGCATACGCACCGCATCGACAATATCCACAATGCGGCTGCGCACTTCGTCGATCACCCAATCCATGGAGCCGGTGGTGTCCACCACAAACACCACGTCCAGCCCGGTCTCCCGCAGACCCTGCACATAGGCCGCAAACCGGTTGGTGCTGTTGCTCAGCCCCGTGCCGATCCCGGTGCCGTAGCCGGCCAGCCCCTGCCCGGCGGTGGCGAAGGAGTCGCTGAGTAGTGGTGCGGAAAAGCCAGCGGCGCTGCTGCCGCCGGCCGCCGCTTCCATAGCCAGATTCACATCCGGCGGCGGTGCCGCCAGCGCGGCGGAGGGCACCAGCACCGGTGGTGGTTCAAACTCGATGGGGTCTTCAAACACCAGTTTTTCTTTTTCCTCCACCACTTCCGGGACATCGAGAAGAATTTCAACCGGTGCGTCTTCCAGGGACTGACGCGCGGCGGGAGACAGCATATTCATGGTCGCCCGGGAGGACAGCAGCAGATGAATTGCCAGGGACACCAGCAACAAACTCAGCCAGAGAAACATCGGTCGCAACCATTTCAGCGGCATCGGACTGCCGCCTGTCTATTGCGATGGTGCTTCATGGATGGTCACAAGCGACACCCTGGCGATTTTCAGCGCCTTAAACTCCGCCAGCAGGGGAATAATCACTGCCGCGCGGGTAGCGGCGTCGGCCCGCAGTCGCACGGTTGCAGGGATTGCCACCCCATGGGCGGATAACCGCCGCGCCCACTCGCTCACAGATACAGGTTGATCCTGCCACAGCAACTTACCGTCCCGGGTCAGTAGCAATTCCTGTAAATCGGGCTGTCCCGGCACGGCACTGGCGGAGGTGGGCGGGAAAATATCCTTGCGCATGGCTTCCGTAAGGGTACCGGCCACCATAAAAAACAGCAGCAGCAAAAACGTCATATTGATAATCGGAATAATGTTGGCTTCGCGGCCATTGGTATGATGCACCGCCTGCGACAATCTGATCGGGGCGGGGTTCGCGTGCCCGGGTCTAACACTGGTTTTCACGGCGCACCCGCCTCCAGCCCGATAATCTGAATACGCTGCAACCCATTGCCGTGCAACTGGTCGAGCACCCTGACCAGCAGTTGCAACGTCACATCGTCACCGGCGCGCACCAGCACCGTGGTTTCCCCATCCGCACCCAGCAAGTGCAAATAAGCCCCCAGTTTTTTGACGCTCAGGGTTTCTCCCTGCAACCACAACTTGCCGTCGGGAAACACATCGATGGCCAGCACCTGGCCGCTGCTTTCGCCCTGGGGGTTGTCCGCGGGTACCGGCACACCCAGCGTGCGAAACTGAATAAAACTGGTTTGCAGAATAAAAAATACCAGCAGAATAAATACCAGATCGATCAATGGCGTCAGGCTGATACGCCGCAGGCTTTTACGCAGGGTGTTATTCAGTTGCATAGAATCTTTCGTCGCTCATCGCCGTGGAATATAGCCCTATTTTTCGGCCGCAACTGACGGGGCACTGGTATACAGGTCCACCGTAAACAGACGCGTGATCTGGTCTTCCATACTGCCGCGAATGCGAATGGCGCGACCGTCCAGCATGGCGTGCAGCAACGCGAACGGAATGGCCACCACCAGCCCCACCGCCGTGGTCAACAGGGCCTCCCAGATGCCCCCCGCCAGAATGCCGGTGTCCGCGCCGCCGCCGTCGCTGGCCAGGCCGTGAAACACGTCGATAATCCCCAGCACCGTACCCAGCAATCCCAGCAGTGGCGCGAGATAGGCAATCTGTTCAAGCAGCGGATTCAGGCTATTGATCTGGGCCATGATTTTTTGCCCGCGGCGGGTCAGTTCCTCGCGAATTTTCTGCTCGTCGGGCGCGCTCTCTGCCAGCCAGCCCATACCACTTAGCAACAACTGCCCAAAAGGACCCCGCTCCCGTTCCAGCAGCGCCAGCGCCCCTTGGACCTCGCCCCCGGCCCAGGTGTTTACCGCCTTTTCGACCCGGTTAATCATGGCGCTGGAGTAGCGGCGATACTGAATGAGTTTGAAAAAAACCACCGCCAGGCCGACTACGGACATAACCAGCAGCACCAGCACCACGGGGCCGCCCAGTTTTAATAAATTCATGATATCGAGTAAATTCATTTGAGGCTCATTTTTACGGGTTTAATGCAAGGACTTAATATAAGAACTTAAAAAACCGTAGCGCGCAGAACTTTTTTTTCACACCAGGCTTTTTCACACCAGGCCGAACGATTATGCCAGCATGTAGGTTGGGGTGACGCAGGAACCCCGACATTTTCCATATTTGCCCAACGTGATGTTGGGGTTCGCAAGCTCACCCCAACCTACGGGCCTCTTTCACACCATGCCGAACGATCATGCCAGCATGCAGGCTGGGGTGACGCAGGAACCCCGACATTTTCCATATTTGCCCAACGTGATGTTGGGGTTCGCAAGCTCACCCCAACCTACGGGCTATTCCAACCTTATCAGATTAACAATAAAAGTGGCTCCGCATAGCAGTAATTTAGTTTGACCCGCACCATCAACAAATATTCGGGAACAAATATTCGGGGTTGAATAACCCGGCATAACTCATCCTAAAAGAGCGCCCGCATAAAAAAAGCCGGCACAGGTGCCGGCTTTTTTGGGTTTCCCCGTGTCGCGCTAGATTAGAACTGATAGGTCAGGCGCACTGTCAGGTCATCGGACCATTCAGTAGGCGCAAAGATAGACGCGTTGTCGTCTGCGCTGATAAAGTTCGCAAACGCTTCCACGGTCCACTCAGCACGGGGCTTGTAGCGCACCGCAGGCTGTACAAACAGACCCCCGTTCAGGTCGTACAGCACCGACAGATCCGCCCGCCACACCAGGTTCGGGAACGGTTGCTGGAATGCAAATACTATTCCGTCCCAACCGCCATTTTCTTCACCGCCGGAGACAATTCGTTTAGTGCTGCCACCCAGACCACTCAGATGGCGACCCAACAGGTCACTCTCCGACTTGTGCATCCATTCCAGAATAAAGAATGTTGCCGGGAAGTCCTGGCTAAAGCGGTGATACTTCTCGAAGATAAAGCTGAACACATACTCGTCTTCCACAATAAATTCATGGAGGTCTATACCCGTGAATTTCTTGTCCGGGGTATAGCTGGCCTCAAAGCGCATTACCAGTTGATCCAGAAACGTATCCGGCTCGGCGTAGTTGATATAGTTCAGACCAAAACCAAACACTTCCTCGGCGGCGTAAACCACATTCAGGTTACCCGAGATACCCCCACTCAAAAAGAACACATCCAGCACATCGTAGGCCTCTTCGAGAGTTCGAACATAATTCCCGTTGGCATCCGCCACCAGGCCTAAGCCGCCTGCGGCAGGTGGAGCAGTGGCAATAATGTTTACCCACGCATTAGTCGCGATCAGGCTATCGAGTACCAGGCGGCCATCGAGGCCGCCGAGACCGGAGGCCCACATCCACATATCGGAAGAGGTGGTACCGTCCGAACCAAGGCCAGTAGGCAACCCGCCCACGTATTGATCATAGATAAAGGGCTGAGTCTCGAACCCCGGGATAGGGAAGGGCGGGGAGGCAAACGGCCCATCCAGCTGCCCACCGGCATCCAGGGTAAAGATGGGATCCGGGTTGTGACGACTGACCGCAAACAGTTGCACACCCAGATCGCCAAAGGTGCCCGTAAAGCGCACCCCCCCATTAACCTGATGTTTCACATCCTGAAACCCTTCATGGTAGTTCTGACCAAAGGGCTGGTAAATCACGCTCATGGGGCTGCCGCGGGTAGGCAGCACGCTGGGCTGAAACATCTGGGCAAACACTTCCACGTCCCAGGTGGAGTTAATATTGTAGGTGGCGCGGATACCCGGCGATGCCAGACGCTCATCCGCGTATTCTTCCGCACCCAGATCGAAGAACAGGTGACGGCGCAGATCGAGGCCGTTGGCCACATCCGCTACCCGGAAAAACAACGCTTCACCCCAGGCAATCTGTTGCTGGCCAATACGCACCCACAGGGGTCCCTTGGTGTAATCCAGATACAGGGCGGGAATATCGATCATATAGTCTTCATTGCTATAGGACAGATAGGTGGCTTCCCCATTACTAAAGTTTTTTACACCAAAATGATCGGTGTCGTCGCCGAAATCCCTGCCGTTTTCACCGGGGTAATAAGCATCCGCCTCGTCAAACACATCGGGCTGGTAATAGCCTCGCAACTTGGCAAAGGCGGACCAGTTGTCGTTGATACTAATGGTGAAATCCAGTTCCGCCTTGGTGGCAAAGACATTCCAGTCATTATCGGTACTTTTATCCGGCTGGTTACACCCCGCTCCCGCTAACAGACCACAAGGAAGTCCTCCCGGCGGCATATAAGCGCCGTCCAGCAATACAAGTTCGCCGTTATAGGGAAACCCACCGCGGTTGTTGGGGTTCTCGTCATTGGTTATCTTGTAGGCCATCTCCTGGCGAATAAACCCGGAGACGCTGACATCCAGCGCCAATGCGCTGTCCGCTGCTACTAACCCGGCTATAATCGCTGTAGGTAACAGCAGTTTTTTAATTGTCTTCATACTACCTCCTCACCCTAAATGTTATGTTGCTGTCTTTGGCTAATGTTCCAGCCGCTGTGCAGCATTTTTTTGGAAATCCGATCTTATCTCGTTACCTTTTTGATTTTTAATTTCTACCGTACCGCTTGACGACCTGTGGCCCCATAGCGTCCGTGGCGCATCCTGAAGTCTTTGCCCACTGCCTTGTTGCAGTTATTCCCCGAAACAAACAACCGGCATCAATGAAACCAACACTGATGCCGGTATGGAACAGATACAACCCTCAGGTACCCAGCCGCTGCATGGCCTGCACGGTCAGATACTTGTCGTAGGCATCGTCCAACTCACCGCCCGTATCAAACCCTTCCCTGTAACCGCCCTTGATGTACTGGGCGTGGTTAAAGCGGGTGCAGCGGGTGGTTTGTACGTCCATGGCGTTCACATAGGACCAGGACCACTCGGGATGACCATTTTTATCCAGTCGTTGCAGGTCGCCCTTGGTTTGCTGGGTAAAGCCGGCCTCGAACGAGCGCCACATTTCGCCGCGGCGGTCATAGGTGATGTACCCGGTGAATATCATGTTGCGCACATCCAGCCAGACGCGTTTCTTGCTCACCGGTGCCCGTGGGTAACCGGTAGGCTCGGCGTCAATTACGATGGTTTCGGGGCACAGCTCAAAGGCCGCATCGTAGAAGTTGAGGCCCTTGGGACCGCCGTGCACGGTGTGCTCTTTAGACCAGTTTTCCTTATCCCCTTCCCAGGTTCCCGATTGGGATCCCAGCATGGGCTGGCGACCGATAACTTTGTAGTTACCCCAGGTCAGGGTCGGGTCTCCAGCAGCCCAGGCATCGGACAGGAAGAAGGTCATGCCCGGCACCAGCGGCTCGAAGCGCTGGTTGGTGGGGAAGCGGCGCACCCGCTTAAAGGCAGGAAGGTAGCCCATCAGATCGGGGAACTTACGCTGGTCGTAATGCCAGGTATTCAGAAACGCGGTGCCCTTGGAGTCGTTGGGGTGGGTAAACCACACCGACTGGTAGCGCAGCTTGTCTTCGTGACCCGCCAAGTACGGTCCGTCTGGATTGCTAACCAGTGCCACGGTATTTTTTTCACACCAGCCAAGCTGGTAGGCGTAGTCGATGCTACCGTCTACCCCCAGATCATAGTCTTCCACCGCATACACCGAGGTGTCATGGCGACCCCAGCTCAGAGTCAGGTTGGAAAACGCCTCCAGGCCGCTTTGCGGATCGGGGAACGGCGTGCCGCCGATCCAGGGTTTGCCGGTACCCTTGACCACCACATTGCCGTCGGCATCCAGCACAGCTTTCCCGGCATTGCGCAGGGACGCCTCAAGAAAGTCGTGGGGATACAGTTTGGTAATGTCGGTGGTAGTGGGCACAATATGGATACGACGGCCCATCTGCGAGATTTGCGTGTAAATAACCGGGTCGAGCAGGTCTTTCACGAACTCTACATTGCTGGCATCCACCCGGTCGCCGGTTTTAACCTTGCCCTTGGTGTACGCCTCGATGGATAGCAGTTCTTCCGGGTAGGCCTTGGTAATATCGCCAGTGTTACCGATCAACGGCCACAGGGCGGTCAACACCCCCGTACCCATGGCACCTTTGGCCAGTTTGTCCATAAAGAAACGACGGCTGTAGTCGAAGTCATACTTCTTGATATGCATTGTCACCCCTCCATACTTTCAATAGTTGCTAACAAACTAGCAGTTAGTAGTTAACGTATTTGTGGCAAATTATTTATAGTTTTATACCTTTTCCAGCTAGCGGGTACTCCAAGCGTTGTTATGGGTGCTATTTCTACTACATAAATACTGTTCATTCAAGCCATACATGAATATATATATGTTTTAACTTTATCGTTGTCTGCATCAGAGCTGAGCCTCCCCCATCCCCCACTACGCCCGCGAATGCACAACCGCCAGGTGCGTACCGGATTTACACCTGTCCACCGCGAAAACTCAGGCACAAAAAAAGGGCCGACACAGTGTGTCGGCCCCGCAACTTACCTGCCTGACCGGTACCCCTGAAGGCACCGACGGCAAGTGATGGCGTTAGAACTGGTAGGTTAAACGCATGGTGACATCGTCAGACCATTCGAAGGGCTGGAAGATGGCGGCATTGTCCTTGGAATCGATGAAATTGACGAAGCCTTCAATGGTCCAGGTATCGGAAGGCTTGTAGCGCACGCCGGGCTGCACCAGAAAGCCGCCATTCAGGTCATACAGCACCGACAGGTCGGCACGCCATACCAGGTTGGGGAACGGCTGCTGCAGCGCAAATACCAGGCCATCCCAGCCGCGATCATCCTCACCGCCACCCGGTCCTTTGTAGCGATCGCCGCCCAGGCCACTCAAATGGCGGCCAAGCAGATCGCTCTCGGATTTATGCATCCACTGGAATACCAAGAAAGTCGCGGGAAAGGCCTCGCTAAAGCGATGGTACTTCTCAAACACCAGACCCGTTACCCATTCGTCTTTTTCGAGGAAGTCGTGGCTCAGATTGGGGTTGGTAAAGGTTTTATCCGGGGTGTAAGTCCCCTCGAAACGCACCACTAGCTGATCGAGCAGGGTGTCCGGTTCCGCATAAAAGATGTAGTTAAACCCGAAACCAAACACATTTTCGTAGATATAGGCCGCCTCGAGATCCGCACCCAGGCCACCCAGCGCGGTAAAAAACACATCCAGGGTCGGCATCGAGGACGCCACATCGGTGAAATTATAGGTACAGGTCGCGGGAT
>JBFIHG010000064.1:0-8500 GCA_041601945.1 Porticoccaceae bacterium | reverse complement strand
TCGGGGCGGCATTAAAAGCAGCGACCTGTGGTGCATCCATAATAATCCGGAGTATATCTGCCCTATGAACTACCCCTTACAAATCCCCGAAAGAGACGAATTACTTGCCAACGCTCGGTCTATCCGCTCAATTATTGAGGGAGATGCGGAGCAAAGTGAGGCGGATAGAACGTTGGCGCTGAGCTCGGTGGAAGCCCTGTACCAGGCCGGGCTGCTGACGATGTGCGTGCCGCGCTCGCTGGGTGGGCTGGAAGCGGACCCCATGACCCAGGTTGAAGTGTACGAGTCGATCAGCGAAGCCAATGGTGCGGCTGGCTGGTGTTGTTTTATCGGCGCTACCGCCGTGGGTCTGCTTGGCAGTATGACCAGCGATACGGCCGTGGCCGAGGTTTTCAAGGATGGGCGTATTCCCCGTGGCGCTGGCACCATCGTCCCCTCCGGGCAGGCGGAACAGGTTGCCAGTGGTTATCGTGTGACCGGCCGCTGGGCATTTGGCAGCGGTATTCATCATGCCGACTGGGTGTCAACTGCAACGGTGGTTACCAGGAATGGTGAGCCGGTCATGTTGCCGGACGGCTCGCCGAAGACATGCATGATTGCGGTACCCACCAGGGATATCGTTATCGAGGATAACTGGCATTCCACCGGCCTGTGCGGCACCGGCAGTTCCCACTATCGCATTGAAAATCTATTTGTGGCGGACGATTTTGTGTTGCAGAACAATCCGCCACACCGCGGTGGCGCTTTGTACCGCCTGCCGATGTACGGCTATGTGGCGGCCTGTCACGCCGGGTTCGCACTCGGGGTGGCGAAGCGTGCCCTGGCGGAAATTGTCGCCCTGGCAAACACTAAAAAACGCAAATTGAGCGGCGTTGCGTTAGGGGATCGGGGCGCATTCCACAAGGAGCTGGGGGTGATTACCTGCAAACTGGCGGGTGCGCGGGCCTATTCCATGGATATTCTTAATCAGATGTGGGAAGCCACCTGCAACGATGAGCCGCTGTCCCTGATCACGTGGGGCGAGTGCCGTGCCGCCATGGCCTACGTGACAGAGGTCGCGGCGGAGGTCGCTACCTTCGCCTACCGTTATGGCACGGGGGTGGCGCTGTATAAACCCCACCCACTGCAACGCTGCTTGCGGGATATCTACACGGGGACCCAGCATGGCATCGTGAGTGAAGAAAATTACGAAGCCCTGGGCCGTGCGCTAGTTGGCAAGGCGCAGTGGGACCCGATGATTGGCGGGCCACCGAAAGCCTGATATGCCAGGTTACTGATTAGTCGCCACACATCTTAAGCGCATACGACAGACTATTTGCATTAGACCATTTGCAATGGGTTATCTAAATTAGCGTTTTAGGTCTGGCTCGCGCGGACCGATACCGGTGTCTGCGCGGCTGGTTTGTTGGCGGCGAGTACGACGGGGAAAGTACGGCTGAGAACACGGTGGGGACGGCTAAACTCCCATAACACCTTTTACCGGCAGGCTCTCCACACGGCTCTTACCTTTGGACTTGGCAAGGTACATGGCCCGGTCAACCTTCTGCAATGCATCTGAGGGTGTTTCCGGTGCTGTCTCGAAATAGGCAAACCCGATGCTGGCGGTCACATGAGACCCAGCCCCAGCCATGCGTCGTGCAATTTCATCCACCAGCTTCTGACACACTACGCGACAGTCGTCCGTTTGCGTGCCAGGCATTAAGATCGCAAATTCGTCACCGCCAATGCGACCGATAGTATCTGTACTGCGCGTATGCTTCGATAGTATCTCGGTCAGTAAAATTAAAGCCCGATCCCCGGCATGGTGGCCCTGGGAGTCATTGAGTTCCTTGAAATTATCCAGGTCGGCCATGGCCATAGAAAAAAATCCGTGATAGCGGCGCTGTCGCTCGATTTCTCGGGCAAGTAGTTCATTAAAACCACGGCGGTTGAGCAACCCGGTCAACTGGTCTCTTCTTGCCAGTAGAGTTGCATCAACAAAGTTTGCCCGTGTCTCCTGCGCAATCATAATGGTCAGGCCGGATGCAGCCACTGCCACCGCCATTTCAGAAACGAATCCAGTAAAGGTTAATTCGGAGGTGGCCAGTCTGACACATTGAAATGTCAGCGCCAGAGGGTACGCGAACAGGATTGCCCGTCGCGTTGCGCTATGTACGACAATGATCGCGAGTGGAAACAGGTACAGGTTGTGGAGGCGGATATCGGCGTTGGTCGAAAGATCCAGTACAAATATAATGGTCATCGTTACTAACCCGCCTACAAAGGAGGCGCGGGCACTAATGCTTCCGGGGGTTAAAACTCGGCGAAGAAATTTACGTAACAAACGAGTCATCGGGAAAATTCACTCTGGCGCCCGAGGTGTCATTCAGGCGGCGTAGTCGGGCGCTTAGTATTGAATGCGCAACGAAATAATGCTACTAAAATTTAGCGTTGCGGAGGCGCAATAAAAGTCGGCCACTGGCTGGCCGCGCCGAGCGCACTAGCGGCATTGAAAGACAGTTATTCCGTGCACACTATGTATCCTGATTTAATGCTGGTTAAGTAAAGATTAAAAAAAAGGGTGGGGACATTCGTCTGTGTATATTCTTCGGTATGTTCTTTCGTGTAGTTCGAGCTATTACAGGTTTTATGCGCCACATCAGCCCACATTTTTCTGGCAGTTGGAAAGTTTTCGAATGGTGATAAATTGGTTTTGGAAATTATCTTATATTTTCCTTCGCCGACTTTAAAAACATCCGTTCCGCCACCAAAATAATTGATGTCATCGCTCTGCAAATCGTGATTCGAGGTGCAGGAATTTAAGGCTAAAGCAATCAATAAACTATAAATCTCCGGGAAATGTTTCACCATCGACGTCGGCTATGTTAGTGCTATCCATGCCGGTGCTGCGGACAGCCAAAATCTTTCGATTAATTGTTTTTTGTTTCCAAAGCAGCGATGCCCGCTTCGGCAATCTGCGCGTCCTGTTGCGAGGAAGCGCCACTCACCCCAACGGCACCGACCACCTGCTCGCCGACCATAATTGGCACGCCGCCTTCCAGCAGCACAGTGTTGGGCAGGGTGGCGATTGCTGGCCGCGTAGTGGTCATATCGTCGAGCACTTTGGTCGGCCGTTTGAATGCCGCTGCGGTGCGTGCCTTGCCGATGGCTACGTCGACGCTACCGGTGGGCGCACCGTCAGCACGTTGCAGGTAAATCAGATGTCCACCATCGTCCACCACTGCGATTACTACATTCAATTTGAGTTTGTTTGCTTCGACCTCACCGGCGGCGGCGATAGCTTTCGCACCGCCCAGGGCGACAACTTTTTTATCCGCCAGTTGTGCCGCAGCGGGTAGTGTGAAGAGACTTAAAACCATAAACATGGGCAGGAACGAGAATTTATTTGTGGTAAACATAATTTTCTCCTAAGTGTTGGGGCACAGTTTTGGTAAATTTGTTATGTGCAGATAAATCTGTAAATAGTTGCGCACGGTTATTGCCTCAGTTAACCCTTGTTGCCGACCGCTCTGGGGGCTTCGTTTGTCCTGGGTTCGACGGGAATATTGTAGCCATTGTCGGCCAACATTTTTCCAGACTTCGACAGAAAGTCTTCGTTGGCGTCGGCGCCGCAGCCATCTACCCAACGATTAAAAAAATTGTTGAGCGAGCACACCGCAATGGCATCGTGGAGTGCATCGTCACTCCAGCCGGCCGCGCGCACGGCGTCGGCATCGGCGCGTGTCATCTGGCTCGGTGTTTGTGTAAGTTTTTTGACGTAGCGTAGCAACGGTTTAAAATTTTCTTCCGCTGCCGCATCATCAATATTTTCTACTGCCGCGCGAATAACATTGGCATTGGCACCGAGCGCTGTTGCAGCGGCAATGTGTGAGCCGTAACAGAAGTGGCAGGCATTAATGCCCGAACCGAATGCAAACAAAAATTCGCGCTGTTGAACGCTTAGTTCCGAAGGCCCCCGCAGTATTTGTTGGCACAGCGCCAGGGTGGTTTTGGCCAGCTTGGGATAGACAGCAAAGACATCGAGCAAGGTGGCGTCGTCGGGGAGTGAATTAAGGTGGGCCATAATCGGTACCTTTTCTGTGATGGTGGCGACCGCAGGCTACAAGCTAGCCCTGACAATCAAGTCGCTGGTGGTTACATGTCGGACGGTTACACCCCAACTCTAGTTGCAATGACAACAATAGTCCAACCAGACGCGTTTTCGGTCGGGCGTTACTCTGCCGTTTCCACCAGTATCAATGTCACGTCTGCGCCTTCGTCCCGCACCGGAACCAGTGCCTGATAAGCCGCGCTGTTATACCAGGCGCGGGCGGTGTCGGCGTCGCGGAATTTGATCAGCAGAAAACGTTCAAAACTGGCGTCGCCACACAGCACTTCCAGAACCGGTGCGCGCATCACGTACTCCCCGCCGTATTCGGCGATGGTTGCGCCCGCAGCTTGCCCGTAGGCCGCAAGTTTGTCCGCATTTTTGGTGGTGGCCTGAGCAATCACATAAGTTGTCATATTCGGATTCCTGAATAGTGGTAATAAAAAGTGTGGTTTATTGCGTGGTTTTAAAAAAACGGTTTTCGGGACGCGGGATGCCCAGGTTCTCCCGCAGGGTTGTACCTGCGTAGGCGGTGCGATACAGGCCCCGCCGTTGTAATTCGGGCACCACCTTGTCCACAAAGTCATCCATGCCCGCGGGCAGGAACGGGAACATAATGTTAAAGCCGTCGCAGGCACCGCTCATCAGCCACTCTTCCATCTGGTCGGCGATGGTGGCCGGGGTGCCAAGCATTTCCAGTACGCCAAAACTGCCGCCGATCATCTGTGCCAGTTGGCGTACGGTCATGCCTTCGTTTCGGGAGAGATCGAGCAATTTTTGGCGCGCCGATTTGCTGGCGTTGGTTTCGGGAATGTCCGGCAGGACCTTGTCCAGATCGAATTGCGATGCATCGCAGCCCAGTTGCACGGACAGGGATGCCATGCCGCTGACGGGATCCACCAGGCTATCGAGTTTGGCTTTTTTGGCACGCGCCTCGGCCACCGTGTCGCCGATAATCACAAAGCAGCCGGGTAATATTTTCATATGTTCTGGCGTGCGACCCACTGCGCTCATGCGCTTTTTTACGTCGGCGTAATATTGTTGCGCTGCGGGTAGCTGGCTCATAGAGCCGAACACCATCTCCGCGGTTTCCGCCGCCAGTTGACGGCCCGCTTCGGACGCGCCGGCCTGCACGATCACCGGCCAGCCCTGTACCGGTCTGGCCACATTGAGGGGGCCCTTTACCGAGAAAAACTCGCCCTTGTGGTTGAGGGTGTGCAATTTTTGCGGATCAAAATAAATGCCGCGTTCCTGATCGCGAATAAAGGCATCGTCCGCCCAGCTGTCCCACAGGCCTGTCACTACGTCGTAGAATTCCCGCCCCCGGCGATAGCGGGTGTCGTGTTCCATATGGGCTTCAACATTGAAGTTGGGCGCTTCGGACGGGTTGGCCGAGGTCACCAGGTTCCATCCGGCGCGGCCGTTGCTGATATGGTCCAGGGACGAAAACTTGCGGGCCACGTGATAGGGCTCATTATAGGTGGTGGACGCTGTCGCAATTAAACCGAGATGTTTGGTTACCACCGCCAGGGCAGGTAACAGGGTCATCGGGTCAAACGATGTCACCGTCGCGCTGCGTTGCAGCGCTGCCATGGGTATATTTAGCAACGCCAGATGATCCGCCATAAACATGGCGTCAAACAGCCCGCGCTCCAGGGTCTGCGCAAAACGCACCTGATGGGCAAAATTAAAATTGGCATCCGCGAACTGACCCGGATACTGCCAGCTCGCGGTGTGAATGCTGGCGGGGCGCATAAAGGCGCCAAAGTGTAATTTTCTATCTTCTGGCATGGCAGGTCTCTGGCGGTGACTTTTAATTCTTCCCCGAATTTAGTTACCAGCTAACTTTTGTCTGGCAGCGTGCGTGTACTCTCGGGAACATATCATCTTCAAAGTTGGTTCAGGAGGATATATAGGGGCGTCATCTACTGTGGTGATCTCAGGGCATCACTTCATATTTGCGGCCGGAGTAAAAGCTAACGAAAAATGCTACCGTTTTCAGTTAGCCTTTTACTCGCGCCTTGATGACCCGCAACTACTAGGCTTTCGGCAATCCCACCAACATGTTGCCCAGAAAATCCAGCTTACCCAGCGGCACACCTTTGATACGCAACATATCGTAAATGGTGGTGGCGTGAAAATAGAGGTTGGGCAGGGAAAAGGACAGAATAAAATTTTCGGTGGTGAAGGGAATTTCGAAACTACCTGCTCGAAAATGCATGCCTTTCCCTTTTGTGGCTGCTACGTCGTCCGCTTTGATAGTGGCAAGTTCAGCTAAAGCTTCGGTTAACAGGCCCATAAGCCCACGATAATCCAGCTCCGGAATTTCCGGGGGTGGCCCAAACTCGCCAGACATGGCGCCTTTGATGGCACCGAGTGAATGGTGTCGAACCGAGTTGACCTGGAATGGGAACGCCGCCATATCGGGGGCCAGGCGCATCTCGACTACGTCGTTCAAATCGAGTCCCTGTTCACCAAAATAAATGGCGCCTTTTTCCATTACGGCGAGTGTTGCTTCGAGCACGCGCTGGTAGGTACCTATGCTCAGGTCATATAACGTTGTCATTGTTTTTCTCCATTAATGATTTATTGAATTAAAAAACGGGGTGATTTGATGGTGTTAATCCCTCAGCTCGACCAGCCCGCCCGGCGGTTGGCCTGTTCGGCGAGTCTTAATTCGGCGGGGTCGGCGTATTTTTCATCCCACTCGGCGAGGTGTTTTCTCATCACTTTATGCCACAGCGGTGGCAGGAAGCTCAGCAGGAAATAGCCGAATGCGCTGCCTGGTCTGGTTACGTTTTCGTAGGGGGTCAGCTGCCAGTAGGGTGTGGTCGGATCGGTATGGTGTTGCGAATGGGTGACGATTTCAAAGGTCAGTATGCGCGACAGCGGGCGAATGTGATTGAGGGCGTGGCGGTTTTCGATGGGCGTGCCGGGCACGCGAATCAGGCCGTAGTGCTGGACGTAACTGAACATACAGACAATGGCCTGCCCCAAACTGGAGATGGCCACCACGGTGAGACCGGCCTTCCAGCCGGCGGTGATCACAAATACCGCAACCAGTGCGACAAAACCCAGCCACGCCCACAGCAGGGGGTTCGAGATACTCCAGTGGCTTTTGCGTTTGTTGGCGTAGCGCTTTTTTTCCAGTTCCCAGGGCGCGGTGTGAAAGAAAATCAGCAGTTTTGGAATAAACGCATACACGGATTCGCCGCGAAAAGGGGTGTCCACATCGTTCACGCTGGAGGTTTCGATATGGTGGCCAATGCGGTGTTCCTTGTCCACGTCCCCCGCCATGAGTGTTACCGCGAACAGATTGCCCACAAAGCGCGATACCCTGTCGTGGCGATGAAACAGCTCGTGGGCAACCGGCAGACCAATCGCTGCGGTGATGGTGCTGACTGATAAAAACGTGCCCAACCACTGCCACCAGGTGTAGTCTGTAGTCAGGAAATACCAGAGGGCGTACCACATAAATATCCAGGGTATAAGCTGAAAGTAGAGCATAAACAGGCCGGAAAACGTGCCCATGTGGCGCACGCGCAGATCGTCCTGCATAAAGTATTCAGCGATAGCGACCAGCGGAAATAGCGCCAGCCCCGACCAGGTGGCGATGCCGCCACTCATCACACCCAGGCCGGTGACCACCATAAAGCTGGCGGGCAGAAAGTAACGTAGCGCGTCCATTTGGGGTTACCCTATTTTCGGTTAATGGCCCATTCGATCAAACTCACGTTTCGTTTATCTGGTGACGGTTCACCGGTCGTTAATTGCTCGTGAAGTTCGCCCCGCCATCCACATTCAGAATTTGTCCGGTAACAAAGTCGCTCAGTTCCGACGCCAGATAAATGGCGGTGCCTACCAGGGTGGGCGGTGTTTGTGCTTCGCCGAGGCAGGTCATGGCAACGACGGTTGGTGCCAGCGTGTTGTTGCCGCTGTCTGCGAGCAGATCCTTGGACGCCTGGGACAAAGTAAAGCCGGGCGCGAGGCTGTTTACGCGGATGCCATCTGGTCCCAGCTCCCGCGCCAGCGCGCGAGTCATGGCGGCGACCGCGCCCTTGGATGCGACGTAATCGAGCAGGTAAGGCGCGCCCATGGAAACGCTGGTGGAGGCGATGTTGATAATTTTTCCGTAACCCTGTTTTTTCATATAGGGATAGGCTGCTTTGATGCAGTTCCATACGCCTTTGACGTTGATACCCATCATCTGGTCCCAGTCCTTCTCATCGATTTCCGAGAAGGGCTTCATGGTAGCGCCTTTGCTAACCGCGCTTTTGCCGAACATGGCAGCGTTGTTGATCAGAATGTCCAGTTTGCCGAACTTGTCCACGGTCTGCTTCGCCATGGCCTGAGTGCTGTCGGAGTCGGTGACATCCAGATGTACTGCAATGGCGCAACCCGGATGGGCTTTGT
>JBFIHG010000063.1:0-8697 GCA_041601945.1 Porticoccaceae bacterium | reverse complement strand
GGGGAGTCGAACCCCTGTTACCGCCGTGAAAGGGCGGTGTCCTAGGCCTCTAGACGAACGGGACTGGAACCCTCCGCAAGTCAAGAAATCCTGACAACGAGAGAGGCGCGCATTCTAGGAATACTACCCCACACTGTCAAGTCCGACCTGCCCAGGATTATTCGAACCTGGTAGCAAGTTCTCCCAATACACTGCGCACCCGCGCGCCATTCACCCCCAAATCACTGACACCGAGGCGCGACGCCGAGCGCATGTCCACCTCAGTCCCATCGCCAAGGGGCCGCACGCGAATAATCACATCGTCCTTAAACCCGAATAACGGCGTGGTCGCCACCGCCTCCACCTGCAGGGCATTCGCCTCCTGAGGTGTATCTCCTGCGTTGAATGCCGTTTCACCTGAAACAGTCCAGCCACGCTCGATGATTATCTCCAGCGCCATGGCATACACCGCGGTCACTGGCGCAGCAAGCTGGAGCGTCTGGATATCCGGGTAGGCTTGCCGCTGGAGCACCGCCACCTCCTCGCCAGCGTACACAAGGCTATTGTCGTCGACATCACGCTGAGTCTGGGCGAACTGATACAACGGTGGCTGTGCAGTATCGGTGGTAACATCGTGAATGGGGGGCGCTCTAAATCCCACGACGCCGACCCGCGCCACGACAATCGCTACAGGGATCGCACATACTACTAACAGCAGCAGCCAGCGGCCAGTATCCCCACCCCGCGACATGGTGACAAACACGGCGATACCCGCCGCCACGACCACCAGAGCACAACCGAGTAGACCGAGCCCGTAGGCACTAAAACTCACCCTGAAGGGCAGCCATCCAAAGCGAAAGCCTAGCACGCCGAACAGCACCACCAGTAAGCTAATCCATCCTGTACGATAAATCAGAGTCGCCATCACGCCGTCACTCCCCATCCTTCACCAGGTGCAGCGAAAGTGAATTAACACAATAACGCAGTCCGGTCGGTTGCGGGCCATCTTCAAACACATGGCCCAGATGAGAACCGCAACGGCTACAGGTGATTTCCACACGGCGCATCCCCAGGCTGTCGTCCACCTCTTCGTGAATGCTGGCCTGATCGGCCGGCGCATAAAAACTCGGCCAGCCACTGCCGGAATCATATTTGGTCGTGGCATCAAACAAGGGTGCCGCGCAACAGGCGCAGGTATACACCCCGGGTGATGTTTCATGGTAGTACTCACCAGTGAACGGCCGCTCCGTACCTTTGCCGCGGCACACCTGAAACTGCTCGGGTGTTAGCTTGTTGCGCCAGTACTCATCGTTTTTCTTTTGCGAGTCGTCCATTAAAGCCTCTTCGTCGTATGCAGTTACTACACCGTGTTGGCAGGTAACAAATTTTCACAGGAACCGCCTGATCGGGTAGTCGTTAAACCCGCTATTTGAGCTACAATACCATTTTTACGCGCTCCGGCAGGAATTGGCAAGCCATGCAGCACATTCAAAAATCGACCAAACTGGACAGTGTCTGCTATGACATTCGCGGCCCGGTTCTGGACCATGCCAATCGCCTCGAGGAGGAAGGTCACCGCATTCTCAAGCTGAATATCGGCAACCCTGCGCCGTTTGGCTTTGAAGCGCCCGACGAAATCATTCAGGACGTCATCCATAATCTGGTAGCCGCGCAAGGCTACAGCCATTCCAAAGGCATTTTCAGCGCGCGCAAAGCGGTTATGCAACGCTGTCAAATTCAGGGCATCGCCGATGTCGAGATCGAGGATATCATTCTTGGCAATGGCGTCAGCGAACTTATCGTCATGTCGATGCAGGCACTGCTTAACGATGGCGACGAAGTACTGATTCCCTCACCGGATTACCCTCTATGGACGGCCGCGGTTAACCTGTCCGGCGGGCACCCGGTGCACTATCGCTGCGACGAAGGCAACGACTGGCAGCCGGATCTGGAAGATATACGCGCAAAAATTACCGACAAAACCCGCGGCATCGTGGTCATCAACCCCAACAACCCAACCGGCGCGGTATACAGCGAGGACACGCTTAAGAAAATTGTCGAACTCGCCGTGGAATACGGCTTGGTTATTCTCGCGGATGAGATTTACGACCGTATTTTGTTTGACGACGCTGTCCACGTACCGCTGGGCAGTATCGCCACCGATGTGCTGTGCATTACCTTTAACGGACTCTCCAAAAACTATCGCCTCGCCGGGTTTCGTTCCGGCTGGCTGATTATCAGCGGCGCCAAACATCTCGCGCGCAACTATATTCAGGGTATTGAAATGCTCGCCTCCATGCGCCTGTGTGCGAATGTACCGGCCATGTACGCCATTCAGACCGCACTGGGCGGGTATCAAAGCATTAACGACCTGGTAAAGCCCGGTGGCCGCTTTTACGAGCAGCGCGAACTCGCGTGGAATCTGGTCACCCAGATTCCCGGAGTCAGTTGTGTCAAACCCCAGGGTGCGTTGTACCTGTTCCCCAAACTGGATCCGGAGATCTACCCCATTCAAAACGACGAACAGCTGATATTGGAGCTATTACTCCAGGAAAAGTTGTTACTGGTACAGGGCACTGCGTTTAACTGGGTCGACGAGCAACACTTCCGAATGGTGTTTTTACCCCGCGTGGACGAACTCGAGGACGCTATCGGCCGCCTCAGCGCATTTTTAAAACGTTTGCGCCAGGGTTAAGTCGAGCGCCACCACAGACAAACACAGGGAATCAAGGTTATGACCAAGAAATTCGATACCAATGGCGATCCTAAGCAAGAGACCCGCGGCAACCAGCCCGGTGCCGCACACCAGCTAACGGATTTTAACGGCGCGGCACTGCTCGATGAAAATGGCAATGAAATTCCCATTACCGAAAAAATGGTGCAAAAAGCGATTGCGGAGCTACAACAACCCGACGGAAACTAACCTCCGATAGCCGTATCGTTACCCACACCGCCGCGCAACTATCACGCTTCCCCCATTACCGTAAATCCAACGGCCTCCAGGTCCATCGCCAACGCTAAACTATTGCCCGCAGATATACGGTAATAACTGAACTCCCGGCGTCCAACTCCCTCCCGTCGCAACTGATCAAACGCCGCGCCAATGCTAATATTCGGCTGCGTCAATGTTGTTAACATACGCGCGTGGTCGCCACCAATGTTCCATGTGGCGAGGACGGTTTCGGTCAGATCTAAACATGCCGCCGCAGCAGCCGAATCCACGTCCGCCCGCTCCTGCGAAAGTGCAACTTTGCATGCCTGCCAGTGACAAAATGCATCGCGAATCGCCAGGGTGCCAGCTAACCTGCCCTCCACACTGTAACCGGCAATATGCGGTGTACCCAGCAGGACATTGTGCAGCAGGTCAAGATCAATATCCGGCTCGGACTCCCACACATCGAGTATTACTCCTAATTCAGCACCGCCGACCAGGTGGTCTCGCAGCGCGGCGTTATCAATCACCGCCCCACGCCCGGCGTTAAGCAGCACGGTGCCGGGGGCAAGTCGTTCCAGGACCTGTGGATTGAACATATGCCAGGTGGGATGCGCACCACCTCGGGTCAACGGGGTGTGCAGGCAAATAATTTCACAGTCGAGAATCTCATCGAAACCGACTTGATCTGCAATCCCATCCCCATCGAGAAACGGGTCGTATACGCGGCAGGGCACCCCCAGCAGCTTCAAACAGCGATACAGCCGACCACCCACCTCTCCACAGCCAACAATGCCGACCGTACGTTGGCGCCAACCTGGGACACCGGCACAGAGCGCGGCGATGACGTACTGCACCACCGCATTGGCATTGCATCCCGGCGCATTGGCGAACTTGATGCCGCGCGCCGCAAGATACGCCTGGTCGACATGATCCGCACCACTGGTGGCGCTACCGACAAATTTCACGCTGCTGCCTTCCAACAGCGCGGCGTCCACGGGGGTTACCGAACGCACCAGCAGCGCGTCGGCAGCACTCAGATCGGCCGCGCAAATCTCTCTTCCCCTCAGGGTCACCACATCGCCAAAAGGCGAAAATAGTTCGCGCACATTGAACATGTCCTCGTCCGCGACAATTTTCATGCAACGTTCCCCGGCTGCTCATGCAACGGGATTGGCATGCCATTCACTCCGCAAATTTGGCACAAAGGGTTAAGCATCACTACCCGACGCCTCGCGGTGCAGTTTAGTCACGGCAGCCCGCAAGCTATCGAGCCCATATTCCTCGCACAGGGCCAGAGCGGGTGGCAGGTCAAAACCATTCCAGCTCAGATCCATCATGTCGAGAGTCTCAGGGGCATCGGCCATCAGAGTTGCCAGGCGGCGGCTGAGCTGCAATTGTTGGGCGGAGCTCGACAACTGTCGCGCGATACGGGCAGCACCTCTGAGGGCCATTGCAGCGACGCGCTCGGGAGCGGCCAGCATTTCATCCAGGGTCGTAAATTCCTGCAATAGCGCTCGGGCTGTTTTGACACCCACCCCCGAAACCCCCGGAATATTGTCTGACGGGTCGCCTACCAGGGCCAAAAAGTCGGGAACCCGCTCCGGCGCAAAACCCCACTCTTGTATGAATTCTTCTCGAGTAACCGACGCCTTGCGACCATAGTCCCACAGGCAATCACCCCGACCCAGCAATTGCGCGAGATCCTTGTCACTGCTAACCACCACGGCATTGTGCCCAATCGTGCGGCCACGCCGGGCATAGGTCGCGATCAGATCGTCTGCTTCGTATTCATCGCTCGCACAGGTGGCTACGCCCAACGCTTCGGCGACGGCACGACAAGCGGCGAGCTGAAACGCCAGGGCTTCATCAGGCAATGCCCGATTAGCTTTATAGTCGGGATACCAGCGATGACGAAATCCGGTGCCCAAGCTTTCGTCAAAGGTGGCGACAATATGGGTGGGACGCTCTTTGCTCATCAAACCCAGTAAAAAACGCGCAAATCCGTAAACGGCTTCCGTGGACATGCCGGAACGGCTTTGCCATAGGGGCTGGAAGGCGAAATAACTGCGAAAAATATAGATCGAGCTATCGATTAGATACAGCCGGGCGCGGGTGCCTGTAGCTGTCATCGCAGTGCGTCTCGGGCATAGCGTTGAGGGAGTAACGGATTTCCGCCCCCACGGCTGTTAGCCAACGCGTCGGCAAAACGCGCGGCGCGAACTGGCAAACCTGAATGACAGTACCGCAGCACCTGGGCGTGCACCTGATCCGCAAAATCATTGCCATCTGCACTGGCGTCACGCGCCCCATTGCAGCCATTCAGATTGTCGGCGCTCAGTCGAAAGCGGATCCCCAATGCCTCAGAAAATATCCACTCCAGGGACTGGGGCTTCACTTCCATCGCCTCGAAGGCGCGTTGCTGTTGTCCATCGCGCCCATCCGGGGCGTACCAATACCCAAAATCCACCTGCTGGCGACGTTCACTCCCGGCGATGCACCAGTGTGCTATTTCGTGCAGGGCACTGGCCACATAGTCTGCCCGGTAGATGAGGCGATGATGCATAGTGTCATTCTGCGCCGGGAGATACATCGGCTCCGCTCCCCCACCACACAGGCGCGTGTTGTACTGCCCATAGAAACAGCGCTCAAATAGCGTTTCTACCAACTGCGCGCCACGCTCGGTGACGGCTTCAGGGATGTTACCAACGGCCATCGGTTTCATCCAGACAGGGGGTAGCGGCCAGTTTTGCGTAATACTCGTCGCTAAGAAAGGTCCGTCCGGCCAGCAAATGTTCCAGGTACCAGCGCGCAGGGAGCAACTGGTTATCGATACTGGCCGCATTCGCTACATAGGTCCAGGCCGGGCGCAGCCCTTCAGCCACTTCGATCAGAAAATATTCCCGGCTGTAATAGATGGGCGTACCCTCGTGAGGATCGAGCTTGGTTATTTCGCCATGGTCTGCCAACTGGTAGAGCACACCCTCGACCCACTCGTCTGGCGCATACACGATATTGGCGCAGGCCCAGGTCGGATTGTGGCGCGAGCGCTTGTTGAAACGCAGTCCAAATCCCGACAGTCGTCCCGATACCGCGTCGCTCACCCGCAGCTCCCGAGCCCGCATACGCGTGACATCCATATTGGAGCCATAGGCAAAATAGTACGTCATCACGTTTGCCGCCATGCCGAAGTTCAAACACTGAATTAAAAAAAATGACACAAGGTATTGTGCTTTTGAAACTTGGAGAGTACCTTATGTAGTGATTAACGGGTAGTCGCCTGACAGAACGGGTGCCTGCGCACCGTCTGATCTACCGACCGCGACAGCCAGGAGCGTATATTATGACTGCCTCTAGCGTGTGTCACAATGTAGACAACGTGGTCGACCTCTTCACCCGCAGACCCTACACCGATCGCCACCTGCGCCGCTTTATCCGCCTGGCTCCGGAAATCGACGATCTGGAAATGCTCTACTCCAACGATGCCCACCCGGACAAGCTATTTACCATCAAGATACTCTGTTGGGCGTTGCGCGAAGACGGCGAAATTGAAGGCATGGTGCCGTGGCTGGATCAACTGGCCTGCTGCACCGACCTTAACGATCCCCTGAACGGCCAATGGGAGGGTTATTACGACGCTGCCATCGACGACGTTTTCTTCGAGCCGCCCATACACAAGGCGCTGGAACTCGAAACCGCCGCCGAGTACTACGACCATATCTGCATCACCGCCAGCGATATCGTGCAGGAGATACCGGATACCATCGGCACACACGCGGTGTTTTCCGACGACGGCTTCAAAACCCTGACTCTGAAAGAGGTGATCAGCTGGCGGCTGTACCACGACGGCACGCTGGCGGGCATGATCGCCGATGAGCACAAGATTGTCTCGACACCCGTATTACCCCGCGACGAATGCCTGCTCGCCGCTCCACAGGATCCCAGTTTTCGTTACTACTTCCAGCACCATATCGCCAATAAAATCAAAGCGCAGGATCCGGAAGCATTGGCGGCCATTTCCATGCTGGCGGATACCTGACCGTTGTGCTTTTTGAAACTAATTTTTGCGTATGTAATACAGGAAGGTGGTTCCAGACTGACTGTGTTCCAGCAATTGGTAACCCAGGAACCGACAAAATTTGGGAATATCCCGAGTCGTGGCAGGATCCGTGGCAATCACTTTGATCACTTCGCCCTCAAGTAGTCCACGTACCGCGCCGTGCAGCATCATGACCGGTTCGGGGCAGCGGGTCCCGGAGGTGTCCAGTTCGTGATTAAACGTGATGTCCATGCGATAATTTTCCCAGAACTCGTCCGCCGCGTGAAGCACTGTATAACGCGATCCGGCGTGACAAGCAAACCACTCATATGACAGCTGTAGCTAATACCATGATTACCGTCCTGATCGAGCGTCACATTGCACCTGGCATGGCCAGCACCTACGAAAGTTTTGCCAGGCAGATAATCCAGGCCACTGTGTCCATGCCTGGCTTTATCTCCGGCGAGTCGTTAAAAGCCATCGACTCACCGGAAACTCGCTATATTATTGTCAAGATGCAAACCATTGCCGACTGGCAGCGCTGGCTGGTTTCTCCGCAGCGCCAGGAGCTGGTTGCATTGCTGGCACCCGTGCTGCGCGAGCCCGAAAAAATCTCTCTACTGACCCATTAACTGCTATGGCGATCTGAACCGAGGCCGGATATAAACGCTGCGGTCGCTGCCACGGCTTGCGCTAACAATGCCTGCTGGGTCAGGCCCGACGCTCTGGTGGGCGTAAAATCGTGATCACCACTTTCTAACCAATGCACCGTCAGCGCACCTGACAGGAGTTCCGCAGCGAGCTCCGGTGGTGTGCCGAACGGGTCGCGAGTGCCCTGCAGGATCAACCCAGGGGTCACCAGCCCACGCAGGTGTTCAGTGCGCATCTCGGCGGGTCGACCCGGGGCATGAAACGGATAGCCAAAGCAACACAGGCCCGCAACGCCCAATTCGTCCGCAACCATGCTCGCCATACGACCCCCCATGGACTTCCCACCAATCACCAGCGGCCCCACGGTTTCATTATCGCTCGCCACGGCGTGGTAAATATCCCGCCAATACTGTAGCAATAATGGTTGCCGGTCCGGCGGTCGCCGCTTGCCATGGTCGCGCATCCACTGCATATACGGAAACTCAAAACGCACAACCGTCACACCAGCCCGGTTCAATGCCGCAGTCAGTTGCTGCATGAAATCGCTGTCCATTGGCGCGCCCGCTCCGTGGGCTAAAATCAGCGTGCCGATAGCTTTATCACTCGCCGCGCTATCCGTCAGTAGTTGCGTGGGCAACGCCATCAACGCAGAGATGCGAAAAAAGTGCGCATGTCCGCGGCCAGCAACTGTGGTTGTTCAAGCGCTGCAAAATGCCCGCCCTTTTCCATATCCTGCCAGTGTACAATATTGTAGTGGCGCTCAGCCCAGGCCCGTTTGGGATTGGTGATATCGTTAAAGTGCGCGAACCCGGTGGGGGTTGCGACATATTCTTTGGCGGGACCAAACAGGCCCGAGGTCATGGTTTCCTGGTACAGGCGAATGGCGCTGGGCATGGATTCGGTCACCCAGTACACCATAATATTGGTCAGCAACTCGTCAAAGCTCACCACCTCTTCGACGTTTCCGGAATGATCCACCCAGGCGTTAAACGCGGTCATCACCCAGGCCGCCAGACCCAGAGGCGAATCGTTCAGGGCGTAGCCCAGCTGATCTGGCTGGGTACCCTGAATCTGGGCGTAACCCATACCCTTTGTC
>JBFIHG010000062.1:0-9136 GCA_041601945.1 Porticoccaceae bacterium | reverse complement strand
TCCTGCCTGCCAGGTTTCAGGCAGTGATAGCGACACGCTTCAGGAAATTGTCGTCACTGCAACGTTTCACGATCTGGATATCCTCAAGGTTCCGGCGAGCCTGTCGGTCATTGACGCTGACACTATTCGTGGGCGTACCGCCCAGCATCTGGAAGAGGTGCTTAATGCGGCACCCAATGTTAACTTTGCGGCCGGCGCGTCCCGTGGTCGCTACCTGCAAATACGCGGTATTGGCGAGCGCAGCCAGTTTGTCGATCCCATTAACCCGTCCGTCGGCGTGGTGATTGATGGTATTGATGCCAGCGGTATTGGCAACGCGACGACGCTGTATGACATTCAACAGGTGGAAGTGCTGCGCGGTCCCCAGGGTACGCGCTTTGGTGCCAATGGCCTGGCGGGCATGGTCAATATTCTGTCCAATGAACCTACCGAGGAGTTTGTCGGTGCGCTGTCCAGCAGTTACGGCAATTACGGCTCCTGGAGCCTCGGCAGCGTGGTGAGTGGCCCGCTCGCGGATGGTTTGCTGGGCAGGTTCGCGGTACAGCAGTATCGCAGCGACGGGTTTATCGACAACGACTTTCTGCGGCGGGATAACACTAATAATCGCGACGAGCTGACCGCCCGCGGTAAATTGCGCTGGCAGGCGCACGACGATTTGACGGTCGATGTCACCACCTTGTATGTGGACGTTGATAACGGTTACGACGCATTCAGCCTGGACAACACGCGGCACACGTTTTCGGATCAGCCAGGACAGGATCGGCAGGAAACTGCCGCTATCGCCCTGACCACCAATTGGACCGGTCACGATTTGTTTGAGCTGCTGAGCAGGGTCTCGTATACAGATTCCAGTCTCGAGTATGGCTACGACGAGGACTGGAGTTTTAACGGCCTGTGTACCGGGTTGCCCTGTGAGGGCTGGGAGTACTCTTCCACGGATAACTACCAGCGCGAGCGCGATGCCACCCGCCTGGAATTGCGTTTGACGTCTACGGAGGCTGGCCGTCTTGGTGGTCACACCGACTGGGTGACTGGCGTGTACTACGAGCAGCGGGACGAAGCATTGCAACGAAATTTTTTTGATTGGGTGCTATTTGTCCCCGATGCGGAATTTACCAGTGCTTACGACACGGACAATCTGGCGTTGTACGGTCAGCTCGCTACGCAGTTGAGTGAACGCGTTACGCTGACCCTCGGCGCCCGCTGGGAACAGTTTCAGGCTGACTACAGGGATAGTCGCGCTGTGCGGGCCTCTCCGCGAGAGGATCTGTGGGGTGGACAGGCCAGCCTCGAATTTCACGTCAATCCCAACACAATGTTGTACGGTTTAATTGCGCGGGGGTATAAAACCGGCGGTGTTAACGGTGAGGCATTGGGTCGCGCCAAAACCAGTGGGTTTGGGCCATCCATCACAGCGTTTTTGCAGGACCGCCTCGAGTTCGACCGGGAAACCCTGATGAATTACGAGATGGGTGTGAAGGGCAGTTATCTGCATGATCGGCTGCAAACCCGCATTGCCGCATTTTATATGGATCGTCAGGATGTACAGTTAAAAGGCTGGTATAACGAGGAGCAGCAGTTTGTTGAATACATCGACAATGCTGCCAGCGGGAAAAATTATGGCGTGGAAATGGAAACCCGCTGGCAGCTCGGCGACGCCCTTCAACTGTTTGCTAATATCGGCTGGCTCGATACAGAGATCGACGATTTTGTGGTTAACGTGGCCGACACCTTGGTGGACAAAAGTGGGCGCGAACAGGCCCATGCGCCGCGTTATCAATTTAATGTGGGGGGGCGCGTAGATTTTGGCGCGGGTTTTTACGCGCGACTGGAAGTAGAAGGCAAGGCTCGCTTCTATTTCTCCGACAGCCACGATCAACGCTCCGACAGATACGAGCTGGTCAATGCGACTCTGGGCTATAACCTGGCGCACTGGGATCTGACCCTGTGGGGGCGCAATTTAACCGACCAGGATTACGCCGTGCGTGGTTTCTATTTCGGCAATGATCCGCGCAAGTTTTACACCGATGAACCGTACTATCAATACGGGGAGCCGCGGGTGTTTGGGGCAACAGCAACATACAATTTCTAATGGGTAAAAAAGTTGTGCCGAACTGATTAGCCCGGGTCGGCGCAACTGTTGGACGTCACTAACCAGGGAACTATTGGAGGTAGATAATGCAACTCACCGCGGAAATCAGCATGTACCCTTTGCAGGATAATTATATTGCGCCTATCGATGGTTTTATCGAGCGACTGAATAGTTACGATCTGCGGGTGAAGACCTACCCCACCTGTACCGTGGTGGTGGGCGAACATGGTCAGGTGATGGCCGCGCTTGGCGACGCCATGCTGTGGAGTCACGAGGCTCAGGGTAAAGCGATTTTTGTCACCAAGTTTATTCACGACTATCAGGCGGTTTAATTAATGGTTTTTATCCAGCAGGTGATAGCCCAGTTTGCCGACACCTCGGCATGGGAGCTGGTAGCCGTTCTATTGGCAATGGCCTATTTGTTGTTGGCCCTGCGGGAAAACAGCCTGTGCTGGTACTGCGCATTTGCCAGCACCGCGATTTATACCGCGTTGTTCTGGCAGGTGAGTCTGCTGATGGAGTCCGCGCTTAATCTGTACTACATGGGCATGGCGGTCTACGGCTGGTATCAATGGCGCCGGGGTGGGGTGTTACACCGCGGCGTGCAAATACGCGCCTGGCCGGTTAAAAACCATATTGCCGCAGGGGCGACGGTGCTGCTGGCCGCGTGGCTTTCAGGGGCTTTTCTAACGGCATACACGTCTGCCGCCTGGCCCTATGTGGATTCCTTTGTCACCTGGGGCAGTGTGCTAACTACCTGGATGGTGGCGAAGAAAATTCTCGAAAATTGGTTGTACTGGATACTGATCGATAGCCTGGCGCTGATGTTATATATCGACCGCGGTCTGAAATTAACCGCATTGTTATTTTTCGCCTATCTGATTATTGTGGTGTTTGGCTATTTTTCCTGGCGCAAGCAGATGGAGTCACAGCATGCCGATCCCGGAGCGCGTACAGGCCGCGGTTGACACCTGGGGCCGTTGGTCTCTCCCACTGCAATGTCCGCCGCGAGTGATCAAACCGTTAGCCGGCGGTCTTACCAACCAAAGTTATCTGGTGAACGCAGACGGGCGTCGTCTGGTACTGCGTGTCAATGCCCAATACAGTGCGGCACTGGGAATTGATCGCCATCGCGAGCAGACAATTCTCGCCGCCATCGCCGGACAGGATTTTGCGCCGCTGGTGGTTTACTGCGCACCGCACGAACAGCTACTGGTGACGGAATATATCGAAGGCGAGCACTGGTCGGCACACGAACTGGCGCAGAGCACCGAAAAACGCACTGCGTTAATGGCGCTGCTGGAACGTATCCATCAATCCCCGATCACAGCGTCGATATTTGATTACGCGACCCACGTGCGCCAGTACTGGCAACAGTTGTGTGCCGGGCAGGCGCCGGTACCCATGCAAACCTGTCAACTGTACCGGGAGCTTGAGCCACTGCTGGATGGTTTTCAAACAGACATTCGGCAAACTGTACTGTGTCATCACGATTTAAGTCCCGCTAATATTATCGAAGACGCGACGGGTCGTTTGCTGGTGCTGGATTGGGAATTTGCGGGTTGCGGAGAGCCGTTAATGGATTTCACCACGCTCGCCCAGGCCTGGGATATGACTGATCTGGAGCGCGGTGACGCGGCTTCCGAAAGATGGCGCGTGGCCAATAAAATTACGCTGTTTCTGAATCAAATTTGGCCCCTGCTGGTCACTGCTCGATCCTGAAGTAAGTCTGTGATGGTAAACTTGGTGCCACCGCAAAGACGTTTGTTAATTGCTGTATTTGTGCGTTGAATAGCGGGCGTCGATGCGGGACAGAAGTTAATAACACGGGGTGCGTCATACTTTGGGTGTTACTCTGCGGAGAATAACGATAATGGGAGCGCTACTATGGAACCACTAAAAGGTATACGGATTGTCGAAGTGACTACTAATGCGTCCGGGCCGTTGGCCTCGGGACTGCTGGCCGATCAGGGTGCGGACGTCATTCGGCTGGAAACCCTGGGCAGTGGCGATCCATCCCGGCATGTGGGTGGAGTGCGCGGTGGTTTTACCGGCTACAACCTGTATTTAAATCGCAATAAGCGGTCGGTCGCGGTGGATTTGAAAAATCCGGCAATCCGCCCGGCGCTGGAAGCGCTGATCAAAACTGCGGATGTATTTGTGCAAAATTCACGTCCCGGGGCGCTGGATCGTCACGGCTACGGGTACGCGAACCTGCATAGAATAAACCCAAACCTGATCTATGTGTCGATCTCCGGATATGGCGCGGCCGGTCCGGGATCTGAAAACCGAGTTTACGACCCGGTGATCCAGGCGGTGTCTGGATTCGCGATCAATCAGATGGGCGCGGATGGCAATCCGCAACTGGTGAAAACCATCGTCAGTGACAAAATCGCAGCCTACACGGCGGCCCAGGCGATTTCCTCTGCGCTGTTCGCGCGGGAACGCGGGCAGATTCAGGGCCATCACCTGGAAGTTTCCATGCTCGATGCGAGCCTGAGTTTTCTGTGGGCGGATGTGTTCTGGAATGACAGTTTTGTCGGCGAAGATGGAGTGCAGCGCAAACCCCTGTTAGCGGAATTTTATCGGATTATTAAAAGTGCTGACGGGTTTATCACCTGCATTGTGGTGGGGGACGAAGAATTTAAAGGTGCCTGTAGAGCACTGGAGTGCGAGTCCCTGCTCGACGATGAACGTTTTACGACGTTAATGGGACGGTTTACCAACTACGGGCCCCTGCTGGAGGAGTTTGAAAAAAGAGCATTGCACTACCCCAGCGACACCTTGATTGCGCGGCTCGATGCCGACGGCGTACCCTGCGCAAAAGTGAACAGCCGCGAACAGGTGTTCACTGATCCGCGGGTGGTGCATGCGGGCAGTGTTATCGAATATGAGCATCCCGCTGCGGGTCGTGTACGGCAAGCCCGCCCGCCAGTTATTTTTGCGGGGGAGGCGGCGCGCGAACCAACGCCTGCGCCGGCGCTGGGTCAGCACACCGATGAGGTGCTTTTGTCAGTAGGGTGTTCCGCTGCGGAAATTGCCACCTGGCGCGCGGCGGGAGTCATTGGTTAAAGCAAATCGAGTAAAGTGTTTGGCAGCGATGGTGTATGGTCTTCACAATGCACCGTTACATGACCAATCTTACGGCCCGGCCGGGGTGCTTTGCCGTAGTCGTGCAGATGTGCGCCCGGTATCGCCAATACGGCTTGTGCCTCGGGCATAGAGCCGATCAGGTTAAGCATGGCGAAATGACCGCGCACGGAGGTCTGCCCCAGGGGTTGACCGGTGACCGCTCGCAGGTGATTTTCGAACTGACTGGTTTCAGTCCCCTCTATGGTCCAGTGGCCCGAGTTGTGCACCCGCGGCGCAAATTCATTGGCCAGCAAGTTGTCGCCCACCTGAAAAAACTCCACCGCTATAACACCGACGTAGCTAAGGGCATTGAGCAGTAGTGAGGTCTGTTGTTCTGCCCGCGCTTGCATAGGGTCATTAGTAGTGCTTAATGTCTGGAACAGCACACCGTCGCGGTGAGTATTTTCCGCCAGGGAATAGAACAGTGTTTCGCCAGACTGACCTCTTACACCGATAGCGGATACTTCGCGCTCAAAGGCTATGAACGCCTCAAGTATGGCGGCACGCCCCGCCAGTTCCGACCAGGCGTTTTCCACATCAGTCTGTGTGCGTAGTAGCCATTGCCCCTTGCCGTCGTAGCCTTCGGTACGGGTTTTCAGAATTGCCGGCAAACCCAGGTGTGCCACGGCCTGGGTCAGATCGTCGCGACTCGCGACCGCTACGTAGTCAGCGGTGGCGATGCCCAGTTGGCGAAACAGGTTTTTTTCCACCAGTCGATCCTGCGCGGCCTGCAGGGCAGCAGGGGGCGGAAAGACAGGCACTTTTTTTTGGGCGAGGAACGCGAGGCTGGTGGCGGGCACGTTCTCGAAGTCGAAGGTCACCACATCGACTTTCTGCGCCAACTGGGCGAGTGCATTCTGATCGTCGTAGGGCGCTACCAGTAATTCGCCGAGTGTTGCGGCGCAGGCATCCGGCGCGGGATCGAGAAATACAAAGCGATGGCCCATGGGATGTCCGGCCAGTGCCAGCATACGGGCCAACTGGCCGCCGCCCAAGATGCCGATAATCACGCGGCTCAGTCTCGCGGATCGGGTTTGGCCAGCACTGCAGCGGATTGCGCCTGCCGATAATCGTGTAAAGCGTTGCGGATGGTGTCGTACTTGTTGGCCAAGATGGCCGCCGCCAACAGCGCGGCATTGATAGCGCCCGCGCGCCCGATGGCCAGGGTACCTACCGGGATACCCGCGGGCATTTGTACGATGGAGAGCAGGGAATCAATCCCATTCAGGACTTTCGATTGAATGGGCACACCGAGGACTGGAAGTGCGGTTTTAGCAGCCGCCATACCCGGCAGGTGGGCAGCGCCACCGGCGCCGGCAATAATGACTTCGAGACCGCGCTCTGCGGCGGTTGCCGCGTAGTCAAACAATTTGTCCGGGGTGCGGTGAGCGGACACCACTTCCACCTCGTGAGCGATACCGAGTTGTTCCAGTACATCGATGGTGTGTTTGAGCGTCTCCCAGTCTGAAGTAGATCCCATGATGACGCCAACTAATGCTTGCATACCTTTTCTCCGAATTCTCCGAATCTCACGCCTGGCGTCAAACCCAGGCATGGTGCCAAAAACTGATGTGCCCGGTTGTGGCCTTTATCTTTCACGTTGTTCTCAGCGAGTCCTTTTGTGCTGGCCAATACTTCGACGCAATTGCGATGCCTTTTTGCGCGGCGTCGCTTGCAGGGCGGCGATGTTACAACGGCGCGCCAGCGAGGTAAACCGTTGGTTGCATGGCAAAATATGTGGTGCTTCTGGTGCCGAGCAGATCGGAAAACTTATTTGGCCCCAATATTGAAATGGGCTTGCTTGGCGGCGGGGGTTCACGCTTCCCAAACGGGGGGTTCAGGGAGGTGTGTAATGCCAAGCATAAGATGAAACTGGTTCAAGTTGAGGTCAATTCATATCAGAATATGTTTTTTCGTCGCCGTATCTTTCTTCAACCGTCTTGAGTAAAAGCTTCTACGCCTTATCGCCCTTATCATTGTCGTTCAGGTCCCCGTCACTCTCGTCGGAGTCGTTGTCGCGCTCAGAATCGTTGCGCTGATGAATCATACGACCAAAAAAGACACCAACCTCGAACAGTAGCCACATGGGGATCGCCAGTAGTGCCTGAGAAATCACATCGGGCGGAGTAAGTAGCATACCGACCACGAAGCAGCCCACCACCACATATGGCCGTTTGTTGGCCAGTTTGTCCGGTGTGATCACTCCCGTCCAGATCAGGATGATAGTGGCGATGGGAATTTCGAATGCTACGCCGAATGCGAAAAACAACTTCAATACAAAATCCAGATACTTGGAGATATCCGTCATCACGGCGACATCTGCCGGGCCAACACTGGTGAAGAAACCAAATACCAACGGGAAAACCACATAGTAGGCAAACGCCATGCCGCCGTAAAACAGCAATACGCTCGAAGCCATAATCGGCAGCACAATGTGGCGTTCTTTGCGATACAGGCCCGGCGCGATAAAGGCCCACGCCTGATAGAGAATAAATGGCATGGCGGCGAATACCGCCAGCACCATGGTTAATTTGAATGGCGTTAAAAAGGGCGATGCCACCTCGGTGGCAATCATGGTGGCATTTTCGGGGAGGTAAACCCGTAGCGGCTCCGAGACAAAGGTGTATAACTTATTGGCAAACGGGAACATGCCCACAAACAGCAAACCGACAATCACGAGGACGCGCAGCAGGCGATCGCGCAGCTCAATCAGGTGCGTTACCATCGGTTGCCGCTGGTCAGCTCCGGGGACGGAATCGTTCATAAATCAGGATTCGTCCTTGTGCGCGGTGCCGGGCTTGGATTTGTGGCTCAGTTGTTCGAGGGAGTCGTCTACCGTAGCCTCAGGTAGCGTAGATGCGGCCGCGGGAGTGGTTCTGGGGTTTGAATAATCGTCGTCGAAATCCGCATCGAATTCGGTTGCGTCCGAGTCGCCAGAGGTGGCTGAGGAGGATTGCGCCCCCGATTCGGACAGCCCCTGAATAGTTTTGTTGGTCTTGTTAAACGCTCGCTCTACCTGTTTGCGTTCATCTTCCAGGCGTTGCAGCAGTTCCTGATTGTGCAAGTCGCGGCGAATCTCATCGAGACCAAACTCCCGCTCCATCTCGGCGCGGGCGTTGGTCAGGCTGCGTCGAATGCGACCCAGCCAGAAGCCGAGAAAGCGCACGGTTTCCGGCAATCGCTTGGGTCCGATAACAATCAAACAGACCACGGCGATCAGCACAATTTCAGAAAAACCCACATCAAACATCGGTCGGGAACCTGGCCGCTAGCGGCCCTTGAATTGGCGTCGTCGGGTTCAGGAGGTTTTGTCGGCGTCACCTTGCGCGGTGGTTTTTGCAGCGTCCGCGGTTTTGGTCGCGACGGTCTCGTCCTTCTCGTCCGCGCCTTCGGTTTTGTCGTCGTCGCTGGTCACGGCCTGTTTGAAACCCTTGATCGCGCCGCCCAGATCACCGCCCATATTTTTGAGGCGCTTGGTGCCGAAAATCAACATCACGATCACCAGAATGATCAGCAGCTGCCAGATACTAATACCACCCAGTCCCATAATTTTCTCCGCTAGTTTTTGCTACGGCCGGCTTTTTCATCCAGCCCGGAAATATCGAAACGGCGATTTAACTCCGCCAGTACGGCTTGCGCATTCTCCCCCAAGTGAGACAGCATTACCAGCGTGTGAAACCACAGGTCGGCGGTTTCGTAGATAAGGTTTTCACGCTCGCCACTGACGGCGGCGTCCTTTGCGGCCAACAGTGTCTCGGCACACTCTTCAGCGACTTTTTCGAGTATTTTGTTCAGTCCTTGGGCGTGTAAACTGGCTGCATAGGACTGTTCTGGATTGCCGTGTTTACGCTCCTCCAGAATCGCGGTGAGCTGCTGCAGAATATCGTTTGTCGTCAACTTATCATTCATGGC
>JBFIHG010000061.1:0-9503 GCA_041601945.1 Porticoccaceae bacterium | reverse complement strand
TACTCCAAAGGATTGTTATAGTTTTATTTTAAGTTTAACGCTGCTACAACAGGCGCGCTACTTGGTAAGAATCCAGCGAAATCAATAGGCGATTGTGATCACTGGAGGTGGTTCATATTACCCTGTTAATTACCACGCAAGGTCATACATCCCAGGCAGCAATATCGACAACCCTACCCATACGATAAAAGTCAGGGGAACACCGACACGGACAAAGTCCATAAACGTGTAACCACCCGCATGCATCACCAGCAGATTGGTTTTGTAGGCCATGGGTGTGGCGTAACTCATGTTGGCGCCGAACAATACGGCGATAACGAAGGGCTCCGGGTTGACCTGCAATTGATAGGCGATGCTGATGGCTATCGGCGTGCCGATAACAGCAGCGGCATTGTTGGACACCACGTTGGTGAGAAGGGCCATGAGTAACATTAGCCCCGAGAGCACCACCGCCGGTGACGCCCCCGAACTTACAGCGACAAACACCTGTGCCATATATTCGGCGCCACCGGTATGCAACAGTGCCGAACCCAGCGCCAAACTGGCGACGACGATAAGAATGATCTGAGTGCTTAACGCCAGCGAGGCCTGTTGCCACGACAGGCATTTGGTCGCCAGCATCAAAAACACACCACCCATGGCACTGATAGCAATGGGGGCCAGGCCCAGGGCGGCGACGCCAACGATGCCGAACATGATAACTAACGCAGTAAATGCTTTTTTGGTGTGCGGCAGATCGGTGGTGGCATCCAGCACCAGCAACTCCCCTTCCCGCTTGGTCTCGGCAATTTTATCGCTGTGCCCTTGCACCAGCAGCACATCCCCAACCTGCAGGCGAATGGTTTCTATCTTTTCGGGGAGGGTTTCAACGGTTTTGCCCGCATGATGTATCGCCAGCACTGCCAACTGGTAACGCTGAACAAAATCCGCCTGTCTGAGCGTCATGCCCAGAATGGGCGAGCCCTGCAACACCACAATCTCGGCAATCTGTTGGCCTTCCCCTGCCAGGGGATGCTCTTCATCAACCCTGGTATTCTCGCTATAAAGTACTGTCCCCAGAACTTTTTCAAACTCCTTGAGATTCTCCGGCGTGTCATTCACCAACAGCCGGTCACCGGTCCGCAGGCGGACGTCGGGCAATCGCTGAACGAAGAAACCATTACCCCGCATAATGCGCGACACCTGGATCATACCGTTGGTTTTTTCAACCACCTCTGCAAGCGTTTTACCCGCCGCAAAGCCATCCTCGGGAATTTCGAGTTGCGCCGAAAATAACCGGGGAGACGTATCCGTGAGCGTCGCTTCCCGTTCAGGTATCAAATGTGGTGCTATCAGCCACAAATACAGTATGGCAACACCGGCCACCGTGGCTGCCGGTATAAAAAAATCGAACATCTGTATTTGGCGCAGGCCCATGTCTGCCGCCACGGAAATAACCAGCAGGTTGGTCGAGGTGCCAATGGTGGTACTCATGCCACCGACCAGCGTGGCAAAACCCATTGGCATCAACATGCCGGAAGCGGCTGCTCCAGTACGCAGCGACACACTGACCAGAATAGGCAGCAATAACACAACGATAGGCACATTGTTCACAAAGGCACTAAAAAAGGCGCCAACAAGGAGTGTGAGCAACATGCTGAACGCCGGGCTCAGCTTCCATAACCGCGCCAGATTACGCCCCACCGGTTCCAGTGCACCCGTGCGCACCAACCCATTACCGGCGATCATCAGTGCACAAACTGCAACCAGCGCCTCATGCCCAAACCCGCTGAAAAAATCCACCGGCTCGAGGTGTTCGCCGTCCGCCATGGTGTAGGGAAAAATGACGAACCCAATGGTGAGAATGACCAGAACAAACAGACTGGAGGTTTCAATGGCAATGCGTTCCCGGCTAAACAGGTATAGCGCGAGCACAACCAACGCGAGCACCGCGAGCGCGTGGGTATCCGGAAGTGATGGCAGGTTCATGGGGATATAGTAACTGAAATATTTAGCATTTAAGAGATAGGCGGTAAAACGTATAAAGCGTCATGTTGCTCATTGGTCACGAACCCCTTGAATTACTCACGATAGTACACGGCTTAGCCAGCACAGGGGTTGTTATGTATCAAGAGCGTCAGATACCTTGATCTTTCGAAGTAAAGCGATTTTCAATGTGCTCTTAGCTGTCTTATGCGGTGTAGATATACACATACGCTACCAACCCAGCAAGCCAAGGCCCACACCAAATGGCCAGGAAACCGAGAAATAATGTAATTCCCTCGACACCCCTTGTTGAAATTAGATAATACGGAAATGCGATAGGCCAAAAAATATACATAAGAAAGTCGAAATCAACGGGTTTATCAAAACGCGTCAATTTCGAATCCTCAATGGTCCATAGGATCGACAGCACCAAAAATATAAAAGCCCATACCGATTGAGTAGCATCTGATACAGACTCTCCTTGTCTATTCATTATTATCTCTACGCCCCCCATTCCTAAAAATAGCAGAAGCAACACAATTATTAATAAACTCTTCTTATTCATTGCATACACCTAACTTTTCAAGTTGGAGCGCCGGTTACTGCGTCGCGTGCCGAAGGCGCCGTGCAGCCTTGCTTTGTTAGGGGGCCTACCCTTGGATGCCGTCGTAGTGGAGTTTAGTATTTGTTTTGTAATTGATAGGGAGGTCTGGGATTTCACAACCTTCTACGCGACGGAACCGCAACGCCATTTGCCCTGCCTCGTTTAAGGGGATTGAAAAATTGTATGAGCAGGACGCAGCTCGATCCAATGCCTCATTAGCATTAGCAGGCCGGATTTGATTCCCGCCGGAGTCAAGAGTGACATCTTCGACACTACATATGGATTTCGTACGCGGATACCTCACAAACACTTCTAGCCCACTGTGCGGTACATCTAGCACAGCAGCATCCCCAATTGGCGCCAACAGAAAAAAATAGACGCCCGCGTCCGACTGTAAAAGCCTATTGATGCCCACCAAAATCTCGTTATTCCCGCATATAGTTACAAAGCTTACTACGCTGTCACTATGAGTTGCGGTCCAATTTGGTAGGCTCACTGTATCTAGCTCAGTGTCCCTGCTGGTATAACTGCAAGCCGACAGTGCCAGAACACATATTAGCGCGACGATCTTCATAGGCCCTCTAACTATTAGAAAAGCGACTAGTTGGTTTAGCTCGGAACACGAGATTGGTCGGCATGTGAATCAGGGAGTCGTACCTGTTGATTTTTTTTGATTTGCGATATTTGTTGGCGCACTTGCTTTAATTGTTAAAGAATCTTGATCGCAGTATTTCCCATATGGAGTCTGTTCATGACTACTTGACCTACCTTCAAATACGCTTCGAATCTCATACTCCCTTTTCCTCAACGCTGCCGATCCATTCACATCGCCTAAGGAAGATAACACCTCTGCGTACTCAGCCAGGATATTTGCGTATCCAATTGAGTCTCGTGTATCCGCCTGCAATCTATCCAACTCGTTCTTGGCCAGCGCAAACCATTTTTTCGACTGCTCCATGTCTCCAACAGCATGGTACATCCGCGCTAACTCCGCCATAGACATATGAACCGGGCCATTAGTTTTTGTATCCAACTCATATGCCTTCTGCAAACCCCTTTCCGATTCTTTCCAATCGCAAATTGCACCGGAAGTTCGCCCATATTCATAAGCATAGACGGCGATCACGTTGTCATCAGCTTTACCCAACTCAGCATTCGCCCAAGCGCGACCGAAAGACATCCTCCCGTTGAACCACTTGTCCTGTTTGATACTTGAGTAGCCACCTTGCGCATACTCGCGCGCGGTATGCAGGTTGATGGGGTTGGCACAACCGTCCAGCGTTATCATAGCGACAATTAATAGTCGAAGTTTCATATTATTATCTCAAATATATCAAGGAGTCTGACCCCTTGATTTTTTTGTACGCCCAAATTGCAACAAATGGAGCCTGGTCTTAATTGATGTTAATTCCGCATATGGATCAAGGAGTCTGAAGCGTACTGGTTTTCACGGACAGTTAAATTAAGCAACATTGCTGATTCTCTCAAACTTCTCAGGTGTTTGGTAGTTGAGCGTTTGATGTAAACGTTGCCGGTTATAAAACACTTCAATGTAGTCAAAGATCGCCGCCCTGGCCTGTTCACGTGTCTGGAAAGTATGCCAGTAAATGAGTTCGTTCTTCAGGTTCGCAAAGAAGCTTTCCGCCACAGCATTATCCCAACAATCTCGCTTGCGACTCATGCTTGAGACGATGCCATGTTGAGCCAATACGTCGCGGTACGATTGCATGGCGTACGTAGACCCCCGATCCGCATGGTGGATTAACCCCTGAGCGGGCTGACGGTGTTGCAAGGCCATGTCCAGGGCATCTTTCACCAACGCGCCATTGTTGCTGTTGGCCATCGACCAGCCCACGACTCTGCGAGAGTACAGGTCCAATAATACCGACAGGTACAGCCAACCACTGCGCGTGGCGACAAAGGTGACATCGCCAACCCAGACGCGGTTGGGCGAAGTCGCCGTAAAATCCCGCGCCAAGCGATTCGGTGCAATCCAGTGTCGATGTTTAGAGCGGGTGGTCACCACAAAACGTTTGCGGCGCCTGGCGTATATTTGCTGTTCGCGTCGCAAACGCGCAATGCGATCACGGCCACAGGCAATCCCCTCGGCATTGAGCTGCTTCCAGCATTTGACAATGCCATAGTGTTGGCGTGACCGCTCATGGACACGGCGTAACTGACCCAGAAGGTAACGATCATGCGTAGTACGTTGACTATCACCCCGCTGATGCCAAGCGTAATACCCGGAACGGCTGACCTGTAATACTCGGCACATCGCAGCGACAGGGAACGTCTTGCGATACCGATCAATGTAGGCGTACTTCACTTGAGATCCCTGGCAAAGTACGCGGCGGCCTTTTTTAGGATGTCGCGCTCTAACGTTACCTCCGCGAGCTCCTTACGAAGCCGGGCGACTTCGTCATCGGGATCGATCGGTCTGCGGCCCGACCCGCGAAAAGCAGTGCCGCCTTGTTCTTTAAGTTGGGCTTGCCATTTGTACAACTGGTTACGCCGTACGCCCAAATCGATGGCGATCTCATTGGGAGATTTGTCACTCTGTTCCAATAGCCTGACGGCTTCGAGCTTGAACTCTTTTGAATAGGTGGTGCGCTTGGTCATCGAATACTCCTGGGTCTGTTGACCCTAGTTTACGATGTCCGTTTTATCCAGTACGCTTCAGTCTGACCCTTTTGATTTTCATTAGATTTTTAACCTAAAGAACCTCACCAAAAAATGACCTGATGAAAACCTCATTTTCTAAATTTAAAGTAACACTAGCTCCTTCAACGCAGAATATTTCCCTTGGCAACGAATGAAATTGAAATCTACGAGTATGTGGAAGCGGAGAAAATATTTGACGCAACGGAGATGATAGAGGCCTATCTAATTCCATTATTTCCTTGAAATCCAAAACTGCATTCCCTTTTAAAAAATCTGAAATCAACTTCTCCGTGCGCCCATCTAACTCACTATATACTTCCACTATTTTTGATTCGGCCTCTCCAAAATCACCATGCTTTCTAATATATTTATTAATTTTTTTCTTTTTAGCTCTGCTCTTTAAGTGCTCAATTAAATAAATAAGTATAATCATAACACCTATAAAGCCAAAGTAACCTCCCACAATATAAATCCAAGGTGATGTTGGCGCCACTGGTTTATTATCAACACGATTAATTTTTAGATCTTTAATGTTAGCTAATTTTCCCAGCACACTAATATCTAGCTTCTCCTCAGATGCTTGAAGCAAAGTTATTTTTATAGTTACGAAGTCGTTTTCATCAAATATGACTTTGGAAAAAATCAAGTCATCATGATTTGGCGTAACGCCTTGAGAATATCTGTTAATTAGCTTGCTTCCTAAATCTTTAGAATTTGTAGATACTACCTCTGCATTGAGTATTTTTGACTTAAAAAATCTTATTCCAAAGGGTTCTAACTGGTCATAATAGCTCTGTAAAATAGTATCTCCATTATTTGAAACCGTAATTCTAATAACTTTTATTTCCTTTTTAGATTTCAAAATATCTTCATTTTTATAAAGAATGCTTAATTCGTTAATATTTTCTTTCACCTCGACAAGATTGAATTCATCTATCAATTCAAACCCTGAAATCAAATGGATTTCTATACTCTTGCCAATAGAAGAAGACTGCAGCTAAAAGAACGCCAATAAATGACCAAACGGAACCGGTGATTATAGTTTTAAAAATGGAGCTTGAATCATTGCTCATATTTATTTATCCAATCCGCCTCTAATTCTCTGCGCACATAACGCTTCGTATCAGTGGTCAAAAATGAACGCGTAGCGGGCATTTTGATCCGTCTGCATGCGCTTGTTATATTTGTCTTCGTACAGGCTCAATTCTCACCCGGTTCTTTGTATCCAATAATCGTTTTTAGATACTTGAATGAATCTAAAACAGTTCTCTCTATATCCAATTTCCAATCATCGTGCTCTTCTTCTAAAAATGGTGTTTTTGGAAGGTGTAATACAGACCCCAATACACCATAAGTCTGACTTAATTTATTTATTTCACCTTTATTCAGAATCCAACCCAATTCCTTACATGCAATCAAATAATATTTATTATCGATGTTTGACAATACTTTATGGTAATCCTTAGGTCGATATACTTTGAAATCTTTTTTAGCCAAAGCTCCATTCTTAAATTTTGCCACCAAAGTAAAAAACACTGCTTCGATAAAAAACCTGAGTTCTAAGGCGCAATAAAAGTAATTCCTTGTGTCAGGATTAACAGTCAAGTCATTAAGTAAAAGCCAAGTACGATCGAGAATATTGTAGGGTTCCATCCACACATCTTCTAAATCTGGGAAGTTGTGATCGCTCATAAAATATAACTATTAATAAACCGACCAGTCGGCTTATGTTCGGAGCACGAGACTGGTCGGTATATGTACCGGATTTGGGGTGTTATGCGGAGTGGTCGGTTTATCATTCCCTGGCACCGAGTTATTTATGCTCTTAATATATTGATTGCTGAGGATAAAGCAATCATTTTTATTGTGGCAAGAGGGCTGCACGGACTCGCGCCCAGCTCAACCCAACCGCCGATCTTTAAACCCATGCCAGGCAAGCACAGCGGCTAATAAGCACAGCAGCGTTGCCAGGTTAAACACCAGCGTGGCACCTGAACCCCAAAGCACTCCCGCCAGATAGGAACCGGCTGCCCCGCCGACGCCGAAGCTAACAGCGCCGTACAGGGCTTGCCCGCTGCCCTGGGTGTCGGCTTTGAACAGTCGCCGAATGGTGTCGATGGCGGCGGCGTGAAAGGTGCCGAAACTAAACGCATGCAAGCACTGCGCGGCTATCAGCAACCACAACCAGTCCGCGCCGTTGCCAATGGCGGCCCAGCGCAGTGCCGCCAGTAGCAGGCTGGCGATCAAGATAGCGCGCACGCCAAAGGTGATTAACAGGCGGTGCATAAAAATAAAAATAATGACTTCCGCCACGACCCCTACCGACCACAGCAGTCCGATGGTGGAGCGGCTATAGCCTAACGCTTCCATGTAAATGCTGAAAAAACTGTAGTAAGCGCCGTGGGCCATTTGCATCAGCACCCCGGCGGCGAGAAAGGCCAGCACGGCGGGCTGGCGGGTGGCCTGCCACAGGGTTTGCCGGTGGGGTTCGTGTGTTTTTTTCGGCGGTTGCGGAATGGACAGGCTGCTACAGAAGATGCCCGCCAGCAGGGTCAGGCCAACCAGGGGAAAGATGCCGATACCCCACTGCTCAAAGGCGTAGCCCGCACTGATCACGGCGATAATAAAGCCCACCGATCCCCACACCCGCAACCGACTGTAGCGCTCGGGGAAATCCGCCAGAAAATCCAGGGTGACTACTTCCTGTTGGGGCAGTACGGCGTTCCAGAAAAAGCTGTAGCCGGTAATTACCAGCAACAGCCACCAGAAACTGCTGCCGAACACCACGCCGAGAAAACAGATCAGGCCCAGCAGCGACCCGAGGCGAATGATTTCCAGCCGCCGACCGGTGACATCCGCCAGCCAGCTCCACAGATTGGGGGCGACAATTTTGGTGGCCATGGGGACGGCTAGCAGCAGTCCGATTTGATCCGGGGAAAAGCCTTCGCCCTGCAAATACAGCGGCCAGTAGGGATACAGCGCGCCGAGCAAGGCAAAATAGAAAAAGTAGAACCCGGACAACCGCCAGTAGGGAATCGGAGGGGGTGGCACCTGAGGCTTTGGCGCCTGCGAGTGTGGCACCTGCGGTGCCGGAGCTGTCAGCGGGCGGTGCGACTCATTCAATTACCCGGCGACCTCGGGGGGAATGGGCGGCAGACCGGAGTTCACGCCGCTGTTTTGTGCGCGATGACGCAGGGCGTGATCCATCAACACCAGGGCCAGCATGGCTTCGGCAATGGGTGTGGCGCGGATGCCCACACAGGGATCGTGGCGGCCGGTGGTGGCCACTTCCACCTGATTACCGCTGGTGTCGATGGACTGCCCGGGAAGGCGAATACTGGAGGTTGGCTTGAGGGCCATGCTGGCGACGATGGTCTGGCCGCTGGAAATACCCCCCAGCACCCCACCGGCGTTGTTGGACAGAAATCCGGCGGGGGTCATGGCGTCCCGATGTTCGCTGCCTTTTTTGGTCACGCAGGCAAAACCGTCGCCGATTTCCACGCCCTTAACGGCGTTGATACCCATCAGGGCGCTGGCGATATCTGCATCCAGGCGGCTAAATACCGGCTCGCCCCAGCCCGGCGGCACCCCTTCGGCCACCACCACAATTTTGGCACCGATGGAGTTACCCTCTTTGCTTAACTGCTGCATAAAGGCTTCCATCTCCGGCACTTTGTCCGGATCGGGGCAGAAAAACGGGTTGTTGACCACTTCGTTCCAGTCGACGCGCTCAATGGCGATCGGCCCCAGCTGACTCAGGTAGCCGCGCACCTCGACACCGAAATACTCGCGCAGATATTTTTTAGCGATGCCGCCGGCCGCCACACGCATGGTGGTCTCCCGCGCGGACGCCCGCCCGCCACCGCGATAGTCCCGCGCGCCGTATTTCTGGAAGTAGGTGTAGTCGGCGTGATCCGGGCGAAAGACGTCTTTGATGGCGCTGTAATCTTTAGAGCGCTGATCGGTATTTTCAATCAACAGGCCGATGGGCGTGCCGGTGGTTTTCCCGTCGAACACGCCGGACAGAATTTTGACCTGATCGTCCTCGCGCCTCTGGGTGGTGTAGCGGGACTGACCGGGTTTGCGCCGGTCGAGATCGTGTTGCAGGTCGGCCTCGTTTAATTCCAGACCCGGCGGGCAACCGTCCACCACGCAGCCCAGCGCCGGGCCGTGGCTTTCGCCAAAGCTGGTGACCGTAAATAGTTTACCGAAGGTGTTGCCGGACACTGGTTATTCTCCTCTGCTCACTGTTGCTCGCGTCCCCGGTGGTGTG
>JBFIHG010000060.1:0-10260 GCA_041601945.1 Porticoccaceae bacterium | reverse complement strand
TCGACATAATCGGATACGCGAAAATTCATCACTTCCTGAAAAAACTTAACCGCTACGGGCCAGTCCGGAAAGCTCACCACCACATGACCGAGGCGGGCGATCTTGCTAACAGTAGGCTGATAGGTTGATCCGCGTTTGTGCTGGTGGCTATAGAATTCAAAACAAATGCCCGCATTGGGCTCCTGGAAACGCAGTGTGCGACCCTGGTGCAAGGCCGTACATTCCGCGGCGGGTAATTCGTAAATATCAATGTCATGCTGCTTTAAATGCTCAGTTGCGCGATCCAGTTCGGCGTCGCTTTCCAGTTCCCACGCAACCCGCTGTAAACCCGGTTTGGGGCTGTTATAAAGCACCACATTGTGGTGGTCATCGCTGACTGAAAAATACGCGACGTCTTGTTCCTGCGCGTTGAGTTGCAAACCGATAATATCCCGATAGTATGGAATGGATTTTTGAATGTCGGTTACGCCCAGCGCAACGTATCCCAGTTTCTTATAGCGAATCATGTTGACTCCTCTCACAACGGTCGATGTGTGTGCTCACAATATAATGCTGACCCGGCCCTGCGGTCGCAGCGTGTCCATGGCCAGCATGACCCGCTTGCTGCGAATCTTGAAACTGTCCCCATTTTTTACCAGGCGTTGGCGCACGTAGCACACATAGGTGTCCGTAATCTGGCGCTTGGAGCGATACACTACCTGGTTAAAGTGTACTTCCACTTCGTTAGTGTTTTGCTCAACGATACGCACATTGCTGATCATATGGCGCACGATTGAATGAGGAAATTCCGCGTGGGCAGTGCGCTTGGTGAGACGCTTTGCTCTCTGTTTCAGCCGATGATAGTCATCGTTAACAATAAATAGTGCGGTATTTTTATCGGCATCGGGGATTTCTGTGGGCGGTATCAGGTACTCGGCGTCTTCGGTAAACAAATCCTGCCATTCTTCAGTGCGCCACTCGTCGATCAGAGCGGCTTCGTGGTAGAGAAAGTCTTCAATTTGACTGCGGGTGTAGCTCATAGTTATTCCTTGGCAAGGTCTTTTGCTGCGGCTAGGCGGTCATCAGTTTGTTCCACTGCCGCCAGAACGAACGCATTTGCAATTCGTCGTCTGTGCTGTTGATTTTCTTGTTCATGCCTTTGGAAATATCGTTCCACATGGGTTCAGGCATGTTCTGGTACCCCATCTGGCACAGCTCCAGCATTTCCACATCGTCGGGTGTGGCAAACCCAGCCGGGCCGAGAAATTCCAGGAAATTGTACTGGCGATATTTGCGTACATCCGGGTGTTCCTCGGCTGGCGCGAGAGACCAGGCATTGACCTCCAGATAGCCCTCATTGATGGGCTGAAAGGTACGCACGGTCAAAGCCATAATGTCGTTAATGACTAGGTTGGGGAAAATTAAAATATTGCGATTTTTCTGTGCGATGCGTTGCGCGCGTTGTTCGCCGTGCCGAGCAATAAGTTTGTCCATTATCTCGCTCACCGCGACGCGACCCGGCTCCCCCCATTGTGGTACCCACTGTGCGACAGGGCGCCCCCAGGGCCCTTCGTATTCTATTGCCGCATGGCCATTACCCAGATCGATACATTCGCCCCCGATGGAAGTGGGGTTAAATTCGGAGCGAAAGGCGCCGTTAGTTGCCTGTAGATAGTCGAAATAGGACGCGTGGGTGCTCATCGCGTGATAGCCGTCGGCGCTGTTCTCGAGTAGCAATTTCCAGTTGGCGCGCATACTGTATTCGTGTCGACCTTCCGTGATGACCATGCCCACGGCGGATTGGTCAGCAACGATATCAAGTGCATCGGCGGCCTTGCCCAGGTATTCGACCAACGACGCAGCGCCAGGGTTGTAGGTGACAAAAATAAAGTCGCGATAGACATCCAGTTGTTCAACCTGGACCAGGTTCTTGTCGCCGCTTTCAAAAAACCCATCTGGGAAACCACTTTCGCCAGGTTGTTCAATACGCTGGCCACTCGCGTCAAAGGTCCAGCCGTGATAAGGGCATACAAACCATTTACCGTTGCCAGCTTTTTCCCGACAGACCATGGCACCGCGGTGACTGCACGTATTGTAGAAAGCGCGCAGTACGCCGTCGCCGTCCCGTTTAACGATAAGTTCGCGCCCACCGACGCGACGCGAAACAAAGTCCTGAGGGTTGGGCACTTCCGAAACGTGGGCGGCATATAACCAGCACTTGCTGAAAATACGTTCTCGTTCAGCGACCAGCACTTCGGGCGAGGTGAAAGCCCGGCGCGGCACCAGAAATTCGTGGTTTTCCCTATTGTCCCGAATAAATCCGTCGGGCCCTAATGGCAGTGGATTAGGCATAGATTTCCTCGTAGCAGTCTCTTTTTTAGTGCGACAAAACTTCAGTCGTGACCGAAAAGGCTCTGCGTCCAGTCGCGAACGGGGTGGTTTTTTCCTCCCGAGTGTAATCGTAAACATACCATGGCTGGCAGGTCGAATCACTAATTAAGTTAAGGATTAATAGTGTCATTACGTCTCCGCCAGGGGCGCATTTACTGGATGATACCGGTGGTACGCACGCGTTTGGCGCCCGGGGTGATGGCGGTCACCGGGTGCGCGGAACGACGCTTGTGGCGTTGCAAATCCAGGCCGTTTTTGGCGGCGATCAACAGCCCGGTGATGATAAATGCGCCGGGCGGCAAAATAGCGACCAGCAAGCCGTGGCCCGTACCAAACAGATGTATGCGCCAGTGGACTGCCTGCGCGCCAAATAACAGATCCATATCGGCAAACAGGGTGCCGCTACCCAGGGCCTCGCGAATTGCGCCGAGCACCACTAACACGGTGGCGAAGCCCAGGCCCATGCTCAGGCCATCAAAGGCAGCGGGTACTAACGAATTTTTGCTGGCAAATGCTTCGGCCCGCCCTAAAATCGCGCAGTTAGTAACAATCAACGGAATAAAGATACCGAGAATCTGGTAGAGCTCGTAGGTGTAGGCTTTCATCAACATTTCGGCGCAGGTGGTAAAGGTCGCGATAATCATCACAAATACCGGAATGCGGATGGCATCTGATACCTGGTGGCGGATGATAGATACCGCACAATTGGAACCCACCAACACCAGCAACGTCGCCAGTCCCAACCCCAGCGCATTGACCACCGAACCGGTCACGGCCAGCAGCGGACACAATCCCAGCAGCTGCACTAGCGCCGGGTTGTTGTGCCACAGCCCGTTGCCGGCAATTTCCGCGTAGCGATTATCGTTCGTCAATGTGTTGCTCCCGATCGGGTATATTTTTTTGCACAGGGTCAGTTGTAACAGTTTTACCCGCGGGTTTTTCTGTGGACCGTTTTGGTTTCGCAATTACGCTCGTCGCGGGTGTTAATTCCTCGAGTAAGCGTGCGCTGTCCTGAGCAAAATACTCCAACGTGGCGTAGACCTGTGCGACCACCGCGCGCGGGGTAATGGTGGCCCCGGTAAATTGATCAAATGCGCCCTGATCTTTTTTTACTCGCCACCCATTCGCCAGGGGGTTGCTCAGGGATTTGCCATTAAAGGATAGTATCCAGGGGTGTTTTTTGAGATCAATTTTATCGCCGAGACCCGGGGTTTCAGTGTGGGATCGAACTCTGACCCCTGCCACCGTGCCATCCATATAAATGCCGATAATCAGTCGAATGGGTCCGCTGTAGCCGTCCGCGGCAACGGCCGGCACTAAAATGGCAACGGGTGTGCCGCGCTGACGTGCTACGTGCAGGTTGAACCCGCCTGCCGGGCCGTCGCTTTCCCGCAGGCCGAGCGTAGCCCAGAAAGTGCGGGGCACCGGGATGGTGTCGAGCAGCAAGTCGTTGTCGTGCTGCTCTTGCGGCACAATTTCCAGCAAGGCCTTTTGCGCGGCGTGACGCTCAGCAGCGGCAATTTTTTCGGCAGTCCCCAGGTGGGTAGTAGCCAGCAACGTGGCGGTGATCGCCGCGAACAGGCCAAGCACGATGCTGTTGCGCTGTATGGCTTGTCGCAACATCAGCAGCTACTCCTGTTCCTGCGGACGTGTGGCGCGCGTTGGTTTGTCGTGACCATAGGTGCGCGGCAGGGTGTAGTAATCGATAAAAGGTGCGGCAAAATTCATCAACAGCACGGCGAATGCCACTGCATCCGGATAGTTTCCCCAGCTGCGAATCACAAATATCAGTACGCCGATTAACGCGCCGTAGATCAGGCGACCCCGGTTACTAACTGCGGAGGTGACCGGGTCGGTAACGATAAAAAACGCCCCCAGCATGGTGCCCCCGCTCAACAGGTGGAGGCTTAGCGGGCCTTTGCTGACGGAGCTGCCCCCGTCGTAAAAAACAATTGCCAGCACCGCCAACGCAGCTAGCATGGCCACGGGCGCGTGCCAGGTGAATACTTTGCGATACAGCAGGTACAGTCCACCGGCGAGAAACCCGAGGTTCACCCATTCCCAGCCAGCACCCGCCCAGTAGCCGTGGGTAAATACCGGGGTGACCTGGTAAAACTGATCGACCATCAAGCTGTGATTGTGCTTGAAGGCATCCAGCGGTGTGGCGGCGGTAATGGCGTCGATGTGGCCTTCTGCGCCAGCGAGAAAGGGAAATACGTGATACAGGGATTCCCACAGTCCGAGCAACTCCTGTCCCGACACCAGCAGAGGTTGGGGTGCGGGCCAGGCAGTGACTGGTACGGGAAAGGAAATCAGTACCACCACGTAACCCACCATGGCCGGGTTGAACGGGTTGTAACCGAGCCCGCCGTATAAATGCTTGGCGATAACAATGGCAACGCCGGTGGCAATCACCGTGAGCCACCAGGGTGCGAGGGGCGGCAGGGTAACGGCGATCAGCAATGCGGTCACCAGTGCACTGCAATCTCGCAGGTAAAAACTGACCGGGCGTTTACGCAGGGCTACCATGGCGGCTTCGCAGGCCACGGCGGTGGCGCAGGCGATCACCAAATTTAACAGGGTGCCCCAGCCGAAGAAGCCGGTGAGTGCAACGATGCCCGGCAGTATCGCCAGCAGCACCTGTTGCATAACCCACCCGGTATTGCGCCCATTGTGGTCGTGGGGTGAGGTTGCAGGCCCGGACGAGCGCGACCCACTGCTGGCGATCAGGCTCATAAGGGTCCCGGCTCGTCGTCGTTGCGCGAATCGGTAGTGGAGTGTGAATTGTCGTGCTGGTTGCGCAGGGGCTCATTTTGGTCGGAGCTCAGGGCGTCCAGTTTATTACGTGCGCCCTGCAAACGTAGCTCTGCTTCTTGTAATGCGGCGCGCAGGCTATCCAGTTGTGCAGTGGGTAGACCGTCCGCGGTGCCAGCCAGCCATTTTTCGTGAGCGGTGTCGCGCAGGTGTTGGGCGGCTACCAAACGCCGTTCCAGGGCGGCTAATTGCTGTGCGGGTGACGCCTGTTTTTGTGCCGCGCGCCGCGCCGCCGCCTGAATCAAATCCTCTGCCCGGTGGCCGGATACACTCGTCTGGGTGGTCGCGTGGGAATCTGTCGCACCCGCCAGTTCACTGCGTCGCGCCGCCCGTTTGATTTCCCTCTGCTCCTGAAGACGAGCCATACGTTGTTGGTGTTGCGCGAAGCGTTGGCGCGCCAGGTCTGAGGAGATGCGCTCTTTTTCCTGCGCGCGAATTTCCCCTTTACTGGCCCGATAATATTGCACCAGTGGAATATGGCTGGGGCACACGTAGGAACAGGCGCCACACTCGATGCAGTCAAACAGGTTGTGGGCCTGCAAACGTTCGTGGTTGCCGGCCTGGCTGTACCACAACAATTGCTGGGGCAGCAGGCTGGCCGGGCAAGCCTCGGCACAAAGTCCGCAACGAATACAGGCTTGCGCTGGCGGCAGCGGTGGCATTTCTGCCAACGATGGCGCGAGCAGGCAATTGGTGGTTTTGATCACCGGCGCGTCGAGGCTGGGCAAAACGAACCCCATCATCGGACCGCCCATGATCACCCGCTCACTACTGCTGGCGGTGAAGCCACTGAGCGCCAGCAGGTGGCGTATCGGTGTGCCAATCAATACTTCGTAATTACGCGGTTGCGTACAGGCGTCGCCAGTGACGGTAGTGATGCGCGAAATTTGCGGTTCGCCGTGCACTACAGCGCGGGCAACGCTGTAGATGGTGGCAACGTTATGGCACAAAACTCCAATCTCGGCGGGTATCTTGTCGCTCGGCACCTCCCGTCCTGTGAGTAGTTGAATCAGTTGTTTTTCGCCGCCGGAGGGATATTTGGCGGGAAATACGACCAACCGGATTGTCGTGTCTGCACAGGCTGCAACCAGCATCTCGTATGCTTCGGGTTTGTCGTCTTCGATACCGACCACTATCTGCGCCGGTTGATCGAGAATATGGGCGAGAATCTGTATGCCGAGAACAATGTCCGCTGCCCGTTCGCGCATCAATATGTCGTCAGCTGTGATGTAGGGTTCGCACTCCGCGGCGTTAATAATCAGCGTGTCGATGGGTAGCGGGGAACCCAGTTTAACCGCACTGGGAAAGCCAGCGCCCCCCAGTCCGGCGATCCCGGCCCCACGAATCACTGCCAGCAGTTCTGTGGGTGCCGTGTGCGCATAGTCTGCGATGGGACGGCGCTCCGCCCAGCGCTCGGCACCATCCGGGGACAGCAGGATGCAGGGACCAGACTGCCCGGACGGATGTGGCACGGGGTAATCTTCCAGAGCGGTGATGGCGCCAGATGTAGGCGCGTGGACACCGACACTCAGGACGCCTTCCGGGGCGGCGATTAACTGGCCCTTGGCGACCACGTCTCCCACTTCCACTATTGGCATGGCCGGATTGCCGATGTGCTGTTGCAGCGGGACAATCAACAGTTCTGGTAGCGGCGGCGTGTAAATCGGCTCCTGCAACGACTGCCGTTTGTTGGCGGGCGGGTGGACACCGCCGGGCACAGGCCACAATTGTTGCGTCGGGATCTGTGTGTTCGCCGAGATCAGCGACTCGGATGCGGAGGGCGAGGGGCTGGTCACGAGGAGGTTGTCCCGATGCTACGATCGGTGGCGATTAACGGGCCGGACTGCCACAGTTGCTGAGTTGGGGATGGGGCTGACCAGCGCCAGTCGGCGAGGGTTGTCGGCACCGGCAACATATCAATGCAATCCACCGGACAGGGTTCGACACAAAGGTCGCAGCCGGTGCACTCGTCCGCGATCACGGTGTGCATCAGTTTGGCGGCGCCCAGAATCGCGTCCACCGGGCACGCCTGAATACATTTGGTGCAGCCAATGCACTCGTCTTCGCGAATATAGGCCACAGTTTTTACGATTTTTTCTACACCGTGTTCCGCATCAAGTTCGGGGGCGGGAACGTCTAGAAGGTGCGCCAGGGCATTGATCGTCGTCTGTCCGCCCGGGGGGCATTTATTGATGGCGTCGCCCTCGCTGATGGCCTGGGCATAGGGTTTGCAGCCGGGATAGCCACACTGACCGCACTGGGTCTGGGGTAACAGGGCGTCGATTTGTGCCACCAGTGGATCCCCTTCCAGTTTGAATTTGACTGCGGCAAATCCAAGCACAGCGCCGAACACCAGCGCCATGCCGCCGAGGGCAATAAGTGCCGCGACTATTGGGGATTGGGAGATAAATTCCAGCATGGCCCGGCTACACCAGTCCGCCGAAACCCATAAACGCCAGGGACATCAGGCCGGCGGTAATCATGGCGATAGCGGCGCCGCGAAAGGGCGCGGGAACATCGGCGACCGCGAGCCGTTCGCGCATCGCCGAAAAGAGAATGAGCACCAGGGAAAAACCCAGTGCCGCGCCCAGACCGTACAGGCTGGCTTCCATAAATGAGCGCACTTTGGCAGTGTTTTGCAGAGCGACCCCTAACACCGCGCAATTGGTAGTGATCAGCGGCAGAAAAACGCCGAGAACCCGGTGCAGCAGCGGGCTGGTTTTTTCAATAAACATTTTGGTGAACTGTACGACCACGGCGATCACCAGTATGAAGACAATGGTGCGCAGATATTCGAGGCCCAAGGGCAGCAAAATCCAGGTGTTGACCATATAGCTGGATACGGCGGCGAGGGTCAGAACAAACGTGGTGGCGCTGGCCATGCCGATTGCCGTTTCCAGTTTATTGGACACGCCCATAAATGGGCACAGGCCCAGAAACTGCACCAGCACAAAATTGTTGACCAGCGTGGCGCTGAGAAGAATAACGGCAAATTCCTGCATAACCGGTGTGCCTGCGCTGGCGCTACAGAGGAGAATTCAGGTCATTATTGCGGATAGACAGTTTGCACAGCAACCGTTGTATGCCTGGCGGACGAACGATGTGTCGATAACTGTCGCCGCGCCGCGTAAAAATCAGGTGATGCGTTGTCCCGGTTGCGCACCGCTGTCCGGCGCCAGCAGGTAGATGCCGTCGTCGTCGCCGGCCGCGAGCACCATGCCCTCGGACAGGCCAAAGCGCATCTTGCGGGGTTTGAGATTGGCCACCATGACCGTCAGTCGCCCCTGCAACTGTTCCGGACTGTAAGCGGATTTAATGCCCGAAAATACCGTGCGAGTTGCGCCGCCGATATCGAGGGTCAACTGTAACAACTTGTCGGCACCCTCTACAGATTCCGCTTTGACAATACGCGCTACACGCAGATCCACCTTGACGAAATCATCGATGGTGATTTCCGGCGCGATGGGTTCCTGCGCTGCGGCAGGCAGCGGTGCGGCCGGGGTGCCGGTCCCCTCGCTCTTACTGGCATCGATCATAGCGCTTACCTTATCGGGTTCAACCCGCTGCATCATGGGTTTGAAGGTGTTAATGGTGTGTCCCAGCAGGGGTTCGATGGAACCCTGCCAGTGTAGCGGGTCGTTGAGGAACTGCTCGGCTTGTTGCGCGACGCCTGGTAGTACCGGTTTAAGATAGATCATCAGGGCACGAAACAGATTGATGCCCAGTGAGCATACCGCCTGGACCTCGCTTTCTTTGCCCGGCTGTTTACTGAGCTTCCAGGGTTCCTGGGCGGCGATATACTCGTTGGCGGCGTCGGCGAGGGCCATAATTTCACGCATCGCTTTGCCAAAGTCCCGGGCTTCATAGTGGGCGGCGATAATTTCGCCAGCGTCCACCGCGCGCTGCCACAGCGCCGGGTCGGCGACGGTATTGCCCAGTCGCCCCTGGTGTTGTTTGTGAATAAATCCGGCACAGCGGCTGGCCAGATTGACCAGCTTGCCCACCAGGTCGCTATTCACCCGCTGCACAAAATCGTCGAGATTGAGATCCAGATCTTCCACATTGGCCGACAGTTTGGCGGCAAAATAGTAGCGCAAATATTCCGGTTCCAGGTGATCGAGGTAGGTGCGGGCATTGACAAAGGTGCCGCGGGACTTCGACATTTTTTTGCCATTGACGGTCAGAAAACCGTGGACGCAAATTTTAGTCGGCGTGCGGTAAGCGGCGCTTTCGAGCATGGCCGGCCAGAACAGGGCGTGGAAATTGACAATGTCCTTGCCGATAAAATGATACAGCTCGGCAGTTGAATTCCGTTGCCAGAAATCATCAAAGGCAATGGCCTGGCGATCACAGAGGTTTTTAAAGCTGGCCATATAGCCGATCGGCGCATCCAGCCACACGTAAAAATATTTACCGGGGGCGTCGGGAATTTCGAAACCGAAGTAGGGCGCGTCGCGGCTGATATCCCATTCCTGCAGCCCGCTGTCCAGCCACTCGCTCAGTTTGTTGGCAATTTCGTCCTGCACATGGCCGGCGCGGGTCCAGCGGGCGAGAAACTCCGTGAACGCGGGCAGGGTAAAAAAGTAATGGGTCGAGGTTTTTTCCACCGGCGTGGCGCCGGAAATTGCCGATTTTGGATTGATCAAGTCCGTGGGCGCATAGGTGGCACCGCAGGCCTCGCAGTTGTCGCCGTACTGATCTTCCGTGCGGCATTTTGGGCAGGTGCCCTTGATGTAGCGATCCGCCAGAAACAGTTGTTTTTCCGGGTCGTAGGCCTGGGTAATGTCGCGGCGTGCGATATGACCGTTGGCGACGAGCCGCTGGTAAATTTGTTCGGATAACAGTCGGTTTTCTTCGGAATGGGTCGAGTGATAGTTGTCGAACTGAATCAGAAAGTCGGCGAAATCCCGTTCGTGCTCCGCTTTGACCTGCGCAATCAGTTGTTCCGGGGTGATGCCCAGTTGCTCGGCGCGCAGCATGATGGCGGTACCGTGGGCATCGTCGGCGCAAACGTAGTAACATTCGTGCCCGCGCAGTTTTTGAAACCGCACCCAGATATCCGTTTGAATATATTCC
>JBFIHG010000059.1:0-10632 GCA_041601945.1 Porticoccaceae bacterium | reverse complement strand
GGAAATGGATCGGTATCCGACAGAAAATACATGGTCGCCATGTAGTTCAACATGGAAATTTGAGCGTCGAGCATGGAGATGTCCACGTGCTGCCCGACGCCTGTAGACTGCCGTTGATACAGTGCGGCCAACACGCCCATAACGCCGAACATACCACCGCCCAGATCGCCGATGGGAATGCCTGCGCGTATAGGATGATTTTTATCCGTGCCGGTAATCGACATGCCGCCGCCATAGGCCTGCACTACCTGATCGAATGCCGGTCGCTTACTGCCCGGCCCGGTTTCACCAAAACCGGTTACCGAACAGGTGATAATCCGTGGATTGATTCCACTTAGATGAGCATGGTCAATTTTCAATTTCTGCGTGACACCGACGCTGAAATTATCGAAAACTATATCGACTTCCTGCACCAGTTTATAAAATAATTCGCGCCCCTCGTCAGACTTTAAATCAATGGCAATACTTCTCTTATTGCGATTGAGGGTAATAAAATAGGCGCCCATACCGTCGATCGAATTGTTTGGATCGTTTGCCAGTAAAGGTCGCGTCGCCTCACCGTGAAGCGGCTCTACCTTAATGGTTTCAGCGCCCAGATCCGCCATAATCATGGTGCCATAGGGCCCCGACAACATATGGGTAAGATCCAGAATTTTAACTCCGGCTAACGGTTTACTCATGCTCTTTTCCATTCAGTAAATAGTGCTAAATATCCGTACTAGATAGCCCTTTGCAGCGGCAATGCAGGGCGCGCCGTGGGAGTCCGATACACCGCGTGAGATGACGTCTGTCCCAGGAAAATTTTGTGTACGGCACCGCCACACCTTCCATCGCCATGAACCGTGCGTCACCAGGGTTAAAGCCGAGTCTGGGATAGTGGCAGACTAGCGCCGCTATCCCAGATCGACGGGTGTGCTACTTACCGGCAGCTTCCAGAACGTTCAGACTCACGTCAGAGGATTCAGTACCGGGTGTATTGAAACCCGAGCCGTCGTAGTGAACAAAAATAGTCGCGTGACGGCGCTTAAAGTCGATGGTGTGGCCCTGATTGGAAATTACCGCAGAGCCACCATCCCGCGCAGGCAGAGAGCGCGCATGAAACAGTGCGATTTTCCACAGGTCACCCTTCTTGTCGTAGTACTCGCCCATCAACATCACGCCCGCATCCGGGTCGTAATACATGACCTTCCGGCTGTAAGGGTGTTCCTCTGGTAAGGTCGCCTCTATCACGTACACCTCGCGGGGCTCCCAGTCATCGATAGGGTTCCAGTAAGGCGGTTTGGACAGGTCGACCGTAGGGTACTTGGCCTGATCGTCCTTTTCTTCCGGATGCCAGGCGGGCCAACGGCTGTGTACCACACCAAGAATGGTACGCTTGCCCAACACTTTATAGGCAGGGTACCAGGCCGGGTTGGCGGACATCACCTCGATTTCATCCGCCAATTGGTCGGTACCACCAATCGGATCAAACCAGGCGCCACCGGAAAGACGACGGGTGCGGCGCACGCTGCGCAGATACACCCAGGCGTCGTCCAGACGACCATCGTTGTAGCGAATGGTAAAGGTACCGATACCGGCGATATCCTTCGGGTAGTGAGCGAATAACAACTGTTTCCACGCTACGCTGCCATCCCCTTCGACGGCGTCACCCTTGAGCTTACCCTCGAGAAAATAACGGATCAACGCCCAGTGTTGTACCCGCTCAATACCTTTGTCGGCATCGATAAACAGGAAGGCAAACTTGGGGTAATCCTGCAAGGTGCCGCGCGGCCAGCCACCGCTCTTGTCGTGGTTCCACATTAGTTTCAGGCCAGCCTGCGGATCGCTCAGGTCTACGTCCGGAAACGGGCGTCCGGCCTTGTAATTGACCAGCATGCGGGTATCCGGATTGATGCTCACTGTGCCCGCGTTCTGGGCGGTCAGCTCCTCCCAGCCGGGTGACTTAGGAATCGATTCGTAATTGCGCAACGGTATGGTCAACCCGTGTTCGCGAATCATCCATTCCTGATTCTCCGTCAGCATACTGCCAATGGTCTTGCCTTCGAAGGTATCACTTTTGAGTTGATCCAGGTTGGCGGCCGTGATTACCGTGCCCGGCTGCACTTCGGCGAGTACGCCCTGCGCAGCAAACGCCAGCATCACACCCAACAAACCGGCTTTGTAGGTACTTTTCATTATGGTAGTCATTATTAATCCTCCCTAAGTTAAAACTGATAGGTCAGGCGTACTGACAACTGATCGTTATTGGCAAAATAACCAAACAGATTTGTGTCATCACTGCCATTACCGGACGGGCTGGTATCGCCGTCGTCAAAGAAAATATCCGCCTCAATCCGCACGCGCCAATGGTCGCCATAGGCGAGGTTAAGACTGGGAATAACAAAGCCTCCGCCATAGGACAGATCGTAACCCGCCGCCAATTCCGGTTTGATGCGATCGTTGTTGTAGTAGTTCAACATCAGCAACGTGATAATGGTGGAGTGCTCTTTTTTCTTTGCCGCGTAGCCGGCCAGATCGACAATATCGTCCTTGGTGTCAAAATCTGTTAGCCAGGTATCGAAAATCTGCACCGACACCAGAGAGGGGCGGCTGGTGCCAATCACACCACTTAGATCCATCTGTTTATCCATACGGATCATACTGCGCAGCACATCTTTTTCCTCTACAGCAAAAAATCCAGGTAAAAAGAAATTACTGCCAACGTTATAGGGCTTATCCTTGGTATAAGCAAATTCCGCACTCCATACCGCATCAGTGACTTCCGAATAGGTGCTCAGGGTGAGGCCGACAGTTTCCACTTCCGGATAAATAAACTCGGCAAACCCTCCTTTTATGTCACCTTGGTATGGATTAAAAACCGTGTTAACCACCGGATCTGTATTAAATCCAGTGAGATAAGCCACCGAGTAGTTATAGTCCCCCCATACGCCAGACCAGCGCGCGCCGTAGGTCACATCGTCCGTATCCCCTGACTTGTGATCGTAGTTGTATTTGATGCCGAATCCATCCAGAAAATCGACGCCCTTATTCGGCTGGTTAGCCCAGCGACCGCCAAATAAATCGTACGTGGTGCCGATATCTTCGTCTTCATCCCAACCGGGGCGCACCAGTAACTGCAACGCACCGCGCAGTGACGGCACCTGAATAATGGTATTCAACATGATCAACGGTTTGCGCAGTTCTTCATTTTCTACTTCAAGGAAGGAGCGCCAGCTGTAATCAAAACCGTGAATAATATCGAGGCCGGTAAAGAAGTCCGTTTCGCCCCAGGCAACCTGTTGCTTGCCAAAACGCATGGAGATGTTTTTGGTGGGGCTGAATTCCAAAACCGCTTCACGAATTTCTTCGTTGTTGTAATGGTCGACCAGGTTATCGGTGCCGCGCAGATCGTCGAGACGCTCCAGATAATTGGTGTCGTACTCGCGCTCTGCGCGGGTTACAAAATGATACCCGATAGGGCCTACTTCCCCGTCGAAATCAAGTCGCACCGTGGTGCGAATCATCGACGCATCCCACTTGTCATCCTCGCTGGTTTCCGGTGGATCTTCGAGGTTAAACGACAATTGTTGTCGCACATACCCGGACACCTCCAGGCTGTTGGCGCTGGCAATATCCGCAACGGATACCGTCACCAGCGCTAGCACCGCGGCAGATACTGCGGCTTTCCCTTTATATATTTTCATGATTTATCCCCGCTATCTAGTTAAAGTCCATACTTCACGTGAGTGGCGCATTTATAGTCAAACTACCGATGCCTTCCCCACAACTTTAGCATCAGCTTCTCCCTCCCGCCGCGCATCTGCAAAAATAAATGCAGGGCGAAATACGTAGGCCATGGCCGGCATGACAAATAGCGCACTAACCGCCGACACAAATAGCCACAATGAAATCAACAGCCCCATTTCAGCCTGAAAGCGCAGAGACGAAACTGTCCAGAGCATCACACTTACTACCAGCGTGCCGCCGGTTACCAACACACCAAACCCCGCGCTGTGTAGCGATTTGGTAATGGCGCGCAACGGGTCGTGATGTTTTTCCAGCTCTTCCTTGATACCGTCGATAATATAAAACGAATAATCGACACCAAGCCCAATACCCAGAGCCACCACAGGCACCGTGTTGATATTCATCCCTATGTCATTAACGGCCATATACATAAATGTCAGCGTGTTGGACAACAGCACTGGCACCATAAAAAACATTCCGGCTGTGGAGGAGCGATAGACCACCGCGCAACAAATCACTACCACCAGTAACGCCAACGCAATAGCCTCAATCTGGCCAGCCAATAACACTTCATTCACGGCGCCCAGTACACCCACCAGACCGCCAGCCAGTTGATAACTTGCGACCGTCATCGGATTGTTCGCTACAAACTCCTTAACCCGGGCAATGGCGGTACGAATGGTGGTACCCTTGTGATCGCGAAAAAATAACGTGACCGCACCATCCTGGTACTGACTATCGGCAAAACGCTCAACATCACCCGGTTCACTCCCGGCGAGGTACAAATACATCAGCTCGCCGTTCTCCATTTTGTCGCTACCCAGCTCTTCGTAGCGCGGGTTACCTTCGTGCAACATGCGTTTCACCGCGCCCAGCACGTTGGCGATAGACAGAGATCCGCCAATTTCCGGTTGCGCTTCCATAAAGCGTTGAAACTTGTCCATATGCGCCAGAACTTCCGGCTCTTTCAAATCGTCCATATTCTCGCCGCGAAACACGACGAACATACGATCCGCACCCTGAAACTTTTGATTGATGGCAGCCGCGTCCCGGTTAAACTCCGAATCTGGCCATAAAATGGGGGAACCGGGCTGGGCGTCGCCAACCTCGAGGTCGAAAGCGAAAATAGCAGAGATGACAAAAATTACCGCGGCGCCAATCAATACCACATACCGGGCGCGGGTGGTTACCACCTTGACACACAAATCGAGGATCGCGTGCAGGCCCCGGCCGACGTTCAATGGATGGGCGAAACGATCCGCACTGGTCAACCAGGACAACATAACCGGCGTCATCACCACCGCCGCAACGGAAATGGTCGCCACCCAGATGGCACCGATAATGGCCACTTTCTGCAACAACGGAATCGGTGTCAGTACAACCACCAATATGGCACCCGCATCGGCCACGACTCCCAGCATTCCGGGCCGAAATAACTCTGCCATACTGACACGCGCAGCTTCCCTGGGTACCAGCTCGCCTTCGCGAATAACATCGTCAAAACGAGTGACCAGTTGCACCGAATGGGAAATAGAACGCGCTGTGATTAAAAACGCCACGACCACAATCAGTGGATCGAAATTAAATCCAAGCAGGCTACCAATGCCGAGCGCCCAGATTGCGCTGATAGTCCCCGCCAAAAGCGGCAACAACGTGCCGCGCCAGGTTCGGGTTAATACAAATAGCACTGAAATTAATCCCAGCACCGTCAACAACGAGATGCTTACCGTTTCCGGCAAATAATATCGCACCCATCCGTAGAGAATCGGTTCGCCGGCCACACGAGCATTGACGCCATCGCCCTCGACCTCGGCAACCAGCGCACTGACTTCTTTGAACACCGTTTCGTAGTCCACCAGGTGATCGATAAAATCCACAGTAATCAGGGTCGATTTGAGATCTGTCGATACGTGGGATCCGTACACCAAAGGATTGTTGAGCACCGACTCTCGCAGTGCCTCAAGACCGTCCTCTGTGGTCGGCACATTGGGCCACATCAACGGCGTCGCCTCTATGCCATAGGTGGAGGCCTTAATTTCTTTGAGTTTTTTTGATGCCAGAGAAATAATCTGGAATTGATTAACGCCGTCAACCCGTTGCAGATCGCGGGTCAATTTTTGAATTTTCTGTAATACTTCGTACTGAAATATATCGCCCTGCTCCACTTCCAGCATGACGCTAACCATGTTGGAACCACCAAACGTATCCTTAAAATCCTCGTGAGTTTTTACGTAGGGATGGGATTGCGGAAGCATATCGCTAAATACAGTTTTGATTTCCATGCGTGTGGCAAATACCGCAAATATCGCAGTTAACACAGCAACGATCGCAACCACTGGCACACGCTGCCTGATGCAAAAAGTTGAAAATCTGGTGACTACATTACCCATGTAAAATACTGCCTTTCGATTAAAGTTTGTGCCACTGCGAGTCGGCAAAAATGCCAAACGACGCCCCGACGAGATAGAATTTATCGCTGGCGTAGTGGATTTCCGTATGCCAGGCAAGATCCCGGTCCGAGAGGCGTCTTGACGACCATCCATGGGGCGTCCCGTCGCTAGTTAACACCAGATTTTTATTACCCACCGCAACCCAACCATTGGGACTGTTGGCCACATCAAACAGATGTTCCTCGGTCACACTGCTTTCAACTTCCCAGGTTGCACCACCGTTCTGCGTGGTCAGCACCACGCCGTCGAGACCCACCGCTACGCCGAGATTCGCATTTTGGAAAGCGATACCGGTCAGACTGCTGTCCACGGGGCTATGTATGTCTTGCCAGGTGTTGCCTTGATCGACACTTTTCGCCAGACGACCAAATTCGCCTACCACCCATAACGCATCGCCGGCGGCGGTCACGCCGTTCCAGGCGATATCCTCTTCCTGACGTACCCTTTGCCAATGCACGCCGTAATCCGTGGACAGCAACATCGCGCCCATGGCACCGACCGCCAACGCCCGCCCATCGGGCAAGGCGATAACCCGCATCAGTTTGTTGAATACTTTTGAGCGTGGCACGTCCGCCTGACGCCACTGTTGTCCACCGTTTTCGGTGACTAGCACCACGCCATCATTACCGACGGCGACCACCCGATCGGCGTCCCAGGCGGCTATATCCTGCAGGTGTTGTTCCGTGCCGCTGATTTGCGCGAACCAGGTTTGACCCGCGTCAGTACTGACGACTATTTTGCCGTCATTGCCCGCCAGCCAGATGTGTTCACCACCATCCACCGCCAGGCCAAAAAAATGATCTCGAGACTCGCGAACTGGCGGCGAAACCGTTTGCCCAACGGGCTGGGGTTTAACAAACAGCGCCGCGCCTAACAGACCAATAATAATTGCCCATGGCATGGCCGCTAATGCGATTGCACCCAACTTCGACATAGGTTCCCCTCGAAAACGCCCACTCTAAGTATTTATTTATGCTGGCGCCCGTAAGCATTCGCTCAGCTTTTTATCACCCCACCCAGGCGCCACTACACAGATGGGCCACCATACACCCGGTATGGAGCAAGTTACGTGCCAAACACAAACTATACGGGGAATAGATCGTAACCAATTGATAGTTAATATTTATTGATAGTTTCTATAATTTTTTCAATTTACTGCAAATGTCACATTGAAACGGTTTACTGTTTCAGAACTGTTGCATTGCTGTTTCAACGATGTAACACTCGGCCCATTAAACAAACCCCGCCTGGGTCAAATGTAGCCCAGAACACTCAACCACCTATTTTTATGAAAGGCACCACTATGGCGACACGCGCTGCGTTACCCCGCATTGTAGCCGTTGGCTATAAAGGACTAAGCCGACTGATTCATAGCCTGACCCCTGAATACAAACACCTTGCGGATATTCGCATCATTGATGAACTCTTCGACGACGCTGTCGCAATTGCCCGTGGTATCGACGAACGGGGGGAGGCAGATATTTTCCTGAGCGGTGGTGCCAATGGTGCGTTCCTGCGCGATACGGTGTCGCGTCCAGTAGCACAAATCAAGATCAGCGGTGTCGACCTGATTCGCGCGATCAAGCGCGCCCAAAAGGTATCGGATCGAATCGCCTTCGTAACCTATCAACAAAAAAATACCGAACTAAGGGACGTCAACCAGTTGTTGGACTTCAATATCGAGCAACGCACCTATACCACGATTGATGACGTTCGCGACCAAATTCACGACCTTGCTTTCCTCGGCTACAAAGTTATTATCGGCGCCAGCCTGGTGGTTGAACAGGCGGAAAAATATGGTTTAACGGGCATTCTAATTTATTCCACCAACTCCATTCGTCAGGCACTTGAGAACGCTATTGAAATCAGTTCCATTCAAAAAATAGAAGAGGAACGCAGTGAGCGACTAAGCACTATTCTTCGCCACTTGAACGAAGGTGTCATCGCAGTTGACCTGGATGAAAAAATTCAATCTATGAATCCAGCGATGGAAGCTTTACTGGGGGTGTCTGAGCAGCTGGCGCTGGGAAGGAAATTGACGGAAATCAACGTAAACTTGAGCTTGAGGAAAACTCTCGATGAGGGCCGTATGGATCTTCAGGCCATTGAACAGATTGCCAATAAGACGATTGTTACCAATCGTATCCCGATAAAAAGTGGCGGCGTAGTGTCGGGCGCAGTTTTGACATTTCAACCAGCCACCGCAATCGAATATGCCGACCGCAACATCCGCGCCAAAAATCGGGCCTCCAATTTGTCCGCGAAGTATCGCCTCGATGAGATTATCGCCCATTCGAATAGCATACAACACGCAAAACATTTAGCGCTGCAATACTCGCGCACGGACTCCACCATCATGGTGACGGGCGAGAGTGGCACCGGCAAAGAGCTGTTCGCGCAAGGCATGCACAACGCCAGTGGGCGTAACGCAGGGCCTTTTGTGGCCATCAACTGTGCGGCCATTCCTGAGCAAATTCTCGAAAGTGAATTATTTGGTCACGAAGAGGGGTCATTTACCGGTGCGCGACGCGGTGGCAAAAGCGGGTTGTTTGAGGCGGCGCATACCGGCACCATATTTCTCGACGAGATCGGCGATATGCCAGTATCGCTGCAAACTCGACTACTGCGCGTACTTCAGGAAAAAGAAGTGGTGCGTGTCGGCGGCAGCCAACCCATACCGGTTGATATTCGAGTTATTACTGCGACCAACAAAAACCTTAAACAAATGGTTACCGAGAAACTTTTTCGGGACGATCTTTACTACCGGCTAAATATTCTGCATTTACATTTGCCGTGTCTACAGGAACGTCCCGAGGATATACCTCACCTGATGCGACACCTGATGCTCGAAGCGCTACAAAAAAACCATTGCGACAAAAATCCGGAAATATTGATTCAATTAATGTTGCCAGAACTGATGCGCTATGCGTGGCCAGGAAATGTTCGTGAAATGGAAAATTTTGCCGAGCGCCTTGCCGTGTTTTATAAGGATATCGATATTACTCAACCTGCGGCGACCGAGACATTGTGGAATATCATTCCGGAAGTACGGCCCAGTGTACGAGACGTCCCGGATTCGCCCCAATCTGCGCACACCCACAGCCAGGAAAATGGTTACCCCTTGAATAACAAGCATGAGACGATTCTGCAGGCCATTAGCGAGTGCAACGGCAATCTGACCCAGGCGGCAAAAATTCTTGGCATCAGTCGCACCACCTTATGGCGACGCTTGCAACAAGACAAGAAAAAGAAATCAGTAGACGCGCACACTCAGGAAAAAATCCGGGAGGAAGCCGGCTACACTCGGCATTAAATATCCGGTCAGGCAGGCACGTCCTGCTGGAGCCGTTGCCCAGTGTCTTCAATACGACTCATCACCGATTCCGGGATCAGAGAAATTAACACCCACCCCGGTTTCACATCCGGAGAAAATGTGTCCGTATAGGCGCGCAGACGATCTTTATTATCTATGGCAAATAATTTTATGACATTACTACCGTAGCGCTTTTCATAATCTGCCATGGTGAATTCTGCACCGAGGCGTGTCGCTTTTATCTCTCCCCCCTTACTCAACAGGCTGGCTATTTTTTGCGACGTCACACCTTCCCCAAAAAGCCGCGGCGCACGATAGACGTCCGCCACACGCACCTTTTCAGACTCGTCCTTCTCCTCCGCGTTGCGCAAGGTAAATACACGCTGCTTACCCAGTTCCGCACGATATTTTAGACACGCCAACGTATTTAGCGCCGGTCGTCGGGACATCGCAAAAACTCGTCCAATACCCACCAGATCCAGGTGGCGGTCCGCGTGAGCCGACACCGGATTGCCAAAATAAGTCTGTAAACCATCCATGCGCGCGGCCTGAATATCGGACCAGTTGGTATCGGTCACCTTAACTCGAAACCCTTTTTCGACGAGCACCTTGCCAATCGCCCTGGAGACGCTATTCGCCCCTATAATTAACACCCCGCGCGGCTCTTCCTCCGCCACTCCCAACATTCGCGCCAGAGGTCGCGCGGTAAAACTCTGCAGCAACACCGTGACAATGATTACCAGGAACGTCAGTGCCGCCAAACTGGCCGCTTCGGTATACCCCAGTTGTTCAAGCTTGATGGCAAACAGGGAGGAAACCGCGGCCGCCACTATGCCCCGCGGCGCTATCCAGCTGATCAACACTTTTTCCCGCCAACCGAGGTCACCGCGCAAGGTACTGGCCCACACCATTACTGGACGCGCCAGTAGAATAACCAATAGTACCCCCACTGCTCCCCAGCCAAGGGCAATCAATTGCTGAAAATCGAGGCGCGCCGCCAGTACAATAAACAGTACCGAAATAATCAGCACCGACAGACTTTCCTTAAAGCTGAGAATGTCGCTCATATCGAGATTTTTGGTATTTGCCAACCACACACCCATCACTGTGACGGCCAATAATCCCGATTCGTGGGCAAAGTGG
>JBFIHG010000058.1:0-11011 GCA_041601945.1 Porticoccaceae bacterium | reverse complement strand
TGCCACCCCTGCCAAACGTTCGCACAACAGTTTCAGGGAACTGGTAAACATAAACGGTACCAATCCGGCTCGACGTTGTGTAACGGCCAACCCAAATTGTTGGGCAATCTCGTAACCCGCGCCACTGCCACCCAACGTGGGAACCGACAACGCGCCCGTAGCGATGACCAAAGAGTTACATGCCAGATACATCCGCCCGGTAGATTCCTGAGTGTCTAACCCGCGACTTTCGGCCAGCTCAATGCGATAGCTGGCGCGGCATTGCGATTGCGTATCTTGCGGTAGCTCAGCTGGTGAGTTTGACGAGGAAACGGCTGACAACGACGTAATCGCACCGACGTAGCAATGGGTTTTTATAACTACTCCCGCAGCCCGGCATTCTTCCAGCAACATCGTCACGATTTCTTTAGCAGAGAGTTTGCAAAACAACTGGCTGTGTTTGCGTTCCTCGTAGGCAATACCGTGGCGCTCGACCATGGCGACAAAATCCCACTGGGTGTAGCGACTCAGTGCCGCTTTACAAAAATGTGGATTGCCCGAAATAAAATTGTCCGGCTCGACCACGTAGTTGGTAAAGTTACAGCGCCCTCCCCCGGACATCAGAATTTTTTTACCGACTTTGTTGGCTTTCTCCAATACCAACACGCGCCGACCGCGCCGCGCGGCCGTGGCGGCGCACAGCAGACCTGCGGCACCTGCACCCAGAATAACGACGTCGTAATTTATAGATGGCTGTATCAACGGATTGTTGTCCAGGAACCCATCAGCGAGGCAGCAACTGTTGCGAGGATGTAGTTAACGTTTGTTCTTCAGGCGGCGATTACCCGCCTTGTCCGCACTGTATTCCACAAACCAGTTATCCAGCGCCTGTTGTTTCTGGGCCTGGTGTTGCGCCGTAGCGGAGGTCTGAGCTTGCGCACACAGTGCGAGTGCAAGGTCCCTTGCCCGCTCATGCGCATCCGCGTCGGTTACCAACAATCCATCGCGACTCAGTTGCTCCGCCAGAGAACTCGCTGTCTTATCACACTCCAGATTAATTCCGTCGCCCGTGCTCGCGAACACAAAACCGTTGGTCGACGCCAAAGCAAGAACCAGCAAGCAGTTCAAAAATAGATTGTATTGCATCGTGTTGCAGATCCCTGATCAAAACTGGCGGCATTGTAACAATTAATTCTGCCCAACCGGAGCCACGAGAGGTGAGTGGTGATTTTTTTGTTCGTTAGCAGACACCCAGGCCAGCATTATCACTCCTGATATCTACTAATCGAACTCCAGCAATACAAAAAATAATTATTTAACCAGCCAGACCCCGGCGCAACGCCTTACTGCTTGTGGAACCAACTGCATGACTGGCAGCGATGCTACCAAAAGTTATGGCTGGACCGAGGGTGGCTCCGCCGGCCCAATAGGCAGGGCCAGAGAAGGACGCGATACAGTTGCCAGCGCCGTACAGACCGGGGATGGGATTGCCCTCCGTGTCCAGCACCTGAGCGTGCTGGTTTATTTTTGGCCCACCTTTTGTGTCCAGGGTTCCGGCCGCCATAATGACAGCGTAGTACGGCCCGGTGTCGGCAATGGGATGCATAGTCGCGTTGGGATAGGTGTTCACCGGCACACCGGGGCCGAAGAAGTGAAAGAACTGATCGATGGGTTGTGCGCCCCGCGAAAAATCACTGTCGACGCCCGTTGTAGCCGCCTGGTTGAATTGCCTGATGGTGTTTTTGAGTTGCTCAGAAAAATTTTTGTGCAGGGTAAAACCCGCAGTATTAGCCGCAATGGCGACCAATTTTTTCTGTACCGTGGCAATCAACTCGTCCAACGTAGCTTCGCTCATAACGTGTGGCGAACTACTGCCTTTTGGCGGAATCGGCGCAAAACCAGCAAATTGCTCCGCGGTGCGCTGATCGTAAATCATAAATGACAGTAAATTAGGATAGCTCGCACTAACCGCATCCCATGCAAAATGCGCCTGAGTGCGTTCGTTGTAGACAAATTTTTCGTCAAAAAACCGTTGGCCGTTGCGATTGACCTGAATCATGCTGTCGCCCGGGGTACACCAGATGCCACTCGGAACAGCGGGATTTTCCAACGCCTGTTCCAGCGGTAACTGTGCCCACCACGCATTATTCATATTGCCCAGTTGCGCCCCGGCATTGGTACCAATGTGCACAAAATCCCCTTCGCAGGTGGGTGCCGCGCATCCACCAAACACCGGGCCTTTCAGAAAATCCGCTCGCATCTGCGGATTGTGGGTAAAGCCACCCGTGGTAAATATCACACCTTGATGGGTTTTTATTCTATATAACGAGCCGTCGCGTTTTTGTGCGACCAGTCCGATCACTTGCCCGCCTTGACCCTGTATTAAGCCTGTGGCCCGATGACGTTTCTTAACGGGAATACGCCGTTCACGCAGTGCCTCTGCAAAGCGTCTGACCATCTCGGCACCGTTGCCGATCTCGCCGCCCGTTTGCACCGGCACCAGGGCGCGGCCACGGGGGGCTTTGTTTTCCGGCAAATGCGCAAAATAATCCGGCATAAATTGACCACCACCCTTGAGCGCCATTAACTCCAGCGCCCCCTGCTTTTCAAGGTCCTCAACCACCCGATTGACATTATCGTAGAACGCCTCCATCTGTCGGTAACTCGACTCCTCCGCACCGAAGAATTCAACGTCGGGGTTATAGGTTTGAGGAAAACTCAGCCGCACCATATATTTGAGACAATCTTCACGCCGATCCGCGATGCCAGCCGCGCGCATAAAGCGATTGTTAGGCACCCAGATACCGCCGACGGATTTAGCCGTCGTGCCACCCAACGCTGGGGCTTTTTCAATAATCATCACGCTACTACCCAACTGATGAGCGGTTAAGGCAGCACTGCATCCCGCGGCCCCACCCCCCACCACCAGAATATCCACCTCATCATCCCAGAGTGCTTCCGGTTGCACCTGCGACGACTCATTCGCGCTGCCAGGTGAGTTATAACCCGCTAGCGCGGTGGCCGCGATGCCAGTGGCAGCACCGCGCAAAAATCGACGTCGCGAAGAATCGGTTTGGTTTGATTTATCTTTCATCATGTACTCCCGGTTCCCAATCCATTACAGCATATCTAATCCATCTTGTTTACAGGATGCTGGTATTAATTATGTTTCGCTGTGAAAAGCTGGATCTATTTTCTTTAACGCCGGTGTCGGCCATCTCAATCGCTACCAAATCAGTTGTCCTGGGCACCACCAGTTATCCAGTTTACGATGATTTGTATATCTTTCTGTGCGAGCGGCCGGTACCCGCCCTCCGACAACGGCATACCCGAACCGAATCCCCCTCCGCGCACCTGAGTTCCGTGTAGCTTATCGATTAAATAACTTTTCTCTGGCACGCCAGCATGCACACGCAGCTGAGCCGACTGCGTACTTTTTACGCCAACCAGATTCAGGTACGCCTCTCCCTCCTCCAGCACCAGGCCCCCCTGCGGTGCTTCGAGCATATGGCACTGCACACAATAACTATCAAAAATTGGCTGCACATCCAGCGCTAACGAGGCCTGATTATCGTCCGCGCCCACGCTGGGTGATGCACACAGAGCCAGCCCACCAACCATCCAGCATCGCATAAGGTTTAACCGTATTAAATCGAGCATGCGCGACCTGATAACTGCGCTAATCATTTACGGTAACTACCCCTGAAATTTGCCTGATTCGTTTTGTTGGCTATTTTTTGGTCAGCAGTTTATCCACCAGCGCTTCGTAATCCATACGTTTTGGAGAGCGGTAGAATAATTGTTTTGCCAGTGCGGGATCTCCGGCAAAGAAGATTTCGTAAATCTCCTGACGACCGCCAAATTCAGACGCTACCGCATCCCACGCCAGCTTCATCACCTGTATCCTCTCCCGGGCGGACACGCCCGCGCCAGACATATAGGTTTCCAGATCCTGAGCGATATCCGGGTTCGCGAAGTCCGCTTCGGTGGCCGTCAGCACCAAACTGCTACTGCCCAACAGACGGATAACATCGTTGACCTTGGTGTTTACCTGCGGCACAAAGAAACGCAACATGGCCCAGGCAACATTACTTTCCCCCGGCGAACCAAATACAGCCATCAGTTTTTGCGACATTGCCCCCAGGTCGAAACTGGGATCAGTTTGGCGGGCCAGTTCCTGAACACTGCGGTTCGCAACTTCCACGGCACAGGCGTCGACCAGGGCATCGGCGAGCTCGTTAAGCGCAATCAGCTCGCCCAACATTTCCTGATAGCGTTGAATTTCGGAACGGCCGATGACGTTAGCCATTTTGCTGGCCAAACCGGTCATAAAGCGCAATTTGCCACGCCCCCGAATATTGGCCTGCAAACCCAGATAACCGGGATACATGGACATCATGGTGTTGTGGGCCAGCAGGTCACCGGCGACAAATACCCGCTCCCAGGGTATGAACATATTATCGAATATCGCCAACGCATCACCTTCGTCATAGCGCTCACTTAAGGGGCGATCATAGGTGCTGCGACCCCGGGCGTAGCTTTCCCGAGCAATAAATTTTAGCCCTGGTGTCGCCACTGGTACTGCAAAACTTAGCGCGAGTTTCTCCTCCCCAGGGCGGCGTGGCATAAAAGCGCCCACAAATAATTCATCACTGACCGGCGCCAGGGTGGATAGCATACGGGCGCCAGTCACATAAATTCCGGCGTCGCTTTCCTTGACGATCTTCACCGTACCAGAATCCATCACGTCCTTGCTGTAGTCCCGTTTCGGATCCACCAGGGTGTGGGTCAGACAGATATCATTGTCCCGGCAGTATTCCCAGTAGGCGATGGCATTTTCGCCAAACTGCTTGTCCTTGTGGCCTAGCACGTGGGGCGCAACCATGGCGATATCGGTCATAAATGCATTCATAAAATCCGGTAACCGCCCCATCAAACCAAAGGTCGCCTCCTTGCGTAGAGTTTCCCCTTCGACCCGCCGCTGTATCTGCTCGACGCTGGTGGCAATTTCAAAGGAATTACTAACGGGCTTGCCGTCCTTTGGCGATGCAAAGGTGTATTTTGGCTGTAACCGGGGATCGTGAAAGGCATCGAAATGTTCCGCCATGGTGCGAATAATACCCTGCAGAGGGGCATAGGTAGTGACATCCCGCACCAACTCCCCGGCGATATACAGCGAGCGTCCGTCCTTCAACCCTTCAATGTATTGTGCACCGGTGCGAATCCCCATGTTGTACTCCTCAATAGTTATTAAACAATTTAGTTGTTAAAAAATTAGCGGCCTGGTGAACACCCCTGTGCTTATGGGTTATTTACGCCTTCATTTCCATTTTTCGCACCGTGGCGCGCCCACGCGGAAAGATATTTTATCCGCCGTCAGCCAACAAATTTAGTTGGTACTATCGGCTAAAATCACATTCTCCGCAAAACTTTTGCTGCCCCCCGTTCAATAAAACAATCCACCAGGGCTTTGCCAATGCCGCGATTCGCGCCGGTAATGAAAATAATTTTATCGCGAATATCATAACCCACCACCATGTCCTCTCATTGATTGTTACATCGCATCCAAAGTTGTGTGCCCCATCTTACCGCAAAGCCGCAGTAGCATTACGGGGCTGCCTCACCAACGAACACGATGGAAGCTGGTATTTTTGTGGTCGGATGCAAGGGTTCCAGAGTTGCAACCAGTCGCAAATCGTGAGCAATAAATAAATGTCTCCAATTTTCCAGGGTTCTAAAATACCAGGGCGCCGGGGCACTAAAACCTTCTCCACAACCTGACCAGGACCCCTCTCGCCAGCCATCCGCATAGGGTCGTTCCCCACAGCCGCTGACAGGGTGGATGGTCTGCACGATAAGAGCTCCGCCAGCATTCAACAAGGTCAACGCCTTGGTGAAAAAATCTTCAACCGACGCTTTGCCCAGCAACGAAAAATTACAAACTACCGCGTCAAATTTCTGGCCGAAATACTCCGCCGATAACTCTGTCATGGACAAGCAGTGAAATATTCCGCCACCCGCGTACCGAGCTTGTTCTATTAGCTCGGGGACAACATCCACGCCCACGCAGTGTATTCCGACGCGGTTAAGTTCCCGCACTAGCCAACCTTCCCCGCACCCCACATCCAGAATAGTAGCGGGTTGCCGCGAGCATATTGCATCAATAATGGTCTGATTGGTGACTAATACGCGACTTTCTATGGCACCAGAGCGAACGGCAGTCACCCAGGGCTGCACATTATTCTTCCAGCAGTCGATAATTTTCTTATCCGACAGGTCATGCATATTTTCAAGTGCCTGAATTAGTAACCCGGCAACGGCAGGCCAGGCCCCATGAGCAATGATACCCCCAGGAGTAGCGGAGTGAGCAACGTCACCAGCACATTTGCCCCGAGATATTGTGGACAGCACCCAATCTTGTCGCGGTGTTTGAGCGCCCCATATAACGAAAAGACCGCCAGCGGCATGGGCGCCAACGCCATTAAACTCCCGCGCGGGAGCTGATCCGTCCCCACTCCCCAGACAATCGTCGCCGCCGCAGCAACCACAAACACCCCATATACTAAGTTGCTCCGGTTGACCCCATACACAATGGGGAAATTATGGCGTCCCACCCCCGTATCGGCCTGAATATCGGGGTACTGATTAAGCAACAATAAATTATTCACCAGAAAAAATGGCACCGCCGACACCAGCCACGCCAATGGCGTGTGCGCACCCTGCAAAACGAACTGCGTACCCACCACCATCAGGAACCCCATACCCAGACCGGGTGCTATCAGGCACAACAATGGACGTCGATTAATCCATTCGGTATAGGAAACGATTAACAGTAGACCCATAAGGCCGATAGGCAGGATACCCGGTCCACTCGCCCAGACAAAATACAGGCCGATGCCCGCAGTGGCTAACAACGACGTTATGCCCACCGTTAATACCACACCCGCAGCTTCGGGATTGCCGGGCAGCGCGCCGCTGCCGCCGCTAAAGGGCGTTCTCAGGGTGGTTGCGTCCAGGCCGCTTTTGAAATCAAAATACTCGTTTAAAACATTGACGCTGATATGGGCGAACAACGCACCCAGCAGCGTCAACACCAGTAACAGCATGTCGATTTCGCCATTAGTCGCCACCACAATGCTTGCGCCAAGAAATACACAAATGGGGCTCAAGACCAGGAACGGAAATCGCATTGACTGAGCGGCTGTTTTTAATTTAACCATCTATCCGTTGCTTCCCGACACTGCCATTAAACATGCACACCCACGCGGCTGGCATTGAAGCCCCCGGCGGTTGGAGGGCAGTTCTTCGCTGACCGCTAGATCGCCACAGGATAGCGACTGCGGGACAGATTTACACGCCCATATTCGCCGTCAGCCTGTTTTTGTAGTTTAGAGCAAAGGCTCTATACTACCGTCGGGTAGCTTCACTGGGTGGACATCGACAAAGATAATGCCTCGCTGGCAGCATGTTCGCAGGTAAACGCACGCTGCCGATAAGTTTCCATACGTCTGGTGTTGTTGCCGGGTGAAAGCGCTGCGACAGAGCATGCTGCCAACCAATACATGGCGTGGTAGGTTTTTATCTGTATACGCCCCTTGTTCTACAGTGGGGCTACTAACAGGTAATTGATGTACAGGGTATTGATATGTTTTCTACCGAGTGCCATCTTCGTCAGTACCTGTGCGCCGCGCTGCTTGCGCTCACCACTATCGCGCAGGTCAGTACCGCATCTACGGATTCACCGCTGCACGGTGAACTGATGATTTTTGCGGTCGATCATAGCCATCCACAATATAACCGCAATCTCGATGCCAGGTTTATCGAAACCACCTTCAAGCTCGGCACCCAGTTGTCCCTCGGGGAACACCTTTCCGCTAATCTGCGCGGTGCGTTCGGCTCGGTATGGGGGCAATCAAGGGACCTCACCTTCGTGCAGGACGAAACAGATGCCCTCCTCGACATATGGAATCTGGAGGGCAAAGGACTTTTCGGGGGCAGTTTCGGCTTTACGGTGGGTCGTCAGGAGTTCGGATTCGGGGATGGCTTTTTGGTATGGGATGGCGTCAGCGACAAGGCCACCGTATGGACAGCCAGTATGCGCTCCATGCCAGGGGTTCGCGTCAATTTTCAACAAGGTCCCCTGAACCTGACTCTGTTCAGCGCCCGCACCGACAAACCCATTCTGGTGCTGGATGGATATCTGGGGGAGCACCACGGCAATAGTCGTCTACACGGTATTCATCTCGCCTTCGACGGGACTACCGTGGGCAACTGGGAAGTCGCAGCTTTTTTGCGGGATGACGAAAGCGAAATACAAGCCGACACGCTGGCACTGAGTGTGCGCGGGGAGTACACCGCAATACAGTTCCCGGCGCTGTCACTAAGCGGCGAACTGGTCAAAGAGGCGGGGACCGTACGGCTACTGCATGGCTTACCGTCGTCCAGCACACAGGATCGCGACGCCTGGGGCGGCCACCTGGATGCCAAATGGCAATTCTCGGCGCCCCTGCAACCCCACCTCAAAATAAGTCGCATCGTGATGAGTGGGGACGATCCGAACACCCGCGATTACGAGGGTTACGACCCCATGCTATTCGGCTGGGTAGACTGGGGCACCTGGTTCGTTGGAAGCATCAGTAGTTGGGAAGTTTTCAGCACCAACGAACGGGTGTCGCTATTTGAGCTGGGCTTGCGGCCCAGTACTACTACCCAATTGCGAATACAGTTTTACGATATTAATCTCGATCGCGAGTGGAGCCCCGGCGCGGGACGTAACTGGTCCCGGGAGATCAATACCATTCTCGACTGGACACCCCCGGGGCCACTAATTTACGGGCTAGCAGCAAACTACGCGCAACCACAAAGCGCCGCCAAAGCATTTGTGGGCGATGACCAATCCAGACTGGAACTGATGGTCTGGGTTATTTGGTCTTTTTGAATCAGGAATTTGGATTATGACAACTACTAACTATTCTGCCGCGGATATTTCCGAACTGGGTTTCGATCCGGATATGTTGCGCGCAAAATATCGCGCGGAACGGGACAAACGAATTCGCAAGGAGGGCGTGGCACAGTATCAGGAGGTCACGGGGGAGTTCTCAAAATACGTCGATGATCCCTACGCAACCGAAGACGTGAACCGGGAACCGCTGACGGACGACGTGGAAGTGGTGATTATCGGCGGCGGGTTTGGCGGTTTACTCGCCGGTGCTCGATTACGGGAAGCCGGTGTTACAGATATCCGCATGATTGAAAAAGGTGGTGACTTTGGCGGCACCTGGTACTGGAACCGTTACCCGGGTGCTCAGTGCGATGTCGAGGCTTATGTGTATCTGCCGTTGTGTGAAGAACTCAATTACATTCCTGCAGAGAAATATTCCCACGCCCCAGAAATTTTCGAGCACAGCAAAGCTATCGCGCGAAAGTATCACCTTTACGAGAACGCCTGCCTGCAGACCGAAGTAACCAGCGTGGTTTGGGACGAAAGCAGCGCGCGGTGGATCATCGAAACCAACCGCCAGGACCGCATGAACGCGCGTTTTGTCGTCATGTCCAATGGACCGTTGAATCGCCCCAAACTGCCCGGTATACCCGGCATCTCCAGCTTTAAAGGCCATACATTCCACACCAGCCGCTGGGACTACAACTACACCGGCGGCGACTCAACGGGCGGACTGACCGCGTTACAGGACAAGCGTGTTGGCATTATTGGTACCGGTGCAACGGCTGTGCAATGTATTCCACATCTTGGAGAGCAAGCTAAAGCGTTGTATGTATTCCAGCGTACGCCCTCGTCAATCGACGTTCGGGCTAACCGGCCCACCGATCCAGCGTGGGCAAACAGCCTGCAGCCCGGCTGGCAGCAGGAACGCATGGATAACTTTAATATTCTCACCTCCGGGGGGTTTCAGGAACGCGACCTGGTCAGCGACGGCTGGACCGAAATTTTTCGCAATCTGTCCGCCCCCGTCCAGCGCAAATTAAACCCCAATATGACATCGTCAGAAGTCGGCGCGGCTCTGGAGATTGCCGACTTCAAAAAAATGGAACAAATTCGCGCGCGGGTTGACGCCATTGTGAAGGACCCCGTCACGGCGGAAGCGCTTAAACCCTATTATCGCCAATTCTGTAAGCGCCCGGGCTTTCACGATGAGTATCTCGATACCTATAATCGACCCAATGTCACCCTCGTGGATACCCACGGCCAGGGTGTCGAGCGCATCACCGAAAATGGCGTCGTAGTCGATGGCAACGAATACGCGGTGGATTGTCTGATTTTTGCAACCGGTTTTGAAGTTGGCACCAACTTTACCCGTCAATCTGGCTATGAACTAACCGGCCGCAACGGTCTTACCCTGAGCCAAAAATGGGCCAGCGGTATGTCCACCTTACACGGCCTGTACAGTCACGGCTTCCCCAATTGTTTTATTATGGGTTTAACTCAGACCGGCTTTACCACCAGCATTCCCCATGCCCTCAACGAACAGGCCAAACACCTTGCCCATGTGCTCAAACATGGATTGCATAACAACGTGCGCACCATCGAAGCAACTCAGGCAGCAGAAAATGCCTGGGTAGAAACCATTAAACGTCACGCCAATCTCGGCAAACGTTTTTACGCGGAATGTACGCCCGGCTATTACAACCAGGAAGGCAAAGCGGATGGCGAGGGGTTTTTCAGTAACCAGTATGGCCGCGGCGCACCGGAGTTTTTTGATATTCTCAACAGCTGGCGCGAACAAGGAGAATTTGACGGGTTGGAGATGCGAGTGACAGAGTAACTATTATTTATTCGGGCCCTGTCACTCGGTAGTTATATACCATCTGTGCTGCACTGCGGCGCCCATAATTCACTTACGAATTTTGTCGGATTCCATTCTCTTCCGTTTACCCCAAAACGCAAAAACCCTCACAAGGGAGGGTTTTCTACGCTTTTGGCGGTGAGGGAGGGATTTGAACCCTCGATACCGGATAAGGGTATACTCCCTTAGCAGGGGAGCGCCTTCAGCCGCTCGGCCACCTCACCAAATTT
>JBFIHG010000057.1:0-11217 GCA_041601945.1 Porticoccaceae bacterium | reverse complement strand
TAACTTTAACGTGCCGTTGTTGAGCCCGGCGCGATACTCCGCAAAGCGTTGCTTAACCGCAGGGTCCTTGAAGCTGACCAGGTCGCCATAGCGGTCGTAGGCCAGCAGGATACCTGCCTCTTCAAAACATTCGCGGATCGCGCCGGTCCAGTAGGCCAGCCCGTAGCGGGGCACGCTGAGAATCTCGCTGGCGTCGCTGTCGGTATGACCCGCATACAACGCGGCATAGTCCGGGTGCGCGTCGTGCAGATCCACCTTGCCGCCGGGAAACACAAAAGCGCCCGCGAACGACTCGGATTTACCGCTACGTTCAAGGAGCAGAACCTCCATGCCGCGCACGCTATTTCTCAGCAGCATGACGGTGGCCGCGTAGTCGAGCTTGGGATTAGTCAAAACAAATTCCTCTAATCACGAATATATTCTTCAGGTAAATGGCGATCCGGCTCTCCAACGTATTCACTGGGTAATCCCACCATCAATTGCAGCGACGGTTTTTGCTTCAGTTGTTCCATAATATCAGCAAGCACCCCCGGGGCCAGCGACAACATGGCAATGATGGTAGTCTCCGGCGGTTCAAAACCCAACTCGAGCAGTGTGCAGGCAAATCGCCCGTCGATATTGATACACAAATCCTGGCGCGATGGGCGCTCTGTATAGGCACGATGCACTGCCTCGTAGAGCAGGGTAATGTCGCTGATAAACCCGTGTTTCTCGGCCACATCGCGCACGGCCTGGGAGCGCGGGTCAATACTGGTGAATTTAGGGTGCCCAATTCCCGGCATGCGCCGTTTACTGGCGTCGTACTCGGCGACAATGCTCTGTGCGGTTTCATTCAGCGTCAGATTGTTATCCCGCATCAACTGAAGCCAGCGTTGAATCTCCTCGGCGCCGTGCTGTGGGAAAATTGTGTAGTCACCCCCCGCCAGAAACGTCGCCATAAATGCTGGAAAGGGTTTGGGATTGGCGCTGGCGACCGCCCGGGCAACCGACCAGTAGCCGTAGCCAATCATACCGTTAAGTACCGCGTCGAACACTTTGGTTTCTGCCGCCGTGGGCAGCCGCGCGCGGCAAGTGAGAAACAGCGTTTGGGTATAGGTTAGATTTCCGCAGATTTCCGTCTGTGGATAACCGTGAATAAAAACCCCATCCTCCCGGACGTCGCAGGTTTTAACCTTAAGCGGCGGAAAATTTTCGTCGTTATTATCCATGTTTTATCCTGTGGTGGAAAAATTTACACAGTCGGTGCGCTAGTCGGGTACTGGTCGGGTGCCAGTCGGATGCCAGTCGACTTCATTGGTTAATCCGCCCGTTACGCCGGGTTGTGCGGTAGTATTGTGCCACAGTGAACAATGGGATGACCCGTACAACACCGCGCCGCACATAAGCTTACACGGCAGGTGTTGTGCCTTCTTGAATGCATATGATGAACGACCTGGCCCGCGACGACACATTGCTCAACCTCAATAGTTACCCGGAAATCCTCCGCAGTTTTTCCTGGGAAAAACTATGGGCGTTATTCGATGGCAACCGGGAGGTCCTCAATCTGGCCCACGAATGCATTGACCGCCATCGCGGTAAAGGCACTGCCATTAGTGTGAAATTCGACACCGGCCACAGCGAGCACTACAGTTTTGATACGATTTCGAGCAGCAGCAGTCAGTTTGCCCATTGGCTGGAACAACGCGGGATCGGCCCTGGGGACCGGGTCGCGATTATGCTGGAACCCGGCTTCGAGTATTACACCTGCATGTTCGGTGCGATAAAGCGTGGCGCTATTGCCGTGCCCCTGTTTACGTTATTCGGTCCGGATGCGCTGGCACTGCGTATCGCGGATTGCACCCCCAAACTTTTGATCAGTATGGGAGATAGCACCACACTGCGTGCGCAGTTTCCAGGTCTGGATGTCATTACGCCGAATCGGCAATGGCGCGCTGAACTGGATATCCTGGCAGATACCTTCCAAAGCACTACCCGCGCTGACGACCTGGCGGTATTTCAATATACGTCCGGCACCACGCGGGCGCTGCCGGAAGCAGTTAAACATACCCACCGTGCAGTGGTGACATTGATGATTGCCGCGTTATACGGAACAGGTTTACGCCTCGGCGATCACTATTTTTGCCCGTCGTCCCCCGCCTGGGGGCATGGGTTGTGGCACGGTACGATTGCGCCACTGGCGCTGGGCATTCACGTGGGCGCCTACGCTGGTAAGTTTGACGCGCAACGTATCCTCGAGGCCCTGGAGGAGTTTGCCGTCGACAACATGGCGGCCGCACCCACGGTGTACCGTATGTTGCGCAATTCTGGTTTGGTGGAAAATTATCCCATTCGCCTGCGCAAACTTTCCTATACCGGTGAGCCGCTGGATTCGAGCACGGCGCAGTTTCTCACGGAAAAACTGGGTGTCATTCCCTGTAGTATGTACGGCAGTACGGAAGTCGGAGTGATTCTGGTGAATTACCCTGGGGTGAGCGATTATCAGGTGCAGCCCGGTGCGCTCGGCAAACCGGCGCCGGGTTGGGAAGTCGATATCGTCGATGCGCAGGGCCTACCCACGGCCGATGGCATAACCGGTGAAATAGCCGTGCGCCGCAAAGGCGAATGGTTTTACATTAAGGATCGGGGTTATCGGGACCGGGACGGTTATTTTTACCACGCCGGGCGCTCCGACGATGTGATAATTTCTGCGGGCTGGACTATGAGCGCCGTGGAAATTGAAGATACGCTACTGACCTGTGCCGGCGTCGCCGAAGCGGCGGTGGTGGGTGTGGCCGATGACCTGCGCGGTCAGGTGGTACGCGCTTATATAGTCAGTCGTGCGGGTGAAACATTGTCGGTTGAGGTGATTCAGGGCTATCTCAAGGAACGACTCAGTCGGCACGAATATCCGCGCCAGGTAAGATTTGTAGAGGCGCTGCCGAAAACCCCGGCGGGCAAAATTGATCGCAAAGCGCTGAAGGAATGGGCAAAGGACGCGTGAAGGGATGCATGGTTACCTGCAAGGTGTCGGCTTGGAACAGGGGTGATGCGTTGCGCAACACGACACTAGCGCACTAAATTAAATTTGACGGAAAGAGGCTAATAGAAGTAACCATGTCTAACTCACTACAGCGGGAATTTATTGGTATTACCGACCAGGCGCTCGACGATCTGCGCAGCCGCATCGGTATTAAAATTGAAAAAACTCTCGAACCCTGGTGTCACGAAGCCACCCGCGACAACATTCGTCACTACGCCCACGGTATCGGCGACGACAATCCCCTGTGGTGCGATCCCGCTTACGGGCGCGCCACTCGCTATGGCGACATTATCGCGCTGCCGTCCTTTCTGTTCGCCTGCAATCGGGTGGCCAGCGGTTATGTCGGTGGTATGCCCGGGATACATGCCATGTTTGCCGGTGTCGACTTTACCTGGCACCAGCCCATAGTGCGCAACACGGAAATCCACAGCGAGGTCTATCTGAAAGACCTGATCGAGCACGACACGCGCTTTGCCGGGCGCTCCGTCCAGCAGATTTATCATGTGGACTACTACAACGGCAGTGGCGATCACCTGTGTGCCGCCGACACCTGGTGCTTTCGCACGGATCGGGATATGGCGCGGGAACAGGGTACCAAGTATCGGGATTTGAAAGACAAAGCGATCAAAGTTTATAGCGATGAGGAAATCGAAAGTATCTATGCGCTGTATGCCCAGGAAGAAATTCGCGGTGCCACGCCGCGCTATTGGCAGGATGTGGATGTGGGTACAACGCTACCCACCATGGTGAAGGGGCCAATGACCGTTACCGGGTTTATCGCCTACGCCCAGGGCTGGGGCGGGCTGTATATTCGCGCCAACAAACTGGCCTACCAAATGATTTCCAAACACTCGGGGCTGGGTATCAAAAACCGTTTTGGGGTGCCCGATTGTCCGGAGCGAGTACACTGGGAGGAGGAGTTCGCCCTCAAAGTGGGCGCTCCAGGGGCCTACGATTACGGCCCCGAACGCTGCTCGTGGATGAGCCACCTGATTACCAACTGGATTGGCGATGACGGCATGTTGCACTCGCTACGCTCCGAGGTGCGCCGCCATAACCCGGAGGGCGACACGGTGTACCTGAACGGCACGGTCACGGATAAATTCGAGCGGGATGGGCGGAAGTATGTGGCGATTAGCATTGTCGCCACCAATCAGGACGACGAGCTGTCCGCCACCGGGCACGCGGTTGCCGAGCTTCCCGCACGGGGCTAATCAAGAATAATGGGCGGATAACGCCCATTTTCTGCCGACAGAGGTTGAAAAACCGCAGTTTGACCGCATTACTCTCCCCAGCATATAACCGTTAATCGGACCTTGGGGATTCAGTATGGCGCGTAAAAAACAAGCACAGACCATGGGCTTTCAGACAGAGGCGAAGCAGCTTCTGCACCTGATGATTAACTCGTTGTACAGCAACCGGGACATTTTCCTGCGGGAGCTGATTTCCAACTCATCCGACGCCTCTGACAAGCTGCGTTTCGAGTCTCTGGAAAACCCCGAGCTGTTGGGGGACGACACGGAACTGCACATTCGCATCGATGTGGATACTGAAGCCGGCACCATCAGTGTTAGCGACAATGGTATCGGTATGTCCCGGGATGAAGCAGTGGCCAACCTGGGCACCATCGCCCATTCGGGCACCGCGGAATTTCTGGGCAACCTTACCGGTGACAGTAAACGGGATGCCAATCTGATCGGCCAATTCGGCGTAGGTTTTTATTCGGGTTTTCTGGTGGCGGATAAAATGGTGGTGGAATCCCGTCGCGCGGATGCCAAGCCGGGAGATGCAGTGCGCTGGAGCTGTTCTGGCGAGGCGGAATTCACCGTCGAAACCATCAAGCGGGAGCAGCGCGGCACCACTGTTACCCTGTTTTTGAAGGAAGACGCCAAGGAGTATGCCAACGACTGGCGGTTGCGCAGTCTGGTTAAAAAGTACTCGGACCATATCGCGGTGCCGGTGGAAATGTACAAGCCCGAAGGTGCGGCCCAACCGACGGACAGTGCTGCCGAAGACGATGGGGAAGAAGCCGAAACGGTCGCTCCGGTCAGAGAATACGAGCGGGTCAACGCCGCCACTGCCCTGTGGTTGCGGGCGCGTAAGGACCTTAGCGACGACGACTATGAAGCATTTTACAAACACGTTTCCCACGATTTTGAAAAACCCCTGACCTGGAGTCACAATCGGGTCGAGGGCAAACTCGATTACACCAGCCTGATCTACGTGCCGGCCCATGCGCCGTTCGATCTGTACAACCGGGATACGCCGCGCGGCATCAAGCTGTATATTCAACGCACATTTATCATGGACGATGCGGAGCAGTTTCTGCCCCTGTATTTGCGCTTTATCAAAGGCGTGGTGGATTGCGCCGATTTGCCGTTGAACGTGTCGCGAGAAATTCTGCAGAGCAGTGCGGCGGTAGACAGTATTCGTGGCGCGTTGACCAAACGCGCGCTGGATATTCTGGAAAAGTTGGCCAAGGATCAGCCGGACGACTATAAAAAATTCTGGGCAGTGTTTGGCCCGGTACTCAAAGAAGGCCTGGCGGAAGATGTCGCCAACCGCGAACGCATTGCCGGGTTGTTGCGTTTCCCCACCACCCGCAGCACGGAGCAACTGGTGTCGCTGGCGGACTACGTGGCCGCCATGCAGGAAGGACAGGACAAAATTTACTATCTGGTGGGGGATTCAGACACGGCGATACGCAACAGCGCCTACCTGGAAATTTTCCGCAAACACGGCATCGAAGTATTACTTCTGAGCGAACGCATCGACGAATGGGCGATGTCCAACCTGAGCGAATTCGACGGCAAATCATTGCAGGATATCAGCCGGGGTGAGCTGGATCTGGGAGCGCTGGGCGAAGCCAAGGGCGATGAAAAAGATAAAGAACAGGAAAGCGATGGGGATCATGGCGCAGTGCTGGAGCGCCTCAGGGAAGCGCTCGGCGACCGCGTGGAAGCGGTGCGCTCCACCCACCGACTGACAGAGTCTCCTGCCTGTCTGGTATTGGGGGAGGGTGATATTGGGCCACAGATGCGCAAATTGCTGGAAGCGGCGGGGCAAAGCGCGCCGGTCAGCAAGCCGGTTCTGGAGATTAATCCGGAGCACCTTCTGGTAACTCGCCTCGCCGGCGAAACCGACCAGGACAAAATCGCGGACCTGGCCGGGCTGTTGTACGACCAGGCCGCACTTGCCGCGGGTCACCAGTTGGAAAATCCGGCGCTATTCGTGCAGCGTCTCAACCGCCTGTTATTTAGCGCTGAGTAGCGCTATGCCGATGGGAGCAGCGAATACGATGGGGTTGGTCATCGGGGTAATAAACCACCTATAATTGCGCACTTCCCCCAACTGACGCGCCTATGACAAAGAATAATCAAATTGCCGTACTTGGCGGTGGCAGTTTTGGGACCGCCATCGCCAATATGCTGGCTGGCAACGGGCATCCGACGCGGCTGTGGATGCGCGATGCCGAGCATGCGCGCCAATGTACCGAAACTCGGGAAAACGCCCGCTATTTGCCTGGTTATCGCCTCGACGAGCGACTGCAAATTACCGGCGATCTGCCCGCTGCACTCGACGGTGCAAATCTGGTGTTTTTCTCGGTGCCCAGCGCGGCGTTCCGGGATCTGGCGCGACAGGTAGCACCCCTGGTGCCAGCTGGCACCATCGCCATCAGTACCGCCAAGGGTGTTGAAAGCAGCAGTTTTAAACTGATGAGTGAAATTCTCGCCGAAGAACTCAACGCGCCCCGGGTTGGCGTCATCAGTGGCCCGAATATCGCCCAGGAAGTTGCGGCTAACGAAATTACCGCAACTGTGATTGCCAGTGCGGACCCCGGCGTTTGTGAAATCGTACAACAGTTACTGGTAACACCTTTTTTTCGCGTGTACTCCAACAGCGATGTCTACGGTGTTGAGTTGGCGGGTGCTTTAAAAAATATTTACGGTATCGAAGCGGGCATGGCCTCTGCCATGGGTGTCGGGCAGAACACCATGAGTGTGCTGATTACCCGCAGTCTCGCGGAAATGACCCGTTTTGCCGCACGTCTTGGTGCCGACCCCATGACCTTTCTGGGTTTGAGCGGAGTCGGCGATCTGTTTGTCACCTGTACTTCGCCCCTGAGTCGCAACTTCAGGGTCGGTCAGGCGCTGGGCAAAGGGCGCAGCCTGGAGGAGGCTATCACCGATGTGGGGCAGGTTGCGGAAGGGGTGAATACGGCCCGTATCGTCAAGCAAAAGGCCGATGAGTTGGGTGTTTATATGCCGCTGGTAACTGCGCTGTGCGATGTTATGTTTAACAACAAATCCATACCCCGGGTGCTGTACAACATGATGCAGTCCGAAAAAACCGACGATGTCGAATTTCGCGTGGGGTAAACCCGACAGATTTTGTTGAAGAAAATCGACGCTTTTTGGTGTGTAAAAATACACACATTAATGGCGATACATACTGTTTGACGGAGGTGGCAATGGCTAATCAAGAAAACGGAAATAGTACTAATCTGGGCAATTTCGATACATGGATTCGGCTATTCTTTATGGTACTGTTCGGCGTGTTGTTATATGTCGCCTGGCTGGTCATTGTAGTTATTGCGGTGTTGCAGTTTGCGCTGGTGTTAATGACGACCAACGATAACGAAAATCTGCGTGGTCTGGGTCAGGGGCTGAGTAAATGGTGTTTGCAGGTGTATTTATTTTTAACCTTCAACAGCGAACAAAAACCTTTTCCATTTGACGAATGGCCAGATGTGGAGGATTTGTCCGACGCTCTTGCGGCGCGACGTGAAGACCAGAAAACCACCGGCCCGGTTAGCAGCGGGGCGCAGCGCAAAGTCACTGGTGCGGATGATATCCCGGCCTTTGTCGAAAAACCGGTGGATCCGGACGAGACACAACACTGATACGTCGCGTCCATGAAACTCTACATCCTGCGCCACGGCGAAGCGGGTCCAGCGTCGACTGACCGGGTGCGACCCTTAACGTCACACGGGCGCGAACAGGTAGAGCAGGTGATCGCGGCACGGCACACCGACCTTGGCGCTGTATCCGTGGTAATCACCAGTCCTCTGCGGCGCGCCCGGGAAACCGGTGCGGTGGTGGCCAGAGCATTGGGTTACGCTGGTGAACTGGTGGTCAGCGATACGCTGGCCCCCGAAGGTAGTCCAGCGGCCGTCAGTCGCTTACTGAATACCATTGACCAACAGATCAGTGATCAAGGCGACGCTAATACTCCTGAACAAAGTATCTTGCTGGTCAGTCATCAACCGCTGGTGGGCCAGCTCGTCGCATGGTTAACCGGGCAAACCCAAAACCCGTGGATGGATACGGGGTGTCTTGCCGTGCTCGATGTCACCGCCTGTGTGCAAAACGGTGCTGAACTACTGTATTTGGAGCGTCCCACTCAATGAATGAATTCAAATCAGGCCCTGAGCCAATATCGCATGTATTTCACTACGACGGCATCGATATTGCCGCCTGCGAGTGGGGCGACCCCGACGGCGTACCAGTGCTTGCCACCCACGGCTGGCTCGATAATGCCGCCAGTTTCGCAGTGCTGGGGCCGTTGCTGAAAGGCGTGCGTCTGGTGGCCGTGGATTTGGCGGGCCATGGGTTGAGTAGCCACCGCGCCGCCCACGGGACTTACAATATTTGGCAGGATGTTGGCGATGTTCACGCCGTGGCTAATCAACTCGGCTGGGAACGGTTTGCCTTACTCGGACATTCCCGCGGCGGCATGATCTGTACCCTGACCGCAGGCGCGTTTGCGGAGCGCATTACCCACCTGGCATTGCTCGACAGTTTTGTGCCGCAAACCATGACCGCCCAGGAAGCCCCGCAGCAGTTAGCCAAGGCCATCGAAAAACGCCAGAAAGTGCTGGCGCGGCCCGGCAAACTCTACGCCACCGTGGCGGAGGCCGAAGCAGCGCGTACCCGTGGGGAAAGTCCGCTGACACCAGAGGCGGCGCACCTGATTGTCGGTCGCGCTATCGAGTCGGTGGCGGGTGGGTTTCGTTGGCGCAGTGATGAAAAACTAAAAATACCTTCCGAAGTGAAGCTGACAGAGGACATGGTCAATGCCTTTGTCGCTCGAATTGAATGCCCGGTGTTGATGCTGTTGGCCCACCAGGGGCGGCTACAGCGATTTTACGGTATGGAAAAAATACTGACTAACATGACGACTGAAATAATCGCGGGCAGTCACCACTTTCATATGGAAGAATCCGCCGGGCTGGTGGCCGAGCGACTGTCGGCGTTTTTCACCAAACAGCCTTAACCTCGGCGCGCTGCGCAAGTGAACGCAAGTTAGCGTATCAGCGATAAAAATTCATTGCGGGTGGGCTGGTTGTTGCGAAACACTCCCAGCATCGCCGAGGTTTTCATTATTGAGTTTTGTTTCTCCACACCGCGCATCATCATGCACATGTGTTGCGCTTCGATAATTACTGCCACACCCTGGGCGCCAGTTACTTCTTCGATAGTTTTGGCGATTTGCGTGGCCAGATTTTCCTGAATCTGCAAGCGGCGGGCGTACATATCTACTACGCGGGCAATTTTTGACAGGCCCAGTACTTTGCCCTTGGGAATATAGGCAACGTGACATTTGCCCACGAAGGGCAGCAAATGGTGTTCGCACAAGGAGTACAGCTCGATATCCTTGACGATCACCATTTCATTGGATTCGCTGGGAAACAGAGCGTCGTTCACCACCTCGTCGATGGTGCGGTTGTAACCTTCGGTGAGAAATTCAAAGGCTTTGGCGGCGCGTGCCGGGGTGTCTACCAGTCCCGGTCGAGTCAGATCCTCGCCGATGCCTTCGATAATCGCTGCGTACGCTTTGGTCAGATCCATAAGGGTTATTCCGGTCGGTAAGTCGCAATCGGCAAATTATACCGGCAATGGGGTTTTTATCCACGCTCCTGTGCTTGGCTGTCCAATACAACTGGCCAGTACTAACGCCTAGTACTAACGTAACGGCCAGTACTAACGCTCATTACAACCGTTGTGCACAACAGTTCTGTACAATAAGCGAGTTTCTGGGAACCTGGTCGATGGAAAAATCATTAAAGCGGGAATTCGCGCACCTGTACGAGCAGTTGCACAACGTGCGCGACTATATTCGTTGGGGCGCCAGTCGCTTTGGCGAGGCCGCGTTGCATTTCGGTCACGGCACCGATAACGCCTGGGACGAAGCGGTGATGCTGGTGATGCACGCTTTGCATTTACCCCTGGACAGCGACGCCCGGGTGCTGGATGCGCGGCTCACCGAAGACGAAAAGAAAGCGGTGATTACGCTGCTGTTACAGCGCGTCAACGATCCACAACCAGCGCCTTACCTGACTGGTACAGCATGGTTTGCCGGGCTGGAATTTAGTGTCGACCCGCGAGTGTTGATTCCCCGTTCGCCCATTGGGGAGCTCATCGAGCAGGGCTTCCATCCCTGGCTCAGCGGCGCGCCGCAACGGATTCTGGATATGTGTACCGGCAGTGGTTGTATCGGCATTGCCTGTGCCTGGTATTTCCCGGAGGCCCAGGTAGAGCTCAGCGATATATCGGCGGATGCCCTGGACGTCGCCCGCGCCAACGTGGCAAAACACGGTTTACAGGAGCGGGTCGCAGTGCTTGAGTCTGATCTGTTTGCCAACCTGAGCGGCAGTTACGACTTGATCGTGGTCAATCCGCCTTACGTCAATGCCGAGGATATGGCCGCGCTGCCCGTGGAGTTTCATCGCGAGCCGGTGCTGGCCCTGGCGTCCGGCGACGACGGCCTGGATTTTACCCGGCGTTTGTTGCAGGACGCGACACGCTACCTGAGCGAGGAGGGTGTGCTAATCGTGGAAGTCGGCAATAGCTGGCCCGCGCTGCAACAGGCCTATTCACAGGTACCGTTTACCTGGCTGGAATTTGAACGCGGCGGCCACGGGGTATTTGCCATTACCCGCGAGCAGTTGATCGGCAGCGGGCTCTAGCCGCCGCTTATCGGAGCTGGTTCGAACAACCCGTTACCGGCAGCCGTAAAGATCAAACCATAAAAAGGCCTGAACTCAGGGTTCCCGGGCCGTATAATGCGCACACCACCGGGGACGCGAGCAACAGTGAGCAGAGGAGAATAACCAGTGTCCGGCAACACCTTCGGTAAACTATTTACGGTCACCAGCTTTGGCGAAAGCCACGGCCCGGCGCTGGGCTGCGTGGTGG
>JBFIHG010000056.1:0-11233 GCA_041601945.1 Porticoccaceae bacterium | reverse complement strand
GGACCAGCGCGGAGGTCGTGCATTACCACATTGTTGGCGACTATCAGGGCACGCCCTACATCACCAGCGAACCCGGGCAGGGTGCGGCGCTCGCGAGCGTGACAGATCGCGTTGTCATTGATATGGATTGGAAGCTTACCGAAGCAGGATTGGTGGGTACGCCCACTTTTCAGAACTCAACGTCTGTGGTAACGAATCCCCGGGATCCGGAGCCTGATTGTCTGCCGCCTGTAGTCAGGGGCGACTATGAACATTTTGAGCTGCTCGGGGTGAAGGATGGTTTGGGTGGCGCGATTGAGTTAAACGTGCAAACTACCTTTCCGGTGGTGGATGTTGCGCAGGTTTGTACCGGCGGTCGCAAGTCCGTTCCAGCAGGCCGCGACGTCCGCCCAGAACAACTGTTCGTGCCATCGCCGATGCTGTTGGGCACCACGCCGCAGGCGTCAGACAATATAACTATGTCCGCGGACAAGAAATCGATGATTCACAAGAAAGGCGATTGGGCCTGGACTTTCACGCCGAGTATCAAGAAGTAATCAGCGCATATATGGGGTCGGTAATCAGAACAATATGGTCTGACAATGGCCACTTAATCATGGCGAAATAATTAGTTGATTTTCAATATGGATAAGTTATATTGGCAGAACAAATAATAAATTATCAGGGATTGATACTATGATCGACTTGCAAATTTCAACGCGTTTTCAAAAAATACGAACAAGTTATCCGTCGCCATATATCATCTGAACCGATGGTGCATACAACGTCCAACAATAATTCGCCACGCTCACTTCACGGGAGAATTCTGGAATGAAAAAAAATCAATTCAACGCCATGCGTGTGTTAATCGCTGTGTTCATCGGTGTGCTGCTTAGCGGATGTTCCACGATGAATGATGTTGTTGGAGCGAAGGAGTCTGGAAGTGAGGGGACGACCAAGGTCTATCCGGTTAATGAGGATGTGGCGTGGGAAATCGCTAAAAAAGTGTTCCGGTGGGAGGGGGCAGACGCTATCGAGGAACATAGAGACCAAGGTTATATGCTTACCGGCAGTGGGCCAAACTTGGTTTCCTGGGGCGCTGTTATGGGCGCGTGGATCGAGCCCGTTGGCGACAACCAAGCTCGAGTTACCGTAATAACTAAACGGAGAATAACTATAAATATTGCCACAACTCTAACGGAAGGCACCTATCACCGAAGATTTGCAGAGGTAGTAGAAATGGTAAATTCTGGCCGGCCTCTTCCAGATAGCAGGCCGTACTGACGAAATGTACTGCTTTATCGCTGATTTTTGTGAGCTAACAATCAGGTGGAAGGGGTGATCGCTCTAATAGGATGTTTTATTAAAGGACTTTGTTTAATGTAAACCCTGTTGTTTAGGGCTTACTTCCAGATCATCTGGATTTAGGGTCTTGAACCTCGCGGACATGTGGGGGCTGGAGGTAGTCGTTGTCACTATGTCTCAAGTCCTGAAAACATTACAATGTCGACCCATCAATACACATAACACGTCCCGCCAGATATAGTAATCCTATGCATCCAGCCTACCGCCCGGAGATTGACGGCTTAAGAGCGTTAGCAGTCGTTTCTGTTTTTCTGTTTCATCTCGAACCCGCCTGGCTACCAGGCGGGTTTATTGGCGTAGATATATTTTTTGTTATCTCTGGGTATCTGATAACAACAATTATTTCGAAGGAACTTGTTTCATCAGAGTTTAGCTTTGCTCGATTTTACGCCCGACGTGCCAAGCGAATATTCCCCGCGCTCTTTGTTATGTTGGTGATAACTGGATTATTTGCATTCATAAGCCTGCCACCTGAAGAATACAAAGAGTTCTTTAAGGCGATGCGATACGGATTTCTGCAACTGAGTAACGTCTATTTTGCACAGGAGGTTGATTATTTTGCGCAGGGTTTGTATCCATCGCCCCTGTTGCATACCTGGTCGCTCGGTGTAGAAGAGCAATATTATCTTCTGTGGCCGTTGATGCTGGCCTTAGTATATAAGTTGGTTGCCAATAAATTTCTCGCTCCGCTGTTTATATTGGCCCTGTTGGCAAGCCTGTGGGTCAGCGAATGGTTACTGAGCGTGAACGCCATGCATTCTTATTATATGTTCTATTCACGCGCATGGGAGTTGTTGATTGGCGGTGCGCTGGCATTTGGCATGCTGCCAGATATTCGCAGTAGACGGGCAGCTGACTGGGCTTCGTTGGCCGCGCTGTTAGCGATGCTTGTGCCCATGATGATGTATGTCGAGCAGGGCTTTCCAGGTACAAAAGCGGTGCTGCCGGTGGTGGGCGCGGCGCTTTTTATTCACAGTGCCAATCACTGTAAGGGCGTTGCCCACAGATTGTTCAGCGCCAAACCATTGCTCGCCATAGGCGTTTGCTCCTACTCGTTGTACCTTTGGCACTGGCCACTTATTGCATTTACCCGGTCCATTACCGATCAAGCATTAACTGGGCTTGACATAACGTTAATCGTCTTTGCTTGCTTTGCCCTGGGTGCATTGTCCTATAAGTATGTAGAGCGGCCCTTTGTAAAGCTAAAAGCCCGCAGTAGCCGCGTCATTGGTGTCAGTCTGTGCGTGATATTGTGCGGGGTTTTGGTGACCAATGTCGTTAAGCGCTATGACGACCATCCCGCGCGCTCCAGTTATTTATTCGATCCTGAAGAAGTGTCGTCTATAGATACCAAAGCGTTATGTGCGGGGGAATTTAAAGGGACTTGTACCACCCGTGCAGACGGTACATTCGACGTCATCCTCGCCGGCGATTCCCACGCGCAGCACTACGCACCGTTGATATTGTCTTGGGCACGTAAAAACGACTACAGGGTAAAGATTGTTGCCAAAGGCGGCTGCGCTACCTGGATAAAAAGTAATGCGAAGGAAGACGCAGAGGATCCAGAGGAATGCCTGGATAAAAAGATGCAATTCCAGCGCGCTTTAGATCAATTTCAAGGCCGAGTTTTTCTGGCGATTCGCGGAGATCGGTTAGAGGAATCCTACGGGGTGCGGGGCGCGGACGACATTAGTGCCATTGTTCTGGAAGAGCTGCAGGCAAAAAATGTCACTGTTATGCTACAGGTACCGATGCTTAACAAAAACCCATTAAATTGCCGGTTCAAGCAAGAAAGTGTGTTGATGCGGTTGATAAAACCTTGGTATATGGCTAGCCATGATTGCATGGAGGGTTTGGTCAGTGCCAATCCGGGGCAGTCCAATCGAATTATAGAACAATATGCGGGGCGTATGGGGTGGGCGACGTACACGCCTGCGCCCTTAAAAAACGCCTTACAAAATGCAAATGGTAAGTTGCTGTACAGGGATATGGATCATATTAACGTGTACGGCAGTCGCTATCTTGCCGAACATTTCGAAAGTGCGGTATTGACGTCCGATGCAAGGCGTAGTGAGTAAACACACTTGATCGCGATTAGGGGCCGGACCAGGTTCGGCCTGCGTTAAGATCCCTTTCTATCAATCCAAGCTTTCTTTGATTTAGATCGTGGGCATGGACACGTTGGCCAGATAAGATAGCCTCATTTTTCCACTATACCGTTCTGGGTCTTCAAGCTGCGGCGCGTTTACATCATCTAAGAGGTTGGCCATGAGTGAATACAGTAAGACGTTTACGGTAAAGAGGTTGTGGTTGATTCTGTTGGTCAGCCTGGTGGCCTCGTTCGCTACCTTGCTGTATTTTGGCGGCCAAATTTATCAGCAGGTTCCGCCCATTCCGGCAGCTGTACAAACGTCTGCCGGGGAAGTGGTTTATACCCGCGCGGATATCGAGCGGGGCCAGAATATATGGCAGTCCATGGGCGGCATGCAGCAAGGTTCCATCTGGGGACACGGCAGTTATCTGGCGCCGGACTGGAGTGCGGACTGGCTACATCGCGAGGCTGTGCTGCTGCTGTCGCTTATTGGTCAGGACCCGGTGCCGGGGCTTACGATCGCCGAACCGCAGCACCTTGAAATTCGTAAAGTGCTGCTGCGTGACGAGATGCGCAAAAACACTTACGATCCCGCGACGGAAATCGTCACCATCAGCGCCAATCGCGCGCAGGCGATCAACACGGTCGCCGCACACTACGTGGCGTTGTTTACCGCCCAGGGCGACAGTTATCTCAAGTTACGACAGGATTACGCGCTGCCACTGCACGCGGCGTTAAGCACCCCAGATGCGCGGCAACTCACGGCGTTTTTTTTCTGGTCTGCCTGGAGTGCGGTAACCAATCGACCGGATAACGATGTCAGCTATACCAGCAACTGGCCCCACGATCCGCTGGTTGGAAACACGCCATCGGCCAGCATTTTAATGTGGAGCCTTTTTTCTATCGTGCTGCTGTTGGCTGGCATTGGTTTGATCGTGTGGTATTACGCCCGCCAGTTCGATGTGTGGCGGGCGGATCTACAACCAGAGGCCGGTTATGCCCAGGAGGATGTCATCGCCAGGAAGCTGGCAACGCCTTCCATGCGCGCCACAGCAAAATATTTCTGGGTGGTAACCGCATTGTTTGTGGTGCAGGTGTTGCTGGGTATCGTCACTGCCCACTACGCGGTGGAGGGCCAAGGGTTGTACGGATTGCCGCTGGTGGATTATCTGCCCTACGCGATCACGCGTACCTGGCATACGCAGCTTTCGGTATTGTGGATTGCCACCTCCTGGCTGGCCACCGGGCTATATGTAGCGCCATTGATTTCCGGGCACGAACCCAAATTTCAGCGCTTTGGGGTGAATTTTCTGTTTATCAGTCTGTTGCTGATTGTGGTGGGGTCATTTGCTGGCCAGTGGTTGGCGATCCACGGTTTTATAAGCGATATGAAAATAAATTTCTGGTTTGGCCATCAGGGCTACGAATACATTGATCTTGGCCGTATGTGGCAGATCTATTTATTTATCGGGCTGCTGTTGTGGGTGGTGCTAGTGCTGCGCGCCCTGTGGCCCGCACTGTGGGATAAATCCTCGGGGTCGCTCATTTTTCTGGTGGTGATAGCCACGGTTTCCATCGGCCTGCTGTACGGCGCTGGTCTGATGTGGGGGCAGCATACGCACATTGCCATTATGGAGTACTGGCGCTGGTGGGTGGTGCACCTCTGGGTAGAGGGGGTTTTTGAAGTGTTTGCCACGGCCATTATTTCGGTGCTGTTTGTGCGCATGGGTCTGCTGCGGGTATCGGTGGCCACCACCATGATCCTGCTGGCCACCATTATTTTCCTCGGCGGTGGTGTGCTGGGCATGTTTCACCACCTGTACTGGAGCGGTACGCCTATTTCCGTACTGGCACTGGGCGCAACGTTTTCCGCGCTGGAGGTGGTGCCGCTGATGGTAGTTGGTTTTGAAGCCTACAATCGCTCCAAAATCGAACACGAAATGCTATGGGAAAACAATTACCGCTGGCCCTATATGTTTTTCAGCGCGGTACTGGTGTGGAACCTGATTGGTGCTGGCCTGTTCGGGTTTTTGATCAACCCACCTATTGCGCTGTACTATATGCAGGGTCTCAATACCACGGCTAATCATGGTCACGCGGCGCTGTTTGGTGTGTACGGCATGCTGGGTCTGGGGCTGATGCTGTTTTGTTTGCGCGGCCTGACGGATGTGAGTCAGTGGAATCAGAAACTACTGAAAATATCGTTCTGGAGTTTGAATATCGGCCTGGCGATGATGACATTTCTGTCGCTTCTGCCGCAGGGCCTTTGGCAAACCTATGCGAGCGTGAAATATTATTACGCCTATGCCCGGTCTGCAGAATTTATGCATAGCGCGCTGATGGAAGGGCTGGTATGGGCTCGCGTCCCCGGTGATGTGGTGTTCTCGGTCGGGGTGTTTGCCTTTGCCCTGTTTGTTTTCCAGGCTTTTATGCGTGGATCAACAAAGGCAGTGCGCTAAGCCGTGTTAACTTTCAGTACAGGATGCGCGCATAGTAGTACGCAGACTGCTGGTCGGTTTAACCGGCTATTTGGCCGGGACAGTCGTCTCGACCAACTGGTTATCCTGTGAGCGGTTTGCGACAGTGACATACGCCCACAGAATAATAACCATGGTGACCCCGTAGATGGATGGCACCATGGCAATTTGCGGACTATTTAGCAGGAACGGACTGAGGGCAATGGTGACGCCGAGCATGGCGTTTTGCGCGCCCACTTCGATCGATAATGTGCGTACCTGTCTGGCGTCCAGCTTGGCGAGTTTGCCCAATGTGTAACCCAACACAATAGCCAGCAGGTTCAGGGTCACGGTCAGGGCACCCGCTTTGGCAAAATTACTAAACCATTCGCCGCCGTTTTTGAACAGTACGCCGCCAATCACCAGGGGCAGGAAAATCGTGCAGCCGACACGCACCCAGCGACTGGCCCGTTCGGCAAAAAACGGTGCGCGGTGTAGCACCACCATGCCCAGTGATACGGGAATAATGGTCACCACTAAAATCTGCAATGCGGTTTTGAGCACGGGCAACGTAAATTGCACGCTGCTGTCACTGAATACCAACAGGCTGATGTTAAGTACGATCGGCAGGGTGAATACGGTCACCATGCTGGAGATGGTGGTCATGGTGACTGACAGCGCCACATCGCCGCGGCCCAGCAGGGTAAATAAGTTTGACAGTACGCCGCCCGGACACAGGGTCAGTAACATGACACCAATGGCGAGATCCCGGGACAGGTTGAGTGCCAGGCACAATCCAAACCCCATGGCAGGCAACAACAACAGTTGTCCGCATAGCCCGATCAGGGTTGCTCTGGGGATCTCTGCCACGCGGCGAAAATCCCGGATGGTCAGCCCGAGGCCCATGCCGAACATCAACAGGATAAGCATGGCGGTAGCAATTTGGCTGATCATTTAGTTCGTTCCATGGAGAAGTTCTCGGGCTCGCCGCCGACGTTACTAAATCGCGACGCGTCTATTTTGTTACGCGCCAGTATCCTAACATGGGATAGAGCTTGGTTCCGCTAGCTACCCCCGGCGTCTACGAGGGCGCCAGCCCTTGAAAAAGCGTCGTTCGTAGCGGGGTTGACGATACTTGAGGTGGGGTTGTATGTCACTCAAAGTAGCGCTTATTATGATTATAAGTAGTGCTTGATCAGTTTGACGTGCCTGGATCAGGGCAAACGATATCACAGGTGTACACCGTCGAAAATAAATACGATAGAAATGGACGCAGGCTAATTCAGCCGCAACTATAACCGTGCGTACCAGTGAGGAATAAATAATGGCTACTCCCGGTGATGATATTGTCGACACTATTGCTGAACGCTGTGTACAGGCGGCCAAGGTATGGCCCTGGTTCAAGGATACGCTAACGCCGGGTCAGGCGCAGGCGTGGATGCTGCAACACTCCATCCGCAATCGCCTGTTTAGCTCAGTGTGGCGGCCCGCGTGGATGAGCCGTTGTCCCGACCCGGCAGTGGTGCGAAAAACCATTGCACAAATGACCGAAGAGCTGGTTTACGACAAAGGTATAGAGGCCGCTCATACCAAAATTCTATGGGAAATGGGCCGTACGGTGGGTTTGACAGACGCGCAACTGAATGACGCAAAACCAGTTCCGAAGGTCGATCTGTACAATAATATTACGGAAAATTTGTGTCGCAACCGCCATTGGATAATCGGCTGGTTGTCCACCTCCCTCGAGGAATTTGTACTCACAGCTATTCAGGAACAAACTAATTTAAGTGCTGCAAAATGGCGCGACGATCTGGGTTTGACTCAGAAGCAGGTATTTTTTTTCGACTACCACGAAAAGGCGGATCTTGAGCACGCTGGCAAACGCGTGTGGCGTCCCATTCGCGAGCACGTGAAATCCGACGAGTTGGCGCAAGATGTGCTTGCCGGGCTTGACACCGCGCTGGGCGCAGCAGGACTGTTTTACGAAGGTGTACAGGCATTGGGCGTGCAACTTGACGCGGCCGGGGCCAGTATTCCCAGGGCATAATTGTACGTGGCTGAACAACAACATATTGCGCTGAGTCGACAAGATAATATTTTTGAAGGAGAAAAAAGGTGAGTGATGCGATAGCGAAAGCGGTGGACGCGGACGGTCATATTATGGAGTCTCTTGAGGAGATGGCGGAGTACGCTCACCCCTCAGTAAAAGAATTGTGTTTGAAACCCCAAAATTTTTTCCGTACACCTTTTCCGACGCTCGATGGGGTGCACTGGCCGGACCCAAAAACCTATCGCGAAAAATTCGGCATTATGGGTGACCAGCAGTCTGCATCTGGATTCCGTAAAGGCAGCGGTGAAGACTGGCTGGAATTTCTCGACAAAGCGGACGTGGAATACACGGTGATGTACACCAGTGAAGGACTTACCGTTGGTGCATTGCGTCAGGTCGGATATACAACGGCTGTTTGCCAGGCCTACAACGATTACGTGGGAGATCGCTACCGGCGGTTGAGCGATAAATTGCGGCCGATGGCACTGATCCCTATGCAAAGTCCAAAGCACGCAGTTGCGGAATTGCGTCGCGCCGTGAACGATCTGAAGTTGCCCGGGGCGATGTTGCCATCCAGCGGACTTGCATTGCCGTTGGGGCATGAATATTACTGGCCGGTGTACGAGGAGGCAGCGCGTCTCGGTTGTGTGCTCGGCGTGCATGGCGGGCCCAATGGCGGAATGGGTCTCGACGCCTACGACACCCTGGCGGCGTCTCACGTTGTCCACCACCCTATGGGTTTGATGATTGCCTGCAGCAGCATGATCCACGCCGGTATTTTTGAACAGTTGCCCGATTTGAAGGTGGCGTTTACCGAAGGTGGTTCCGCGTGGTGCACGATCTTCCTCGATCGTATGGCGCGTAACGCGGAGCTGGACGCGGATATGATGAAGTTTAATAAAACCTTCGAGCAGTATCTGACTGGCGGACAAATACTGATTGGTTGTGAGGGCGAAGAACCAACGCTGGAACACCTGGTGCAGAGAGTGGGCATAGAACCGTTTGCGTTTTCCACGGACTATCCTCACGAAGTAGATTTTAAAGCGGTACGCAAGCAAATAGAGGAAACCAAAGAATTGCCATTTTTGAACGACCGACAGAAATCTGCTTTCCTGGGCGACAACGCGCGCCGCTTTTTCAATCTTGGCTAGAAAAAAGTGTGGTACCTTTAGCGACAGGGGATTGCGGATAGATTGTGTGCAAATTTCCGCATGGCGCAAGATTAGGGTGCCACCCAATGGTGGTGGCTAACCTTTGGCAGATACCGTGTTCGTAACGATTCATTTAGCGCGAACCATCATCAGGGCAACGGGAGAGAACCATGAACATCGCAAGACGCAATACCGGATTGGCAGGACTTCGCAGATATGCAGGGTGCGCAGGTATAGTAGTGCTTGGTGGGCTGCTTAGCGCTGCGGCAAATGCGGTCGTGGGTGAGAATATTCTGCAAGGGGAGCATCGCACTGAGGCGTTTGCAGCGCGGGACGACTACCGCAATCCGACTCGCACGCTGGCTTTTTTTAAGGTCGAGCCCAGCATGTCGGTGGTGGAGATATGGCCGGGGGCGGGGTGGTACACGGAGATCTTGGCCCCCTATCTACGCGCTGGAACCTATTACGCCGCGCACTTTCCGGATAACACTGGTGTGGATTACTACAATACCAATCTGGCTCGCTTCAAGGCCAAGCTGGCGGCCGATGGCGATGTTTACAGCGCTGTGAAGCTGGCGTTGTTCGATCCCAAGCAGTCGTTGTTGACGGTGCCCGACGGTAGTGCTGACCGGGTGCTGACGTTTCGCAATGTGCACAACTGGCTGGGCGCCAAAAGTGAAGCTCAGGCGTTTGCGTTATTTTACAAAGCTCTCAAGCCCGGCGGAATTCTCGGGGTGGTCGAACACCGCGCTGCGCCAGGCACGTCCTGGGACGACATGAAAAGCAGCGGCTATATGACTGAAGCCTATGTGATTGATCTGGCCGAAAAAGCCGGATTTGTACTCGATGCGCGTAGTGACATCAATGCCAATCCCAAAGATACCAAAGATTACCCGGCAGGCGTGTGGACCTTGCCACCGTCGTTGAAACTGGGGGACAAAGATCGGGCCAGGTATCTCGCGATTGGCGAAAGCGACCGCATGACCCTGCGTTTTCGCAAGCCGGACGCCGCCACCCAGTGATTCTGATTCCGGTGGAGCGCCTTGCACCAGATATTCTGGAGGGGATTATCGAAGAATATATTGGTCGCGAGGGGACGGATTACGGATTTCAGGAAGCGTCTATGGATGCCAAACTACGGCAGGTGCGTGAGCAGCTGCGGCGCGGCGAAGTGGTGGTGGCCTACGATCCTGTCCTGGAAAGTTGTAATCTCCTGGTCAAGCGGGACTGGGAACGCCTGTCCCGGGAAGCGCAACTGGCACAAGATTCCACGGCGCTCGAAAGCCAGAAAACCAACCTTTCAGATTAGCAGTTAACCGGAGTTAACATGCCCCAGCCATTTAAGATTGCTGTTACCGACACCGTGCTCGAGGATCTTAAGCACCGTTTGCGCAATGCGCGCTTTCCCCACGCCATGCCCGGCAGCGGCTGGAAACTGGGCGCCGATATTGATTTTATGCGGCGTTTGGTGGATTACTGGTTGCACAAATACGACTGGCGTCATTGGGAAGCGGAATTAAATACGTTCCCGCAATATATGGAGAAGGTGGATGATTTAAATATTCACTTTTTGCATGTGCGTTCACCTCATGCAGACGCTTTGCCGCTGCTGATGACCCACGGCTGGCCGGGGTCGGTGGTGGAGTTTCATAAAATAATCGCCCCGTTGACAGACCCGGTGGCCCACGGTGGCCGGGCCGAGGATGCGTTTCACCTGGTATGTCCTTCCATGCCGGGTTACGGCTGGTCCGATGCGCCCGCGCAACCTGGATGTGATATCAAAAAAGTTGCGCAGTATCTCACCGGGTTGATGGGCCAACTGGGTTACCAACGCTACGGTGTACAAGGGGGCGACTGGGGCGCATTGGCTGGTATTCAGGCGGCATTGTCAGCACCGGACAAGATATGTGGGCTACATCTGAATTTATTGCCCAGCAGTACCAGCGAGGATGCGGCTGAATTACAGGAAATGGATGTGGTGCCCGGCACCATGTCGCTGGTATCCCGCTACGTGACAAAGGGTATGGGTTACGCCCAGATTCAGGGTACCCAGCCAGATCAGCTGGGCTACGCCCTGAACGATTCGCCTCTGGGTCTGGCGGCCTGGGTGATGACCGCGTTTAACGCCTGGGTGGATCAT
>JBFIHG010000055.1:0-11419 GCA_041601945.1 Porticoccaceae bacterium | reverse complement strand
GGGCGGTACACCAAACTTTTCCTCCACGCCGGCGGCATTTAAAACCGTATCGGTCATGGTGTTAACCAGGGTGATATGGCCGTTGACCAACTGCGCCATATCTTTGTCACCGGTGGAAATTACCACGGGCTGGCCCCCGTTGGCAGCCTGCTCGGCGAGGGTGCCGATAACATCGTCGGCTTCGACCCCTTCTTCGATCAAAAGCGGCAGGCCCATGGCGCGCACGATGGCGTGGATCGGCTCGATCTGTAGCCGTAAATCATCCGGCATGGGCGGGCGATGGGATTTGTATTGTTCGAAGATATCATCGCGAAACGTGCGCCCTTTTGCATCGAACACCACCACAACTGTGCTTTCCGGGTAGTCTTTTTGCAATCGGCGCAGCATCGATATCACGCCTCTTATCGCACCCGTGGGAAGACCCTTTGAGTTACTAAGTTTCTGTAATGCAGGGACGTGAAAAGCCCGATACAGGTAGGAGGAACCGTCGACAAGGACAATCGGAGGTAGGCTGGAGGGCGCGTGCATGGCAAATAACCGACAGAGAAGACGCTAGGATACACCATGTCCAGTGGTGGTTTAACTTCCGTCGATTCGAGAGTAGTCTCGGCGATTACTCGCTCGGACAATGTTTTCCACTATGGCCGTTTATACCCCCCTGACCGCCGCCGAAATAAAGACGCTGCTCGATAAATTTGCTATCGGTGAGTTGCTGAACTTTGCACCTATTGACGCGGGCGTCAAAAACTCCTCCTTTTTTGTCACCACAACCGGTATCGACGGTGTGCACGGTGACTGGGTTTTGTCGGTACTTGAAGAAGGCGATAATCGACAGATCGTATTTACCGTCGAGTTGACTACCCTTCTGCACAACGCTGGCTTGTCGGTACCCTGCCCAATAGCAGACAAAACGGGCGAGCCACTGCAAATGATTGCCGGTAAACCCGCGCTGCTGTTCCCCAGGGCTGTCGGTAGTCACCCCCTGATACCGGACATCCCACAATGCGCGGCGATTGGAGATTTTCTGGGGCGTATGCATGCTGTTGCAGCCCAACTCACAGGGGACAGGCAGGCGCCGGGTGCTGCGCCAAACTTGCTCGCAACGCTGCCCCTGGCGCTGCAACAGGGCGAGTGGTGTAACAGCCTGTCGGCGGCTGACAATGCCCTGCTACAAACACAGATTGACTGCGGCGAACGACTTTCTGCTGCGCGCGGCGATCTCCCGAGCGGCGCTATTCACGCTGATTTATTCCGCGATAACACATTTTTTGAAGGCTCGAAGCTGACGGCGGTAATAGATTTTCACAGCGCCCGTACGGACTGGTTACTGTGGGACGTCGCGATTGCGGTGAATGACTGGTGTTGTGATGAACGGGGCATTATTGATGTCGAGCGCTGCGCGGCCCTGTTACAGGCCTATGGTCGGCAACGCCCATTTGTCCCCGTGGAATACCTGATGTGGCCCGACGTGCTTAGCTATAGCGCCTGTCTGTTCTGGGTGTCGCGCCTGTTAGCGCAACTGCGCCCCGCCGATAACGGGGTACTCGCCCAGCAAAAAGATCCCGACGAATACCGCCTCAAGCTGCTGCAACGAATGACCTTTGCACCTGCGTTACCGCAGCCCACCTAATCTTCGGCGGGTTTAAGGCAATCGGCGAGCTGGGCACCGATAGCGCGCATAAACTCTGCGTAACGCCCCGTTGTGCTTTTTGGGAGACTCTCGTCAGACGCGACAACGCCCAGGGGATCGATCACCACGACCTTCGCCCCTAGCTGCTCTGCCACTCGCCGCACCCGATCCGAACGATGTCGAGGCTCCGCCACCACACAGCGCACATTTTCCAGTGCGAGCAGGTGCTTCAGTTCGCGTGCCCCGGCAGGCAGGCCATTGGCGCCACGCAGCGCCCCTGCCTGATGCAGGCCGAAATAATCGACAAAATGGCCGAAAGCGTCGTGATCTACCAATAACGCGTTAATAGTTACATCCTTTAGTGCGGCGCGAATATCATCGGCGGCGGTGTACTGTGCGGCTTCAAAGGCGCGCAAATTGTCATTTATTTGCGCTACATCCTCAGGTAACCGCACACTTAGCCATGCGCTGATGGCCCGCGCGATTGCCACGGCATGATTCGGATTTAACCACAGGTGATAATCCCCCCGTTGGGTGTCCGCGGACGGCCACACGATGGCGGGTAATTGTGCTGCGGTAATAACCGTCTCCGATGTGCGGGTAAGCAGACTGCTGGCCAGAAAATGTTCCAGTCCGGGGCCAACCCACACCACCAGGTCTGCCTGGTCCAGCAGTTGGCGATCGGAAACTCTCAGGGAGTAATGGTGCTCGGTCTCGGTATCGGGAAGCATCTGGCGAACATTCGCGACGTTCCCTGCTATCTCTTCGGCAATCAGGGTTAACGGCCGAATCGTAGTCACGACCAGCGGTTTCGCCCAGGCCGGAGCCGACACCATCAATAACAGTAAGACTACTGCACGCATACGGGAGATCCACCTTTATCTAGCAAGCAAGCGCACAAGATTTGCGCCTGATCATTCGTTACCCAATAATGTTATGTTATAACATTTCTATTATACAGATCACATGGTTCCCTCTGCCTTCGCTGGCATCGCCGTGCTACTACTTGGAGCCATGGGAATATTGTTATATTATCACACCCATCTTTCACCGGTCGCCGACAAGTGATTACCAACTCCAAAGTCGCATACCACGATCACGATCACGCCCGTTGCGAGCACGCGGCCATGGCCCAGGCCCGCAATGTCTGTCGCGCCCGGGGCGCACGACTAACTCCCTCCCGGGAGGCGGTGTTGCAGTTAATCTGGCAAAACCACAAACCGATCGGCGCCTACGCCCTGATCGAACAGCTCGCCAAACTTAACGGCAAACGGGTGTTGCCGCCAACGGTCTATCGGGCCATTGATTTTCTGCTGGGGTTGGGCCTGATTCATCGCATTGCTTCGCTTAACAGTTTTATCGGTTGTCCGTTTCCCGACAGCGCCCACAGCGATCTCTTTCTGGTGTGCCGGGCCTGCGGCAGTGCGGCCGAGTGCAGCGCCGAGGGGATCAATAGCGCCATTGCAGCCACCGCCGCCCGCGCAGGGTTCACCGCCGAATCCCAGTCAGTTGAAATTCTGGGGCTGTGTCCTCAGTGCAACCTCCAATCTGCGGAGTCCGCCGAATGACCCCTCAACCTAAGCCACTGTTGACGTTGCGTGGCATTGAAAAGCGCTATCGCAACAAGACGGTTCTGCGCCACGTCGATCTGACGCTGGCCGCCGGACAGATTCTGACACTGATCGGACCCAACGGTGCTGGCAAGACCACCCTGGTTAAAATTGTGCTGGGTTTACTGGCCCCGGACGCCGGCACAGTGTCGCGCGCGGCGCGGCTACGTATCGGCTATATGCCACAAAAACTGGCCCTCGACGCGACCCTTCCCCTGAACGTGGGCCGCTTTCTACAACTGGCCGAACCCGATATCAGTTTATGCCGCGCGTCCCTGGAGGAAACCGGCATACTGCATTTGATCGACCACCCGGTGCAGGGATTATCTGGCGGCGAAACCCAACGTATGCTGCTGGCGCGCGCCCTGCTGCGCAAACCCGACCTGCTGGTACTGGACGAGCCGGTACAGGGCGTAGATGTTGCCGGGCAAGAAGCCCTGTACCTGTTAATTAATCGGATTCGTCATCGCTTGAATTGCGCCATTCTCATGGTTTCCCACGATCTTCATCTGGTAATGGCCGCCACCGACGAGGTGATTTGCCTGAACGGCCACATCTGCTGCCACGGCAGTCCCGAGCACGTGTCCAACGACCCGGCATTTGTTGAATTGTTTGGTAGCCGCACCGCGTTGTACACCCACCATCACGACCATCATCACGATCTGGGTACCACCATCGTCGAAGAGCACAACGATGTTGCGGAGCGCACCGATGCCTGAATTTTTAGTCCTGGCGCTGCTCGCGGGGCTCGGTGTATCCGTGGTAACCGGGCCGCTGGGTGCCTTTGTGGTATGGCGTCGCATGGCCTATTTTGGCGACACCCTGGCACACGGTGCGCTGTTGGGCGTGGCGCTAAGTATGTGGTTTGCCATTGATCCGACCCTCGCGGTGGCCCTGGTGTGTATTGCACTCGCGCTGCTGCTAACCGCCTTGCAGCAGCAACGGCTGCTATCCACAGATACGACCCTTGGCATATTGGCGCATAGTGCCCTGGCCCTCGGGCTGGTCGCGATTACGCTAATCCCCGGCGCACGGGCGGATATGGAAGGCCTGTTGTTCGGGGATATACTGGCGGTAACCCCCACTGAAGTCATTACCATCTGGCTAACGGCGTGCGTAGTTGCTGCCCTGTTATGGAAGTTATGGCGGCCACTGCTGGCAATAACCGTACATCTGGACCTGGCTCAGGTGGAGGGTGTGGCGGTGACCAGAGTGACGCTGGCGCTCAAACTCATGTTGGCGCTAGTGGTCGCGGTGGCTATAAAAGTAGTGGGGGTGTTGTTAATTACTGCACTGCTAATTATTCCTGCGGCGGCGGCTCGCAGTATGGCTCGTAATCCAGAAAGTATGGTGATGATGGCCAGCGCCATCGGCGCCGCAGCGGTCACCGCCGGGCTCGCGGCCGCCTGGTTCTGGAACACGCCAGCCGGTCCAGCCATTGTGTTATCGGCAACCCTGATCTTTGTGTTGTCCCTGCTGTTTGTGCCCCCACAGCTCAAATCCTAGCGGGCTCCTCGCGACACCGAGGCACGTTGCTACCACGACGTTGGTTACACACCCCAAATTACAGGTTTGCCCCGGGCACAACCAATGTTTCCGCATAGCCATCCAGAAGTCTGGTCAACCCATCGATATTGTCCGCGAATCCAATCAGAATAATCTGCTGCACTCCCAGATCGGCAAACTGTTTGACCACGTCGAGATCACAAGCGCTGTCGTAAGGCGCCACCGCCAACTCGATATCGGCCATAGTCCTGCCATACTCAGCCAGCATTGGCTCGAGTCTCGCTAGCCGCTCACCAATGGTTTGAGGAGTGAGGCGAAAGCCCATCCAGCCCTGACCAAATTCGGCAACTCGCCGCAGCGCCGGATTACTTTCGCCACCAATGAAAATGGGTGGGTGGGGTTTTTGCACCGGTTTCGGCCCCTGAACACACTCTGGCAGGGTATAAAATTCGCCCTGATAACTGGACACCTCGTCACACCACAAGCTGCGAATAACGTGCAGATAATCACGGGTCCGGGCTCCTCGGCGGGCAAACGGAACCCCCAGCGCAGCAAATTCTTCTGCGGACCACCCGGTACCGATACCGAGCACCATACGGCCACCGGACAACACATCCACATCGGCGGCCTGCTTGGCGACGTACACAGGATTGCGCTGGGGCAAAATGGTAATCCCGGTACCCAATTTGATCGTCCGAGTATGGGCCGCAAGAAAAGCGAGGGCTGTGAACGGTTCGATAATACCGGTCTCCGGCTGAAACGGCGGAACGCCGTCATCAGAATAAGGGTAGGGGGAGTCGTAGTGCTGGAAATTCACCACATGTTCAGCCGCCCACAGGTGGCTGAACCCGCGCTCTTCAATCGCTTTTCCAGCGGCGACCACATACTCGGGCTGAGAAGCGTTGGGCCCGCCAAATAATGTTTCAATGCTAAATTTCATACCATTCTCCCGTAGGGCACAGGCAGGGTGCATTCGGGCTTTTGCAATCAATCAATACTTGTTGACTGGCGTTCAGGATCGCACAAGCACCCGGTCGCACGGACTGTTTTTTTGTTGACCACAGCTAAGTATATGCCAGACGAACAGTTGAGGCGCGTTAGCAACCGACTGTTATGCGGTGAGAATTAATGTGTAAGCCTGGGCAAAGGACCCGCTCAGGGATAGGTGGCTCGTAGTGAGCGCCAGGCGACCCGTAAATTGCCATGTTCGAAAGGCGGTCGGAAATAGCCGTGCAGTTCACCTTGCGGATTAATTAATACCAGATCCCCGCTGTGGGGTATCTGATAATCCTGCTCCGCCGGGGCCGTGGCGTCGTAGGCGATATTCACCTCGGCGGCGAGCTTGAGTATCACGTAGGGATTCCCGGTGATGCCGATAAAATCCTGGTGGAACTCCGCCAGATAGTCCTGCATGCGCTGGGGTGTATCGCGCTGCGCATCCACGGTAACCAGCACAACCTGTAAATCGTCCTGGTCCTCTGGCGTCAGTTCGCTGTACATTTTAGCCAGTGTCGACAGGGTGGTTGGGCATATGTCCGCGCAGTGGGTAAACCCAAAAAACAGGATGCTCCAGTGCCCGGCGAGCTGCTGCTTACCGATCTCGTTGCCGAGCTGATCCAGCAGCGCGAAGTCACTGAACGGACGCGGCGTATCCAGCATCAGCGCCCCGTAATCCCGCAGTTGATATTGATTAAGAATGCGCGGACTCGACAACTTGTTGACCAACGCACCGATGGTCAGGGTGCTAAATACCAGCACGCCAATTACGGTCAGGCGAATGTTGCGCTTTACGTTGTCCTGTTCCAATTCCGGTTTCGCCATCAGCGTCCCATCAGAACTGGCGCGGCGATAAAATAGTGGTCGACCAGCATTACCACGAATAGCGCCATCAAATACACAATCGAATATTTGAATGTATCCATACCGGCGTCGGGGCTTTTGCCCCTGAGCAGAACAATCGCCCAGTACAGAAATCCGCCGCCAAGCACTAGCGCACCCAGTAGATACAACCAGCCGCTCATGCCGGTAAGGTAAGGCAATATGGTGACGAGAATCATTAAAATGGTGTAGAGCAGAATATGCAGGCGGGTGTACCGTTCGCCATGGGTGACCGGCAGCATCGGAATATCCGCTTTGGCATATTCTTCCTTACGATGCAGTGCCAGCGCCCAGAAATGCGGTGGCGTCCAGGCAAAAATTATCAGCACCAGCAACAACGCGTGCGGGTGAATAGTCCCGGTCACTGCGGCCCAGCCGAGCAGGGGAGGGGCAGCGCCTGCCAGGCCACCGATAACAATATTTTGCGGCGTGGCACGCTTTAGAAACAGCGTGTAGACAACCGCGTAGCCCACCAGTGACGCCAGGGTTAGCCAGGCAGTGAGGACATTGATATACACCAGCAATATGGCCATCCCAGCCACCCCGAGAATAAATGCGAACGCCAGCGCCTGCCCCGGCTCGACCCGACCTTTCGCCACCGGGCGATTCACCGTGCGCGCCATCTTCAGATCGACATGGCGATCCACCAGGTGATTTACCGCCGCCGCCGAGGCTGCGCACAAAGCAATACCCAGATTACCCAATAACAGAATATCCAACGGCACCATCCCCGGCACCGCCAGTAACATGCCGATAACCGAGGTCAGAATCATTAGCGCAACGACGTTCGGTTTACACAGTTCCAGATAATCTTTCCAGCGCGCTCTGGCGACGCCAGCATCAATTTCCATTAGCTAAATCCTCCTGTCGTGGCGCTTGGGCGGCCCATATTTTTGCGCCCAGGGTCACCAGCGTGAGTAACAGCAACGCCGCGCCAATATTGTGTAGCACCGCCGTCGATAGCGGCACCATCCACAAAATATTACTGATGCCCAGCGTAATCTGCAGCCCCAGCGCCGCTACAATTACCAGCGCCATGCGTCGCACCCGACGCTCGCCCACCCGCAACAGGGCACCACAAAACAACAACAGATACAGCGTAGTGATTATAGCGCCGATCCGGTGACCCATATGGATTGCCACCCGCGCCTCGCTCTCCAGCTGTCCGCCCAGATAATTAGGACCGATAGACTGGACAAAATTAAAGCCCTGGGACGCGTTCATGGGCGGCCACCATTGAGCGTGGCAAGTGGGGAAGTCGGGGCAGGCAAAAGCGGCATAGTTTGCGCTGGTCCAGCCACCGAGGGCGACCTGCGCAAAAACAATAATAACGGCACCCACTAACCAGTGCTTCGTATTCTGTAAGCGCCGCCAGGACTCGGTGGATACTAACCAACGCTTGTTATCCAGTCGCAGCGTAAGCAACCAGAGCAGGGACAGGGTCGCCATGCCACCTAACAAATGTAGCGTCACCACTTGCGGCCAAAGTTTCAGGGTTACCGTCCACATTCCGAACAAACCCTGCCAGACCACCACGAACAACAGAAAAATAGGTAACCGAAACGGATAGCCGTCCTGCTCGCGTTTGCGCCAGGCGAGAATGGCGAGGAAGCCGATCACCAAGCCCAGGGTGCTGGCAAAATAGCGGTGTACCATCTCGGGCCAGGTTTTGCTGGCTTCTACGGGTGCATCGGGAAACAGCTCCTGCGCCCGGGTAATTTCGTGCGCCTCGTTCGGCCAGGTCAAATGCCCGTAGCAGCCGGGCCAATCGGGACAACCGAGGCCAGCGTCCACAAGTCGCGTAAACGCGCCGAGCATCACTACCACCGTCGCCAGGCAGGTGGCGGCGAGGGCCAGTCGAAATCCGCTTTTGCGTTGACTTGGGTCGTTAAACAGGCTCATGGCTGGTCAGGGCTCCGGTGAGTATTTGAACAAATGCTTGATATCTTCAAGCATGCCGCCGCCATCGTGCTCGGCTGTATAAAACATCATGGCAACGCCGTGGGGGTCGACCAAAAATGCACGCACTGCCCCTGCTTGCCAGTCGGCATTGGTGCCCGCCAGAAGTCGCTGAAACTCTTCGCGGTCGACGTACACCGTCTCCAGATAGGGGTGTTCCGCCCTGAGGTACTGTGCCGTTGCTGAATCCAGCACAGAATCAAGGTTTACATATAACCGCTGTAGACGCTGACTTTTGTTGCCCAGCAGAATATGCACCTGGCGCGTTACGTAAAGCATTTCACGGCACCCATCCACGCACTGTGCACCACCCACAACAACCAGACGCCAGTCCGGCTGTGGTTGCAGCCAGGACCAGGCGGCGCCATCGGCATTTTTAGCTGACAGCCCGGTGAAAGGTACGGCGGGGGTTAGCAGGTTGCCGTGATTGCTGGTACCCAACATATTCAGCAACCGTTGGCGCTGGTGCTCATTCCCGGGAAAAACCAGAAACCCCGCTATCAGTACCAACGCCACCGAGGCGACCATTACCCAAACCTGTACCGGAGATTTTTTGGTGCTCGCTTCATTCATCGGCCGACCCTTCACCTGTTTTTCCAAACCTGCCGCGCAATACGGCCCCCAAGTTAGAACTGGCGAACACGGTCAGTATCAGCAGGGTTACCGCCATCGCAAACCATTGCACTGCGTATCCAGTGTGCTTACCCGGCTGTACATTAACAATCGTCCAGCCCGTCTGCAGCGCTCCGGGTGCACGCTGATCGAGGCGCAGCAGGTAAGGGAACAATGTCTCTCCCACCCACGGCTCGGCTTCTGCGGGCTGCAAAGATTGCACGATCTGTGGCCAGTGTTGCTGCTGCCAACCATTGTCACCCAGGCGCAAAGGCGGTGTGGTTTGCTGGTACAAATGTCCGCTTAAAGTTTGCTCGCCAGTCACCTTTGGTACTGACGGCAACACCCGACGGTCGAGACCGCCCGCCAGCCAGCCGCGATTGACCAGTAGCCATTGCTCGCTAGCCGCGACTTTAAACAGGGAAACGGCTTCGTAGCCCGGTTGCCCATGGCGCACACGGTTGTCGAGCAGCACCGTGCGTTCATTGTCGAAATGTCCCACTACACGCACCGCTAAAAACTGGTTGTCCACGTCCCCAGAAATACTCGCGAAAGGCTGCGGGCCGTTGGCTTCCCGTTGTTGCTGCAGATCCAGCAACAGGCGTTTTTCGTCGGCACGCTGTAACTGCCAAAAGCCGAGAGCCACTGTCAGCGGCAGAAACAATCCAACAAACAGCAACAGCTTCCAGTTCCAGTGCCAACTCAACGTTGGGGTCGCGGTTTGCTGCCTGTCCAATACCATTTGTGTTTAAATCACCCCTGGAGAATGCGGAGAAAATTCATGCTGTTGAAATTCATCATTGTAGTGTTGTTTATCGGCGTATTAGTCAGCCTTAGCAGCGGGCTCTATTTTCTGATGAAAGACTTCGGCAATCCGCGCAAACGTACACTTTACGCGCTGGGAATTCGCGCCGCGCTGGCAACTGCACTAATCGCGAGCATCATTTACGGGTTCTATTCGGGCAAATTATCGAGCACCGCCCCGTGGGATCGACAGCTACATCCGCAGCAGGTTGCTCCTCCGGCACCACAATAACCACCCGTTAATTCCTGTCACGAACAAAAACGGCCAGGAATCCCCGGCCGTTTTTTACATCCGGCTAAGGCCGTCGCTATCAGCTGAGGACGTACACGAAAATAAACAGTCCGAGCCATACCACGTCGACGAAATGCCAGTACCAGGAAGCTGCCTCAAAACCAAACTGATCGTCGGATTTAAAGTGTCCTTTAAACCCTCTGAGCAACTGAATGAACAGCATAAAGGTACCCATGGTGACGTGAAAACCGTGGAACCCGGTCAACATAAAAAACGTCGTACCGTAAATGCCCGACTCCAGCGTGAGCCCCATCTCGGCGTAAGCGTGGTGGTACTCCATGTACTGCAGCACCAGGAACCCCACACCCAGAGCAACGGTTATTCCTAACCACAGATTAAATTTGGCCCGGTTATTGTTTTTTATCGCGGTGTGCGCAACGTGTACAGTCCAGCTCGACGTCAGTAGCACAACCGTGTTCCACAGCGGCAGCCAGGTAAAGAGCGCGCCCCATCCCGGGAAACCCATATGATCTTTAGGGCCTACAAATTGCGTACCGCCCGCGACCTGATCCGGGTTGGTCATCACCGGCCAATTGGCTTCAAATCCCGACCACAGCAGTGCGTTGGTAGATGCGCCCACCCCTTCGCCACCCAACCACGGCACCACCAGGGTACGTATATAGAGCAATGAACCAAAAAAAACAGCGAAAAACATCACCTCGGAAAAGATAAACCAGCTCATGCCCCAGACATAGGAGCGCTTGAGTTGTGCGCCTACCATGCCCGCCATATTTTCCGCTATGACGGTGCTGAACCAGAAATACATAACCACCGCAATGCCCAGCAAGCCCGCAATTAAAAACGCAGCCGTGCCACCATTCATCAGGGTTCCGGCACCGAGGGCCATCAGGCCCAGGCTGGCCGCCATGGCCACCGGCATTCTGCTCTGTTCCGGTATGTAGTAGTCGCTCTGTGCTGCCATCGTTTTTCTCCGTTCTGTCCGCGCCCGGGGGCAGGGAACCTTTCTATCAATTCAGTCTATTCGCAATATGTACCCAGCTCTGTTAACTGGATCAGTTTAGCCGGGCCACCGAATTCGCCACGCGCTCGGTAATATCGAACAGCGTGTAGGAGAGGGTAATGGTGGTGACGCTCTCCGGCAACTTCGGGTCAATAAAAAATACCAGC
>JBFIHG010000054.1:0-11622 GCA_041601945.1 Porticoccaceae bacterium | reverse complement strand
GCATTGGTCCGCCCCCAGGCCAATGCCATCATTGCCGAACAGATGGCCCGCGAAGCCGCTGGCGAAACCTACATCGCACAGCGCTCAGTCTACGTGGTGATCAAGGATTACGAGCAGGAATCCTGCTTTATATTGATGTTGTGGGCGCTGGCCATTATGGGCTTTAAGGCGCAGCGCGCCGTACAGGAAGGCAAATTGTTGGAGCAACCGCTACTGCAGGTCGCCGACGGTACGCGCATTCTGCCCGAGGACGCGCGGCAATTTTCGCGCCCAATTCAGGCGCTACCCCCCCTGCAACTCAGCTATCTGTTACCCCGCGCACTGCTCGCGGGTTTGCGCCGCTTCAGCGCCACGCGCAGTATTCAGGATGTATCTCACGCTGTCAGCGAAGTGTGCGACACCGAGTCCAACCGGCTCGACTCCGAGCTGTCCATGGTGCGTTACATCGCCTGGGCAATACCATCGATCGGCTTTATCGGCACCGTGCGCGGCATCGGCGAAGCGTTGGCGCAGGCACACAAGGCGGTACAGGGCGATATCGTCGGCGTGACCACCAGCCTGGGCGTCGCGTTCAATTCAACCCTGATCGCGCTGGTAATCAGTATCGGCGTCATGTTTTTTATGCACCAGCTGCAATTGCTACAGGAGCGCCTGGTACTCGACACCCACGGTTATTGCGACGAATATCTGCTGCGCCACCTGAAAGCAGATTAAGCGACCGCAGTTCGCGCGCCGGAGAGCAATTTTGACCACAGCAGTTCTGGAACTTAACGATAGCGGTATTCAATGGCGGCATAACGAGCACCACGCGGTCAGCCCGGGCTACGCGATCGTCACCGATAACGGCATCATTACCGGCGCCCCGGCGCTGCGCAGAGCCTGGCTGGAACCGCAACGTAGTTTCAATCACTACTGGCATCAGCTCAACCTGACACCCCTGCCACTGCGCACCGATTTTGCCCGCCACAGCGCGGACCTCGCGTATGCACAACTCCAGCAGTTGCACCGCGACATGGGTGCTCCCGGCGAAGTAATTTTCACCGTCCCCAGCAACATGTCCAACGACCAGCTGGCGCTGCTACTGGGGCTGGTTAAAGCCGCCGGATTTAGCGCTGCGGGCGTGGTCGATGCCGCCGTAGCAGCCAGTGTCAGCAGTGGTCGGCAAGGTCATTTGTTATACGTGGATATACAGTTGCACACGGCGGTGATCACGGAAATCGATGCCACCAACAGCGTTGCCCGGCGCGCGGTGGAATCGCTGCCGGAAGTCGGTCTTAAGGTGCTGCACGATCACTTCGCGCAGTGCATCGCCAACGCCTTTATTCAGCAGTATCGCTACGATCCGTTACACACGGCAGCGGGCGAACAACAACTTCGGGATCGCTTGCCGGACTGGCTATCCATGCTCGGAGAAAAATCCGAAGTGGTAGTGGAATTGAGCGCACCTCAGGGAAATTTTCGCCTTAATGTATTGCGCAGTGATCTGATTGCAGTCAACGCGCAGCGCCTCGCACGCTTACAACAGGCCATCGCCCGCTATCCAGCGGCAACCTTGTTACTTAGCCAGCGCGTGGCCACGCTACCCGGCCTTGCGGAGTATCTGCCGGACGCTACGGTGGTACCGCACAACAGCGCGCTGCGCGGCTGCGAACTCAGCGCCGATGCCCTGCGTGACCAAAGCTCAGAGGCCTTGCACTTCATCACCGCCCTGCCGATTGCCGGCGGTCCCGCGTCACCGTCGCATACGCCAGGTACCCGACGCCTACCCACGCACCTGGTTTATCACCACCGTGCATACCCCATCGGTATTGGCGTCGGGATTCGGATTGGAGACACCGGTCTGGCGTTTGACGACGGCGACGGGGCTTCCACCACGCTGCAACTGCAGGACAGTAGGCTGATGTTGCGCAGTAGTGACGACCAGGTCCGCTGTAGTGGCGAGCGCACCGATCTACGGTGTGGCGATCAGATTGAAATCGGAACACACCAAATCGGCCTGATCGAGGTGCTGTAACGTGAGACGACAGCAACGGCGAATCAGCACGTTCAGCCTGTCGTTTCTCGATATCATGGCCTGCGGCTTCGGCGCCGTCACGCTCCTGTTTCTGATTCTTAAACACGGCGCCATGGACGCCGCCACTGTGGATCCGCGTTTCGGTACGGAAATCGAATTACTGCACCAGGACCTGCGCAAAGGCGAGCAGGAAGTCGCGCAACTACGCAATAGCCTGGCGGATATTGAGCAACAGGCGGTCGCTGCGCAGGGTCTGGCGGATCGCGTGCAAACGCAAATCAGCGATAAAAAACGCGAACGCAGTATACAAAGCGACGCCCAGGAAGATATTCCCTTGCTGCGCAAGAAGGTCCGGGATCTGGAGAAAAAAACGTCTGAGCTGCGGGAAACTGGGCGCGACAAAGACCTGCGTCGCTTTGTCGGCGACGGCGATCGACAGTATCTGACTGGACTGAAGCTCGGTGGGCGGCGCATCCTGATCCTGGTGGACAGTTCGGCGAGCATGCTCGACGACAGTATCGTAAACATTCTGCGGCTGCGGAATATGAGCGCCAGCGTGCAGCGCAATTCTGCGAAGTGGCGACGTGCCGTGCGCACGGTCGAGTGGTTGGTGGCGCAGATACCGCGCGACAGTCAATACCAGATTTACACATTTAACACCGTCGCAGCGGCGCTCAATCCTGCCAGCGGCGGGCGCTGGCAAAACGCAGACGACAGCGCCAGTCTCGACGCCGCACTGCGCGCACTCAAACAGCAGATTCCCCACGACGGCACCAGTCTGATAAACGCGTTTAATGTGGTTAGCGCCCTGACACCCCGCGCGGACAACATTTTTTTAATTACCGATGGGCTGCCCACCCAGGGGCAGAAACCGCCCCGCGGCAACACGGTGTCCGGCAAGGAGCGGATCAAATTATTTAGCGAAGCTGCGCAGCGTCTGCCCGCAGGTATCCCGGTTAATATTGTGTTATTTCCCATGGAGGGCGACCCGGATGCGGCGGCGCTATTCTGGCAATTGAGCCTGGCTAGTAAAGGGGCTTTTTTAAGCCCCGCAAGTGACTGGCCGTGATGCGGCGCCAATGGCGAACGCTGACTATGCAATGCCTTCGCGGGATGATTAATTATGCAGTGCACCGGGTATTTTGATGCGACGTAAACGCCGCTTTCTCGAGGAAGTCAGTATTTCGTTTCTCGACGTTATCAGCTGCGGGTTCGGCGCTATCGTGCTGTTGTTGATTATCGCGCGCATTGTCGACACGCCAGCCCCACCGCAGGCGCCGCTGACCAGCGACAATGTCGAGGCGTTACAGGCGCAGCTGTTTGACATGCGCGCCGACGCGCGGGTGTTGAACCTGGAGTTGATCAGCAAACAGGAACAATTATCCGACCTGCGGGACAATATCGCCCGTCTGCGGGAACGACTGGCCAGTCTGGAACGCCAGCAGGACGCGGTTGCCGATGTCGACACCACTGAACGCGACGAGTTGACCCTGGCGTTGCAAATTTTGAGCGAAGAAATGCAACGCCTGTTGGGCGAAAACAGCCGTAGCAAAAACCAGCTGGTGGGCGGTATCCCGGTGGACAGCGAATACATCATCTTTATCATCGACACGTCGGGCAGTATGTACAACTATGCCTGGCCGCGGGTGCGCAAGGAGATGATTAATGTGCTGGATATTTATCCCCGGGTAAAAGGCCTGCAAATCATGAACGACATGGGTGACTACATGTTTTCCGGGTATCGGGGCAAATGGATTCCCGACACGCCGGGGCGGCGCAAGGCCATTATTCAACGGCTCGCAAGCTGGACGCCGTTCAGTAACTCCAGCCCGGTGGAGGGCATAGAACGGGCTATTCGCGCGTTTTACGCGCCAGACAAGAAAATTAGCCTGTACGTGTTTGGCGACGATTTTACCGGTGGTTCCATCAGGAATGTGCTGACCACGGTCGATAGAATGAATCGGGAGCGGCGCCAGGGTGAACGTCTGGTGCGCATTCACACGGTGGGCTTTCCGGTACACTTTCTGGCACCGGGCGGCCGCGCGCAGACCGCTGGCCGTTTTGCCGCGCTGATGCGCGAACTGAGTTATCGCAACGGCGGAACCTTCGTCGGGCTCAACGGCCTCAACTAGTCGTGGGACGGGAATAATATGCTGCCAGGTCTGGTCCGATCACTCGCCGTACTGGCCATTGTGGTGTTGTCGGGGTGTGCCACGGAAGTGGTGGTGGAAGGCGCCTTTCCACCCGCGCTCACGCGCCCATTGCCGCTCAGTGCCACACTGGTATTTGAGCAGCCGTTTCGCGAGTACATCTTTCGAAACGAGGGCACGCGGGAAGTCAGTATTGCCGTGGGTACCACCCAGATGGCCCTGTTTACCACCGTCGCTCGCAGCTTGTTTAAAGAAATCGCCACACTCGATCAACTACCCGCGTCCGCCGCCACTGATCTAATCATTATGCCGGTAGTCGAGGAGGTTCAGGTGGCAATGCCGAGTGAAACACAGCTGAATATTTTTGAGGTGTGGATCAAATACAATGTTCGCGTGTTTGATGCCAACGGCCAGCCCCTCGCCGACTGGATCATGCCCGCCTACGGCAAAACTCCCACCCGTTTTCTCAAGTCCGATGCCGAGGCCCTCAACCAGGCTGCGATCGTCGCACTGCGCGACGCCGGCGCGAACCTGGTTACCGGTTTTGCACGGGTACCCGAAATCAGGGACTGGCTGGCGACCAGACGCATCCAACCCACGCTCTCACAGGAGCGTGCACCATGAAGCCAGGCATTGCACCGCTGCTCGTCGCCCTCGCGATCTCGCTCGGCGCGTGCACCAGTACCACCGTAGACGAATACCGGGAAAACAACACCCAGTTAACCCTGAACAAAGCGGAGCGTGTGGTGGTGCTCGGTCGTCGCCACGAGGGAAAATACGAGACCGAGCCGGATTTTATCGAGTGCATCGGCGACAAACTCGGCAGCGCCGCAGCAGTGGCGGTGGTGTCGGAGCAATCGTTTATAGATTCCCTGTATCCCTGGTTTGAACCGCGCACTGCGCCGCTAACATTGAACCGTCTGCAGGCGATGATGAACGAACCCCTGCTGGCAGAACGCATTCGTTCCCTGGGGATTCGCTACATGATCTGGGTAGACGGCAGTACCGAAACCACCGACAAGGAAGGATCCCTGGCCTGTGGCGTCGGTCCCGGCGGCGGTGGCTGTTTCGGTTACGCCACCTGGGATAAAAATGCTAACTACGAAGCCATTATCTGGGATGTCGAGACTTTTAGTGAAAACGGGCGGGTCAAAGTCGACGCCAAAGGCACATCCTACCTGTTTGCCCTGGGTGCTCCGATCCCGATCATTGCCCAGGTCAAAAGTGAGGCCTGTGAAGGTATCGGTCGCCAACTGCGGTCGTTTTTTACCAATGAAATAACGCTACCCACTCGTTAATACCATGAAAAGCTTCCTTTCCCTTGTATTGTTGCTGTGCTGTACCTGGATCGCCGACGGCCATGGCGCGCTGATGTTATCGGAAAAAAAAGAAGCCGAAATTGGCAAGGAAATGTACGACAAAATACTGGCCGAAATGCCTGTTTACGCCGATCAAAAACTAACCTCCTATGTCAACGACGTCGGCCAGCGGTTGGCGCAGCATTCCGACCGACCGGATCTACCCTACACCTTCACGGTGATAGATAATCCCGACATCAATGCGTTCGCCACCCCCGGGGGCTACATCTATATCCACCGCGGCCTGCTGACCTATATGAACTCCGAGGCCCAGCTGGCCGCAGTGCTAGCCCACGAAATTGCCCACGTCACCGCACGCCATGCAGCGCGTCAAAAACGCGCCCAAACCGGCAGTAATGTAGCCGCGGGACTACTTGCCATTCTCACCCAAAGTTACGAGGTGGGCGAAGCGTCGGCCATGTGGGGCGCGGCGACAGTGCGGGGTTACGGCCGCGACATGGAACTTGAAGCCGATGGCCTCGGCGCGCAATTCCTCGCCCGCGCTGGCTATGACACCCAGGCGATGATTGAGGTGATCGCCCTGCTTAAGGATCACGAACGCGTCGAAAAAAAGCGCGCCCGCGACGCCGGCGCCAAGCCGACCACCTACCACGGACTATTTGCCACCCACCCGCGCAACGACAAGCGCTTGCTGGAAATCATTAATAATGCGGATAAAAATACCGCATCCGTAGCTGGCGAACGCAATATCAACGAATTTCGCATCGCTAGCGAAGGACTGGTCTGGGGGCGAAATATTCAGGCCGTCGCGCCAGTCGAAAACCGCTTTTATCACCAACGCTATGGCTTTCAGTTTGACTACCCGGCCGGTTGGCAATTTGTAGAGAACAGCAACGAAATTCGCGGTCAGTCAGCGGATCAGGCATTGACCTTGACGCTGCACATTAAACCTCGCACCACCTACAGTCCGCAGGAATTTATCAAAAATACCCTCGGTATACCCTTGCTCAAAAAATCCCAGCCGTTTGTACAGGCCCGCATGCCGGGCCATAGCGGCGTGGTGGCGGCGCGTAACAACGCGCCAGAACAACGTCTCGCGGTGCTGTACTACGGACGCGGGGCATTTGTGTTTAGGGGTGTTGCCCGCGCTGGGGGCACGCCTGATCGCACACTGAATGAGGTTGATGACAAGACCTATCTGGACATCGTGCAATCGTTTCGGCCCCTGTCCCGCCGCGCACTGGCCGCACCGGAGGCGCGCAGCATTCACTACGTCAAAGCACTACCCGGAGCCACCTACGCCGAGCTCGCACGCCGTCTTAATCTCGGTAAAAACGGCGAGGACGATCTGCGTTTGATCAACGATGCCTACCCGGTGGGTGAGCCCCAGGCCGGGGCATGGATCAAGATCATCCGCTAGCCCGCCTTGAGACCCCGCTGCGCATCACCCATAATGTGCGGCCTTATCAAAACCGGGAGATTGCCACTATGCTTATTAAGCCCAACGCAGTGGTCGCTATTCACTACACATTAACCGATGACAAAGGCACCGTGCTGGATTCCTCTGCCGAGCAGCAACCCCTAACCTTTCTCTATGGGGCGGGCAACATTATCCCCGGCCTGGAGCAGGCGCTAACCGACAAAAAGGCCGGAGACAAGATTACCGCCCGTATCGAACCCCAGGACGGTTACGGTGAAATCATCGAAGAGATGGTCCAGCAAGTGCCCCGCGACGCCTTTGCCGCAGACACGGTTATCGAAGTTGGCATGCGCTTTAGTGCCCAGACCGAACGCGGCCCACTAACCGTGGTGGTCACGAATATAGACGACAAACAGGTTACCGTGGATGGTAATCACCCCCTGGCGGGCGAGACACTGAATTTCGATGTATCGGTGGAAGCTGTGCGGGACGCTACCGAAGAAGAGTTGCAACACGGTCATGTGCATGGCCCCGGCGGGCATCACCACTGAGCCATTGCGGGTCCCGTGCAACGAACACAACGCGACCCGCACACAGCGCGGATTCAACAACATAATATGCGCCACTGGTTATTCAAGACCGAACCCAACGAGTACAGCATCGACGACCTGGCGGCGGCGCCTGAGGGAGTCGCGCGCTGGGATGGGATTCGCAATTATCAGGCGCGCAATCTGCTGCGCGACGAGGTACAGATAGGCGACCAGATATTGGTCTATCACTCCAGCTGTAAACCAGCGGGGGTGGCCGGGATCGCGCGGGTAGTGAGATCGGGCTACCCCGATCCCGCTCAGTTTGATGTGAGTAGCCCATACCACGATGCTAAGGCTAATCCACAAAGTCCCCGATGGTTTTGCGTGGATATTCGTCTGGTCGAAAAATTCCCGCGCCTGGTTACCTTGCAAACTATAAAAAAACAGGCGGCGCTGGCAAATATGATCCTGGTCAAGCAGAGTCGCCTGTCCATTCAACCGGTCAGCGCCGGGGAGTGGCAAAGGATTTTAGCGCTGAGCAAAAATGCATCACAGACCTGAACCGGTACTGTCTATGTTTAGCTACGCGATGGTAGCCCTAACCCCAATGCACAGATTGCGACCCACCGTTGCGAGGAATTTATCATGAGTACCCACCACCCATTCCAGGCCAGTGGCCCGCTATCCGGCATCAAAATCATTGAATTTGGTGGTATTGGCCCGGGCCCCCTGTGCAGCATGCTGTTGTCGGATGCGGGGGCAACGGTGCTGCGCCTCGATCGTCCAACGCCGTCGGGGCTGGGGGTTCCCAGGGGTCAGGATTACGATATACAGCGTCGTGGCCGCAAATCCGTAGCCATCGATCTGAAGCATCCGGCGGCGAAAAACGTCATCTTAAAGCTGGTGGAAAATGCCGATGCCGTGCTCGACCCATTTCGCCCCGGAACCCTGGAAAAACTGGGCCTTGGACCGGACGTGCTGCTGGCCCGCAATCCCAAACTGGTATTGACCCGTACCACCGGCTGGGGCCAGACCGGCCGGCTCGCAAAATCCGCCGGACACGATATTAATTACCTCTCTATCACGGGCGTACTCGCCGCCATCGGCCCGAAAGAAGGACGTCCTGTGCCGCCGCTGAATCTGGTGGCGGATATGGGCGCTGGTGCCATGTTCTCCGCGTTCGGAACCCTGGCGGCCATTATCTGCGCACGTAACACTGGCGTCGGTCAGGTGGTGGACGCGGCGATGTGCGACGGCTCCGCCTATCTGGCAGCAGGCATGTTTGGGCTGCTGCAGGAAGGCGCCTATGTGCTGGAACGGGAATCCAATATGCTGGACGGAGGCGCGCCTTTTTACGGAACCTACAAAACCTCCGACGGCCTGTATATGGCCATCGGCGCCATTGAGCGCAAGTTTTTCGATATCGCCATGGCAACGCTCGGCATCGATGCAAGCCAGTGGAAAAATCATCGCGACCAAAACCTGTGGCCCGAGATGCAACGCCAGATCAGTGCGGCTTTTGCCAGTAAGACACGGGATCAGTGGAGCGACATGTTTGAAAATACCGACGCCTGCGTGTCCCCTGTACTAACCTTCAAGGAGGCCATGAATTACCCACATAATGTGGATCGCAACGGGTTTCAGACCGTCAAGAGTGTGCAGCAACCCAGTCCCGCGCCCGTGTTTCAGGGGACTCCCGGCGCCATTCAGTCTCCGCCCCCGGCGTTTGGGGAACATACGGACGAAGCGCTGGCAGAGTGGGGTTTTAGTCAGGAGGAAATTAGCGAGTTGAATAATTGCCGGGCCATTGGCACCGAGGGCTACACGCAAAATATTTAGCACCAGTAAGGTTACCCGTAACTGGATTGGCGACCGCACCGCGTGCGCGTCTACAATGCATCAAACTTACACTGGAGAAAGGAGGCTTTACCATGGCGATATCGGGCAGTGCATTAATCAAAAACTTTCATCTGTATTTCGATGGCGGCGATGCTGCCAATGCCAGCCTGTATTTGTGCACTGGCTGGGGCCTTAGCGACGGCGATGCGCAAACGATTATCGACCAGATGCGCCGCGCCGGACTGTGGTCCGCCGATGCGGCCAAACAGGTGCCACCCGAACAAAAGTCCATGTACGAAAAGGAAATGACATTTATCGGCTCAGTGGCGGGCGCCAGCAACGGTAAGGTTTTTTATGTCGCGGCCTATGATCACCCCAAGTACAAATACCACCCCGAGCAGTGGCGAGCCTGGCAAAAATTTGTGACCGATACTTACCCGTGACCGATACTTACCCGTGACCGATATCTCGCCTGATATCTGTGCCCCCACGGGGCTGCGGCTGGCGGCTATCCCAAGCGGGACAAGCTGTGTATGAAAATCACCCGAATTAACCATAGCGCGATAAACAGCCACTCCCGCTTGCGGGAGATGACCCATTTCTACTCAGACGTGCTGGGTATCACCACGGTTAAGCGCGACTTGCCGGAACAATACGATGCACTAATTCCGGGGTTCTGGATGCAGTTCCCCAATGGCCAGATACACGTGATCGAACACAATCCGTCGGCCAAAGCGTCCGGCATGCTCGATCAAATTAACCACACCAACTGCGACCCAATGGGCCCACACACCGCATTTTATGTGGAAAATATTGATCGCGCGGAACAACATCTCGCAGCTCAGGGTGTCGCCTACGATCGCGTCGCGGGGTTTATTTTTACCTGCGACCCGGCCGGCAACACGGTCGAGTTTCAACAGGATCCCGATATGCCCAGACTCACCGCCTTACAATAAATTTATTCAGAACCCCGTAACACCCTTGTCCAGCTGCACACCAAAACTATTTAATGCCATCGACACCAGGTGGTACTGACCCACCGCAAACACTACATCCATCATCTGCACGTCACTGTAGCGGCTGCGCAGCGTAGCCCAGGTGGCATCGCCGATAAACGCATCGTTGTGCAGTTCATCAGCGGCCCGCAACAATGCCCTGTCGAAATCGTCCCAGCCCGGTGCGTCAGGCCCCGCCTTGATGCGCGCGATCTCCGCCTCGCTCAAGCCCTCTTTGCGCCCGAACAGGACGTGCTGACCCCATTCGTATTCGGCGTCACATAGCCAGCCGACCCGCAGAATCAGTAACTCCCGTTCCCGCGCCCCGATAGTGGAGGTCTTGCCCATCACGTGATTGGCCCACACCCAGAATTTTTCTGCCGCGTCGATATGCCGACTGAGGGTGCCGAGCACGTTGTAAAATTGCCCCTCTTTCTTCACCGGCTCCAGTAGCTTGCGCTGTGCGTCACTCCACTCGGATTCGCGCAACGGTTCGATTCTTGGCGATGCTAATTTCATAGATTTTTCCTTGTTTATGGTCGAATTCTTTAGTTGCCATCGGTGTATCAATGGCAACCACCGCTCACATGGCGCCCCATTCCAGTTCCTCGGCGACAGCATCAATGCCCGCCTGGGCACAGATTTCATCCACTTCTCCGGAGGGAGCGCCGCTGACACCGATCCCCCCGAGAATGGAACCGGCGGCAGTTACCGGCACCCCGCCGCCAGAAAACATCAGCGTATGGTGGTTGGCGAGGGGCGACTCGGCGCGCGCGCCCAGGCGGGACGTCGGCGTATTAAACGACATTGCGGTGTACGCCTTTTTGCGACTCATCTCCAGGGTCAAATCCATCGCCAGCACGTCTCGCAACACCACCTGTGGATGACCGCCCCGATCTACCACGGTCACTCCTGCCTGCACCCCTTCAGTGCGACAGCGTGCAACCGCGGCGCTGGCCATGCGTAGCGCCGTATCCATGGACATGCGCTTGATGTCGACTATCGCAGGCAACTCCGTTTCGGCCCGCGCCGGGAGTACGCTTAAGGTGCATAACATCATCAGTAGCATCGATACAGATTTACTGGCCATAGGTGTCTCCTGATTTCCCCCAGCCCAATTGGAACCTGGAGCCGTTGTGATCAAGTGGATCCAGCAATATTCAGCAGCAGCGCCGTCAGTTCCTGGGGCTGTGATAAAAATGGCGAGTGGTCTGTATCCATCGTCCACACCGCCCGACAGGGCGACGCGGCTTGCATCTTGCGCTGAAACCCAATCGGCAGAGCATGGTCCTGCAAGCACTCGATATACACCCTGGGAACCTGTCCGTAGCAACCGTCACTCAATACCACCGGCG
>JBFIHG010000053.1:0-11623 GCA_041601945.1 Porticoccaceae bacterium | reverse complement strand
GCAGTTGCACGTTTCGATTCCTGTCTCGGGCAGCGTGTATTTCCAACAATAACTGACATTAACTTCATACCATTCAGGTAACGAAAAAGGGAACTCTCTTATGGCCGCAAAGAAAGCTACCGCGAAAAAATCCACCGCCAAAAAAGCACCTGCCAAGAAAAAGGCAGTCGCAAAAAAGGCTCCTGCTAAAAAACCCGCCGCTAAAAAGGCACCTGCTAAAAAACCCGCTGCGAAAAAAGCTGCTAAAAAGGCTGCTCCAGCAGCCAAAATTGCTGCTCCGGCGCGCAAGACCACGCCCATCAGCAAAAAATACACCAAAACTCAGATACTCAATGATGTTGCAGAACGCACCATGCTAACCAAGAAACAGGTCGATGCAGTTCTCGATGAGCTCGGTTCCCTGATCAGCCGGCATGTCAAGAAAGGCGGCGCTGGCGAATTTACCCTGCCAGGCCTGCTAAAAGTCAAAACTGTGAAGAAGCCCGCCCGCAAGGCGCGCAAAGGTACTAACCCGTTTACTGGTCAGCCTGCGGTATTCAAGGCACGTCCCGCCAGCACCGGTGTCAAAGTTCTTGCATTGAAAGCACTCAAGGATATGGCCAACTAGTCTTCGGGCTGGATCAAGCAAAAAAACCCCGGCTAGCCGGGGTTTTTTTTAACCAGAAAAAACATCATACGCTGGCAAAATCCTCACCCGCCAGATAATCAGTAATCAGGCGCTGCCTTTCCAGCAACTCACCAGCCGGGTAGTCCAGCGGTGGTACCGCGCCCCAGACCGGTGCAGGCCAGGCAGGGTCGCTGCGGTAGCGCACAATATGGTGCAGGTGCAACTGAGGCACCACATTGCCGAGCGCTGCAATATTTAATTTATCCGGAGAAAACAGTTTGGTAAGGGCGGCGCTCAGATGGCAGGACTCGTCCAGTAGCTGGTGCCGGTCGCGCGCCGCTAGCTCGTATATCTCCTGAATTGCCGAGCGGGCTGGCACCAGAATACACCAGGGGTAGTTAGCGTCTTTGTTAAGCAACAACAAACTTAGTGGAAAACGCCCCACCATCACCGTGTCCCGTCGCAACCGTGCATCCAGTTCAAACATAATTTTACCCCTTTGCCGCTGTGTCAGCGCAGCGCGCACCGAACGTCAACTGTAAATGCGATCGTTTCGCCGTTGCAACTGTACCCCGGGGCGTGGTGACCGTAAAATGATACGTAGCATAATCCATACCCACACTACGGAAAACGACCATCATGCGCGCCAGCCAGTTCCTTATCGCCACCCTCAAAGAAGATCCGGCGGACGCCGAAGTCGTCAGCCATAAACTGTTGCTGCGGGCCGGCATGATTCGCAAACTGGCCGGTGGTCTTTACACCTGGCTGCCTATGGGCCTGCGGGTACTGCGCAAAGTAGAGAATATTGTACGCGCGGAAATGAACGCGGCCGGCGCGCAGGAACTACTGATGCCTGTAGTGCAACCCGCCGAGTTGTGGCAGGAATCGGGGCGCTGGGAACAGTATGGACCAGAATTGCTACGCATTCGCGATCGCCACCAGCGCGCCTTTTGCCTGGGACCAACCCACGAAGAGGTAATAACCGACCTGGCGCGCAACGCCCTGCGCAGCTACAAGCAATTACCCGCCAATTTCTATCAAATTCAAACGAAATTCCGCGACGAGATCAGACCCCGGTTTGGCATAATGCGGGCCCGGGAATTTATTATGAAAGATGCGTACTCCTTTCACATCGACCAGCCCTGTCTGCAAAGAACCTACGATGTGATGCACACCACTTATTGCCGCATCTTCACCCAGATCGGTCTGGAGTTTCGACCAGTTATAGCGGACACGGGTAGCATTGGCGGCAGCTATTCCCACGAATTCCACGTGCTGGCCGACTCGGGAGAAGATGCCATCGCGTTTTCCGACACCGGTAACTATGCCGCAAATATTGAAATGGCGCCTGCCGTGCCGCCTTCCAACCCGCGCCCCGCTGCAACCAAAACAATGGCAGAAGTCACTACGCCCGGCATACACAGCATCGCAGCTATCTGTGAATTGCTGGGCATCGCCCCGCAACAATCGGTTAAAACCCTGATTATTCAGGGCGCGGAAGATACCCCATTGATCGCATTGGTGGTGCGCGGGGATCACGAATTGAACGCCGTGAAGATAGAAAAACTGTTGGGCCTCGCGACTCCCATGACCTTCGCCAGCAACGACCAGATTCGCGCAGCACTGGATTGTGGGACTGGCTCACTTGGGCCGGTGGGCTTAACTATCCCTACGCTGATAGATCACAGTGCCGCCCATCTGGCCGATTTCGTATGCGGCGCCAACCGCGAGGGCTACCATCTGACCGGCGTCAACTGGGAGCGCGACTGCCCCCTCGGCCAGGTTGCGGATATTCGCAACGTAGTCGCTGGGGATCCGAGTCCCGATGGTAACGGCACCCTGGATATAAAACGCGGCATCGAAGTCGGCCATATATTTCAGCTCGGCACCAAATACAGCGCCGCGCTGCAGGCGACAGTGTTAAATCAGGACGGTCGCGAACAGGTCCTCACCATGGGTTGTTACGGCATCGGCGTCAGCCGCATTGTCGCTGCGGCCATTGAACAGAATCACGATGCCAAAGGCATAATCTGGCCGCAAAATATCGCACCATTTCAGATCGCACTGGTTCCGGTTAACGCACACAAGTCCGACCTGGTGCGCACCACCTGCGAAGCTCTGTACCAGCAATTACAACAGGCCGGATACGACGTATTGCTCATGGATGAAGACAAGGCGCGACTCGGGGTTATGCTCGCGGATATCGACCTGATCGGGATACCGCACTGCCTGGTCGTCGGCGAGCGCGGCCTGCAGCAGGATGGCGTTGAATACAAAAACCGGCGGGACGATGCCGGCACCGATGTGCCACTCAAGGAGCTTATGCCGTTTTTAGAGGCGCGAATTTTAGATTAGCGCTGAACGCAAGCAAATATGATTTTACGAAGCTTATTGACGAGCGGAATTCGGTGCTGCACTCTCCGACGCCAGACTGACCAACGCAGCGCTACTACAATTGTCTTGGGCCGCTGGCGCAATCATCGCCCACAATAACTGAAATGTTTTGCGGTCAAAACGCCACGGATCGGAGAAATAACGGTTTTCACCCAGGGGGTCACCTGCGCTACTGAACCGACCGCGCACCCCCCACAGGCCGCGTGCGGGATTGGTGTCGTAGCCATAACGCAGATCGGAGATTTCCACCCAGTAATCGCCTGCGCGCCGTTCTATACGCTCTGACGTTATGCCGTTGGCAAACCAGGTAAAAATTTGGCCATGACGGCTGGCACGAAATTTTTCGAGCAGTGGGTGGCGCTGGCGCTCAGCACTCTGCCACTGAATCAGACAGGGCGCGCTGACGTCCACATAGCCGACGCGAACCTGCTCGCCGGTGCGTACCACCACGCGCCGTACCGGCATTTGCAACAACGTGGGAAAGGCTTCGACCTGTGCTCGCGCCACGCCTTCATACGTCAACTGGGTGCGAGCCAGGGTAATCGCCTGATTATTCTGCATCCAGCCCCACACCAGGTATTCGCTGGACAGTACCAGTACCACCAGCGCCACCAGCCAACCCAGGGTTTTGGCGTAACGAGCAATGAGCAAGCCAAACAATAATGTGCCGGTATAGACAGGCTCAATGATCGGCACGGCATTCCAGGCAAAACGTCGATCAGAAAATGGAGCGAATAATTGCGTGCCGTAGGTGGTACAGGCATCGAGTAACGGATGGGATAGCAGTGCGAACACAAATACCGCTAGCCATGGAATGAGTAACTCGGTGGCGCCGCGGACATTGCGCCACCGCCAATACAACCAGCCACACAGTAAACCCAGCGGCAACGCAAACACCAGCGAATGAGTCAGTCCGCGATGCCACTGCAGCTGCGCCATCTCGTCGGCGGCAAACACGCCATAGAACACATCGATATCGGGGAAAGCGCCAGCGACAGCACCCAGCGCAGCGGCGCGCATCCCGAGCTTGCGCCCACCGGCTGCGCGCCCAACCACCCCGCCGAGTAACGCATGAGTGACCGGATCCACGGCATCAACCCGTTGTTAGCGAACGACGCAACATAAAAACACCGTGCTACCGACAATTACAGCCGCGCCAGGCGCAGTTCCCGCAGGTGCTCCACCACAAACTCAAGGCGATCCTGACCCCAGAAAATATTTTCGCCAACAACGAAGGTCGGAACACCGAAAACCCCCAGCGCGTCGGCCTCTTCGTAATTAGCTTCGAGTTGGGCCAGATTATCCGGGCTGGCACTTGCCGCCAGCAATTCTTCAGGATCAAGTCCGATGCGGCTGGCGATTTCGCGCAACACATCCGGCTCGCCGATATTCTTGCCTTCCGCCCATTCGATACGCATGGTTTCCACTATGTATTCCCGCAGCACGCCTTTCTCCTGAGCAAACAGGGACGCGGCACCCGCAGCGGTGGGCTCGGTTTCGATTGGTGGCGGCGTTACCGGGATGCCCATGCGTCTGGCAAACCGCGCCAGATCCTGCCGCGCCAGGGGCACCTTGCGTTTGGCGCGATCCGGCGCCGAGCGCAGGCGCCAGCCACCCACCGGTCGCCATTGTAGATTGGCATGAAAATCATCGACGATGGTCCACAACGTCTTCGACGCCAGATAGCAATACGGACTGCGGAAATTGAAATAGAGCTTTACATCGACTGCTTCGACCATCGCTTTTGCCTCACACAAACTTCATGGTGACGTCACCGAGGTGCTGGTAGCGCACCACGATTGAATCGCCCGCGTCCACGGCAACCGCCGCGGTAATCCCCCCGGTCATGACGAAACTGCCCGCTGGTAACGTCTGTCCGCGCTCGGACAGCATATTCACCAGCATCGCGACACTCGCAGCCGGGTTGCCCAGCACGGCAGCACCGGCGCCCAGTTCCACCACTACGCCATTTTTTTCCATCACCACACCCAGGGTACGCATATCCACCGCGTCCACTGACAATGGTCGGCCGCCGATCACAAAACGCGACGACGACGAGTTGTCGGCAATCACGCTGGGCAAATCAAATTTGAAATTCTGGTAGCGCGAGTCGATGATTTCCACCGCAGGCACAATAAAGTCGGTGGCCGCCAGAACATCGCCAATATGGCAACCAGGGCCCGACAAATCCTTATTGGTGACAAAAGCGATCTCCGCTTCCACCTTGGGATGAATAAGTTCCTTGGTGTTGATTTCGCCACCCTGGGGCACGCTAAAATAATCGGCCAAAAACCCATAACAAGGCTTGTCGACACCCATCTGCGCCATTTTTGCCCAGGAAGTCAGGCCCATTTTCATGCCGACGATCCGGGTACCACGCGCCTCTTTGCGCGCGCGAATAGCCCACTGAATATCCAGTGCTTCGGTAAAGGTCATATCGGGATACTGGTCGGTGACCTTCACCACATCCCGTGCGTCCAGCTCGGCGTTCTCCAGATGCTCCGCAACTTCAGCGATTTGTTTTTTGGTCATTGCCATCAGGATGCTTTCCGTTCTTTTGCCATCGTAAGTGCGATATCTTCGATCATATCTTCCTGCCCACCCACCATTTTGCGCCGTCCCATTTCCAGCAGTAGTTCACGGGCCGGAATGCCGTATTTCTGCTCTGCGCGTTTGGCGAACAGTAAAAACGACGAATACACGCCTGCGTAACCCAACGTCAGGGAATTGCGGTCGATGCGTACCGGGAAATCCATAATCGGCGTCACCAGATCTTCCGCCACATCGGAAATTTTGAACACATCGACGCCAGTTTCGATACCCATGCGGTCACACACCGCTATAAATACTTCCATTGGGGTATTGCCAGCGCCGGCGCCCATACCACCGCAGGCGCAGTCGATGCGATTGGCGCCAGCCGCCACCGCTGCAATAGAATTGGCAACGCCCATGGCCAGGTTATGGTGCCCGTGAAAGCCGAGCTCGGTCTCTGGATTCAGTTTATCTCGCAGCAGGGCGATACGCGCCGTCACATCATCCGGCAACATGTACCCAGCAGAGTCCGTCGCGTAGATGCAGTTCGCGCCGTAGGACTCCATCAATTTGGCTTGCTCGAGAATTTCTTCGGGACCGATCATGTGGGCCATCATCAAAAAACCCACCGTATCCAGCCCCATTTCCCGACCGAGCTTAATATGTTGCAAGGACACATCCGCCTCGGTGCAATGGGTGGCAACCCGTATGGTCGTTACCCCGCAATCAGCGGCCATGCGCAGGTGATCCACCGTGCCAATCCCCGGCAGCAACAGGGCGGATACTTTCGCGTGCTGCATTTGTGGGATAACCGCGCGTAGATATTCTTCATCGCTGGCAGCCGGAAAGCCGTAATTCACGGATGCGCCACCGAGGCCATCACCGTGGGTCACCTCGATTAACGGTACCCCGGCCTCATCCAGCCCTTTGGAGATGCTTTTCATTTGTTCGATGGTAATCTGGTGCCGCTGGGGATGCATACCGTCCCGCAGGCTCATATCGTGCACCGTGATTTTTCTGCCCTTAAGATCCATAAACTGGTTCCTCACTGTCGTTCTTTCATACCAACGCCTGCCCGGCGTATTAATCGTGCGTCGACACCAAATTACGCCGCCTTGCGATTCGGCAATGCAAACGCGCCATTTGCCACTTCCTCTGCGAACAACTCCGCGGTACGTAAACCGGCAGCGGTCATAATGTCGAGATTGCCTGCGTATTTAGGCAAAAAGTCCCCGAGCCCTTCAACTTCCATAAAAATGGACACCCGGTTGCCGTCAAAAATTGGACCGTTCACCAGCCGATAGCCAGACACATATTTCTGGACCTCCGCCACCATGTCCTGCACCGATCGGGTAATCGCCGCCTGGTCCGGCTCGCTCTCGGTCAGGCAGTGAATGGTATCGCGCATAATCATCGGTGGCTCGGCTGGATTAATAATGATAATGGCTTTGCCTTTTTTGGCACCCCCGACCTGCTCAACACCTGCGGAAGTGGTGCGGGTAAATTCGTCGATATTCATGCGCGTGCCCGGGCCCACCGATTTGGAGGATACCGTGGCGACGATTTCACCGTATGCCACTGGCTGCACGCGGGATACCGCCGCCACCATGGGAATGGTCGCCTGACCGCCGCAGGTCACCATATTGACGTTCATTTCCAGTTTCTTGGCATGCTCCTTGAGGTTTACCGGCGGAATGCAAAATGGTCCGATGGCCGCCGGGGTGAGGTCGATCATAATCACGCCGAGGGCATTGAGTTTGCGGCTGTTGTCCGCGTGCACATAGGCCGACGTCGCGTCGAAGGCAATGCGAATATCATCTTCAACCACATGGGCCAACATTCCGTCAACGCCGTCGGCGGTGGTTTTCATGCCGAACTCTTTAGCGCGCTTAAGACCTTCCGAAGTGGGATCAACCCCGACCATCCACACCGGCTCAATCCAGTCGCTGCGCATGGCTTTCATTAACAAATCGGTGCCTATATTACCGGGGCCGATAATGGCCGCTCTTAATTTATTACTCATGCTATAACCTCCATTCCGTACTCTAAAGGTGCCTTAAACAAAGCGTACCGACGCCGACCCAATACCGCCGATATCGACGCGCATAAAATCTCCGGCGACGACAGGCTCCAACGGTACCAGCGAGCCAGACAGAATCACTTCTCCCGCTTTCAGGCCGATGCCGAAACTGCCCAATGTATTGGCCAGCCAGGCTACACAATTAATTGGCGAGCCCAGCGCCGCGGCGCCCGCGCCAGTACTGAGGATAGCGCCGTTTTTTTCCACCACCATGCCGCAGGTGACCAGATCGACCTTGCGCGGATCGACCGCGTTGTCGCCCAGCACGAACAATCCGCAGGACGCATTATCCGCGACCGTATCCTGAATTTTGATTTGCCAGTCGTGAATACGTGAGTCCACAATTTCGAAGCACGGCAGCACGCACTCGGTCGCGCGAATCACATCGGCGTTGGTAACCCCTGGACCGGTCAAATCCCGCTTCAGTATAAATGCGATTTCACCTTCCGCGCGCGGCTGTATCAGGCGGCTGGAAATGGGCATCTCCGCACCGCTGCTGTACACCATATCGTCGGTCAGATAACCGAAATCTGGCTGGTGGACATTCAGCATATTCATCACCGCTTTACTGGTGACGCCTATTTTTTTGCCGATAATGCGAGCGCCCGCCTGGATGCGGCGATCCAGCATACGCAGCGAAATATGGTAGGAATCATCGATAGTAATATCGCTATAGCGTTCCGTGAGCGGCGCCACGGTCTGACGATTGACCATCGCCTCGTACAGCTCATCACCGCTACGATTAATCAGTTCTTTATCCATTGATTGCGGACTCTCCAATGCTACGTTGTGTAAAGTACGTCGTTAAAGGTACGTCGTTAAAGTTACATGGTTAAAAGATCCAATGCCAAAATACGGTTGCCTTACAGCTGGATGCAAATATTTTTCAGCTCGGTATAGAATTCGAGTGAGTGTACACCGCCCTCGCGCCCAATACCCGACTGTTTGGCACCGCCAAAGGGCGTGCGTAAATCCCGCAAGAACCAGCAGTTTACCCACACCAGACCCACCTCCAGCTGCTCAGATACACGTATGGCGCGAGAGGCATTTTCGGTCCACACCGCAGCACCTAGCCCGTAGTGGGTGTTGTTGGCCAGAGCAATCACTTCCTCCTCGCTGTCAAACGGACGAATATGACAGCAGGGGCCAAACACTTCCTCGGTTATCACCCGTGCATCGTCCGCCAGGCCGGTCCAGATCGTGGGTTCGACCCAGGCGCCCGCCTCGAGACCCGGCATGTCGGGCACACCGCCACCGAGCACCACAGTTGCACCTTCCTTTACTGCCAGAGCGTAATAATCCAACACCTTTTGCTGGTGCTCCTTGCTAATCAGACAACCCATATTGGCGTCCGCATCGTCCGGGGTACCCAATTTGATCTTGCTCGCTGCGTCGGCGAGTTTCGCGACGAACTCATCGAAAACCGGGCGCTCTACGTACACCCGCTCTGTGGCCAGGCAGACCTGACCACAGTTAACAAATACCGAGCGCATGGTTCCGGCCACCGCCTTGTCCAGATCGCTATCAGCAAACACAATCGCCGGATTTTTGCCGCCACATTCCAGGGAAATATCCCGCAACCCCACAGAAGCGGCTTTCATGATGGCTTCGCCAGTACGAGTTTCACCGGTAAAAGTGATGGCGTCCACATCCGGATGGGCGGTTAAAAATGCCCCGGCCGAATCGGGACCAAAACCGTGCACCACATTAAAGACACCCGGCGGCACACCGCATTCATTCATCACTTCGCCGAGCAAGGTAGTGGTAGCGGGTGTTTCCTCCGAAGGCTTGACCACCACCGTATTGCCACAGGCCAGCGCCGGACCCACTTTCCAGGTAGTTAACAGCAACGGGAAATTCCATGGACTAATCACCGCCACCACGCCCTTCGGCGTGCGATGGGCAATATTGGTGGCCTGGGTACCGTCCGGTCCTTCAAAGCGAAACGCTTCCGTGGGTACGTTTTTAATCACATCGGCAAATATTTTAAAGTTGGCCGCACCCCGCGGGACGTCGATATGCCGCGCCAGTGATTTGGGCTTGCCGGTATCCCGGGATTCCGCTTCGACAAAATCTTCAAAACGCTCCGTTATGCGATCTGCCACCTTATACAATAACGCCACGCGGTCATTAACAGACATTTTGCCCCAGGGACCGCGCAGTGCAGCCTTGGCGGAGCTGACCGCCGCGTTGACTTCCTCTCTCCCGGCCTCGTAAACCGTACCAATCAGGCTGTCGTCCGACGGACAACGATTCTCAAAAGTTTTGGCAGAAGCGACGAATTCGCCGTTTATAAAGTGTTTAAACTCTTTCATGTTGATTTGTTCCTTACAACTGTATTCTGGAAATATTCAGTAATTTGTCTTATGGCCAGCGGCTTAATAAACGTGCGGCGTTCTTCGCACCCTGCGTTCCCGTGGCCCGTTATGGTCTGGAGTTCAAAGTCCACGCAGATACTATTCAAATCATCTGCGTAAAAGACGCTGGACGTCGGTAGCACCAAATTTGTGTTTACAATGATGTTTTTTGTGTCACGACGAACCGAATCACATCGCTCTATCAAAAGCGATGAGTAGTTAACGTGCCCATCAAACCCGTAATAACAAATTAGTTAATTGGCGGACATTATAGCCGGTTTAGACGATTCTGTAAGGCCCCGATACAGACACCGGCAAACCGTTGTCGTCAGCCGGTAAGCGCCGTGTATGCCCCCACGGCGCCCAGCCCTTAAACTATTTCATTCCCATCAGGCCCCGGTGGTGACACCCATAAAGCGGTCGTTGAGTTCCCGGGAGTGGTAAAAAATGGCCTGCCCCGTGCGGTCCGCCGTCCACGTCAGGACGGGTGTGTCCGGGTACACATAACTGTCCTCACAGAACACTTCGTTACGATTGCCGGAGGGATCAAAAAAGTAAATCGTCTGACCCCGGGTCAGCCCGTGTCGGGTCGGACCCATATCGAGGGCAATATCCTTCATGGAGATGATGTCCCCCGCGCGCAACACGTTTTCCCAGGTCTTGAGCATAAACGAGGCGTGGTGCAACTTGGCCTTGCCTTCCTGACGGATAAACGCCACATCGTGGGCTTTGGTGGAGCAGGTCATAAACGCCGCCAGTTGCAGGTCGCCGTCCACAATCTGTTCGGTCAGCTGAAAGCCCAGCACCTCAGTAAACAATTTGACCGAGCCGTCCAGGTCTTCCCCATATACCAGGCAGTGATCAAAGCGCACCGCCTGCATGCCCTTGAGGCCCTCCGGCCACGGCGCCGGGTTAGTGGTAGAGATACCATTGCCGTAATGGTCTTTATTGGCGTACAGCTCGAACAGGTGGCCAGTAGGAGCGGTGAAGCGCACCCGCTCGCCGCAATGGTCCAGCTCACCCGCGGCAATGCGCTCGATCTGACAACCGAACTTCTTCAGGTCCCCCTGCAAGCGCCACAGGGTTTCTTCGTCCAGCACCTTGAATGCCATGTGATCCATACCTGCCTCGTCCGCCTCGCGCAGTACCACCGAGAACCAGTCCTGCTCATCCCAGGCTTTGAGGTACACCCGGCCCTGACTATCGCGATGGGTCTCGATCAACCCCATGTAATCCCGGTAGTGGGTCACCGCTTCTTCCAGATCCAGCACCCGCAGCTGTACATGCCCGGGACGTAATACACCTGTCATTGCCATAATTATCGTCTCCTACCCTGTCATGATTTCGATCACACGCCGCTCAGTCGAGCGCGCGCATCACCGCCCGTTGTATTTTGCCTAACACCCGTACGTCCAGATCCGATTGCGGTGTGGTGCGACAAGCCAGCACCACCCCCTGCGCTTCCTCCTCGACACTAATGTGTGCCCGGCTCATGCGCTTGCAACTGTAGTCACCGCGCACAATCTCTATCTTGCAAATACCACAGCCCCCGCCTCGACACCCCACCGGGATGCCCTTGCGGCCTAACTGCTCCATGCCCTTGAGCACCGTGCTATCGGCCCCGCAGCGGTAGCTCTCACCGCTGTCGAGGAG
>JBFIHG010000052.1:0-12378 GCA_041601945.1 Porticoccaceae bacterium | reverse complement strand
GAGTGTCTTTGCCGCCGCTTGCCCTGGCAGTTCGGTTATAACAACAAGTACGGAGAGCACATGAAAACCATTGGGTTATTGGGCGGTATGAGCTGGGAAAGCACCGTCACCTATTATCGGGCGATTAACGAGGGCGTAAAACGCGAACTGGGCGGGTTGCACTCCGCCAAAATCGCGCTGTACAGCGTCGATTTTGAGCCCATTGAAAAATTTCAGCACGCCGGTGACTGGGCTGGCACGGCAACCATTCTTAGCGCGGCGGCGCGTAGGGTTGAGGCGGCCGGGGCGGACTGTCTGGTGATCTGTACCAACACTATGCACAAGGTCGCGCCCGACATAGAAGCGGCTATACATATTCCCCTGCTCCATATTGCCGATGCGACGGCCGAGGTATTGATACGGGACGGGATTAAAACGGTTGGCCTGCTCGGAACGGCGTTCACGATGGAACAGGATTTTTACAAAGGCAGGCTCACTGAAAAATACGGCCTGAAGGTGTTAGTCCCTGACGACAAAGACAGACACACTGTTCATGACGTTATCTATAACGAACTGTGCCTGGGACGCACCACCGCTGCCGCCAAAACCGACTACCTGCGCATTATTGATGAATTAGCCAGCCGGGGTGCGCAAGCGGTCATACTCGGCTGTACGGAAATTGGCATGCTGGTCAGCCAGGCGGACACCGACGTGAAACTGTACGACACAACCCTCATCCACGCCGAAAAGGCCGTGGAGTTCGCAACGCTATAAGCACGGGGGCTGGCTAACCCAGCCCCTTCGCTTCTCCCGGCCTGGCATTAGCAGCACTTTGCATAAATGTAATTTAGACAACATATCGCCACCACAGTGGGACAATCATGAGTCAGTTTGAATTTTTTATGATCATCGTGTCGGTCTTAATTGCGATTGCCATATCGGAGTTAGCGGGCTGGTGGGGGCGGCTGATTCGTTCTGACCACAAAGCCAGCTTTGACCCACTACACCTGGGCTGGACGGTTTTGACCCACTACACCTGGGCTGGACGGTGGCGGTGCTTATTATCAGTGTGACCTACTGGATCGGAATCTGGCCGTATACCGAATACGACATTGTTCACGTTGCACAAATCTGGGCGCTGATACTGCCTACCCTGTGCTTGATCCTGGTGGCCTACGCAATAACCCCCGATGTGGTGCAGGGCGGCAACGGCCGCGACTATATGCTGGACCATCGGCGCTCAATATTTTCAGCACTGGCGGTGTTTTTAGCGCTCACGGTGGTGGCCGACTGGGTGTTTATCGGCTTCGTGCCATCCAGTGCGCTTCCGATGCTGCTTCTGGTGGGCCTTTACATGCTCTGTGCTTATGTACCCAAACGGTGGATGCAGGTACTCACCCTCGCCGTTACCCTGTTATTTTTTATTTTCCTGCCCATTGTCATGGGGCTGGACGGGTTATTTGAAGCGTATCGGGTGGACTAAAAATTGGCGCGGCCCACGGGGAGCCGCTGTTGTGCAAACTGTACCAGGCAGGAATACTCGTAACGGATTATTTGGCGTAGATGTCCAGAGTTTTAATCACCCGATAGGCACCCAATACCGTTGGCACGGCAATGCCCAGCCGTTCGGCCTGCTGTAGCAGTGGCAAAATAATGCCATCGATCTCCGTGGTGCGACCCGCCAGCACATCTTCGTGCATGGATGTGCGCACGCCCTTGGGTTTGGTTTTAAAAAATTTGCCTAACTCGATACAGTGGGCCACCGCGCCATCAAAATCCGACTCGTGAATTTGCTTGAGGAACGACAGAGGCGCATAAAAATTTTGCGGTTCGTACCCCAGTCCTGCGTAGATCGCCAGTAACTCCTTGGCGATGGTGACGTAATGCTGCGCACCTACCAGACAGGAAAATCCGTCCGAAAAATCCAGCTCGGGATTCCCCACCAGGGTGCTGGCAGACCACGCGGAGGCGCCGCCGACCTGCACGACCTTTTCCCACAGCACATGCTGGATATCCGTCACCGCCCTGGCCCCTAACCCGGCCTCGCAAAACGCCGCCGCCAGTGTTTCGGTGCGCTCGGATGTACCACCCTGCAACTCGCCGAAATACGCCGTGGTCGGCGTGGTGACATGATTAAGCGTGTGTCCTGGCGCGATGAGTGTGCCACCTTCCATGATAGAGCCGCCGATAACCCGCTCTGCGCCAAACGCGGTTATTAACTGCGCTTCCTTGCCCACTCCATTTTGCAAGGTCAACGCCACCCGCACGCGATCATTTAACACAGCCGCATCTGCGAGTGCACCCGCCATCGCTTTTTGTTTGGTCAACAAAATGTAGTAATCGATATCGCCCTGCACCTGATCGGGGTGCGTGGTGCAGCGCAGATTATCTTTGACGATAAAGTCTTCGCGTCCGGTCAGTCTCAGCCCATTCGCCTGTATGGCGTCCATATGTGCGGGACGACCAATCAACGTCACCTGGTGTCCGGCGCGGGCGAGTCGCCCGCCCAGCACCGAACCCAGGCCACCTGCTCCGTGTATGCAAACATGTAACTTCTTAGTCATGAACCACCGACTCCGTCAAAACTATTGAGAAAAATCTCTCAGGAAACCCCAAGTTTTTTCAGGCTGGAGACGATGTACTCACGTAACTCCGGCTTGCACTGCTCCACGGGCGGTATAATTGGGCCCGCTTCGAGCCCAATCGCTTCAAACCAGGCTTTCATGCTCGCCAGGGCGCTGGCGTAGGTAAACGTACTGATCACTTCCCAGATAAACACTTCGTTATACAGTTCGCGCACCGGGGCCAGCTCTTCAGATTTTTTGAACGCCTCTTCCCACTTGCCCTTTGCGGATAACGCACGGTATTCGTTAATAAGGTGACGTTTTTTGCCATAAATAATGTAAGACAACTCGCCAAATACCACCTGGCCGCCGCGACGCAGGTCATCGGCGAATACGCCTTCAAACGGATCCGATACAATAAAATCGTCCCGCAACAAGCTGCGTAATTTCAGGGTTTCCGCGCGGTTCATCACGCCTTGCTTGGTACCCACCACGGTATCGATATCCGCCAGACGTTTCATCAAATCCCAGCCCAGCACTTTGCCGGATACTGGCGTACGGTACAGGGCAACAGCGAGGTTGGAGTTGTCGGTCAGATATTTAAACCAGTTGTACACTTCGTCGTCGGTGCGCAACTGCACGGACGGGTTCATCACCTCCGCGCCGTCGAAGCCCAGCTTTTCCAGACGATTCATTTTTTCAATACACTGATGGACGCTGGGATCGAGCAAAATGGACCACAGGCCGATACGGCCTTTAACCGCGTCGGCTACGATTTCGTGGTAGCGATACCAGTCGGAAAGCGTCACGTTCCAGCACTCGGCAATAAATCCGCCGACCACCAGGCCGTCCACACCCATTTCAATAAACGCTTCGATATTTGAACGAATACCCGCTTCGTTAAACGTAAAATCTGAGTTCATCGGCGTGACAGGGCAATTGAACATCCCTTTCACATTTTCCTGCGCCCATTGCTTTGCCGTACTACGTGTATAGTCCATGAGACTCTCCCCTTCAGGTGAATTTATAAGTAAACTGTCAATAGGTATAGTACACCAAATGGAGCCTTTGAAAAGGCAAAAAATTTCAGTTTTAGCAGCGCCGATGGGGTATAGATAGTGAATTTAAATCGTCCAGAACTATTCAGGCAGCAGTGTTATATCAACGGTCAATGGGTCGACGCCGACGACGGTGCCACCATTGCAGTCACCAATCCCGCCAATGGGGAGGTGTTGGGCACCATCCCCAAGCTCCTCGCCAATGAAACCCGGCGTGCGATCGAAGCGGCTGAACAGGCCTGGCCAGCGTGGCGCTCTCTCGCAGCCAAAGAGCGCTCCAATATCCTGCGCAAATGGTTCGATCTGATGATGGCCAATCAGCGCGACCTCGCGGTGTTGATGACCCTGGAGCAGGGTAAACCCCTGGCGGAATCCATGGGGGAAATCGCCTACGGCGCCAGTTTCGTAGAGTGGTTTGCGGAAGAAGCAAAGCGTGTTTACGGTGACACTATTCCCGCCACCACGCGGGACAAACGCATCATCGTGCTCAAACAGCCAATCGGCGTGGTGGCGGCAATTACGCCCTGGAATTTCCCAAATGCCATGATTACCCGCAAATGCGCCCCGGCGCTGGCGGCGGGCTGTCCGGTGGTGATAAAGCCCGCTACCGAAACCCCCTATTCCGCCCTGGCTCTGGCCGTACTGGCAGAGGAAGCCGGTATTCCCCCCGGCGTATTGAATATTCTCACCGGCAGCGCGAGTGCTATTGGTGGCGAACTCACCAGCAACCCGACGGTGCGCAAACTGTCGTTCACCGGCTCCACCGAAGTGGGCAAAATTTTAATGCGCCAGTGCGCGGACACGGTTAAAAAAGTAAGTATGGAACTGGGGGGTAACGCGCCGTTTATCGTATTTGACGATGCCGACCTGGATGCCGCTGTGGATGGCGTGATGGCCAGCAAGTTTCGCAATACGGGGCAAACCTGTGTGTGCGCGAATCGCATTCTGGTACAGGACGGAGTGTACGACGAATTTGCAAAAAAACTCACCGTAGCAGTTAAGCGTATGAAGATCGGTAGCGGTCTGGACGACGGCGTGGAACAGGGCCCGCTAATCAATCAGGCGGCCGTGGAAAAAATTCAGGAACACCTCGACGACGCGTTGGCCAAAGGCGCGAAAATTCTTACCGGAGGCGGGCCCCACAAGCTCGGTGGAACCTTCTACGAACCAACGGTCATCGTCGGTGCCACCTCAGCGATGCTGGTCACCCAGGAGGAAACATTTGGTCCGTTGGCACCGCTCTACCGCTTCAAAAATGACGACGAAGCCATTGCCCTCGCCAACGACACGCCGTTTGGACTGGCCGCCTATTTCTACGCCCGGGATATGCAACGGGTGTGGCGCGTGGCCGAGGCGCTGGAAACCGGCATTGTGGGTATTAACAGCGGCATTGTGTCCTCGGAAGTCGCACCCTTTGGCGGCGTGAAAGAGTCCGGGATTGGCCGCGAAGGCTCAAAATACGGGATCGAAGAATTCGTTGAAATTAAATATCTGTGTATCGGTGGCATGTAGCCCATTGCAGGCTATATAAACCACAGCCAGGCCGGCAGGGAGATAAAGAATAGTGCCGTGCTGGTGACCAGAATGGTCGCTAACAGCTCCGTATTCAAGCCAAAGCGCTCGCTCAGTATGAGCGTGGCCATCATGGTGGGCGTAGCGGCCATTAACACGGTACTTTTCAGAACTTCGCCCTCCCCGAGGGTCAGCAATCCAACGCCCAGCACCACCCCCGGCACCAACACCAGTTTGATTAGCGCAGCCAGTAACGACAGACGCCAATACTTGGCAATGCTGGCAAAAGAGAGAGACATGCCCACCGCCAGCAACATCGCATGGATGGTGGTATCACCCAGCATGCGGGCGGCGCTATGCACGAAGTGCGGCAATTCAATTCCAGTCAGATTGAGAAACACCGCAAAGCCGAAAGCCCAGATCGGCGGCAGGCTGAAAAATGTTTTGAGAAAAGTGCGCAGACTGCCATCGCCATTGTCGGCGGTGCTCCAGTTGGAACATACCCACACACCCACAATCCACAGCATGGGGCTGACCGCCAGCACGTCTATATAAATGGCGAAGCGGGTTGCGGCCTCCCCTTGTTCCGCGCGCAATAACGGTACTCCCAGGGAAATAATATTGGCGTACGCGCAGGCCAGGATAAGCACCGCCAGTTCGGGCTTACCCATACCGATGCGCTTTAAATAGGGCATCAGAAGCACACAGAAAAACATGCCGGCGACAATTCCCGCGTTGAACAACAGCGGCGCGCTGACCATCTCGAACGACAGTTTTACCGTGGGAATCACCGCTATAATCAGCGCAGGGTAAAACAAATTCAGCACCAGCACGCCAATGGTGCGGCGCACTTCGAGGTAGGCAATACCGCCCGGCTCAGTGTGGCGCCAAATCACGCCCAACAAGATCACTACCGCACTGGGCATTAGTGCCTGCTGGATGACGCTCAATATTGAATGATCCATGACGGTTATTAAGCTATCCTGTTATTGATACTGATCAAGGTGTTATACACGTGGCGAAGTCTATTATGTCCATATTCTGCGCCGAGACACTCAGCTTTAACTCATTAGCATTTCGATGTAACTTTTTATTTCGACGTAACGCTGGAGAAATTTTATGCCGCAACCCATTGCCCTGAAATCACTACTGGAAACCGACGGCGTACTGGGTGCAGTGCGCTGGCGGGAATCCGTGGTTAGTACCAACGCGACGCCGCCCGCCCTGGTGGAATTTGTGGGTACCATTTCCAAAGATCGGGCAGAACGCCTGATGGCCCACGCCGAAGCAGCGGGCATGTCCATTTTCGGGATCAGCCAATTGAGCTATCAGCGCGCGCAAAACGACAAAACCGTAGTTTACCCGGTGGACTCCTATTACGTGCATGGACAATACACGTCCGTCGTCGTAACCATCAACCGGGTGGCCATTTTGCTCGACAACAAGGCCAGTGTGGATATTCAGGGATTAATCAGCAAAATGATTCTGGTTGCCAACAACTAAACCACTAACCGGCACCACCCGGTCTGCCGACCAGGCGACCGCGCTTGCGCGGCCGGGTTACGACTGCCGCTTCATACCAATGCCGATACCACCGTCGGTGTTGATCACTGTCCCGGTAAGAAAACGGGATTGCTCCTTGGCGGCCAGATAGAGATAAGCGGGCGCATGGTCAGCGGGCAGCGACGCAAAGCCCAGCGGCGTCATACTTTCCAGAAGTTTGTCCACGTCGGGAATCTCCGACAATTTGGCCTCGGCCTGACCGCCAGCGCTACTGCCGCCCAAATTGGTCAGGGTGCCACCGGGCGCCACGCCGTTGACCCGAATATCCGGCGCCAACTCGTGAGCTAACTCCCGAATCATGCCCAGTACCGCGTGTTTCGAAGCAACGTAGATGGGGCCGCCACCACCCGTGTAAAAACTGGACGTGGAGGCGGTGAAAATCATGCTGCCACCGGTTTTGCGCAACTCCTCGACTGCGGCCTTGGCACCGAGAATATAACCTTTAACATTGACCGCAAAAATTTCGTCGCAGATCTCGGCAATCTTATCTTCGCTTTGTTCCACCAGTGGCACCATGTAATCCCAGATGCCGGCATTGCCGACGAAGGTGTCCAACTGACCAAAACTCTTGACCGTCGCCGCCACGGCAGATTTGTTGTCGGCCAGGGAGCGAACGTCCCCCACCGTGCCCACCACTTTGTCCGCACCCAGTCTGGCGACCACTGCGTCGATTGCGGCCTGAGTGCGATCCATGACCCCGACCCGTGCACCTTCCGCAACGAAACGCTCCACCACCGCCAACCCAATTCCGGAGGCGCCCCCGGTTACCAATGCAACTTTGTTATCCAGCCACCCCATCACCCGTCTCCCGTTATCGATATTTTTTTGCTAATTAAAAGAAAATATTCAGGTTACTATCGGCCACCACAGCGTGATTAAACTGCATAGTTCTGCGCGCCAACTTAACCGCTTTGCCCTCCACCCGCCAGATATCGTCGCGCGATACAATCATGCGTCGTTCTTCTCCGTCGAGACGGTTGCGATACACTGTCACCACCGACAGCACCTGCCACTCACCGTCCGTTTCTGTGGGAAACACTTCAATGTTAGAGACCAGATGCCGCAAGTGATTTTGCGGATTTTCCGACCACACAAAATTGGTACGAAAACGATCTACCCGCAGCTGTAGATGTTGTTTTTTGTCGTTAAAAATATTGGCTTCGAGGGGCTTAATCGCGGACTCTTTTTCGTCGCGCGCGCGGCGCGATGGCATCGGCATATAGTAATGAATATCCTGCGTCAGCATATCCAGCCAGTCTTCGTACTGCTCGTTATCCAACAGGCGAGCTTCGCTAAACAACAGGCCCTGCAGCGCGAGGTAGGTGTCGGCGTCTACGGGACTCGCTATCGGCAGAGAACTGCTCATATCAATTTTTCTCCGTGGCGCGAGCTTGTTCCAGATTATTGTAACTCGGAATATCTGCCCAATTGTCGGCGGACATCATCTCCTGCCAGCGGCGATAGAAAAAACGCTGATTCTGTTCGCCAATCAAGCCATCGCTAATTATGCCCGGCATATCCGGGCGGGAATGTTCCTTGCCCATTGCCATATTGGTGTAAATGTTCTGACGTCGAGTTTGCCAGCCTCGGTTCTGCGAGGTGCAGGCAATCAGGTTGTCGCCGTCGTCATTATCGAACATGCCCGCGGCACCAAAGGTGCGACACACATTGTCGAGTATCATCTGCTTCAGGTTGTCGGGCATTTCCTTGTCGACCATGGCCCAGGTCCACATTTCCATTTTGCCCGGACCCTTGGGGTGATACACCCGGAACCAGTTTAAACCCGGCAACATTTGCACGTTGGGAAACACGGTAAAATTAATCTGCGAGCCCCAAAACTGTTTGCCGCGCAACTCGCCCAGGCGGGCAATCACCGTCTCGCGGTTGGCATCCAGGTAATCCACCGCCATTTGCGGTTCGGGATAAAACGCATAGCCCGCATAGCCGTCGAGCGTCGATAGCACCGAGTGCCCGTTCATGCCCGTGACCGACATTGCGGTTGAGCTGTCGATATCCGTATTGCCGACCGACAGACTGTCAATCTTCATGGACGACGCCACCGTCATCACGCCGGCGTGTGCCCAGCCCAGGTGATAACCGTCGCCACAGACGTTTTCCACCGGCAGTTTCCAGTTAACCGGGTATTCTACTTTCTGGGTCGTACCAATCAGCTCCGTGCCCTCCGGCATCGCGTCGAGCCACACATCCAGATACCACTTCATATCACCCAGATAGTCTTCCAACGGCGGCGCATCTGGATCAAATGTGCCGAAAATCATGCCTTTGTAGTTTGCCACCTGGGCGACCGGCGTTAAGCCAAACTTCGATTTGTCGAGCTGGTTATGGTACGCGTCCTCCTCCAGAGGAACGCCGATCAGCTCGCCGTCAGGGCCAAAACTCCAACCGTGATAGTTACACACAAAGCGGCGCGCGTTGCCCCGATCGGCCTTGCAGATGCGGTTGCCCCGGTGGGTGCAGGTATTGAGGAACGCTTTGACGGATTGATCTTTCTGACGCACCACCAGCACTTCATCCTCACCCATAAAGGTGCGGAAGTAATCGCCGGGCTCAGCTATCTGGCTGGTGTGAGCGAGAAACAACCAACAACGGCCAAAAATATGCTCCTGCTCCTGATCGTAAACCGACTGTTCGTGAAAAATAAGCCGACTCTGGCGACCGGTCTTATTGTCCACTAACTGGTTAATATCCAGCGTACTCATGCAACATCCTCACAGTACTTAATACGTCGGAGCCGTCACCAGTCCCGACCAAATGCGGCCAACATTATCATGCCGCGCGCTCAAGGGGTCAAACTAACACAGACCAGAAACCCGGCGCCGGGCTTAAAACCTCCGGGGTAACCACTTAGTCCAGTACGCCATCAAAAAACAGTTTCACCAGGGCATTGAACGCCTGCCGTTGTTCGATTTGAATCCAGTGTCCGCAGTGGTGAAAAACATGCAGCTGGGCGTTGGGAATTCGTTCAGCCAGATGGTAGGAGTTGCCCAGGGGAATAAAATAATCTTCGCGCCCATGGGTAATCAACAGGGGCTGGGTAATCGCCGCCAGTTTCTGGTCGGACAGCACAAACGCGTCCACGGACTGCTGCGTATCCGCGGCGAACATCGCCTCGAATTGAACACGCACATTGTCCTGCATGACATTTTTGTAGCGCTCAGCTGCTATTTTTGCGATATCGCCACCCAGCAATGCGGGGTTGTGCAAAAATTTACCCACCAGTTCGGCGAGCGCTGCCTCAGAAGGATTAGCGTAAAATCCCCAACCTTTTTGTAACCCTTCGGTGGCTTTGAAAGGCGCGCCAACCGCACCCATCAAGACTACTTTGGCAAACCGTTCCGGATGACGGTCGAGTAAATGCAACGCGACACCACCGCCCATGGAATTCCCCACGAGGTGCACTTTTGGTAGCCCGCGGGCATCCATAAGATCGACCATCTGTTGTACCCAGGTATCAATCCAGGCGGTCGTTCCGTGGGGGGGATTGTCGTGCTGACTTTGCCCGAAACCGGCAATATCCGGTGCCAGGCAATGATAGCTGGCGCCCAGAAAGGGTAACGCAAACTGCCAGTTTGACATGGCGTTAGCACCGGGGCCGGAGCCGTGCAGTAACAGCACCGTTGAGTCGTGGCCGGCTCCGGTTTCATTAACAAACGTCTGGTAGGAACCCGTTTGAATCATGCTGGTTTGCATCACGCACCTCCCATAATGTGTGCCACCTGAAAGATCGGTTGTGTCGATTCTAGCAGTGAGTGCCTGGCGCCTGTAGCCGACGTAAACTTCTGGCCAGACATAAAAAAACCGGGTCAGTGACTGCTTCCCGGTTTTTGCGCCTTGTTCCCAGGCTCGCTAAACGCTGTAAATATCCATGACGTTGGCAATCATATCGTTGAGCACGGTAATTTTTCGCCCAGCGATCTTCAGGCCATCATCGGTCTGTTTAATGCGGTGCTCCTGGTGGCCAAAAAAGTGCGTGGAGACTTTCAATTTATACGAGTAAGTCACCCAGGAAGAATACACTTTGAGCTCATTATCGCCGGTTTTCTCACAGCGATAATTGGCGGTCATATGGCAGGTGCGCGGCAGTGGTGTGGATGCCAGTGAACGCTCCGTTCTCAATCGAAACACCCGGTCTTCCAGACCCGACCGGTTGCTGTAATAGATCAGCGACAGCTGCGTATTAGGATCATTAGTGACTGTGTACTCGTCGTCCCAGGCGGGAATCCAGTAGGACGCATCTTTTGTGTAGAGATTTATCCATTTATCCCACTCGCGCTGATCGAGGTACACGCCTTCACTAACAATCAACGCAATTGCCGCCTGCTGTAAATCCTGTGACATACTACTTTTTCCCCAATTTAAGAATTTGCGTCCATCAGCTCGAGCCAGCGCCGATGCTGGGCGATCATCAGCCCCTCGTCCTCGAGCTGCGTACCGGAGGTCACCGGGTTAACGCCCAGTTCCTTGGCAAAGCGCTCGGGCCCCTTCACTATGTTTTCGGCACCCCGGGACATATCGCTCCAGCGGGCATTTTCACCTTTGAAACCCACCTGACTCATGCCAAACGCCGCCAGATCATCAGGTGTCGCCATACCGCTGGCGTTAAAAAAGTCCTCGTACTGGCGGATGCGTTTGCGTCGGGCTTCGGCCGACTCACCAATCGGTGCGATACAGACCGTGGTGACTTCGGTTTTATCCACGGCAATGGGACGAAATACCCGTATCTGCGTACTCATCTGATCCATAAAAAATACATTGGGGTAGACCAGTAGATTACGCAGATAACTGGTCATCCATTTCGATCTTAGTTCGCCGTATTTTTCCGTCAGCTGCCCGGATTTTTCGTAGAGCGGGCGGGACTGAGAATTGGGAAATTCATTCCACAACATCACATGGCCGTTGCCTAAATCGTAATACCCACCGGGCAGTTTCTCGAGACCACCAATTTCCGGCGCTTTGACGTCATCCATTTCCATCATCAGTTTAGCGCGGCGCTGAATGGTCTGGATGTAGTTACCGTGAATGGCGTCCACGTGAAACCCATCGACACCGTTTTCCGCCTGTAACTTCCAGTTGCCGTCAAAGGTGTAGGTCTGCACACCAGGCAGCACCTCGAGACCCTGTTCGGACTGATCCGCCAGCATATCGATCATTTTGGTAGCTTCGGCCAGATGAGTTTTCAAATCCGGCACGTCCGCGGTAAGGCTGCCAAACACAAAGCCGCGGTAGCTATCCACCACCGGCACTTCGGTCAGGCCCAGCTCATCGGGATTAAACGCTTCGGAGTAGCCCACATTGGGTTTTTTACCATAATCCAGCAGCTTGCCGTCTGACTTGTAACACCAGCCGTGAAACGCGCAGGCGAAAACTTTTTTGTTGCCCTTACTGACATTGATCAATTGCGCACCGCGGTGGGCGCAGGCGTTGATAAAGCCGCGAATTTTTCCGTCTTCGCCGCGATTGATGATGACTGGCTGCCGCCCCATGTAGGTGGTCATAAAATCGTGCGGCTTGGCGATCTGGCTCTCGTGGCACAGATACAACCAGGTTTTTTCAAACACCTGTTTCATTTCCAGCTCGAAGATTTCCGGGTCGGTGAAAACACGACGATCAAGGCGGTACAGACCTTCGTCTGGACGTTCGTCCACGTAGCTGGCGTATTTGCCCTTCATGATACTGTTCAT
>JBFIHG010000051.1:0-12686 GCA_041601945.1 Porticoccaceae bacterium | reverse complement strand
TCAACCGCGAGATGGCATTGGCTGCGCTATCCGCGGGCCAGGTAACGGACACCCTGGTGTTAATCAATCCGCAAGACGAGAGTCGCTGGCGGTTGTGGGCTGCGGGTGCCGGAATCAAGAACGTCGATGTGCAACAGATCGATGATCCACTCGCCTTATTCAGCACCCAGTTAGCAACGCGGCCCGTTGCGGCGAACTTATTGCAGGGAGAATTTGCTCCCGCCCTGCGGCGACCTCGAGCGGCTCTGTGGCGAAACATTGCCGCTGCTGTTGTACTGTTAGTGGGCTTGCAACTGATCTATTTGGTTAGCGCAGGTGGGTATTTTAATTATCGGGCGGCCGCCGTTGAGCGGCAGGTGGAAGCGCGTTATCGGGAAATTTTTCCAGCTGATCAAAAAATTGTGGATGTTCGCAGCCAGGCGGAAGGGCATCTGAGCAATGCTGCCGCCAGCGGCGCTGCCGGGTTTATGGAGCACGTACAAACATTAGCAAGTGCGTGGCAAGCGCTCGGTTCCGAGCCATTCACACTACGCGGGTTGCGCTACGACGGTCGAGAAAACACACTGCATGTGGATGTCGATGCCACCTCGATACAGCGGGTGGAGCAGTTCCTTACGGCGCTACACAAGCTCGAAAGCGGCGCGCGTCTGCAATCCGCGCGTGGCGAAAATGCCGGTGTGCGCGCCAATTTGGTGATCGGAGACAAAGATGGATAAAGCGCTGTCGACATTACTGGCACGCTGGCGTGAGCTAAACGCAAGAGAGCAGCTTTTTTTGTCCCTTGGCGGTGCCTTTTTATTGGTGTTGCTGGTGTATTTTTTAATTTTTTCACCAGCCCTGCATTTCTATCAGGAAAGTCGCATTCGTTTTCAGCAGGCGCGGGAGTTAGAGCACTGGCTGGACCAAAACCGCGTAGCGTTACAGCGTTCGGCGGCGGGGCGCGTGGTGACTTTAGATACGCAAAAATCCCAACAGTCCCTGGTGGCGATTGTGAGTGAAACTGCCAGCGCGGTGTCGATTCGTATAGACCGGATTGAACCCGGCGCCAACAATGTGCGGGTGTGGGCCGATGGGGTGGAATTTTCGGCGTTGCTACAGTGGTTGACGGAACTTCGTTCCGGGTCGGCAATTCTGGTGCAGGAAGCCGTGCTAGAGAGCGCGGGGGACGGTCGGGTTGGCATGCGCCTACAGCTCGCCAACGCAAGCAACTGACGTATGAGACGGCACAACGCGGACGCACCGACGCCGGTGGCACCGACTGTGGGTTCCCAAGCCGGGCTAGTAACTGGCCTGTATATCGGTGCAGTGCGAGCACTGCAAGGGAGCGGCGCGCCGTCAGCCATTTACAAGCACTCGGTGGACAGTGTCAGGGTGGGTGAGCTTGGTATTGACGGCGACCATCAGGCGGATAAACGTTATCACGGTGGGCCAGATAAGGCGTTGCATCAATACGCGATGAGCAGTTATCGCAAAATTGTCGCACGCTATCCGGCGTTGGCCGACAGCGCGGTGCCCGGCGCCATCGGCGAGAATATAACCTGCGGTGAGATGCGGGAAAGCACCGTGTGTATTGGCGATATTTATCAGGTGGGTGACGTGAGTCTTCAATTGTCCGAGCCGCGCAAACCCTGCTGGAAAATTAACGCCCGGTTTGAGGTGGAAAAACTGTCTGTTTTCATTGAAGAAAATGGTATCACCGGCTGGTACTTTCGTGTACTCAGGGGTGGTGTGCTGCGTCTTGGGGACCCCATGGAGTTGGTGGAGCGAATAAATCCACGTGTCACCGTCGAACGATTTAACCGGGTGATCCGCCAGCATCGGCCGGACGGAGACCAGCTCGACGAGCTGATTCGTTGCCGGGGTTTGGCCGATTCCCTGCGCGGGAGCCTGCAGCAGCGCAAAAATTATCTACAAACTAAAAGCCCCAACTAAACCCTGACTAACGCCCGCGGTGGTTACGGCGCCTCTAACCCTATGTTAAAATAACTTACTAAGGGGTAGTGTTCGTGCTCGAATGCGTGTCCCGGTCGACTGTATAGCGGCCCATTGTCTGCGCAAACCGCCTGGTTTTGACTTCGGTAGCAGTTTGCGCTCTGACAACATCTACGCTTTTCCCGATCCCTTAACAGGTTAACTGAACCCAGGACTCACAGGCCGCACTATGACCGTACCGCGCGCGCATCTCGACATCGACAGGTATTTACAGCCTGCGACATTTATCGATTCCGATCACCCGCTAATTCTCGCGTTCACGGAGCGTGCGTTACGGGGTATCGGTGCATCTGTAGTTGAACGCGGCGTGGCGCTGTATTACGCCGTGCGCGACGGTTTGCGCTACGACCCTTATTCACTGAGTTTAAAGCCGGAGGAATATGTTGCCAGCACGATTGCCCAGCGCGATTACGGATTTTGTATTCCCAAGGCGTTGTTACTGGTGGCGGCAGCGCGGGCCGCAGGCATTCCGGCGCGCCCAGGTTACGCCGATGTTAAAAATCATTTGTGCACGCCCAAATTACGCGCAGCCATGAATGGGCAGGACCTGTTTGTTTATCACGGTTACGTTGAAATGTATCTGAATGGACAGTGGGTTAAGTCGACGCCGGCCTTTAACAAAGAATTGTGTGAGCGCTTCGGCGTTAACACTCTGGAATTTAATGGGGTTGAGCACGCCATGCTGCATCCGTTTGATCGGGACGGTAGACAGCATATGGAATATGTGCGCGAGCGAGGCACATTTTTCGATCATCCATTTGCTCAGATCAGTGCGGAATTGGGTGCGGTTTACGGCGACGTGGATGTCATGCTCGCACGGTTAAATGGCGACTTCGCCGCGGAAGCTACAGCGCTAGTGTAATCACCTTCAATAATTCGCCGGCGAAAACCGATGTCCGGGGGTTGTGGCGGAGGATGGAATAGAGGAATCGAATGCAAGTTGTAACCAGGCAATACACGTCCTTTGACGGTTTAACGCTAAAAGGCGACGCCTACGGCGATCCCATCAGGCCGCCGGTGATTTTATTGCACGGCGGTGGTCAAACCCGCTATTCGTGGGGTAAAACCGCAGCGAAAATCGCGGCCGCTGGCTGGTATGCCATCACTATGGATGCCCGTGGTCACGGCGAGACGGACTGGTGTCCCAATGCGAATTACGCGCTGGACGCTTTTGTTGGCGATCTCAGGGCGGTGATTGGCTCTCTCGATCAGTTGCCGGTGGTGGTAGGTGCATCCAAAGGCGGCATTACCGCTCTGGCTGCCGCAGGTGAGAGCGACCGTTGCCCGGTGCGAGCACTGGTGCTGGTGGATATTACACCGCGTATCGAACCTGCGGGCATGGCGCGCATTATGAATTTTATGACCGCTCGCCCGGAGGGTTTTGCCAATATCGAAGAAGTGGCGGACGCCGTGGCAAACTACACTCAGCGCAGCCGCGGTCGCAACCTGGACGGGTTGAAAAAAAATGTGCGTCAACGGGCAGATGGTCGTTACATCTGGCACTGGGACCCAAAAATGATTGCCAGTGCATTTGAAGAGGGTGTCGAGCAGCGCAGCGAGCGACTTTTGAACGCGGCGCGGCGCCTGACTGTGCCGGTGCTGCTGGTGCGGGGAGAGAAGTCCGATGTGGTCAGTGCACAGGGCGTCGATGAATTTCGCGACGCAGTGCGGCACGCGGAGTATGTGGATGTGTCCGGTGCCGGGCATATGGTGGCGGGAGATCAGAATACAATTTTTTCCGACGCCGTCATCGATTTCATCAAGCGCCTTGAGGCGTAATAGAACATTAACCGCAGTACGTTTTGCATTGCTTACATCAAACAGATTTGCGCACAATTACTGGTGCGTAAACATGGCGATAAAAATTATTACTCTATCAGTTACAGTTACAGTTACAGTGCCAGGGCTTTCTGTAAGCCCTGGTCGATGGCACCCAGAGCATCCAGTTCCCGCGCTTCGAGAGCACCGCCTATCAGGTGCGCGCTGATCCCGAGTTCAGTGAGTTCTCCATACAGGTGATTCAGGGGTTCCTGGCCGGTACACAGAATTATATTATCGACTGCCAGCGTGTGTTCGTCGCCGTCGATACTGTAGTGCAATCCGGCGTCGTCAATTTTTTGGTAAGTGACACCGGCAATAAATTGCACTCCACTGAGTGCCAGTTCCGCGCGTAGCGCCCAGCCGCTGGTCATGCCCAGAGATTTGCCGAGCGCACTGGGTTTGCGTTGCAGCATAAAGATATTGCGCTGCGCGGGTGGAAATTGCGGACCGTCTGGCGTCAACGCGCCAGCGGTGGTAAGACTGGTATCCACACCCCAGTGGCGCAAAAATGTCGCGCTGCGTTGCTCGGCACTGACCGCATCGTGGTTGGCGTCCTGACTGAGTAGCACCGCTACATCGAAACCGATGCCGCCGGCGCCCAATATCGCCACACGCTTGCCCACCGGCGCCTGGTCCCGTAGTACCTGTAGATACGTCAGTACCGATGGGTGATTAAGCCCGGCAATGTCGGGAATCCGTGGTTCAATGCCGGTGGCGACGATCACTTCGTCAAACGCCTGTTCGGCTAATGCGCTGGCGGTAACGGCGGTGTTCAGGCGCACGTCGATGGCATATTTTTCAACCTGACTGCCGTAGTAGCGCAGCATTTCGTAAAATTCCATTTTCCCCGGAATAATTTTCGCCAGATTTAATTGTCCGCCAATCGCGCTACCCGCGTCGAACAATGTGACGCGATGACCCCGCTGGGCGGCTGTGCAGGCGGCGGTCATGCCGGCGGGGCCCGCACCGATTACGGCAATATTTTTTGGCGCTGTGGTCCGGCTTATACCGGCATTTTCCAGTTCGCGGCCGGCCAGCGGATTGACGAGGCAACTGGTGGCTCGGCCGGTAAAAATAAAATCGAGGCAAGCCTGATTGCAACCAATGCAGGTATTAATTTCATGGTCCCGCCCAGCACGTACCTTGTCGACAAAATTGGGATCGGCCAGCATGGGGCGGGCCATGGACACCATCTGTGCGTCGCCGCTGGCAATAATATCTTCCGCGACTTCCGGGGTATTAATCCGGTTGGAGGCAATCACCGGAATGGTGACGTTGTGCGTGATATTGCGAATGGCAAAACGCCAGGCGGCGCGCGGCACCATATACGCAATCGTCGGCACCCGTGCCTCGTGCCAGCCGATACCGGTGTTGAGAATATCCACGCCGGCCTGTTCCAGGGCTTGCGCAAGCTCAACAATTTCCGCGCCGGTGGAACCACCCTCCACCAGATCAATTGCCGAAATTCGAAACATTAAAATAAAATCTGCCGGTACTCGCGCGCGGATACGCGCCACGATGGCCAGCGCAAAGCGCATGCGATTTTGATAACTACCGCCCCATTGATCGGCGCGGTTATTAGTGCGTCGCACCAGTGCCTGGGTGATTAGATAACCTTCGGAGCCCATCACTTCCACGCCATCGTATCCGGCTTCACACGCTAGCTGTGCAGTGCGCGCGTAATCTTCCACGTACTGTTCTATTTCGTCGCTGCTCAATGTGCGGGGAATGCGTTTATTGATCGGGGAGCGCACATCGGAAAAACCGACAATGCTGTCATCCTTGGCGTAGCGTCCAGAGTGCAGAATCTGCAATAGAATTTTACTGCCCTCACTGTGTACCCGGTCGGTAATGATGCGATGCTCGGCAACCTGATCGGCGGCGTTAAACAGCGGCCCGTTCTCCTCGATACAGCCGGTTTCGTTGGGGGAGTAGCCGCCGGTAACTATCAAGGCTACGCCGCCTTTGGCGCGCTCACCATAAAAAGCTGCGAGACGTTCGAAGGGTCGGTCCAGCAATTCCAGGCCGGAGTGCATGGAACCCATCATGACGCGGTTTTGCAATGTGGTGCCACCCACGTTGATGGGCTGAAGGAGATTGGAAAAGGTCATGGGAAAAATCCGTGGGAAAATGCTGAGAATTGATGCGACCGCCAATATATCAGACGCACATTTTTACAGCAAAGATTGGTGGCTAAGTCATGTTAGTAATTTTCGACTAAGGCTAAAAACCAGTTATACGCTTTGCGGTGTGAATATTCGGCCGAAAAAAAACCGGGTGAACGACCTGATCAGTCGTCACACCCGGGGGGTAGAGCTGCGGAAAGATTATGTTGGGTTTTTAAAAACTGTACTGTACCTCCATGCCAATAATTTTGCCCTTGTTAAGGGGGGAAAAACTGGCGCCGGGGCCACCCAGAGACGGCGGTAATTGCGTGTCGCCGCCGATGGTCACTTCGTCCTTCAGGTTTTTGCCGTACAGCGAGACCGTCAAACGATCGTCCATAGTGCGCAGGGCAATACTGGCATCCACCATATCTGCGGCGGTTAGCATGCCGATGTTGTTATCGGTGTAAGCCGCCTCATCCCGATGGTAAAAACTGGCGCTGGCGGTAACGATGCCGAGATCGCCCACCGGCATGTCGTAAACTACGCGAGTACCATAGGTCCAGGGCGACAGTCGCGGCAAATCGAGAGCCTTGTCTTCGTCGTTGATCACGCCATTAGTGCCGGAAATATCAAAAAACACTTTGTCATAGGTACCATCCACGTAGCCCGCACTAAACTGCACCATCAGGTTTTCCATGGGGAATGTTTGCACTTCCAGCTCTGCGCCAGTGATAGTGGCTTCGGCAGTATTTCTGATGAGCTGCACGACGCCAACCGCTGGGTCTGGCAAATTGAGCTCCCTCTGCATATCGTCGATTTCGTTATAGTAGGCGGCGGCATTCACCCGCACCTTGCCATCCAGAAAATCTTTTTTCAGGCCAATTTCGTAGGAATCCTGCTCCTCCTGATCGAAACCCGCGTTGGGAATAAATGGAGCCGTGTGGCGCAAATTGTACCCGCCGCTGCGAAAGCCTTTGGTCCAGAAGGCATACACCATGGTGACGTCATCCGGCCGCCATTCCAGACCGATTTTTGGCGAAAAACTGGTCCAGTTATCGGAATCCTTGAAATCATAGGCGGCACAACCACCGCTGATTGTGCACTGATTTAACGGAAAGGGAACAAAAGGACCCGAGTTGAAGGAAATGGTTGCGATTTTTGCGTCTTTTTCTTCCTCGGAATAGCGACCACCCAGATTTAATGTCCACTGATCATTAAGAGCGATATCAAATTGGCTAAAGATCGCCCATGTGTCGCTTTCCTGTAACCCGCCTCCGAGAAGGTTTATCGCACCCCCACTAATAAGTCTCTGTTCGCGGTAGTCGATATCCTGGGTAAAATAATACACACCGGTGGTGACACTGACCCGGCCAAAGGTGCCGGAATAGCGCAATTCATTGGACCACTGGTCTTGCTGTAACAAAGCATTTGAGTGAAAACCGTAGATCGGCAGGGCATCGATATCACCACCACTACCGCTCTCGTAATCCCGCCAGCCGAGAATGTTGACGATCTGACCATCACCGAAGGCCACATCCTTGGTGGTTTCAAAAATGGCCTGGTTCCAGCGATTGTCGTAGTACCCATCGTTGTTAATGGAAAAGTCAAAATTCTTGTGTCCCCCTGGGAGCCCAAAAACCTGCGTTACAACAGGGGCTCGCCCGGTATTCTGCGCTGCCGGGCCATCGCCCTGGGATTCGCCATATTCGTAACGCAAAATAAAGTCGAGTGTTTCACTGGGTGTATAGGTCAACGCGCCCCGCAGTACTTTGGTATCGGCGTCGCCAAAGTGGTCATTGCCGTCGAACTTGTTTTCGAAATAACCGCGGTCGTCGTTGTAATACACCGCGAACTTGGCGCCAACTGTATCGGTTAACGGGCCGGACATCACCGTGGAGGCGTAGTAGTTCATGCCGGTTTCCGCCGCGACTTTGGTGTTCATATGGAACTCGTCGCCAGGGCGGGTGGTGCGCATCAATACTGCACCGCCGGTCACATTGCGACCAAACAGCAGGCCCTGAGGCCCCCGCAATATCTCCACTCCTTCCAGATCAAAGGTATCCATAACGATACCTGAGTTGACCCCCATATACATGCCGTCCACAAAGACGCCGACCGTGGGGTCGATGGAAGGGATGGAGCTGTTAATGCCCAAACCCCGGATAGAGAAGTTGGCGGTACCGCGAGTGGTGCCAATGTCTTCCAGTTGTACGCTGGGCGCAGAGTAGCTCAGGCTTTTCAGATCGCGCACAAACAGTGCGTCGAGCTGTTCTTCGCCGTAGGCGGTAATGGCCACGGAGGCATCCTGCACATCGACTCCTCCGGCTTTTTTGGTGGCGGTCACCAGAATTTCTTCGAGGAAGGCGTCCGTCGCCCCTTTAGCTGCCAGTGCGTTGGTGGCGCCAAGCAGCGTCACGGCTACTGCGGAGCCAATCACTGCACGGGCGAAAGATTGTAACTTCATTGGTTGCATAGTGCGTTCCCCCAGGAATCATACTTTTAGTAGTAATTACGGGCGACGTCCGGGTCAATACAGCGTACTTGATCGACTGCAGACACTTGTCTGTATAGACCAATCACGGGAAGTTAGGCGTGAAAATTGGAATTATCAAATATAAATGGTGAATCCGGGGTCATTAATTACAGATAAAAAATATTGACAAATAGTGTTTAGTAAAATTTTACTTCGGCCCCAGGTTCCACTCCGCCCTTCTGTACAGGCAACCTATCCCGTTTCCTGGTACGGCCAGCCGTCGCCGGCTGTGACTTTGGGAGGTCGCTCACGTAAACTGGTTGGCCGCGCCCGTACCTATAGTCGGGTGCTTGTGCCATCGGTGGGGCTAGTTGGTGTGCCGCACCTCGTTAAGGAAAGACGTCGATAGTAAGACCAAATCCCGCGCTTTTGCCCCTGGAGGTCAGACAGTTGTCCCGCGCCCAGCCACTTTCGCGCTCTGAGCGTCCGGTTCTCAGAAGCTGTGCCAGCTTATTGATATGGCTGCTGGTGGGGCTAAGCCTTCCCGTGCAGGCCGTGGAGTTGACGGTTATTGTCACCGGTGTTGAAGGACCGGTATTAGCCAACGTGATGACCTTGCTGGATATCGCCCGGGAAAAAGACGGCAAAACACTGAAACCCAGCCGGGTACGCAAACTGCACGTGGTGGCACCGCAACAGATTAAAGAAGCATTGCAGCCGTTTGGCTACTATCGACCGCAGGTTAGCGGGGAACTGGCTGCGGATGACGACAAACTCACTGCAATCTATCATATTGTACCCGGGCCTGAAATTACCGTCGCTGATGTAGAAGTCCGACTTGAGGGGGCGGGGGCCACCGAGTTGGTGTTTATTGAACTGGTAGAAAAATTCCCCACCCGCGAAGGGGAGGTATTTCTGCACCAGCCCTACGAAGACGCCAAACAGCAGCTGTTGCGCACCGCAGCGCGTAATGGTTATCTGGATGCCCAGTTCACACGCCGTGCAGTGACGGTTAATCTGGCCACCTATACCGTGTCGGTGGTGCTGCACCTGGATACCGGGTCGCAGTACAAGTTCGGGCCTGTCGAATTCGTGCAGACACCAGAGGCAGTGTTCCGCGACGATTTTTTGATGGGTTTCGTCACTATCGAGCCCGGACAGATATTCCGGCGACGGGCGCTGCTCGACCTGCAGAACCGCTTCAACGACAGCCAGTATTTCTCCGGGGTTTCGGTCAGTGCGAATCGGCAAGATGCGCAGGATTTAAACATACCTGTGCGTGTGGAGTTGACCGCCAACAAGCAACATCGCTATCGGTTTGGTGTGGGATTTGGTACCGACACGGGGCCGCGCACCAGTTTTGGCTACGCCCGCAGGGTCAACGACGTGGGTCATCTGTTGGACACCGACCTTAAGCTTTCCACCAAGAGTAGTGTGGCAAATATTCAGTACTTGATCCCACTGGGCGATCCCGGTACCGAACGGCTCGCCCTGGGCTCCGGTTTTATCGATGAATCCACCGACAGCCGCGACAGTCGTATTCTTAATACCAGCGCCAAACGCACGTTGATTCGCGCCGGATGGCTGGAAACCATGAGCCTGAATTTTGAAACGGAAGATTTTCAGGTGGGCGACGAAGATGGTCGCTCGACGTTGGTGTATCCGGCGGTGAACTGGACCCGTGTCGACACCGACGACCGGTTGTTCCCCACCCGGGGTTGGCGCCTCGGGTTCGATCTGTTGGGTTCGGAGGAATCTCTGGGTTCTGACGCAACATTTTTACAGGCTCGTGGCGCGGGCAAATGGATAAAAACCCTTAGCCCTCGCAGCCGTATTTTAATGCGCGGTGAGTTGGGTATAACGGCCCTGGCGGCGGTAGACGATCTGCCGGGGTCGAAACGGTTTTTTGCCGGTGGCGATCAAAGTGTGCGCGGCTATGAATTTGAGGCCCTCGGACCGAAAAATGCGCTGGGTGAGGTGATTGGCGGGAAATATCTGGTGGTCGCCAGCGCGGAATACGAACGTCACTTGCGAGGTAACTGGGGCGCGGCCGTGTTTGTGGACGCGGGCAATGCGTTTAACGATATGGGGGAATCACTGAAAAAGAGCATCGGATTAGGCGTGCGTTATCGCTCCCCGGTGGGTCCGATTCGGGTCGATATCGCCCACCCTCTGGGGGATAACGAACACGGCGGTATCCAGTTGCACGTAGTGATAGGGCCGGACCTGTGAGAACACTGCGACGCGTGGCTACAGGGTTGGCGATAATTATTGCCGTGGTGTTGTTTGTGTTGATGTCTGAGACCGGTTTGCGGTGGGTGGTGCAGGTGGCCGGTGGTGTACTACCCGGGCAGGTACAGGTGGGGAATGTTGCAGGCCGTCTGGCAGGGCCGCTGCATTTAAGCGGACTCAGTTACCATTCCGAACAGATGACCCTGGAGGTGGCGCAACTCGATATGCAGTGGCAACCACTTCGTTTGTTATCAGGCGTGTTGGCGGTAGCGGCGTTCAAGATGGATGGGGTGACAGTGATCCTGGTAGATACAGAGGCTGACGCACAACCGGCGCCTGCCAGCACAACACCGCGCACATTGCCGGACGTGGTATTGCCACTCGCGTTGGAGATCGGCGGTGTGCAAATAACGGGTCTGAGTTTGCCGCACACTCAACTACCGATCGTGGATCGGGTGGAACTGGATCTACGGGTAAATCGCAACGAAATTCGCATCGAACGAATGATGGTAGAAAGTGCGGGCATTGTCGGTAACGCGTCGGGGCAGGTGCTGCCCAGTGGCGATTATCCTTTGGATGTTGCGCTCAACTGGCAACGAGCGCCCCGGGAAACTGACGGGGTGGTTGCCCTGCAAGGAAGTGCACATTTGAGCGGGACTTTACGGGAATTAATTTTTCAACAGGAATTGGTGATCGGTGCGGCTGGCGACCCGGCGAACAAGGGTAGTGCAAAAATTGACGGTACGGTGAACGACGTACTTAATACAGCCGAGTGGCAGGCGCAGTTGGTATTGCAGGGCGTGAATCCACATCAGCTCCAGGCAGCATGGCCTGCGCTAACGCTGGGAGGAAAGCTGCAGGCCAGTGGCAATCGGACCCAGGCCAAGCTCGACGCCGACCTCAGGATGGCTCTCCCGCAGATGGGGGAAGTGGTCAGTCGTCTCGAGCTGAGTTGGCAGCAGGGTGCCACCACGTCGATAGAGCTAACGACACACCACACTGACTCCGGTGCACAGACCCACGTAACCGCCAGTGTCGATGGCATCAACGTCGGTGGTGGCAGCAAGGACGATATGGTTATTCGCGGTCGCGGCGACTGGCAGGACCTGGCATGGCCGCTGGTGGGAACCCCCGCCGCGGGCAGTCCCCAGGGACAGTTTACCCTCGACGGCACCCTGGATGATTATCAGCTCTCTATCGAGGCGGTGGTGCAGCAGGGCACGTTGCCCGCGGGGGCGTTGAAACTACAGGGTAAAGGCAATCGCCAGCAGTTGTCGGTGGAGTCGTTCCTGATTGATGCACTAGAGGGTCAATTGCTGGGCACTGGTCATATCGCCTGGGCACCGCGTTTGGTGTGGCGCTTCGATATGTCCGGGAAGGACCTCGACCCGGGTACGGTACTGCCCGAATGGCCCGGGAAAATCGGCCTGGTGGCACAGCTTAACGGCGGTGTGAGCGACGCAACGACACACAATCAAATTTATTTTGAGCGGGTGGACGGCACCCTGCGCGGCTATCCGGTGGGTCTCAGTGGCACAGTGCATCAGCGCGGTGCGGATTTTTCCTTTGCACAGGTAAATGTGACCTCGGGGACGGCCACGCTGGCGGTCGACGGCGAGGTGGCGGCGCACTGGAATGTGCGCTGGAATTTACAGGCCAACGATCTCGCGGCGCTATGGCCCGGAAGTAAAGGCCAGATGAGCGCACAAGGCACCATGGCAGGGTTAAGATCTACGCCCCGTATTACCCATACTCTGACTGCCCTCGGCGTCGAAATGGGGACATATCGGGTGGCGCGCATCGAGAGTACCGGGGATGTGGATCTAGCTCCCGGGGGGCGTGTCGACGTGGCGTTCTCAGGGCACGATATGCTGCTGTCCGGACGTGCTGTTGACACCCTGTCCATCAACGCGAAGGGGACGCTGGAGGCACATAATGTCACTGTCAGCGGCAAGGGTGTCGGCCATCAGCTGGCGCTGGCAATAAATGCCGGATTAAGCAAGGCGCGTCAGTGGCGCGGGGAATTGCGACAGGCTGATATCGCTGGGGACATCCTGGGC
>JBFIHG010000050.1:0-12716 GCA_041601945.1 Porticoccaceae bacterium | reverse complement strand
GCTTACCAATAAAACTATCTATGATGAGTTACTTGCATTTGATGATTCGTTGTCACCTGAATCATTTCAGCAAGCACCCACACGCTTTGCCTGATCAATTTTTAAAGAACGGTGCTCGTATGAGCGGGCTGCGTATTCTACTGATCGCCGCCTGTTAGTCAACCATTTTCGACAATTTAGAGTAAAGAATTTGTGTCATCGGTTGCTCGCTAAAAGCGCTTGGGCTATTCAGCGAGGCGCGCATTCTAGCGCCTCCAGCTTCACTGTCAACAGACTTTTGCATTTTTGTCGGGGTTTTGGTCAACGCTCCATCAACCAACCCTGTATTTAGCTATACCCAACGCAACAAATGAAATATTTTCTTGCCCCGACGCAACACGTGAAAACGCCCGTGGTAAGCGTCGGTGGCACATAGCAACTGCGCTTCATCAGCAGCTTTATTGCCATTGACACTGATTGCGCCCTCACGAATAAATTTACGCGCCTGGCCGAGCGTAACTTCCCCACGGGGCGTCAAGGCAAGACCGGTGTCGACCAATACCTCAGCGAGGGGCTTGCCCGGTGCCGCGATTTCGGTGCACGGCATACCATCGAGCGCCAGTTGCTCCATATCCGTTTCGGTAAGGTCGGCCAAAGCCCCGGAAAACAATGCATGGGATATGCGCCGCGCTGCGGCGAGGCCGTCCGCGCCGTGTACCAGAGTGGTCACCTCGCCAGCCAGAATTTCCTGGGCGGATTTGCGACCAGTGGTGCGGGCGTCGGCCTCCTCTATGGCAGCAATCTCGTCGAGCCCCAGAAACGTAAAGTAGCGCAAAAACCGGTAGGCATCGTCATCGGCGGTGTTGACCCAGAACTGGTAGAACCCATACGGGGAAGTTTTCGCCGGGTCGAGCCAGATGGTGCCCGTCTCGGTCTTGCCAAACTTGGTGCCATCTGCCTTGGTGACAAGGGGCAGGGTGAGCCCATACACATGGGCGTGATTGAGCCTGCGAGTCAAATCGATACCGCCGGTAATGTTGCCCCACTGATCCGATCCGCCAATCTGTAAAGTACAGTCATAACGTCGATGTAGTTCGGCAAAATCGTAGGACTGCAGCAACATATAACTGAATTCGGTAAAAGAAATGCCCTCGCCTTCGCGTTCAATGCGCTGCTTCACCGACTCCTTGTTGATCATCGCATTGACCGAAAAATGCTTGCCAACGTCCCGCAGAAAATCGAGGGTGGGCATGCCCTGCATCCAGTCGAGATTGTTGGCCAATATGGCCGCATTTTCACCATCAAAATCGATAAACCGCGATATCTGATGTTGCAGCCGGTCTACCCAGCCAGCGACCACTTCGGGGGTGTTGAGCTGACGCTCCTCAGCCTTGTGACTGGGGTCGCCAATCAATCCGGTAGCACCGCCCACCAACGCAATCGGCCGGTGTCCGGCCAGCTGGAAGCGCCGCAGAGCGAGTAGTGGCACCAGACTGCCGATATGCAAACTGTCGGCTGTGGGGTCAAATCCGCAATACAACACACGTCGCTGATCGAGATGGGTGGGCAGGTCGTCGCGCGCTGCTATCTGGGCAATAATGCCCCGACCATTTAGCTCGGCAATCAGCTCGGTTCCCGGCGTAACCGCTATTCCCGGTTTGACCATTGTTGGTGTAGACTCCACAGGGTGAGAAAAAGACGGCAAACCTTACATGATCCAGGCGTAAAAACAAATGTCTATCCGGTCAAATTAAGTCGATTAAAACTATAGGGCTTTATTTTTTTTTGTTATAAACTCGCTGCTTATAAACCTAAACTCCTGCCACTTCGAGATACCATACATGCAGTCAGGGAAAAACGGAGACAATTTCTGGTCGCGCCTGTTTGCACTGTCGCTACCCCGGACTCATCTGCTCGCCGCCGCCGCAGTAGCAGCGACAATGGTCACCGCACTCTCTCTACTGCCCTCTGAAAACGTCGAGGCGAAACGCTTCTCTTCCGCAGTAACGTTGTTCTTTCAGGCGCCCCTCGAACGCGCGGCAAACTCACCCGACCTTGGCGACACCTTACCTGATAGCACCGATGATAGTCCCGATCTGGACATCAGCACCCACGGCGACGCTACTGCGAATTCGATCTCTGCCGTGAAGGACGATCCCTGGCGGGAGGAACGCGTGCAGTCGGGGGACAATCTGACTACGGTATTTAAGCGCCTGTCCCTCGACGCCCGAGATGTATATGCGGTCGCCAACGCCCGTGGTGAATCCCAGCCCCTGCGCAGCCTGCGCCCCGGCGAGACCGTTGCCATTCAAACTGATGCAGGTGGCCAACTGGCAAAAGTACGCTATGTCCGTTCACAACTGGAATCCTATCTGTACGAGCGCGAGGAAGCGGGCTTCAACGGCGAAAAACACCTGCGCAAGCCGGACGTTATCTCCAGCTTTCTGCAGGCACGGATAGACAACTCACTGTTCCTCGACGGTGTGCGCGCCGGACTGGAGCAAACCACTATCATGGATCTGGCCAACATCTTTGGCTGGGACATTGATTTCGCGCTGGACATCCGCCGCGGCGACAGTTTTCAGGTGCTCTACGAGGAGCTGTTACTCGACGGCGAAAAGATTGGTACGGGCAATATACTCGCCGCCGAATTTATTAATCAGGGCCGCACCTACCGGGCCGTGCGCTTTGTCGACAAGCAGGGCGACGCCGATTATTTCGCCCCCGACGGAAAGCCGATGCGCAAGGCGTTTTTGCGTGCACCCCTCGATTTCACCCGTGTCAGCTCAAATTTTGATCTGCGGCGCAAGCATCCGATTCACAAAATGATCAAAGCGCACCGAGGGGTCGATTATGCGGCGCCGCGGGGCACGCCGGTCTATGCCGCTGGCGAGGGCAAGGTGGTTGCTTCGGGTTACAGCCGCGCCAATGGGAATTACGTGTTTATTCAGCACGGGCAAACCTACACCACTAAATATCTGCATCTGGACAAACGCCTGGTGCGCTGGGGTCAAACCGTCAAGCAACGCAAGGTTATCGGCACCGTGGGTTCTACCGGGTATGCCACCGGCCCCCACCTGCACTACGAATTTCTGGTCAACGGTGTGCACCACAATCCACGCACTGTAGCCTTGCCCCAGGCGGAACCGATTCCATCCGCGTTGCGGGTGCAGTTCCTCGCGCAAACCACGCCACTGCTCAACCAACTGAGTAATTACAGCGCTACCCAGTTGGCCTCAGCTTCCGGCAGCCAATAACGCTCCATGTCTGAGCGCACGGAGCGCGAGCTGTTTATCGGATTAATGTCGGGCACCAGCCTCGACGGTATCGATGCAGTTTTGGCGGATTTTAGCGCCCCACACCCCCTGATTCTCGCCTGCCATACCACGCCATTTCCGCCGCAGATTGAGCGGGATATCCGCAGTCTGTGTCAGCCCGGCGACGATCATCTCGATAAACTGGGGGCAACCGATCAACGTCTGGGCGAGTTCTTTGCCGACGCGGCGCTAGCCGTGTTGGCGCAAACCAACTTGAACCCGGACGATGTGGCCGCCATCGGTTGTCACGGGCAGACCGTGCGCCACCGCCCTACGCCCAATGCCACAGGAACGCCGTTTACGTTGCAAATTGGCGATTCTAATCTGGTCGCGGCGCGCACCGGAATAACCACGGTTGCGGATTTTCGACGTCGCGACATGGCGCTTGGAGGTCAGGGCGCACCGCTGGTTCCCGGGTTCCATCGAGCGGTATTTCAACATACCACCCTGCATCGCGCGGTGGTCAATATCGGCGGTATGGCTAATATTACTTTTCTTCCCGCTACCTCGCTGCCGATTCAGGGGTTCGATACCGGTCCGGGCAACGTGTTACTCGATGCGTGGAATCAGCGCCACCTGGGCACGAGCTTTGACGCAGGGGGGCGTTGGGGTGCCGGCGCGCCAGCGGATGACGCTTTGCTGGCGCGATTGCGATCCCATCCTTTTTTTGCGCTTACCCCACCCAAGAGCACCGGGCGCGAAGAGTTTAACGCCGCCTGGCTGGACGAACAATTGACCATGCACGGCGCGCAGATCACACCCCAACAAGTGCAGGCGACCTTGCTGGCACTAACTGCCCAGAGCATTACCGAAGGCATCGCGGGACTGCCGGTGCCACCTGACGAAGTCTTTATTTGCGGGGGTGGCGCGCTCAATGACGCGCTGATGGCCGCGCTGCAACGCCTGCTGAACCCGATTCCCGTTGCCAGCACCACTTCGATCGGCCTCGACCCACAGTGGGTCGAGGCGCTGGCATTCGCCTGGCTGGCCCGACAAACCCTGCGTGGGCTACCGGGAAACATTCCTTCGGTGACGGGTGCGCGGGCAGCGACCGTGCTGGGCGCAATCTATCCCGTGTAAATGTCTCCAGTCTCTATACACGCACGGCGCCAGCTAAAAATACACGTAGCCTTCGCTGTTTGTGAGGCGCTCCAATTCCGCTGGCCCGAACGGCACGGTACCGACGAATGGATAAAGGTTATTCTCATTCAGGCCAAGATGTTTGATGCGAGTTTTACACACCTTGATGGCCACGACGCCGAAAGCAGACAAGCGCGCTGCCAGATCGACAACCGCTTTGTAGCGGGGATAATTCTCACGGAAAAATATTGCAACCTCCGACCCGTGCAACACCAACACCAGCGGCGGTAGCTCTGCGCTGAGGCCAGCGGCGAGGTAATAACTCTCGGCGCGGAGTAACGCTGCTTCAACCTGGGTGGGATCATCCAGGCCAATTCGCGCCACGTACCCAGGTGCCGACAAAAGCGGGGGAACCGATTCGAATTCTGGACTAATTTTGTTATAGGGAGCGGGTACTGTGCTGCCGACAAGCTCTGCACTGCCAGCTACGGCGATTGGCAAAAAGCCGCTCACGGCCAGCAGCAAACTCAAAGCCAAACGCCCACAGACCGTGGACGTGGGGGTATCACTTAGACGGAAAACGACGCGCCGCATCCGCAGGTCGACACTGCATTGGGATTGCGCACCACAAAGCGGGAACCTTCCAGTCCCTCGACGTAGTCCACTTCACCGCCGACCAGATACTGAAAACTCAGGGCGTCCACCAGTACCGTCACGCCATCCTGCTGTACACAGGTATCGTCTTCGGCCACGGCCTCATCAAACGAAAAGCCGTACTGAAATCCAGAACAACCGCCACCCGAAACAAACACCCGCAACTTGAGATCGGGGTTTCCCTCCTCGGCGACCAGATTAGCCACCTTGGCGACGGCGCTACGCGTCACGCTCAGCAAGGTCGGATTAAATGTTTCAGCACCAGTCATTTTCGCTCCACAGGTTTCATGGGACCATCTTACTCTCTTACGGTCGCGCGCATACGTCTCAATATGGGGTCGATCCGGGTAATTACCAGCCCCATAACTTTTCGTCCACCTGCTTCAACCGCCGCGGCCCGGTTCATCAAGCGCATCCGTCCGTGCGTTCCCAGCGAAAACATCAGTGCCCTGGACGGGAGCAGCGTTCACGCCACCCTGTCGCACAAAATTGCCGTTAACCTGGGCGCCCTTTTCAATTTCCAGCAGCGTGTAATGAATATTGCCTTCGACCACCGACTTGGCGGCCAGTTCGATATGCTTGTCGGCGTGTATGTCGCCCTCCACGGTGCCACTTACCACCACCGTCGGCACCCGCAACTCTCCGCGCACAAGGCCAGCGTCGAGCACCCGGACCCGCGCCTCCGAGCCCGCCTCGGCAAGAATATTGCCGGTGACCTGCCCTTCTATTTCGAGGCAGCCCTCAAACTGCACGTCGCCGACAATATGGGTGCCGCGGGCGATCAGGGTCGTAGCGCCGGACGGGGTCATTTTTAATTTCTTGCGCATGCTTGTGTTCCTTTACACCACTTCAGTTATTGTCCAGACGCGGTCGCTACATCACGCCAGTGCGTCACTCCACCACATCCTTCCAGAGAAATTTCTGCGTCGCCCCAAAGGCGCTATCACCCACTTTAGCCACCGAAATATTCAATTGCAGCGGCTCAAAGTCAGTCGGCAAATGCAGCGTCCCTTCCAGCATTCGAAAGTATTTGAACGAGACCAGTAACGGGTCATTGTCATGCATCGGATCCAGTTGCGCGAGTGTATAGGTAATTTCGGCTCCACCCAGCTTGCCGCTAACTTCCAGATCTACCCGCACTTTGATGTTTTTTATCAACGTCGCCTTTTGCTTGACCACCAGACGATAATTTACCGTCGACGGATCGTCGCTGGTGGCAATCCGCAAGCTGTCAATATGTAATCCGGATTGCAGACTGTTGTCGCGCAGCAGATTGCGATACAGGTCCAACTCTTCCTTCTGTTCAGCCAATGTAGCCTGCAAACCCACGACACTCTGGCGCACCTCTTCCAGAGATTCCCGATCAATGTCGCGCGCCACCACACTGTTCGCTACTTCCTGCTCCAGTTCCCTGACACGGCTCAGCGCCTTTTTATTGGCCACTATCACCTGACGGTTTTCGATCATCTGGCTCGCAAAATAGTCGCTACCCACCCAAAATCCCGCGAGAAAACTAAGCGCTACCAGCAACACACCACCACCCACCAACGCGGGCAGTAACCAGGGGCGATTGAGTCGCACCACCAACTGCTCAAATCCAGCGGCCACAGAATATCCCTAAGGCAGCAGGGGTGGGGTTTGCAGCCCACTGTTTTCCGGAAACCCAAACATAATGTTCAGATTTTGCACCGCCTGCCCGGAGGCACCCTTCACCAGGTTGTCGATAACTGACAAGACCACCACTTTATTACCTGCCTGGGGCCGCACGACGCTCAGGCGGCACATATTAGAGCCGCGCACGCTACGCGTCTGGGGGTTGCTACCAGCGGGCAGCACATCGACAAATGGTTCGGACTGATAACGGCTTTCGTACAGGCCCTGCAAATCCACGCCAGTATCGAGCAAGGTCGCATACAAGGTGGCATGGATACCACGAATAATCGGTAGCAGATGCGGCACAAATGTTAGCCCCACCGCGCCACCAGCCAGATCCGCAAGACCCTGCCTGATTTCCGGCAAGTGGCGATGACCCGCCACACCATAGGCTTTAAAACTGTCGCTGACTTCAGCCAATAGATTGTCGATACTGGCCTGACGCCCCGCGCCGCTCACCCCAGAAGCCGCGTTGGCAATCAGGTCGGCGCTGTCCACCAGCCCCTTTTCAAGCAGGGGCAAAAATCCGAGTAAAACACTGGTCGGGTAGCATCCGGGACAAGCTACCAATTGCGCGCCGCGAATTTTTTCGCGATTAAGTTCCGGCAACCCATACACGGCCTGGGGAAGTAGCTCAGCACTGCCGTGGGGCTGCCGATACCAGCGCTCCCACAGTGCGGCGTCGCGGATACGAAAGTCCGCCGACAGGTCGATCACCCTGGCACCGCCCTCCAGAATCGCTGGCGCCATGGCCTGTGCCACACCGTGCGGAGTAGCAAAAATTACTACATCGCAGGCGCCCAGGCTGGCTGGATCGGGGGTGCAGAATTCCAGATCCATATAGCCGCGCAGGTTGGGAAACAAGTCGGCGACGCGCACGCCGTCTTCACCCCGGGAAGTGATCTGGGCAATTTCAACCTGCGAATGATTTACCAGCAGCCGCAGCAGCTCGGCACCGGTGTAACCGGTCCCTCCTACGATTCCAACTTTAATCACACCAATATTCCCGTTCGCTATCTTCACTCTCACTGAGGGGATTATAATACCTCAATAAATACCCGGTTACCTGCCACTATCCGCAATCCCGCGTCGGCTGCGACACCACTTCGACGTCGACCTGAAGGAGCCCGCCCATGCTTCGAGAGTGGCTAGAAGTTCTGCATATCGTCAGTGTTGTGTGCTGGTTCGCCGCGCTATTCTATCTGCCGCGCCTGTTCGTATACCACGCCGCAGCGCAGGACCAGATCGGCATCGAACGCTTTAAAATCATGGAGCGTAAACTGTTTCGCGGTATTGCCACACCGGCGATGGTCGCCAGCCTCGCCTTTGGTGCTGCGTTGTTCAGTTACGCCCCCGATTATTTCCTGGCCGCGGGCTGGTTTTATGCGAAATTGGCTATGGTCGTGGTCCTGCTTGCTTACCATTTTTTATGCGGCGTTTATCTGCGCCGGTTTCGCGATAATCGCAACACGCACAGCCATGTATTCTTTCGGTGGTTTAACGAAGTGCCGGTGGTGCTGTTGATCGCTATCGTGGCCATGGTTGTCGTGCGCCCGTTTTGAGCTGATGAAATCTACCACCAGACCTTCCCGCAGCAGCGCGCGTACGCTGGCCATCACCAGCGAACCTATCGGGGCGACCATGTTGCGCCTCACCGCACCGATGACAGTGGGCATTATTTCATTGATGCTGCTGGGCCTGGTGGATGCGTATTTTGTCGGTCAACTCGGCACCGCGCAGCTGGCGGCGCTGGCGTTCACACTGCCGGTAACCCACGGCGTCAACAGTATCGGCCTCGGGCTCGGCATGGGCTTGTCGGTGCTGGTATCACGCCTGCTGGGGGAGGATAAGTTCGAGCGCGCGGCGCGTCTGGTCACCGATAGTCGGCTGCTGGTACTCGCCACCGGCATCGCCCTGGCGACAGGGCTGTACCTGGGCCTGACCCCGCTATTTCTGGTTATGGGCGCCGATGCACAAACCCTCCCCTATATACTGGATTTCATGGTTCTATGGCTGCCGGTGCTGCCCCTGCTGCTGTTAACTCTCACCGGCAACACCATTTTGCGGGCCGCGGGCAGCCCCACCAAATCGGCCATTTGCCTTGCGGTGGTGGCCGTTCTCAATGGTGTCCTGGACCCCCTGTTGATTTTCGGCGTCGGTCCCTTTCCAGGCATGGGTATCGCTGGCGCATCGCTGGCCACCGTCATCGCCTGGATGATCACTTATGGGCTATCCGATTACATGCTCAGCGTCCAGGAAGGGTTAATTCTGCACGGCAAGTCCCCCTGGTCGCACACGATTGCCAACTGGAAGGCCGTGTTGACCATCGGCATACCGGCAGTTCTTGCTAATTTCACCACCCCCTTTGCTGCAGCGATTCTCACCGCCATGGTGGCCAAATTTGGCGCTGAGGCGGTTGCCGGTTTCGGTGTCTGCACCCGCGTTGAGGCGCTAGCGCTGCTGGTGGCATTTGCCCTGTCCTCCACACTGCCCATGTTTATCGGCCAGAATATCGGTGCCGGTAAGCACCAACGCGCGCAGCGCGCGCTGTTCGGTAGCCTGAAGTTTACCCTCGTGTTCCAGATCGGCGCTTATTTATTGTTGGTTGTACTGGCCGGCAAAATCGCCACCGCATTCAGCGATAACCCGGCGGTTACCGAGATTATTCGCGACTATCTGTGGATTGTGCCCCTCACCTATGGCGCCCACGCGGTGGTGATTTTGGTGATGGTCTCGCTGAATGTGCTACACCGTCCGCAGACAGCGCTGCTTACAACCCTGTTGCGCCTGCTGGTACTCAATTTGCCCCTGGCCTATATCGGCGGTCAGTGGGGTGGGCCACCGGGCCTGTTTGCCGGATTTGCCCTCGGCAACCTTATTTCTGGACTGCTCGCGTGGCGGATTATCACTCGGGTTTGGCGGGAAACCCTGAGCGCGACACCGCCCGCGCACCCATAAGCATGCCGCTTAACTATTTTTGTACACAGGTCTACCGGTTTACAGCGGTTGCCCTTGGCCTTACTGGTACAGTTCGCGATAATGGTCCACTCTTCTTCGCCCGCCAACAGTAAAGTACCCCTGATGACTCGATCCGAACAGTTGTTTAACGCCGCGCAGCAACATATTCCCGGCGGTGTTAACTCACCGGTGCGGGCCTTTCGCGCGGTGGGCGGTACGCCGATTTTTTTTGAGCGTGGGCAGGGCGCTTATCTGTTTGATGCCGACACTAAACGCTATATCGACTACGTGCAGTCGTGGGGACCGATGATTCTCGGGCACGGACATCCGGCCGTGCTCACCGCCATTCGCGCCCAACTGGAAAAAGGCCTCTCCTTTGGGGCACCCACCGAACTGGAAACCCGTCTCGCCGACCGGCTCTGCGCGCTGGTGCCCGGCCTCGATATGGTGCGTATGGTCAACTCCGGCACCGAGGCGACCATGAGCGCCATTCGTCTGGCCCGGGGTTATACCGGCCGGGACCGGATCATCAAGTTTGAAGGTTGCTACCACGGTCACTCCGACTCATTGCTGGTGAAGGCCGGGTCCGGCGCGCTGACCCTTGGCGTTCCCAGCTCACCCGGAGTGCCCTCGGTTCTGGCCGACCTGACCGTCACACTGACCTACAATGACAGCGCCTCCGTCAAAGCAGCGTTTGCACAGCTCGGTGAGCAGGTGGCCTGCGTCATTGTCGAGCCGGTGGCGGGCAATATGAGCTGTATTCCACCAGAGCCGGGATTTCTGGAGACCCTGCGCGCCGAGTGCTCCCGTTACGGTGCCCTGTTGATCGTCGATGAGGTAATGACTGGCTTTCGGGTTGGCCCTCAGGGGGCACTTGGGCGTTACGGCATCGAGGCAGATCTGATCGCCCTCGGCAAAGTGATTGGCGGCGGTATGCCGGTCGGAGCATTTGGCGGCAAGCGCGCCATCATGGAGCAACTTGCACCGCTGGGTCCGGTGTACCAGGCGGGCACCCTGTCGGGGAATCCAGTGGCCATGACTGCAGGACTGGCCACACTGGAAGAAGTTTCCCGGCCGGGTTTTTACCCCGCTATTTTTAAGCGCACCGAAGTGCTGGTCAACGGACTGCGGGAATACGCCTCCAGTGCAGGCGTTCCCATGACGACCAACCACGTTGGATCCATGTTTGGGCTATTTTTCACACCAGAAACAAAAGTGAGTAATTACCAACAAGTGATGGCGTGCGATACGGAACGTTTCAACCGTTTTTTCCACGGCATGTTGCGCGAAGGGGTCTACCTGGCCCCGGCCTGCTACGAAGCGGGGTTTATGTCCGCCGCCCACAGCGACGATGACATCGCATATACCCTGAGCGCAGCGCGGAAAGTCTTTGGCCAGCTATAACTAAACGCTCTCACCTGACGGGACGCGGCCAGGGATCAGAACAGGCTGACAGGCCAGGCACAAAAGGTATTTAAATGTTTCTTGTCCCGTATACGAACAGTCACGTCACGGATGGCCATGTCCATCGCTGAGGATAAGATGGTGTGCGTATGCCGCAACCTGCGGCGGCGGGAGCTGGTGGACACAATCGGTGCCCGCGGTCTACACACTTTCGATCAGGTTCGCGATAGCACCGGTGCTGCCAACGCCTGCGGATTATGCTGGCAGCAGGTTGAGCAGCTCTTGCGAGACATCGCCGCCGATCCAGAATCTTAACTCGCCACCCCATCTGTACCAAGCAGCGTTAATGGCTGCAGTCCCACGCTGGGTAGCGCCCTGAAGCGCCGGTGGCGTGTCCCGAACGGGGGATTAATTATGCGTGGTGCGCCGAATTTTCGTATGATGGCTCATTGACGGACGGGGCTATCCGACACCCCCTGAGGAACAAACATGAGCTGGCAATTTACCCGTGGCGCCTATCCGACCACCCGTTTGCGGCGCAACCGCAGCGCGGAGTTTTCCCGTCGTCTGGTGCGCGAACACCGGCTAACAACGGACGACCTGATCTATCCGGTGTTTGTAACAGAAGGGGTCCAGCAGCGCGAGGCGATTGCGTCCATGCCGGGGATCGATAGATTGTCCATCGACCTGCTGGTGGAGGACGCACGCACCTGGGCGGATCTGGGTATTCCCGCCGTGGCGTTGTTCCCAGTGGTCGCAACGGATAAAAAGAGCCTCGAAGCAGAAGAATCCTGGAACCCGGACGGGTTGGCCCAGCGTGCGGTGCGCGCACTCAAAGTGGCTTTGCCAGAACTGGGGGTCATCACCGATGTAGCCCTCGACCCCTTTACCGTGCACGGGCAGGACGGCATCATCGAAACCACCGGCGATCACAAAGGCTACGTACTGAACGACATCACCATCGCGGCGCTGGTCAAGCAGGCCCTGTCCCACGCCCGAGCCGGTGCGGATATGGTGGCGCCGTCCGACATGATGGACGGCCGCATTGGCGCCATCCGTCGCGCGCTGGAAGACCACGGGCACCCCAACATTAAAATTTTGGCGTATGCCGCCAAGTATGCCTCCAGCTATTACGGCCCGTTTCGCGATGCCGTCGGTTCCGCGAGCAACCTTAAAGGAGGCAACAAATACAGCTACCAGATGGACCCGGCCAACAGCGACGAAGCATTACACGAGTGCGCGCTGGATCTGGCGGAAGGCGCGGACATCATTATGGTGAAACCGGGCATGCCCTATCTGGATGTGGTGCGGCGGGTGAAAGATGAGCTGCGGGCGCCGACCTTCGCGTACCAGGTCAGCGGTGAATACGCCATGCACGTGGCTGCCTTCGAACGCGGCTGGCTGGATAAAGACGCGGTAATACTAGAATCCCTGCTGGCCTTTAAACGCGCTGGCGCCGATGCCATCCTCACCTACTTTGCGGTGCAGGCGGCACAGCTCTTGCGCCCCAAATAAACCCCCGCGCCGGTTTCGATATTACATCCATGTCCGATCCATTGCGCTTACTTGTGCCGCATCTTCAGCCAACCGGACAGTCTGGCGCCAATACGTTGTTGGTGGCCGATGAAAATCTGGTGGCCAGTGATTTTGCGGACGTGCCGACGCAAACGC
>JBFIHG010000049.1:0-13109 GCA_041601945.1 Porticoccaceae bacterium | reverse complement strand
TTGCTGTTGACCACGATAATTATCGGCCTGGCATTCGCAACTTCCGTAGTCGGCCTGATCGACTGGAGTGCGGAACATCAAATCGGCCTGTTGCACTGGTTAGAGTTGCCCCTGTGGGCGGAGCTGATTATTGCCTTGCTGGTGCTGGATTTTATGGCACAGTACTGTGTGCATGTATTGCTGCATAAAGTGCACTGGATGTGGCGGCTACACCTGGTGCACCACTCGGATAATAAAGTGGACGTCACCACGGGCACCCGTCACCATCCCGGCGACTATCTGTTTCGCGAAGTTTTCGCCCTGCTGGCGATTGCAGCGCTTGGCCTGCCGCTGGCTTTCTATCTGCTGTATCGGTTTATCACCATTCCGTTTACCTATTTTATTCACGCCAACCTCCAGATTCCAAAAGCACTTGATCGGTGGTTAAGCTGGGTTTTTGTGACACCGGATATGCACAAATTTCACCACCACAACGAACTGCCCTGGACGGACAGTAATTACGGGGGGATTCTCTCCATCTGGGACCGATTGTTCGGCACGTTTACATATGCAGACGTTAACGCCATTCGCTACGGTATCAATGTGCTGGATGACGAAGTGTCAGATCGACTGGGTTATCAGCTGGCGCTGCCCTTCAGGCGCGATATCAAATCCAATGCGGAGTTTCAGCGGGACGCGGAACGCGCTGCCCAGGCAGGCATTTGAACACAGGTGTGTGAAGCCCTGACATGTAGCAACCGTTGCTTATTAGCGATAACCGTCCCGTTCACGGCCTGCCCGTAAAACGTTATTCGGCAAATACTTTTGCCTCAGTGCCGTTGTAAGTATCGCGAATATTCCCCCATAAATAACCCCAGTGTTTTCCGGTCTTTTGGCAAAACAGCATCGTCCGCCAGGGGTTTGTCGTTCAAATCGGTCACAGAAGAGCCATTTGATGCAATATTTTTGGCGAGAATAAACTTCGCGGTTGGCGTGACCAGCACCGGACCGTGCCAATCGGAAACAACACTGTAGCGACGGTTAAAATCTTGCGCTTGCATATTCTGCCCAAACCCATAGTCACTGGCTGGATTTGTTACGCCCAGCAAGGGCAACAGGGTTGGGATCAGGTCGTCGTGACTGCTCATACGGTCCAGCACACCGGGTTTAATGCCGGCACCCGCGAGAATCAGTGGCACACGAATTTGTTGTTGTACAAATGTGGAATTGTGTCCCCATCGACCATTTTCCATAAACTCTTCACCATGGTCACCAGTGATAATTACAATGGTGTTAGCAAGGCGATCATTAGTTTGCAAGAAGGTTAGTACCCGCGCAAATTCTTTATCCAGGTGGTGGCAGGCATTGATATAACGGTTCTTGATACGATCGATATCTTTATCCAGATCCATTGTGGCGTAATCAAAATCCGGTAAATAGTCGGGACGAATCACTGCGTCGGGTGGAAAATGGTAATTTGCGTGCGGTGATTCAAAAAACATAAATGCAAAATAGGGTTCCTGCGCTTGTTGCATGTAATCAAGTAATACACCGACATTACGTTGATCTCGCTCCCACCCCGGACCCTTGTCATCGGAGTGCAGTTCATTTTTCTTAAATCCTGAGAAAATTGTCTGGTCAAATTCTGGATAGGAAAAGAGCGCACTGGTAACGCCTTTCTTTGTATACCCCTGCTGAGCGAGGACATCGAATAACACCGGTTGGCGTCGAGCGCGCATGGCGTCAAACCAGTAGGACCCATAGAGACTGTAAAATTGTGAGAACATGCCCATGCGCGTACCGTTGCCACCGCTGTAGTGCTGGAGTGATCGCATACCCTGCTCGGTGGCAAATTTCCAGGTGTGCGGCATGATCTCGGGGTCCAGCATGTCCCAGCGCCAGGATTCCGCCACCAGCCAGACGATATTAGGTTTGGGCGCGTGGTCGGCGATCGTTATCGATGCCAGGGGGTAGTGCATGGCCCCGGATTTGAGTTTTATCTCGCCACCAACGGGTTTTGGCGGACGTTCTACCCCCAATTTTTTCAAAAAGCCTGCCGCCGTAACCGGAATATGGAAAGCAACCCTGTCAGCAATACCTAATACAGATTTATCGTAGCGATACGCTGCCAGCGCATAACTGCCACTCTGCGCAAGAAACGTCAACAGAAACACACCTGCCCAAAATTTCACTCCCTTCAGTGTTTGGGGAAGCAAACGTTCAATCGGAAAAAACCAAATAAGGATAAAAAATAGAACCAAAGCTACCAATAGTACTTTGATGATGGTCAGATAAAAACTATGGCTTGACCCCATGGATTCTATCCCGCCCGGGGTTAGGACGAGATTGATCACAAAACCGTTAATATGAAAGCCATACAACGAATACAACTTGTAATCCGCGGCCAGTAGTACCAGCAGCAGAAAATACAGACAGCTAACGACCAATCCTGTAACACGTGGCCACGGCGACACTGCTGTGCTGATGCGCTGTAACATCCATACCGGCGCGATCAGGAATAAGGAAGTAGCGAGGCTGGCTGTTAGCAGGAACCACCACTGATAGGGCGACATTGACGACAACCGGCCATTGAGTAGTAACGCAGTGAAGATCGCTATGCCGCTGAATAACAAGGCGCGGTGGAGAACAGTCTTTTGCATTGGCATCCTAATCTGAATCATTCTCATTGGTGTCCACACACAATACAGTATGTGGGCGACTTAGTTCTGTTTTTCAAGGAGTTACCTTAACAATTCATTGTTAAGGCTAGCTTAAGATGTTTCTAGAATAATGCATCCTGCTCGGGGAAACACAGTTTGCTATCAACCTCGGCGACGTAACGGGCGTCCTCGACTGTCGGGCAAACCCAGATCTGAGCCAAGGATTCAGGGTAACTGTCAAATTATTGTGTTCCAAGCCGGGACAGGAGATAAGCATTGCAGTGGATTAATAACGGCAAACGCTATGGAGCCGTAACCATCGGATTCCACTGGATAATGGTGGTGCTAATCATAGCGGTTTACGCCTGCATAGAATTGCGTTTGTATTACCCCAAAGAAAGTGAAATGCGTTCTGTACTAAAAGCATGGCATTTTTCATTGGGGTTGTCCATTTTCCTGCTAGCCTGGTTTCGCCTGACGCTACGTTGGACGCAGGTCTCACCCCGGATCGAACCGGAGCTCAGTAGAAGAAAGCACTATCTATCAAAAACAATGCATAGCGCACTATATATTTTTATGCTGGGTATGCCTTTCATCGGCTGGATGATATTTAGCGCAAACGGTAAATCTGCGCCTTTCTTTAGCTTTGATTGGCCAGCTTTAATCGGCGCAAACAAACAGAACGCCAAACTCATCAAGCAGATTCATGAATATGGCGGTACAGCGGGATACTATTTGATTGGAGCCCACGCCACCGCTGCGTTGCTTCACCATTATGTGCGGCGTGATAACACTTTGCTAAGAATGCTTCCAATTAAATGGACGTCATCAACTCAGCAACCGAACGAGCCGCCTATCAGAGAAAAGCATGAATAAAGTAGCAGAGTTAACCATTTATTTCTGGATAATGAAAATTTGCGCCACAACCCTGGGTGAAACAGCAGGTGACCTTCTGTCGATGACCATGAACGTTGGTTATGCCCTTAGCTCTGTGATTCTCCTTGGCCTGTTTGCAATCAGTTTGATGATCCAACTTAAAGCCAAAGCGTATTATCCCGTTCTTTTTTGGACGGTGATACTCACAACAAGCACCGCTGGTACAACGATATCCGATTACATGGATCGCACACTCGGCCTGGGTTATGCAACTGGGTCTGTTATCCTGATTCTATGCCTCGCCACTGTTCTGCTGATATGGTTTATTAGCGAGAGGTCTATATCCACTACTCAGATAACGTCGCGCAGGGTCGAGTGCTTCTATTGGGCCGCGATCTTAGTGTCCAACACCTTGGGAACTGCATTTGGGGATTTTGTGGCTGACGACTCTGGACTTGGTTTCCTGGGAAGCGCCATACTGACGGGCGGGTCGATATGTTTGATTGTCGCCCTGACTTATCTCACAAAATTAAATCGTGTTTTACTATTCTGGGCTGCTTTCATCCTAACCCGCCCATTCGGCGCTACATTTGGCGACTTCCTGACTAAGCCGATCGAAAACGGTGGTCTAAATTTTGGCACTATCGGATCCTCTCTTGTCCTTTCAATACTACTGATTATTTTTGTAACGCATAATATTTATACAAAGCGAAATATGGAAATGCGATCTGTTCTATAGATGTATGGTTATATTGTTCGTTCAATCCAATTAAATTTGAAAACTAGTGGTATGTGATGATTTTATTTACATTTATAAAAGATATATCTAAAACTAAACTAATCGTTTTGGCATCAGTATTTTTAACAGTGTTTGGAAATTATGCTTTTTTTACAAACGTTATAACGGTATACCCTGTCAACCTGTCCAACATTCCGTTCTTATTTTCTCTCACGTTGCTGGTAAATTCTGTATTGGTGGTTATTTTAGCCCTGGTGTGCCACGGAATTTTCACCAAGCCGTTATTAATTATCGTCTTAATCGTTTCTTCTATTACTGCATATTTTATGGATAGCTTTAATTTGGTAATAGATGACGTAATGATTCAAAACATATTTGAAACGAACCTCAACGAGTCAATAGACCTGATATCTATCAAGCTGGCGCTTTATTTTATGCTAATTGGAGTCGTTCCATCTATTCTCATATATAGAATTAAAACTATAGAATCGAGCGTAAAATCAAATATTACATCCAACATAAAGCTATTCAGCATTGCGATGATATTAGCAATTCTTTGCATGGTTTCGCTCGGCAGCACATACGCTACATTCTTCAGGGAGCACAAACCGCTAAGATACTATTCAAACCCTTTATACTGGATATACTCTACCGTCAAATACGTAAAAACATCATTTACACCGCAAATAACAACACTAAAAAGCGTTGGTCTTGACGCAAAAATACCGGTTACAGACATTGATCGTGAGCTTATTATTTTTGTGCTAGGAGAAACGGCAAGATCTGACAGGTTTTCATTGAATGGATATTCCAGGCAAACCAACCCATTCCTTGAAAAAATTGATCTGATTAGCTTTACTAACTTTTGGTCATGCGGTACATCTACTTCTGTATCTGTACCCTGTATTTTTGCAAAAATAGATAATGGGAATTACAACGCTCAAAAGGCAAAAAATTCTGAAAATCTATTAGATATTTTGAGCCTGTCCGGCGTCAACGTTTTTTGGCTAGACAATAATTCCGACTCTAAAGGTGTTGCCATTCGTTCTAGTTACGACGACTACAGCACAAATGCTAACAATCCCGTTTGTGATGTTGAGTGTCGGGACGAAGGTATGCTGACGAACTTACAAAAGAAAATAGATTCCGTAAAAAAAGGGGACATATTTATCATCTTGCATCAGATGGGTAGTCACGGGCCAGCATACTATAAGCGATATCCTGCGGCGTTTAAGAAATTTAAACCAACGTGCGAATCCAATCAGTTGCAAAACTGCAGCGACGAGGAGATCATCAATACCTATGACAACACGATCCTGTATACGGATTATTTTTTGTCTAAAACAATAGACATCCTTAAGCTTAATGATAGAAAATTTGAAACCGCCATGTTTTATGTTAGCGACCATGGTGAATCTCTCGGTGAGGGCGGAATTTATCTACACGGCATGCCAAACATGATTGCGCCTGACGCACAAAGGCATGTGCCGGCAATTATGTGGTTTGGTGAAAATTTTGATGGCGCCGATCTCGGCAAGTTGAAGGCCCAGCGCAACCGTGAATTCAACCATGAAAATGTATTTCATACGTTGCTGGGCATGATGGAAGTTGAAACAGACGTTTACGACCCTGCTCTCGATATATTACACGCTCCTTAACGTTGCTTGATCCCGACTTATTGAAAGTCGCTACGTTGACCGGTAGTCTCACTGCTCTCGATGGATTGCATCGAGATGCTGTGGATTCGATACGGTAACTTTGTCTATAGTTTGCTGGAGCGCAAATTCAAAAGCCTCGTTCCACTTCTTATCGTAGTCTCCGGAACGGGTATTCCGACAAAACACCGCATACAGATCTGCCAGCGAACCGCTAGCATTGGTTAACGCGGACAGTTTTGCCTGTTGTGCGCGGCTCTGCTCGGAGCCCAACGTCAATTCCCGCGCCACCGCACCCAATAAATAAACTGCGCATAGTGCATCGTATCGTTCAGACCCCTTGCTGCGATTCGCCACGTCTTCCGTATAGGCGATAACGGAACGTAATATTTCCTGAATATCTGGTTGGTCCTGATTCATCCGACCATTCCTAGTTGTATTGACCGTTGATCGTCATCAGTAGATCGTATTCGATCATGCTGGTATTGCGACCGCAGGATGCAAACGCCAGGGAGCGTCGCTCGCCGCTGATATGACCACTGGCCTGCATAATATTTAATACTGCCCAGCGCAGTAAACCAAACACTTCCCACCAGTGTACTTCATCCGGCTCCAGCGCCCGACCGCCATTGACCCGATATGCCTGGTACAAATCTGCGCGGGTGCCCATCCCCCCTACGGCTTTATCCAGATTGCCGTAACGCCAGGAACGCAGGCAAACCCAGGCGATATCTTCAACCGCCGAACCCAGATGAGTGCACTCCCAATCCAGAACCCCGCGGATGCCTTGTGGACCAAGGATTAAATTACCGTTGCGATAATCCCCGTGTACGATGGATTGCGTGGTATCCGCTGGGCGATGCGTTTCCAGCCAGCGAATACCAATGTCTATGGCCGGATGGTATTCACCGTAACTATCGTAACGGGTAATTTGTGCTGCCAGTGGATCGACACTGTCTGCAGTATTAGCAAGAAAGTCCGCTTCTCCACTATCTATACTGTGCAGTTTCGCCAGTATTTCACCGGTTTGACTCGCAAAACGCTCCCGCGCTGGCGCATAAAGAGAATCATTCAGGAGTATTTTGGGTAAGCTATCGCCCTCAATGCAGGCCATCACGAAACCACGGCCGAGATTATCATCCATATCCAGTTCGAAAATTGGTTCCGGTACGGGGAGGCTGTGGCGATGAGCTATCTGCAATAATTTAAACTGATCATGTGGTGCCAGAAATGGCGAGGTAGTAGCACGGTAGGTCTCCTGCCGAAACACCATTCGTCGTTGCTTACCCGACGCATGCAGATCGAATAATAATGTGCGATTAGAACCACCAAGCACCGCGACACTTACGTTGCCAATATCTGCACTTTCACCGTAACGGCGTTTGATGGCTGCCCGCAGGGCAACAGTCAGATCGGCGATAACGTGGGGACTTTTAACGCTGTCGTTCATAGACTAACTGCTTCCCGACGAAAGAAAACTACAGCGGATAACCGACCGGTTCCCCGTTCTCGAGAAATTCAATGTATTCGGTGATACCAATACCCGGACGACCATCGTCCCAACGCCATGCAGTGAACCCTTCTGCGATACGGCAGGCAAGCGACTGGTCGCCGACCTGGCGACGATTTCTAAGGGGTGCGAGGGTCATTACTTTGCCCTCGAGCAGAACAGAACGTTGGGCAGTCCTGACCCCAAGCTGCATGGCGACGGGATCTTTGGCGGGGCTCCATTCGGTAATGATGTCGAGATCGGTAATGTCCTCATACTGGCCGTCGTACAATAGTACGCCCTGGCGGTGTACCACCCCATCCCGCCCCGTGCGCTTGAGCAGCATAAAGCCACGGTCCGCGCCAAAATTGGCAATAAACAGTCGATAAAAATAAATGTTCGTCCAGTAACGCGGGCCCCATGAATGGTCGCGCCAGCCGTAACCATCCAGAGTTAACGTCGTGTCGCCCAGCCTTATGGTTCCCACGGTCTGGGTATGCTGATTAAAATGTCCAAGGGAAAAATCCCGCCCGTACATGGTGTCATCATTTGCCGCTGTGGGTTCACCGCCATGCATGGGAGAGACACCGGTCAGGGTAAGATCAATATCTGCTGATACCCGTTGAGCTTCCTTAAACATTTTGCGTGGGTCGCGCAGCTGCTCCGGATTATCGAGCAGCATCAGTTCGCCCGTGTAACGCATAGCCACTGCATTAAACGGCTCCAGCACCTGGTATTGCAGTCCCCCTGCATTGTGAGTGTCGTTGTCAGTGATTGTGGGGCGTTGAAACTGACACGCCACCCTGCCATCCGGCAGGTAGAGGCATACGGACACCTCTGCATAACCTTCATTGACCCGATTACCCAAACGCATCCATACGCCAAACTTTTGCGCGAGGTCCCAGCCGTTTACGTAAACACTTTCATTAAAATTTATTTCGTTGCTGGCGACGTGCGTGTATTCGTCGGATTTTTCCAGTCGATACTTATACATCGCGTCACCTTTACTCGTTTTCTTGCCTTGTTTACACGGTTCTTCAGGGTGAACCAGCACCCGCGACTTCGACCCGTGCGATTTCGATTTTGGCATTTTCCTTGCCCAGCGGAATATCTTCCAGAGCACCGTCGAAAATAAGACAAAACAGCGTTTTACCGTCGTCACCACCCAGATTACAGGCCACAGCGCGACGGTCGCCCACATCGATTTTGTGGGTAATAGTGCCACCATCGAGCACCCGTATAAATTCGCCATTTTCAAACGCGGACACCCACACTGCCCCTTCTTTGTCGAGACAGATACCATCGGGGGTATAGGGGGCCAAATCGGCAAATACCCGGCGGTTGCTCAAGGATCCGTCCGCTTCGATATTAAATGCGGTAAGTCGTCCAACAAAGGTTTCAGCCACAATTAATGTTTTTCCATCGGGGGTAATTACCGCACCGTTAGGGAAGTGCATATCGTCTGCGACGGTACGTATCTCGCCCGCAGGAGTGACCAATGTGAGGGTCGCTGACTTCGGTTCTTCGTGGGCAAATACGTCGTAACCAAATGTGCCGACATATATGTTGCCATTTTTTGCACAAACCGCGTCGTTGATGTCGTAGGCCAGGTGGGCAGATAAATCTGCGTATTCGCTAAGTGCGCCAGTCGCTACGTCGACGCGCATCAGTTTCCGGTCGGCCATGGATACAATAACTACCGACCCGTCCGGCATAAAATTGATGCCCGACGGACGGTTCGGGAAGTTGGCAACAGGCGTTTTCTTGCCATCGGTGGTGATGGTGTACACCGTCAGGCCAAACATGTCCGACACCCAAAGCTTGCCCTCGTGCCAGCGCGGACCTTCGAGGAATACGAATCCGTCGACGAAGGGTTGTGTTGTTAGCTGTTGCATGATTGCGCTCCTTTAGTGTATTTATGGAATGGTTTTTACCACGCTATACGCGAGTCTCACACAGACTCTGCTGCCACACAATGTGCCTCTGGCTTAATCTTTAGTCGTACATAATCACTGTACGGGCGCCCTCGCCTTTGCCCATGGCATCAAAGGCTTCATTAATCTGTTCCAGTTTAATGCGATTGGTCACCATTTCGTCAAGACGCAACTCGCCTGACCGATAATAATCGACAAATTTAGGAATGTCTCGCGAAGGTATCGACGAACCGTAGCCGGAACCTTTTAAATGTTTCTCGCTGAAAAACCCCAATACGGGTAGTTCAAGCTCCGTATCGAGGGCCGGAACACCGACAATACAGGCGGTACCGGTATAACGTGGCATGGCCCAGGCCTGTTCAATAGTTGCCTTAAGCCCGGCAGCCTCAAATGCAAAATGCACCCCACCGCCGCTGATTTTACGCACCTCCTTAACGGCGTTACAGGCGCCTGGATCAACCGCATGAGTTGCCCCAAGCTGTAGCGCCAGTTCGCGCTTTTCCGCCACCGGGTCAATCGCGATAATCATGCTAGCGCCGGCAATCCTTGCGCCTTGAATAATCGACAGACCAACACCGCCACAACCGATTACCGCACAACTATCCCCCGGTGTTATTTTGACCGTATTAAGTGCCGCGCCAACTCCCGTAGTCACTCCGCAACCAATCAGACACACTGTGTCGAGACGCGCACTAGCGTCGATTTTGATTGCCATGCTGGCGGGTATGACTGCCCGTTCTGAAAACGTACCGACGCACACCAGTTGCCCGATGTCCTCTCCCTTTTTATTTTTCAAGCGGCGCGTGCCATCCAGCAAAGCGGCCTCCCATATGGTGTCACCCATTTCCTGGCACAGAAACGGTTTACCCTCTTTGCAAAACAGACATTTGCCGCAGGCTGGTGTCAGAGACGCAATGACGTGATCCCCCACCTTTAAATGCTTCACGCCAGAGCCTATAGCTTCGACAACACCCGCGCCTTCATGGCCCAGCACGGCGGGCAATTTGACCGGCAATGTGCCGTAGCGGAACGAATAATCTGAATGGCAAATACCGCTCGCCGCATATTTGACCAGAACCTCATTTTCTTTTGGCTCGCTCAACTCTAACTCTTCAATAACAAAGGGGCTACCAACTTCATAAAGTACCGCCGCTTTTGTTTTCATACTTTTTCTCCCGCCCTGCTACAATTCGATGCTGTGATAGTCACACTTCAGTCAAACATAATGACCGAACGTGCGCCTTCTCCGCGACCCATTTCCTCAAAAGCCCGATTAATATCGCCAAGCTGAATGCGCTGAGTAATCATTTCTTCGAGTTTCAGTTCACCGCTTTTGAACAATTCGACAAAGCGTGGAATATCTTTTTTAGGTGTCGAGGATCCGTAGCACGAACCCTGAATTTCACACTCAAATAGCAAGGCGCCGGTGGGAATGGTGACAGTTTGGTCCAGAGCGGCGACGCCGACTATGATGGCGCGCCCAGTGGGCCTGAGCAAGCTCCAGGCCTGCTCCATGGTCTGCGTGCGACCAAGGGCTTCAAATGCGTAGTGCACACCCAGGCCTCCGGTAATTTCTTTTACCCTCTGCTCCGTATTTTCTTCAAATGGATTGATCGCATGAGTGGCACCGAGGCTCAGAGCGAGCTCTCGTTTTTCCGCCATAGGATCAATGGCAATAATAATAGTGGCGCCACCGATACGCGCACCCTGAATAATCGACAGTCCGACACCGCCGCAGCCAATTATCGCAGCGCTTTCCCCCGGTTGGACATTCGCGGTATTCAGTGCCGCGCCGGTACCCGTGGTGACACCACAACCAATCAGACAAGTACTTTCCAGTGGCGTGTCATCGGGCACCTTAATCGCAGAACCCGCAGGCATGACCATATACTCGCCGAACGAGCCGACGCCACATAATGCAAATAATGGTTCCCCATCTTTTCCGGTGTGGCGGGTGGTGCCGTCGATTTGTGTGCAGTGGGTAAGTAATTTACCCATTTCCGCACACATATACTCTTTGGACTCCTTACACATGACACACTCCCCACAACTGGGTGTCAGAGAAGCAATCACTTTATCGCCCGGTTTAAGGTGTTTGACGTTGGCACCCACCGCCTCCACTACACCGGCACCCTCGTGTCCCAGCACAATCGGCATGGGCACCTTGAGCACACCATGCACGCAGGAGTAATCGCTGTGGCAGATACCGCTTGCGGTGGTTTTCACCAAAACTTCATTTTCTTTCGGCGGCGCCAGTTCCACTTCTTCTATGGTAAATGGCTGATCTATCCCGCGTAGCACCGCGGCTTTTATCTTCATGTCATATCTCCAGTACTCACTCAAACTTTCTGAAATTTACTGTTTACCCAAAGAACGCTAACCCACGCCGCATAATTATTGCAGGCAAAATCCGGCGCGGACTCATTGCATATGTTTTTTTAGTTCGAGACGTGCAATCTGATTGCGATGTACTTCATCGGGGCCGTCGGCAATGCGTAGTACCCGCATATGAGCATAGGCGCGGGCCAAACCTACGTCTTCAGTGACCCCACAACCGCCGAACGCCTGAATGGCGTCGTCGATAATTTTGAGCGCTAAATTAGGCCCGGCCACTTTAATCATGGCGATTTCCGCTTTGGCGACTTTATTACCTACCGTATCCATCATATAGGCCGCTTTTAATGTCAACAGCCGGCTCATTTCTATATTGATGCGAGCGTCGGCAATACGTTCCAGCCAGACGCCGTGCTCGGACAGTGGTTTGCCAAAAGCCACTCGACTTAACAAGCGCTGACACATCAGCTCAAGCGCATGTTCAGCCACGCCAATAATCCGCATGCAGTGATGAATTCGTCCCGGCCCCAGCCGCCCCTGGGCAATTTCGAAGCCTCGTCCTTCCCCCAACAAAATATTCGACACCGGTACCCGCACATCCTTGAATACAACTTCCGCATGCCCGTGTGGCGCATCGTCGTAGCCAAACACCGGTAGCCAGCGCTCAACGGTGATACCAGGCGTACCGGGTTCCACCAGTATCATTGACTGTTGGACATGGCGTGCAGCATCGGGATCAGTTTTGCCCATCACAATCCATATTTTGCACCGTGGATCATGCACTCCCGATGAAAACCACTTGCGGCCGTTGATTACGTAGTCGTCGCCGTCGCGTTCGATTCGGGTTTCGATATTAGTTGCATCCGACGACGCCACCAATGGTTCCGTCATACAGAACGCGGAGCGAATATCGCCATTCAACAACGGGTCAAGCCACTCTCTTTTTTGTTGTTCGCTACCATAACGCTCTATAGTTTCCATATTGCCGGTATCCGGCGCGGCGCAATTAAACACCTCCGAGGCGAATTTAAGCTTGCCCATTATTTCGCACAGAGGGGCGTACTCGAGGTTCGACAAGCCCGCACCACGTTCACTCTCCGGCAGAAATAAATTCCACAGGCCTTCCGCTTTGGCTTTCGCTTTCATTTCATCGAGCACCGGCGGTGTACACCAACGCCCTCCATCTTCCAGCTCCCGGTAGTAGCGGGCCTCATTGGGCACGATAACCTGATCGACAAAATTCTGGACCCGCAGTTGTAACTCCCTGACTTTGTCTGAAAATTCAAAGTTCATAATGTCCCCGTTCGGTGTGTTGTAAGGTGTGCAGTAACTTTCCTGTTCCGCTCACGGCTAAGTTTTGCACAGGATGATCGCGCTAAATACGTTAGTTACGTCCTTGAATGAGATGCGTGCAAAGGGCAGCCAATTACCCGATTGTAATGC
>JBFIHG010000048.1:0-13483 GCA_041601945.1 Porticoccaceae bacterium | reverse complement strand
CGGCTACGTGACTAAAAGTCTGCCATGAATAGCTACGGCAGAGTTTCAGCACTGATTATTTTTATGACCCTGCTTCTGCAAGCCTGTGTCAGTCCACCGCCGAAGGAAAGCATCGAACAATATATCGCGGCACGAAAAAGCACCGCACGCCACCTTGAACAAGGGGGTCAGCTTGCCGCCGCACTCGATCAGTGGCGTATCGTACAAACCCTTGCGCCCCAGGACAACGAAACAACGAAAGCCATAGCCGACCTGACAAGCCAGATCACGCGGCAAAGCCAGCAGCTATTCAATCGTGGACGTTCCCAGTTTGAGCGCGGCGACCTGCGCAGTGCGGAATTAAATTTTTTAAAAGTCCTGTCCCTCCACCCGAATCACCAGGACGCTTTCGACAATCTGCAAAAAATAACCTCGGCGCGAATGCGCTCTGCCCAACGCAACAAAACCGCCAATGAAGCAAAACACTATGCAGCGCCCATGGAAGCACAAGTGCCAAGCAAAAAACTTACTATTGCCAACGCTGAACGACTTCTACAGGCAAAAAAATATGCGGCGCTAAGCGCATTGCTGGGCACCACGGATATAAACAGAATTGAACAAAAAATACGGCCCTTGGTGTACGAAGCAGATATTAATTTGGCAGGCCATTACAGTACCGCGCATGACCACACTAGCGCCGCAAAACACCTTGAGCGGGCACTGCAAAATTCCGGCGCGCCGCAACCAGATACGCGCCTGACAAGCCTGAAAAAACAACTGGCGAACGACAATTATCTGTATGCCAGAGGCTTATTAGGTAAAGATATAGATCGTTCCGTGGCGGCACTTGAGCGCGCTTTACACTTCGATCCGAACCATATACAAGCGCGCACACTACTTGCTCAAGCCATTCGAATGCAGGCCAATTTGAAAAAAATAGAGCAGCGCGGAGTCGTTCAATAAGAAAGGCTAATAATGTTGACGTTTAACTTTTTTCGATAACTGTGGTTTGATTCAACAGCGCTTCGTTGCGCACCTGAGACGAATATTCTTTTACACGAAAAACCACATCTTTAAAGCTCAACTCGTCACCGTGGTGTAATACTTTAGGTCCATCAATTCTCGTGCCATTAACACAGGTTCCGTTAGACGAACCCAGATCCTCAACAGAGAGAACGCCATCCACAACTTGTAAACGAGCGTGATTGCGCGAAATGTGGGAACGCAACAACGTAATTTCACACTCAATGGCGCGCCCCAGGGTAATCGGCTGTGCGATATTGTATTCCAGGCCCTCCACGGGACCGGACTCAGCGTAAATAAACCAGCCGTGATGCTCCACCGCGTTCTTGTTTTTATTTGTCAACGAAGCCCGCCGATCGGTGCGCGGGGCTATATTATTGAGGGCCCTGCGCTCGGCAAAAGGTGCGACGCGAATAAAACCACTGGCAGTCAATTTATAAAACCAGGAAATAGTGAGTGCCACAGGTAGAAAACCAATAAAAATACCTAATAGCCAGTAATAATAGTCTGAATGCAGGCCAAATATCGGGAAAGCGATTGAGCTGACCTGCAAAATAATCCAGCAGGAAACCACGTACAGTACAAAGGTGTTAATCACCTTTCTGCGCCGCAACTCGCCGTAAATAGCGCTTAATTTATTCATCTTCTAGCCCGCGTAACCCATACTCTCCGCACAGCAACCATCCAACAATCATCCGCCGAGCGTTACTGCAGTGTCGTGCCAGCGGCAATTATAACGGACACAATTATTGTAAATTAGACAGCTTGCTCTTCAATTCAAGGGCCTGCAATCGATAGGAAATTGCGTACTGATGATTGGGATCGATGGCCAGCACCTTGTCCCACAACGCAATCGCTTCATCGAGGGCCTGGCGGCGGAACGCCACCGACGCCTGTTTATGGTACTCGTCGGCAAGTTCTGACTTCAATCTCTGCTCTAGCTGGCTCGCCGCCGTATTACTGCTATCGAGCTGCACACTGCGTTGCGCTGCCGCGTAGGCCTCGGCGCTATTCCCTGCAGTCTTGTGTAACTTCGCCGCCTGTAAATACTGTGCAGATGCCAGTTTTGGGTTGGCCGTAGCCAATTTTGCCCCATTGCCGCTGTAGGCTTGCACCGCCAACGCCAATTCCGCTGCGCTGAGGGGAGGTTTTGGCATAGCTTCTATGGTGGTCACCGCACCCTGAAAATTATTTTGCGCAACCAATGATTTTACCGTCGCCCAGTTATGCAACGCCGTCGTAGATGTCTGTTGTGGCATGGTGAGTACTTCGGGATGCTCTTCCGAGTCGCCAGCCGTCGCGCGATTTTGCCGTGCCAGACGGGCACTTTCGGTTAATGGAATACTGACAATCTGCCCGACTTTTAAATCACCCGGCCGGGCAATGGAGTTATATTTTGCCAACCCGTAAAACTGGTAATAGGTGCCGAGATATTTCTGTGCCAGGGTAGACAGCGAATCCCCGGGGGTCAGGCGGACATTAAAGGACTCAGTCGGGTAATATTCATGGGACGGCACGTCAATCTGGCGCAACAGATCCCGCGCCACCTTACTGTCTGGCTTTTCTGCAAGATAGGCTTCCAGCTCGACTCGCGCCACAGCAACCTCACCCAGTTCCAGCTGGCGAATAACCTTGCGCAGACGATCCTCGGCGGACAAACCCGACTCCGCGACAAGTGCAACCTGAGCTGGGGACGCCACCTGCGGCTGTTCGACCACGGTAGTCTGTTTGGCGGTTTGGCAACCCGCCAGTACCAGAGCGAGAAAAGCAAGAAACCACCCTGTTGCGCTCCAATTTCCCGTCGTATTGCTTGCCATATCAGCGAACCATCCCTTTCAACCGCTGCCAAGCACCCGTTTCGTAACCAGGCGCCTAACCAGCTGTGCGATTATTTAGTGTTATCGGTATAACGGTTGCGGCCACTCAGTCTATCTAGAATCTGGCTGCAAACACCGTCATCCAAGCGCCTCATTAAATAGCCATTTTGCCGATTAATCAAGACGTTCCAGCACGTATATTGTGGTTATTAAGGCCCTGAGAAAGCGCACTGGCAGCACATTAACGGTGCAAAAAACATTTCGCCCAACGATCTGTGCGTCATACGCTCACAACCCCCTGTGGGCAATCCGAACGCCGTGGCAAATTGATCAGGCAAAAAAAAAGCCCTCCCGTGTACCGAGAAGACTTTTAAATTGGTGGAGCTAAGCGGGATCGAACCGCTGACCTCAACACTGCCAGTGTTGCGCTCTCCCAGCTGAGCTATAGCCCCAAATAAGGCTGCGCATTGTAGGCACGCCCCCCGCGACTGTCAAGATTCCTCGCCCGTTCCGTCCGCGCTCAGCCCACAGAGTTCGGCGTAGGTTTTCTCCCATTTTTTCAACTGCTTTTTCGACGGACCACCGACCACAGTCAGTGCGTGGCGCAGCCGCGCGCGGGTCATGTCCGGCCCCAGTAGTACCATCGAGTCAAACAGCGGTGGCGCCGACGGTTGCCCGGCGATGGCGACAAACAACGGCGCCAGATAATCCTTGAGTTTTATTTCCATACCCGTGGCCAGAGCGGACAGTTGCCCATAGATATTGTCCCGCTGCCAGTCCCGCAGCGCCTCCAGGTGCCACAAACTGAACTGCAACACCTGCTGCACAGTCTCGTCACTCAGTTTCTTATGGGCAAACAGTTCCGTCGACAGGGTCGGCATGCCGGACAATAAAAACCCGGCGAGAGGCGCCACATCGGTAAATTTTTCAACCCGCTCTTTAAGTAACGGTATAAAACGCTGCAGATGGGTGCGATTGATCGCCCAGGCCGCCATCCGTTCGGCAAACTGTGCGTCGTTAAGCTCCTCACGAATCCAGCGCCCGTTTAGCCAATCAAGCTTTTCCGTGTCGAACACCGGCCCACCCAGACTAACCTTGCCGATATCGAACTGCCCTACCATCTGCTCAAAACTGAATTTTTCTTCTTCGTCGGGCATCGACCAGCCCATGCGCCCCAGATAATTGAGCAGCGCCTCCGGCAGGTAACCCATGGCTTTGTAATAGGTGATGCTGGTGGGATTTTTGCGTTTGCTAAGCTTGCTTTTATCCGGGTTACGCAGCAGCGGCATATGACACATCACCGGCATTTCCCAGCCGAAATACTGGTACAGCAACTGGTGTTTGGGAGTCGAGTTAATCCATTCCTCGCCGCGAATCACATGACTGATCGCCATCAAATGATCGTCCACCACATTGGCCAGATGATAAGTCGGCATGCCATCGGCCTTGACCAGCACCTGCATATCCACCTGCTGCCAGGGAATCTCCACAGCGCCTCGCAACAGATCGTCGAACTGACAAACGCCGTCCTCGGGAATTTTCATACGAATGACATGAGGTTCACCAGCGGCTACACGACGTGTTACTTCCTCCGCGGATAACAGCAGTCCGCGACCATCGTATTTTGGCGTTGCGCCATGGGCCATTTGCTCCCGGCGCATTGCGTCGAGTTCATCCGGCGTCGCAAAACAATAAAATGCGTGACCTTTCTCTACTAAGATTTGCGCGTGGTGCGCATAAATATCGCCGCGCTCGCTTTGTCGGTAAGGCCCATGGGGGCCACCCACGTCCGGCCCCTCGTCCCAGTCGAGACCGAGCCAACGCAAGGAATCCAGAATCATCTGTTCCGATTCGCTGGTGCTGCGCACGCGATCCGTATCTTCAATACGCAAAACGAACTGGCCGCCGTGCTGGCGGGTGAAACACAGGTTAAATAATGCAATATAAGCGGTGCCGACGTGCGGATCCCCGGTGGGAGACGGCGCAATGCGGGTGCGTACTGTCATAGGAACAATCCGGATACGGCTGGAATGAGCCGCGTATTATAAGCGCATCACTCCCGCCCTGGTAATGGCTCGGGCTTACCGAGCAGGTAGCCCTGGGCCGCATCGATACCCATGCGCGCCAGCACCTGCCACTCGGCCTCCTGCTCCACCCCTTCCACAATCAGCATCACTTCACGGCTATGGGCCAATTGCGCCAGTGATTTCACGTAAAACTGATTGTCCTTGCTGTCCTGAATATTCTGTACAAAACTGCGGTGCACCTTCAGGTAACGCAGGGGCAAACTGCTTAAATAGCCGAATGCGGCGGACTCCAACCCAAACCGATCAATGGCCAAACCAGCGGAAAATTTATGCAGCATAGTTTGAAAACTGCGAATATCCTGCTCTTCGATATGCAAAATATGTTCAGAAACTTCGAACACCAATTTTTTTGCTAGCGCTTTATTGCCTTTTAAAAATCCCTGTAACCACTCGGTAAACGCCTTTGAGGTTATCGACGAAGCGCACAAATTTACCCCGTAAAACGCGTATTGCTCGCATCCTTCCTTAGCCAGGGTTTCCAGGATTAATTGATCAAGCTCCGGCGCACGACCAAAGCGTTCCGCCAGCGGCAATACAATCCCCGCAGACAACAGGTTGCCATCCTGATCCCGAAAACGACTAAACACCTCGCAGCCAAGGGAAGTTTTGTCCGGTGTGGACACCACGTTTTGATAATGCAGCACCAGGGCCCGTTCGCTAATAACCCGAGCAATAAAATCCTTCCATTCCACCGCGGGCTGGGCCACCAGCGGTACGTCCCCGGACTTCAACTCGGCGAACTGACACCATTTATTTTGCCCTTCGGTCGCGGCATGGCGCAAACACATATCTGCCTCGCTCAACAATTCCGGACCGTTAACCACGTGTTGCGTATAGGTAAAACCCATATTGACTGTGAGCGGCTCCTGATCTTTTAATGACCAGTCGAGTATTTGCACATCCTGAAAAACATCTTCCGCCAGGGCAATGGCTTCTTCCTCCGTTATGTCCGGGACGAACAGGCAAAACTCCGGCCCCTGGCGACGGGCGAGCACGGCCCGGGGAAACTGTGCCATACCCTGTTTGAGTTTGGCGCCAAAGCTTTTTAGTATCTCGTTACCTTCCCGGCGGCCCGCCAGTTCGTTAACCCGCGCAAACTCGTCAATCGCAAAAATCATCAGTGCACCGCTGTGATCACCGCTCTCCGAGCCCACAAAACTGTTCAGCTGTGCATCAAAATCGGCCCGATTCGACAGTCCAGTTACCTCGTCCCGATAGGATTGCACCCGCAAATGGGAAATTAAATCTATCTGTTCATCGAATACCGAATGCAGCTTGTTAGACATTTTGTTCATGGCGTCTACCACCCGATGCAACTCACGGGTGTTGGGCAGAGTTTTCTGCACTTCAAACTTTTGTTCGCGGATGGCGTTAGCCTGCTCCTCCACCCGCCGCAACGGTGCCAGCAGCCAGTTCAACGCCCCATAGGCAATCCCGCTGACCACCAGCGAGATCAGCGCAAACCAGGCCAACTGCTCCGTCACCACTTTCCACAGCTGCCGATAAGCCTGCCCCGGATGGCTCACTACCACCACTTCGCCCAGGCGTGCCCAGCCCGCTGCCACCTCCGCCTTACCCTCGGGGGATGGCAAATTCATAAAATTCACAAACCAGTCGGGCACACCTTCGATATCCACCGCAAATGCACGGTCGATCACCACCTTGTCGTCCAGATCGCGAAAATAAATACGCTGGTAAAAGCCACTATCGGAGATCGCATTGAACAGGGTTTCCAGGGACGCAATATCCTTGTCCTGCGCCGCCTGGGTCATGGAGAGCCCCAGCGAGGTGGCCGTATCCTGGGCGTGCACCGCCATTTGCTGTTGTACCAGCGTACGGGCGTTGAACATGCTGACCACCACATTGCCTGCGTACAGCAATACCAGTAGTCCCAGGGTGGCTAAAATCAGTTGGCGGAATAACGTCACAAGGCAATCCTTTACATTATTTGTGTAGTTAGTGTGGCGATTGCGGTCGAGCGCCGGATCGCATATGCAGCGCTGAGTCTAATCTAAACCACTGAACTTGCCAATTGAGCAGTAGATCACACTCTTCATCCGAACATAGTGAAATAGGTATAACCGATAATGCTATGATTTCTGTGGAAATTTGCATCAATTGGAGCTGAGCGCCCAGTGGCAAAAATACGCGGGCTAACAAGGTCTCTCGCAGTGCGCACAGCCATGTTGTGCGCGCTGTTAGTCGTGGCCGTAGCCAGCGCCGATCACACCGGATTCAGCGAAACCCTGCTGGCCAAAATCAATAGCAAATATGGCTACAGCGCCGAGCAACGAATACGCCGCTGGCAGGACATGATTCACGAAAACCGCGATCTGCCCGACCGGGTAAAACTGGAGCTGGTCAACGATTTCTTTAACGGTGCCCTGTTTGTCAACGATCTCGCCCTGTGGAACAAACGCGACTACTGGGCCACGCCCATGGAATTTCTCGCCTACGATGCCGGGGACTGCGAGGACTTTTCCATCGCCAAATACTTTACCCTGCGGGAAATGGGCATCGACACCCGCAAACTGCGCATCACCTACGTCAAGGCCCTGACCCTTAACCAGGCTCATATGGTGCTGGCCTACTACGAAACCCCGTCCTCCGTGCCGGTGATCCTCGACAATATCAACAAGTCCATTCGCCCCGCCACCGAACGCAGCGACCTGCAACCGGTGTACAGCTTTAACGCCGACGACCTGTGGCTCGCCCGCTCGCGTAACGAACAGCTCAAGGCGGGCAAATCCAGCCAGATCAACCTGTGGAACAACCTGAACGAACGTATGGAAAAAGAGTTACTGTAACCCGCCCGTCTTTCTACTCCTTCCTGCTTATCCGCTCCCCTGTCCGCCACAACACCAACGACACCTCAAAATCGGTACCTGTACAACCGCGGCAATATCGGTAAAACTTCCCGGCAGTCGACACCACTAAAAATGAGACGCCATCAGGAACCCGTTATGGCCCGGATTGCCACACGCGCAACTGCGCAGCACTTACCCGCAGCATTACTCACTTTTACCCTGCTACTGGCTGGCTGCGCCGGCGGACCACCCAAAGCACCGCCCGCCCCCGTACCGGACGACCCCTACGCCCAACTGATTAATCAGGTGGAAGCGCAACACGGCCCCATCGCCGCCGCGCGGGTGCGCTACTGGTTCCAGCTAATTGAACAGGGCAAAACCCAGGACGACCACGCCCGCCTGCTGCTGGCCAATAATTTTTTCAACGACGCCAAATTTGTCACCGACGAAGAAGTCTGGCAGCAGAGCGATTACTGGGCCACGCCCCTGGAGTTTTTAATAAAAGACGCCGGGGACTGCGAGGATTTTTCCATCGCCAAATACGTGACCCTCGATCGCATGGGTCTCGACACGGAAAAAATGCGCATCACCTACGTCAAGGCCCTGACCCTGGACCAGCCCCATATGGTGCTCGCCTACTACACCACCCCGGCCGGGGAACCGCTGATTCTGGACAATATCAATCCACAAATTTTGCCCGCCGGGCAGCGCCAGGATTTAATCCCCGTGTACAGCTTTAACGGCAATACCCTGTGGCTGGCGCGCTCCCGCAACGAGCAGGTACCCTCCGGGGACGCGCAACAACTGGGACTGTGGCAAAAACTTATGCAGCGTATGCAGCAGGAAATGCCGGCAGCCAGCCGGTAAAGCGCGGCACCTGTTGCCACGAAGCGGGTTCGGCCTGGAAACGGCTTCGGCTTGAATGAACAGGGAAAAGAGAGAAGATGACTCCACCCTTTTTCACTCCCTTTGTCTAGCAGGAAACGCTACTTTTGTAGATGGCTTTTTCTACAGACTCGTCAGGCACACGTTCGACACAGGGTACGAAGCGCGCTAGAATTATTTCGTTAGTTTTTAATGGAGTCGAGATCATGAACACACAACTCTTGCAGCAAGCTCGTGTGCTCGACATTGACCAACAGATCGAACTGGTTGAAGCCATCTGGGACGGTATCGTTAGTCGTGGTGCCACGCCACCGTTGACCGAAGCACAAAAAACGGAACTTGACCGCCGCCTCGCAGATCACCTTGGCAACCCCGATGATGTAGTTCCCTGGAGTGAAGTAAAGGCCGCCGCTCTTGCCAAAATCAGGCAATGAGCCTGCCCGTTACTTTTCATCGTGCCGCCAGCGCAGAGTTCATCGAAGCGAGTGCCTGGTATGAGACCAGGCGAGTTGGTCTTGCTGTTGAGTTCGTGGCTGAGATTGACCGTTGCGTATTACTGGCATCTAAACAACACCTCCAGTTTGCCGTTGTGCGCGAGGATATTCGGCGTGTCGTCGCCAAGCGCTTCCCATACAGCGTTTATTTTCGCGTAGAGCAACATCGCATCGTTGTCCTGGCCATATTCCATGTCAGCAGAGACCCCGCTATTTGGCAGTCCAGGGCCTAACTTTTTTTCAAGAGCCACGAAGTGGCTATGGTTTGAATAAACGGTCAGGCCATATCCAGCAACAGCTTGTCCACTCTCAGGGGCTTTGGCACAATTCAGTTATGGGCAGTTTTGATGCAAGGGAGTGCGTTTATGAATTATTACAAACTAGGTATCACGCTATTCATTTCGCTGGTGCTTTCCAGTGTATTACTGATAGGCCTCTACAAATTATGGGTTGATTACGAAAACCGTCTGCTCGCAGAAAAACTTTCGGCAGATCTCATTGCAATGACGCAGCAGATGGCGTTGCAGCAGCAGGAAGCTGATCGCAAATTTGCGCTGCAAAGACAGCTCGCCGAAAAGCAACGCAAGGAGCAGGCAAGGCAGGCGGCTCAAGCGCGTAATCAACAGACCAGTGCAACTCAACAAAAACAACGCACATGCCAATTTTGGCAGGATCAATTCGCCAAAACGAATAACTCTTACGATAAGGCGTTGCGAGATACAGCCTGCCGGTGATTCAGCGACCTTTGCGTGCCCCTGGTTGAAAGCCACGCCGAGTGGGTTCCCCCACTACCTCAATGTTTGAACTCACCTGGCTGCGCGGCTTTTCGCACAGGCGTGGTGGAATGACAGGTTGGGCCGTGCCACTTTAGGCAACGAGTTCTTTCAGAATTTCCGGATGACGCTCCGCAACCTTGAAAAGAGTTTTTGCCGCCCCGGACGGTTCGCGACGACCTTGCTCCCAGTCCTGGAGTGTGCGTACCGAAACACCCAGCAGCTCTGCAAAGGCGGTTTGAGAAAGCCCGGATACCAAACGCGCGTGGGCGACTGCTGAAATTTCGGGATGATGGACGCGAGCACGGATACCGGCCTTCATTTCACGCACCGACGCGAGCAGCTCGGCACCAATATCCACTTTGGGCTGTCGATCGGTAGATTTCTGTTTGGCTTTAGGCATTTTCGATCTCCTCTTTAATTTGACGCAGCACGTGCGCCGGAATATTTTCATGCGTGGACTTTTCATAGACCATTAATAACCAGATTTCCCCGTTGGCGAGGCGATTGAAGTAAATCACGCGCACCCCGCCACGCTTACCACGGCCAGCACTTCCCCAACGAACTTTTCGTAAGCCTCCTGACCCGGGCACAACACCACCGGCATCTGGATTTACCGCGATGAAGGTAATGAAGTTTGTTCGATCTTCATCGTTCCAGCAGTTGCTGGCGAGGCGGACGAATGTCGGGGTTTCAATAACCGTGAACATGCGCGCAATATACGGCAGTGCCGTATTAAGGTCAACTATGGGAGGGAAGCGTTGAGCCGTAGTTTGCCAACCCGCTTTAGATTGACGTGTTGCCGAGCCCGCCAAAGATCGTGGGCATCCTGCATGGCCAGCCAGCTCTCCGGGGAACGACCTATCGCCCTGGACAGCCGTAGCGCCATTTCCGGAGTAATCCGGCTAGTGCCCTTAAGAATACGGCTAAGTGTGGAGGCGGCCACATTCAGCTTGATCGCGAGCTCGCGGCCGCTAATACCGTTTGGTGATGAACTCACAAGGGTGCGGCGGGTTGTGCATAGTCATCAGTGGTAGCCCTCGTAGTCCAGAATGTCGCCGTTCCCGTCCCGGAACTCGAATGTTACACGCCAGTTGCGATTAATTTTATCTGCCGTTGGCAGAATGATCTAACACATAAAAAAACGCCGCCCGAAGGCGGCGAATTTTTTAGCGGTTCAGGTCCTGTATCAGCAACCTGGCGCCAGCGTTACACTATATCAGTCACCAGATTACCGCCCGTCAACAAGGTTTGGATAATATCCATTTGTGTTCCACCGCTAGTCACAATATCCACCCCTTGTAGCACAATGGTCTGGTCCGGGGTGCCAAAAACACCACCGCCATCAGCATCGATTTTGATAACTGTGTCGCTGCCTGACAGGCTGAAGTTCAGGAAGCTGGTAAGGTTTGATGCCGTACCGGTTTCGCCAATCAGCAGGGCTTTAAGATCCAGCACGTCACCCTCCCCAGCCAGGCCCGGCATATAGGTCCCACTCGATTTATTGAAATCAGTAATGGTATCCGACCCCGTATTACCAGCCAGCCATTTAAATACGTCCGCATTCAGACCGCCAGTTAAAATATCGTTACCCTGTCCACCAATCAGGACATCATTACCGGCGCCGCCAAGCAACGTATCGTTGCCTGCGCCGCCGATCAGCACGTCATTTGCACCCGTGCCGTTGATTATGGAGTCCGGATCAAAGGTCACGTTAAACGTGGTACTTGCCGTATCCAGATCGCCGTCCGTTGCCTGCGCAGTTAACGTGGTAGAGACATCATTACCCGCCACCTGCTCAGTAACCGCGAGGCCCACAATACGGAAATCCGTGGTCCCAACCGCTTGCGCTTCGATGGTATTAAACGCCGCTGGCGCACCTACCCAGACAATATTGACATCGATCTTTTGACCGTCACTTTGTTCGATCGTGGCCAGACCCGTTTGCGCCGTGCTAATGGTAATCACGCTGTCATTACTGGTATTGGTGCCGTACCCAGATGTCAACGCGCTGTCAGTTATGGTTGCCGTACCCACCAATGTTGCGCCGTTGAATAGCCTGATTACAAAGCTGTCCCCCTCGCCAAAGAAGTTCACGGTCACCGTCAACGATTGCACCGCCACCAGGGTTGGTGCCGCCGTGGAAATGGGCGCGGGTGGGTTGTTTTGACTATCATTCGGCTGCAAATTGACATTACCGCCGGTGCCATCCTGCTCCCAGGAACTGGCCTTGGTAATCTGGATTTTCAGCACTTCAGTGGCATCGATTTTATTACCACCAGCCACCCCGAGGCCACTCGCAGAGGCATTGACCGTCAGATCCGTCCCTCCCGTATTCTTGGCGGTAGCAAATAGCACCAGACCATCCGGGTTATTGGCCTCCAGTTCATCATCTGTATCGCTGTTTGTATTGTAAACAATACCCGTCTGGAGCATAAACTTGTTGTTGGTGTTACTGCCCTTGATACCGCCGGTCACGTCAAACACCTTGTCGCCACCGGTGCCATCCAGCGCCAGACTACCAGTGGTCATGGTATAAGCGTTGTCGCTAACCGAGGCCTTAAACACATAATTGGTGGCCACCACACCACTCGCCGTAGTATCCGTCGTCAACACCGCCGACCAGGTACCGTCGCCGTTGTTATGCCACTTCAGTGCAACACCGCCGGACGTTAATGCCCCGAGCGTAGCGCCGTTATAGCCGTACACCGCCAAGCCTTCCGCCAATACCACCTGGGTACCGGTAGAGCTCATGGCTTTGGTCAATGTGTAAGTGCTACCCGCCTTGTCGGCGCCAATATCAAAATTCAACGCGCCGGTTCCGGAAAGACCTGTAGCGTTTTTCATCACCATGTTTTGTGGTATGCCAGCCGTCGGACCATCGTCTTCAAACGTGATCGTCAAGGCCGTATCCGAGGTTACCTTGCTGGTATCCCCGTCACCGTCCGTCGCTACCACCGTGGCGTAAATCAGATTGGTGAGCGAAGCCCCTTCGTCGTGGCTCGCGCCAGGCGTCGGGTGTTCGATTGCCTTGTATTCCACCACCGTGACTTTGCCATCACTGCCCAGGTACACAATAAACGCCACCGCTCCAGTAGTACTTGGAGTCGTGTCATTGATGCCTTCGCGGCCCACAATCAGGCCATTCTCGGTGTACAGGAAGATGCTCGACCCACCCGTGACATCCAGACCACTGTCCTGACCGGTGAACGCACCGCCCGTCGAATTGGTCAAGCTCATCACGATGCTGTTACTTGCCGCCGCACCGTCCGCCCCAAACACGCTCGCGCTGCTGTCCGCCACCAGCGCCGTAGCACTCGTCGCCTGACCCAGCGCCGCACCCGCCGGACCATTGGTCAGCAGACCAATCGCCGTGACCAGGGCAGCCGGGATACTGGCAACATCATTGGAACCGCCATCAATGCCCGCCGTTTCGTCGTGTATGACAGATACCGTCTTCGTCGTGAACGCCGCCGTCGGACCATCGTCCAGGAAGCTCACCGTCAATGCCGCCGCCGAGGTCAGATCGCTCGTCACCGTGTCGCCGTCACCGTCAGTCACCGTCACGTTCGCCGTGACGTGCAACAGTTCGGTATCACCCGCTGCATTGAGCAGGTT
>JBFIHG010000047.1:0-15859 GCA_041601945.1 Porticoccaceae bacterium | reverse complement strand
GGTGATCCCGCGCTCACGTTCTTCCGGGGCGTTGTCGATCCCGTCAAAGGCCACCGCTGTGCCGCCCCACGTCTCCGCGCACACCCGCGTCAACGCCGCCGTCAGCGTCGTCTTGCCGTGGTCTACGTGTCCGATCGTGCCGACGTTTAAATGCGGCTTCTTACGCTCAAATTTCTCTTTGCCCACGTCACTATCCTCCCGTATGTAAGTCTGTATTGATACGCTGGTGTGCTATTTGTTTTTACCGATTATCTCGTCCGCAATATTTCGCGGTGCCTCGGAATATTTTTTGAACTCCATGGTAAAGGTCGCGCGACCCTGAGTGGCGGAACGCAGGTCGGTGGCGTAGCCAAACATTTCACCGAGCGGCACTTCGGCAGTGATTGTTTTACCACCACCGCCGTCATCCATACCCAGAATCAAGCCGCGGCGACGGTTCAGATCACCCACCACATCACCCATATTTTCTTCCGGCGTGACTACCTCTACCGCCATGGTCGGCTCCAGCAACACCGCACCGCCATGGGCCGACAACTGCTTGGTGGCCAACGAACCCGCAATTTTAAACGCCATCTCGCTGGAATCGACGTCGTGATAAGAGCCGTCGTACACAACGGCTTTCAAGCCCAACAGTGGATACCCGGCCAGCACCCCGTTTTTCATCTGCTCTGCAATACCTTTTTCGACGGCAGGTATATATTCTTTGGGAACTACACCGCCCACGATCTCATTGACAAACTCCAGCCCTTCACCACCATCTTCCCGAGGCGAGAATCTTATCCACACGTGACCGTACTGACCGCGACCGCCGGACTGGCGCACAAACTTGCCTTCGATTTCGCAGGTGTTGCGAATTGCTTCGCGGTAAGCAACCTGTGGTTTGCCGATATTGGCCTCCACGCTGAACTCGCGGCGCATACGGTCAACCAGGATGTCCAGGTGTAACTCGCCCATACCGGAGATAATGGTTTGGCCACTCTCTTCATCGGTGCGCACCCGAAACGACGGGTCTTCCTGCGCCAGCTTACCCAGCGCAACGCCCATTTTTTCCTGATCGGCCTTTGATTTTGGTTCGACCGCCACGGAAATAACCGGCTCCGGAAACTCCATTCTCTCGAGGATAATAATGTTATCCAGGGAGCACAGCGTGTCCCCGGTGGTCACATCCTTCAGGCCAATGGCGGCGGCGATATCGCCAGCGCGAATCTCCTTGATTTCTTCACGCTGGTTGGCGTGCATTTGCACCATGCGCCCAATGCGTTCTTTTTTACCTTTAACCGAGTTATAGACACCGTCCCCCTGCTTCATCACGCCGGAATACACCCGCAGAAAGGTCAGCGTTCCCACAAAAGGGTCAGTCGCAATTTTAAACGCCAGAGCGGCGAACGGCGCTTCGTCATCGGCACTACGCTCTTCCACCGTCACATCGTCGTCCAGCACGCCCTCTATAGCCTTCACTTCGGTGGGCGAGGGCAAGTATTCTATTACTGCATCCAATACCGCCTGAACACCCTTATTCTTAAAGGCAGAGCCACCGAGGACTGGTACAATTTCATTGGCGAGGGTACGCGCACGTATACCTGCCTTGATTTCTTCTTCCGTCAGCGCCTCACCTTCGAGGTATTTATCCATCAATGTTTCGTTCGCCTCGGCGGCCGCTTCCACCAGACTTTCACGTAACTCCTCACATTCAGCGAGTATGTCGGCCGGAATTTCCTCATATTCAAAGGTCATACCCTGGTCCGCTTCGCTCCAGCGAATCGCCTTCATTTTGACCAGATCCACAACACCCTTGAATTCTTCTTCCGATCCGATGGTCATCTGCAGCGCCACTGGATTAGCGCCAAGTCGCGTTTTTAGCTGCTTGATCACCTTTCTAAAATCAGCGCCTGCACGGTCCATTTTGTTGACAAACACCATGCGCGGCACGGCATACTTGTTAGCCTGACGCCATACCGTTTCGGTTTGTGGCTGTACGCCAGATGAACCACACAGCACGACCACCGCACCATCCAACACCCGCAGCGAACGCTCCACCTCAATCGTAAAATCAACGTGGCCGGGGGTATCAATAATATTGACGCGGTGCTCCTCGAACTGAGCATTCATACCTTTCCAGAAACAGGTGGTGGCGGCGGAGGTAATCGTAATCCCGCGCTCCTGCTCCTGTTCCATCCAGTCCATGGTGGCCGCACCATCGTGCACCTCACCAATTTTATGGGACAGGCCGGTGTAAAACAGAACGCGCTCGGTGGTCGTTGTTTTACCAGCGTCGACGTGCGCAACGATACCGATATTGCGGTAGCGGCGGATAGGTGTCTTGCGTGCCACGATACATTCCCCAAAAACAAAGCGTCAAAAATGACTGCACTAAAATTGCGGCAGGCGACACCAAACAGAGCGGCGGCCTGCCAGTAAATCGGAACCTACACGTTTGCTTAGAAACGGTAGTGGGAAAACGCTTTGTTGGCCTCGGCCATGCGATGCACGTCTTCGCGTTTTTTGACCGCGCCACCTTTACCCTGCGCGGCGTCGGCAATTTCCCCGGCTAACCGTTGGGCCATGGATTTTTCGCTGCGTCCGCGCGCGTAGTCCACCAGCCAACGCATGGCCAGGGCTGTGCGGCGCGAAGGACGCACTTCTACGGGCACCTGATAGGTGGCGCCACCGACACGACGGGATTTCACTTCGACCATCGGCGCGATATTTTCCAGCGCTTCTTCAAACGCTTCGACCGGATCTTTTTTGAGGCGACTTTCAACGGTACTTAAGGCGCCGTACACGATGCGTTCGGCGACAGATTTTTTGCCGCTAACCATAACGTGGTTCATGAATTTGGCGAGGGTAACATTACCGAATTTTGGATCCGGCAGGATTTCACGCTTGGCAACAACGCGTCTTCTTGGCATGTCTCTATTCTCTTCAGGTTAACCCGGGACTGGCTGTATTGCGCTGCCCGGCCTTACTCGGTTTAGTACCGACTATATAACGATATTTAGCCCTTCGGGCGCTTGGTGCCGTACTTGGAACGACGCTGTTTGCGCCCGTCCACGCCTGCGGTATCCAGACTTCCACGCACGGTGTGGTAACGCACCCCTGGTAAATCTTTCACACGACCACCGCGAATCAGCACCACACTGTGCTCTTGCAGATTATGGCCTTCGCCACCGATGTAGGAAGATACTTCGAACCCACTGGTAAGGCGCACGCGACACACCTTGCGCAGCGCCGAATTGGGTTTCTTTGGCGTGGTGGTGTACACGCGGGTACACACGCCGCGGCGCTGCGGACAGGCCTGTAACGCGGGCACATCGCTTTTTACGACTCTGCGCTTGCGCGGCTGGCGCACCAATTGGTTGATCGTTGCCATGCACTATTACTCCGAATATGCTTTTAATCGCCTTTACATACATACCGCAAAGGCTTAATCCCATATCGTCGGCGCTGCGCAATCGCACATTGACGCCCGACAATTGTGTGTTCCTGGCCTCGGGGAGGCGGCATTCTAAAGAGCCGACCCCACCGAGTCAAGGGATACCGGGGCGTTTGACGCCCCGATAATTATCGCTCTCAGCCCTCTGCATCCTCTGCGCTTAACGCCTCGGACAACGCCGCTTCGACATCGCTGGCACTCACCCCGGCGACGTCTGCCATGGCTGCTTCGCGCGCCAGCCGACGAGTATTGTGATAGGTCAATCCGGTGCCTGCTGGAATCAATCGACCAACCACCACGTTTTCCTTCAGGCCGCGCAGGGGATCGAGCTTGCCTGTAACCGCCGCTTCGGTGAGCACCCGCGTGGTCTCCTGGAACGAAGCCGCGGATATAAAGCTTTCAGTTGCCAGAGAAGCCTTGGTGATACCCAGCAGCACGCGCTCATACTTGGCGGCAATCTTGTCTTCGCGCAGCAGGTTCTCGTTACACTCCAGAACCCGGTTGTACTCGACCTGCTCACCTTGCACGTAACTGGAATCGCCGCTGTCGGTGATTTCCACCTTGCGCAACATCTGACGCACAATGACCTCGATATGCTTGTCATTGATTTTCACGCCCTGCAGACGGTAAACCTCCTGAATTTCATTGCCGATGTACTTGGCCAGCGCATCTACACTCTTCAGGCGCAGAATATCGTGGGGGCTGGGGGATCCTTCCGATACCACTTCACCCTTTTCCACGTGCTCGCCTTCGTAAACGCCCATCTCGCGCCACTTGGGAATCAAGGTTTCGTGTGGGTCGCTACCGTCGTTAGGGGTGATGACCAGACGACGCTTACCTTTGGTCTCTTTGCCGAACGTGACCGTGCCGGTCACTTCCGCGAGAATCGACGGATCCTTGGGTTTGCGCGCTTCGAACAGGTCCGCCACCCGCGGCAGACCGCCGGTGATATCGCGAGTTTTGGAGCCTTCCTGGGGAATCCGCGCGATAATGTCGCCGACACCCACCTGAGCGCCATCGTTGATGGTAATAATAGCGTTGGCTGGTAGCATGTAGTGAGCAGGTACCGTGGAGTTGGGGAAACACAGCTCCTTGCCTTTGGTGTCAAGCAGAGTCACCATCGGCTTCATTTCCTTACCTGCCGCGGGCCGCTCGTTGGGATCGATAACGGCGGTGCTGGTCAAGCCCGTCATCTCATCCGTCTGACCGCGAATACTCAACCCTTCTTCCATACCCGAAAACCGCACACGACCCTGTACTTCACTGACAATGGGGTGAGTGTGTGGGTCCCAGGCCGCCACGATTTGCCCAGCGGTGACTTTCGCACCGTCGCGCACTTTGACCACAGCACCGTAGGGCAACTTGTAGCGCTCTTTTTCCCGGCCGTTTTCATCGGCTACGGCGAGCTCACTGGAACGGGACACCGCCACCAATTCGCCGCTTTTGCGCTCCGCCATTTTGGCATTCACCAGGCGTACAGTACCCGCGGTTTTAACCTGAATATTATCCACTGCAGACGCCCGCGACGCGGCACCGCCGATGTGGAAGGTACGCATGGTCAACTGGGTTCCAGGCTCACCAATGGACTGCGCGGCGATCACACCCACCGCTTCGCCAGCGTTAATGAGATGTCCCCGCGCCAGATCGCGACCATAGCAATTGGTGCAAATACCGTACCGGGTAGCACAGGTAATCGGCGAACGCACCAGCACTTCATCGATGCTATTTGCTTCAATTAACTGCACCAACTTCTCATCGATCATAACGCCGGCGGGCACCACCACTTCTTTGCTGCCGGCACGACACACGTCGAGCGCTGTAACGCGGCCCAAAATACGATCGCCAAGGGATTCGATAATATCGCCGCCCTCAATAACCGGCGTCATCAACAAACCTTCTTCGGTACCACAATCGACTTCGGTAACCACCAGATCCTGCGCCACGTCCACCAGACGCCGGGTCAAATACCCTGAGTTGGCGGTTTTCAACGCCGTGTCCGCCAGACCTTTGCGCGCGCCGTGGGTGGAGATAAAGTACTGCAGAACGTTCAGCCCCTCGCGGAAGTTTGCGGTGATCGGCGTCTCAATAATGGAGCCATCCGGACGCGCCATCAGGCCACGCATACCCGCCAGCTGCCGAATCTGCGCCGGCGAACCCCGAGCCCCGGAGTCAGCCATGATAAAGACCGAGTTAAATGACGGCTGATCCTCGTCCTTGCCATCGCGGTTTTTGACGGTTTCCTTGGAAATCACGTCCATCATGGACTTGGCCACCTGGTCATTTGCCCGCGACCAGATATCGATCACTTTGTTGTATTTCTCTCCCTGGGTTACCAGGCCGGACGAAAACTGGGATTCAATTTCCAGCACTTCCGCTTCCGCGCGCTTGATCAGCGCGGCTTTCTCGTCGGGGATAACGAAATCGTTAACGCCAATAGAAACGCCAGAGCGCGTCGAGAAATCAAACCCGGTGTACATGAGCTGATCGGCAAATATTACCGTCGCCTTGAGACCGACGGTCCGATAACAGTGGTTAATAATCCGCGAAATAGCTTTCTTGGTCATCGCCTGATTGACCAGATCGAAACTCAGCCCGTCGGGAACGATTTCCCACAACAGGGCGCGCCCCACCGTAGTCGCTTCCAGCCCGATACGGGTGTGCCACTCGCCGTCGTCATCAAGAGTGACCTGTTGGATACGCACTTTGACGCGCGCCTGCAGATCCACGCAGTGGCCGTAATACGCCCGCGAAACCTCTTTCAGATCGGCAAACACCATGCCTTCGCCCTTGGCATTTACCCGTTCGCGGGTCATGTAGTACAACCCGAGCACCACGTCCTGGGAAGGCACGATAATCGGCTCGCCACTGGCCGGCGATAGAATGTTGTTGGTGGACATCATTAACGCACGGGATTCGAGCTGGGCTTCCAGAGTCAACGGCACATGTACCGCCATCTGGTCGCCGTCAAAGTCGGCGTTGTAGGCGGCGCACACCAGCGGGTGCAACTGTATCGCCTTACCCTCAATCAGCGTCGGCTCAAAAGCCTGAATACCGAGCCGGTGCAAGGTCGGCGCGCGGTTCAGCAGCACCGGGTGTTCGCGAATCACCTCTTCGAGGATATCCCACACCACACCTTCTTCGCGCTCGACCATTTTCTTGGCGGCCTTGATCGTGGTCGCCAGACCACGGGTTTCGAGCTTCGAGAAAATAAACGGTTTAAATAGTTCCAGCGCCATGCGCTTGGGCAGCCCGCACTGGTGCAGACGCAGGGTTGGACCCACCACGATCACCGAACGACCGGAGTAATCCACGCGCTTGCCCAGCAGGTTCTGGCGGAAACGCCCCTGCTTACCCTTGATCATATCCGCCAGGGATTTCAGCGGGCGCTTGTTGGAACCGGTAATCGCGCGGCCACGACGACCATTGTCGAGCAACGCATCTACCGCTTCCTGAAGCATACGTTTTTCATTGCGCACAATAATGTCCGGCGCGTTCAGCTCCAGCAATCTTTTCAGACGATTATTGCGATTGATGACCCGACGGTACAGATCGTTTAGATCGGAAGTCGCGAAACGTCCGCCGTCCAAAGGTACCAGCGGGCGCAAGTCCGGCGGCAAAATCGGCAAGGCTTCCAGAATCATCCATTCCGGCTTATTGCCGGAGGTGTGGAACGCCTCAAGCAATTTAAGCCGCTTGGACAACTTCTTGATTTTGGTTTCCGAACGGGTCTGCGGCAGTTCATCGCGCAAGCGGGCGATTTCGTCCACCAGGGTAATATCCCGCATCAGCGCCTGAATCGCCTCGGCGCCCATCATCGCTACGAATTCGTCACCGTGCTCTTCCATGGCTTCGAAATACTGCTCATCGGTCAGCAGTTGTCCGCGCTCCAGCGTCGTCATGCCTGGATCCACGACCACGAATGATTCGAAATACAGCACCCGCTCAATTTCCCGCAAGGTCATATCGAGCATCAAACCGATACGGGAGGGCAAGGACTTCAGAAACCAGATATGCGCCACCGGACTGGCCAGCTCTATATGACCCATACGCTCCCGGCGCACTTTGGCGAGGGTTACTTCCACACCGCATTTTTCACACACGATGCCGCGGTGTTTCATGCGCTTGTATTTACCACACAGGCATTCGAAATCTTTGACCGGCCCAAACAACTTGGCACAAAACAGGCCATCCCGTTCCGGCTTGAACGTGCGGTAATTGATAGTCTCAGGTTTTTTCACTTCGCCAAACGACCAGGAGCGAATCATGTCCGGCGATGCCAAACCGATGCGAATTCCTTCGAAATCGCTGCGTTGGTCCTGAGACTTCAGCAAATTTAATAAATCTTTCAAGGCCTTTCCTCCGATGGATACTTGCCTCTGCCGGGGCAGGCGCCCCGACCGCTAACGCGCAAATACTACAACCGTTACTCGTATTCCAGCTCGATGTTGATACCCAATGAACGAATCTCCTTGACCAGCACATTGAAAGATTCGGGCATTCCCGGGTCCATCTGGTGATCGCCGTCGACGATGTTTTTATACATCTTGGTACGACCATTCACATCGTCCGACTTGACCGTCAGCATTTCCTGCAGTGTATAGGCCGCGCCGTACGCCTCAAGCGCCCACACCTCCATTTCCCCGAACCGCTGGCCCCCAAACTGCGCCTTACCACCCAGTGGCTGCTGGGTTACCAGGCTGTAGGAACCGGTTGAACGAGCATGCATCTTGTCATCCACCAGGTGGTTAAGCTTGAGCATGTACATGTAACCAACCGTTATCGGTCGACTGAACTCGTCACCGGTGCGCCCGTCGTACAACGTCATCTGTCCGGTGTCCGGCAGATCCGCCAGTTTCAGCAACGCCTTGATTTCAGACTCGGTAGCACCATCGAATACCGGGGTTGCCATGGGCACTCCCCCCCGCAGGTTCTCAGCGAGTTCAAGCACTTCGGTGTCTTTTAACTGCTTCAGGTTAGCGGCGTTCACGCTTTCACCGGAATCGTAGATTTCCTGCAAAAACTTGCGCACTTCCGCTACTTTGCGCTGCTCGCGAATCATCTGGTCGATCTTCTTGCCAAGGCCCTTGGCAGCCAGCCCGAGATGGGTTTCCAGAATCTGACCCACGTTCATGCGCGACGGCACCCCCAGCGGGTTCAGGACGATATCAATCGGCTCCCCGTGTTCGTCGTAAGGCATGTCTTCAACGGGCATGATCACGGAAATAACGCCTTTGTTACCGTGGCGACCCGCCATCTTGTCGCCCGGCTGAATACGCCGTTTAACCGCCAGATAGACCTTGACGATCTTCAGCACACCCGGCGCCAGGTCGTCGCCGCTTTGCAGTTTTCTTTTCTTGTCTTCGAAACGCTCATCCAGCAACTTGCGGCGCTCGGCCAATTGCTCTTCGGCCCTGGCCAGCAAATCGTTCAGCGCGTCGTCTTCCATGCGCACCTTGGCCCACTTCTCGTGGTCAAATTCCGCGGATTCCTTGTCGTTAAGTGCCTCACCCTTTTTCAAGCCAGGCGCTTTTACCACTTTGTTACCTACCAGCGCCGCCCGCAGGCGCTCGAAAGTGGCATTTTCCATAATCCGAAATTCGTCGTTCAAATCCTTGCGGAACTGATTCAGGGCGGTCTTTTCGATTTGCTTCGAGCGCTCGTCTTTTTCCAGCCCCTCGCGGGTGAACACCTGCACATCAATAACCGTCCCCTTGGTACTGCTAGGTACACGCAGGGAGGTGTCTTTCACATCGCTGGCTTTTTCGCCAAAAATGGCGCGCAAAAGCTTTTCTTCCGGGGTCAGCTGGGTTTCGCCCTTGGGGGTTACCTTGCCCACCAGAATGTCCCCGGCGTTGACTTCCGCGCCGATGTACACAATGCCCGATTCGTCGAGACGCGCCAGTGCCGACTCGCCCACGTTGGGAATGTCAGAGGTGATCTCTTCCGAGCCGAGTTTGGTGTCCCTGGCTACACAAGTCAGCTCCTGAATGTGAATGGTCGTGAAACGATCCTCTTCCACCACCCGCTCTGAAACCAGAATGGAGTCTTCAAAGTTGTAGCCATTCCACGGCATAAACGCGATACGCATGTTCTGGCCGAGGGCCAGCTCGCCGAGATCCACCGACGGGCCATCCGCCAGAATATCGCCGCGATCAATTACATCGCCCTGCTTGACGATTGCGCGTTGATTGATACAGGTGTTCTGATTGGAGCGCGTGTACTTGGTCAGATTGTAAATATCCACGCCCGCGTCGCCAGTTTCAACTTCGCCGTCGTTGACCCGCACTACAATCCGCGCCGCGTCAGCGCTTTCAATGACACCACCCCGTTTGGCGACCACGCACACACCGGAATCCCCGGCAACAATACGCTCCATCCCGGTACCAACCAGCGGCTTGTCGGTGCGCAGCGTAGGCACCGCCTGGCGCTGCATGTTGGAACCCATCAACGCACGGTTAGCATCATCGTGTTCCAGAAACGGAATCAGCGCCGCCGCCACCGACACCACCTGTCGTGGCGAAACGTCCATATACTGAACTTCGGCAGGCTGTTTGACAGTAAATTCACCACCGTGGCGAACGGTGACCAAATCTTCAATCAACAGGCCTTTGTCGTTGATTTCCGCGGAAGCCTGGGCGATCACGTACTCCGACTCATTGATGGCGGACAAAAACTCGATGTCCTTGGTAACTTTTCCGTCTACCACACGCCGATATGGCGTCTCCAGAAACCCGTATTCGTTGGTGCGCGCATAGTTAGCCAGCGAATTAATCAAACCAATATTCGGCCCTTCCGGGGTTTCAATTGGACACACCCGGCCGTAATGGGTGGGATGCACATCGCGCACTTCGAAACCCGCACGTTCGCGGGTTAAACCGCCCGGCCCTAACGCCGATACGCGACGCTTGTGGGTCACCTCCGAGAGGGGATTGTTCTGATCCATAAACTGGGAAAGCTGGCTGGAGCCGAAGAATTCCTTCATGGCGGCGGCAACCGGCTTGGCATTGACCATGTCCTGGGGCATCAAACCCTCTGTTTCGGCTACCGAGAGACGATCCTTGACCGCGCGCTCCACGCGCACCAGGCCGATGCGGAACTGGTTTTCAGCCATTTCCCCGACCGAGCGCACGCGCCGGTTACCGAGGTGGTCGATGTCGTCCACCTGACCCTGGCCATTGCGAATCGCGATCAGGGTTTTCAGCACGTCGACAATATCTTCTTTCATCAGCGTGCCGGGGCCTTCGATCTCATTGCGCCCGAGACGACGGTTGAATTTCATACGCCCGACCGCGGACAGGTCATAGCGGTCGGTATTAAAAAATAAATTGTTGAACAGATTTTCTGCTGAATCCTTGGTGGGCGGCTCGCCGGGGCGCATCATGCGGTATATTTCCACCAGCGCATCCAGCTCCGTACGCGCGGCATCAATCCGCAGAGTGTCGGCCAGGAACGGTCCACAATCGAGATCGTTGGTATAAATCGTTTCGATTTTTTTCAACCCGGTCGCGGCCAGTTGCTCCAGCATTTCGGGCGTGATCACCGTGTTACATTCGAACAACAACTCGCCGGTTGCGGGATCGGGAATATCTTTCGCCAGAGCGAGGCCGCACAAATACTCCGCGGGCACTTCGAGCTTGGTAATTTTGTCGGTTTCCAGCTGCCGAATATGCCGCGCAGTAACCCGCCGACCTTCTTCGACAATAACCTTGCCACCCTTACCCTTGATGTCGAAGCCAGCCATCTCGCCGCGCAAACGCGCGGGCGCGAGTTCGAGTGTGTACTCGCCTTTCTTGCCGATATTGAAGGTGCTGGTGTCAAAAAACATTTCCAGCATTTCGGCGGAGCTATAGCCCAGTGCGCGCAGCAGAATGCTGGCGGGCAATTTGCGACGCCGATCAATCCGCACAAACACCAAATCTTTCGCGTCAAACTCAAAATCGAGCCACGAACCGCGGTAAGGAATGATACGCGCAGAGTACAGCAGCTTACCGGACGAATGGGTTTTACCCTTGTCGTGATCGAAAAACACCCCGGGGGAGCGATGCAACTGGGACACAATCACGCGCTCGGTGCCATTGACAACGAACGTCCCGTGGTCGGTCATCAGGGGAATCTCCCCCATGTACACTTCCTGTTCCTTGATATCTTTGATGGCCTTGTTGCCGGTTTCCTTGTCCATCAAGACCAGACGTACTCGAACACGCAGGGGTACCGCGAAGGTTGCGCCGCGCAGCTTGCACTCCTCCACATCGAAAACCGGTTTGCCGAGTTGATAATCGACATATTCGAGGCGCGCGTTACCGGAAAAACTCTCAATCGGAAAGACTGAGTTGAACGCGGCGTGCAATCCAGTGTTGCTACGATCGTCTACCGCCACCCCGGTTTGCGTAAATTTTCGATAGGAGTCGAGCTGAATCGCAAGCAGGTAGGGTTGATCCATCACCTGCGGCAGTTTGCCAAAATCTTTGCGAATTCGTTTTTTCTCTGTGTACGAGTAAGCCATCAGTATTCTTCTCCAGAACATTTACCGTGTCGGACCACCAACCGTGGCCACCCCCGACAGAAGACCGCGACTGCCTGAGGTTTGACCCACAAGCAGGAAAAGGCTGGCGAGGATTCCCCGCCAGCCCAGCGCCTGATCACCTCAGACAATGCGCGTCCAGTCGTTGGCAAACTTACTTCAGTTCAACCGTTGCGCCAGCTTCTTCCAACTGTTTCTTGGCATCGTCAGCTTCTGCCTTGGACGCACCCTCTTTGATAGTTGCAGGCGCGCCATCAACCATGTCCTTAGCTTCCTTCAGACCGAGACCCGTGATCGCCCGCACTGCTTTAATGACGTTCACTTTTTTCTCGCCAACCGCAGCCAGCACAACATTAAACTCAGTTTGCTCTTCGACAGCAGCGGCAGCGGCAGCAGGCGCAGCGGCAACTGCCACAGCAGCGGCGGCAGACACACCAAATTTTTCTTCCATCGCAGCCACCAGCTCGACCACGTCCATCACACTCATTTCAGCAATAGCATTTAAAATATCGTCTTTGGAAAGAGTCATGACTCTATCTCCTGTTACAAATGAATTTCGTTTTAGCCGAAAACCGCTTATGCGGCGTCCTGCTGTTTCTGATCGCGAACGGCTGCCACCACGCGGGTTACTTTGGTCGGCACTTCATTAAACGTACGCACCAACTTGGTAACCGGAGCTATCATGACACTGACCAGCTGACCCAACGCCTGATGCAGGGTGGGCAGATTGGCAAGCACATCGAGTTGCTCCTTGCTAAGCATTTGGCCACTGATGGATAGCGCCTTAACTGAAAAGTGTTCGTTAGTTTTCGCGAACTCCTTAAACAGTCTCGCCGCAGCACCTGGATCTCCCATGGAAAAACCAAACAGGGAGGGTCCGACCAGCGCGGCCTCGACACATTCAAACTCTGTGCCGACAAACGCGCGCTTTGCCAGGGTGTTTTTGACGATGCGCAGGTCAACGTTATTTTCCCGGGCTTGCTTGCGCAGCTCAGTAATAGCAGTAACGGTGACGCCACGGGCATCGGCAATAACCAGTGACAATGCATTAAGGGCAGTCTCGTTAACGTCTGCGACAATCGCTTTCTTGTCTTCGAGATTTAATGCCACAAAAATATCTCCTGGATTTGCTGGGTAGTTAACCCAGCGCCTACCCCTGCTCAGCTTGCGAGCCGGGGCGTTGTTACGGTGAACAAATCCAGCTAACCAACACTGAATCGGGTCACGCCGTTTACGCTGGCGGTGGCGTCGCGGCTCCAGCGTGCAGAGCCCCAACAAACCCCCATTAAACCCCTGCGGGGAACCGGCGGTCTTTAACGGTCGGCGCCGCGACCACCAACATCACGGCACTAACCCTAAAGTCTGTTGTGGTCGTCTTTAGCTCTCCAGAGACGATTGATCTATGCTTAAACCAGGGCCCATGGTGGTGGACAGGGTAATTTTCTGTAGATAGACACCTTTAGCCGATGCGGGTTTAATTTTTTTGAGATCCGCAATCAGCGCTTCCAGATTTGCTGCAATCGCTGCAGCGTCAAACGCAATACTGCCGACACCGCCGTGGATAATCCCGTTTTTGTCTGCCCGAAAACGTATCTGGCCCGCCTTGGCATTTTTGACCGCGGTCACCACATCGGGCGTGACAGTACCCGTTTTGGGGTTGGGCATCAGGCCGCGTGGGCCGAGCACCTGACCAAGCTGGCCAACGACGCGCATGGCATCCGGGCTGGCAATCACCACATCGAAATCCATCTTGCCGGCCTTGATTTCGGCAGCGAGGTCGTCCATTCCCACCAGATCGGCACCCGCCGCTTTGGCGTCCTCCGCACTGGCGCCCTGGGCGAATACGGCGACGCGGACGGTTTTTCCGGTGCCATGGGGCAACGTGGTTGCACCGCGCACCGCCTGATCGGATTTGCGCGGGTCAATGCCCAGGTTCACGGCCACATCGACGGTTTCGCTAAATTTACTGGTAGCTACGGACTTAAGTAGCTCCACTGCCTCGGAAATACTGTACAGCTTGCCGGGCACAACTTTTTCCTGAATGGCGCGCTGGCGCTTTGACATTCTGGCCATGTTACACGCCCTCCACTTCGAGACCGGCACTACGTGCACTGCCAGCAATAGTACGCACTGCGGCATCCAGATCCGACGCTGTCAGATCGGGCATTTTTTGATGAGCAACCTCTTCCAGCTGCGCGCGAGTAACTTTGCCAACCTTTTCGGTATTGGGCCGCCCGCTGCCTTTGGCAACGCCCGCTGCCTTGAGCAGCAGTACCGCCGCTGGCGGTGTCTTCATAATAAAGGTGAAGCTGCGGTCGCTGTATACGGTGATCACCACCGGCGTGGGCAATCCTGGCTCAAGGTGCTGGGTCTGCGCGTTAAACGCCTTGCAGAACTCCATTATATTCACCCCGTGCTGCCCGAGGGCCGGCCCCACCGGGGGGCTTGGGTTGGCCTTCCCGGCCGCAACCTGTAACTTGATATACGCCTGTACCTTCTTTGCCATTGCTCATCTCCAAATGGGTATTAGCGCCTCGGGATCTGCGCACTGAATGTACGCTCTCCGTCGCCGGCTCCCCGCGCTGATCTAGATCAGCGCACCTTAGTGATCAGGCCTTTTCGACCTGATTAAAATCCAGCTCAACCGGCGTCGAACGACCAAAAATCATAACGGCCACACGCAGCCTGCTCTTATCGTAATTCACTTCCTCAACCGCGCCGTTGAAATCGTTGAATGGGCCGTCAGTGACGCGCACCATTTCACCCGGTTCATACATGGTCTTCGGTTTAGGTTTGTCCTCGGAATCGTGCACCCGCTGTAGAATCGATTCCGCTTCGCGATCGGTAATCGGCGCCGGCTTGTCGGCTTTGCCGCCAATAAAGCCCAGTACCCGCGGCGTTTCCTTGACCAGATGCCAGGACTCGTCGGTTAATTCCATTTGCACCAGCACGTACCCGGGGAAAAATTTGCGTTCGCTTTTGCGTTTCTGGCCGCTACGCATCTCAATCACTTCCTCGGTGGGCACCAGAATATCGCCAAACTGTTCCTGCATATCCATGCGCGCAACCCGCTCCTGAAGCGCAGCCGCCACCTTCTTCTCGTAACCGGAATAGGCGTGTACCACATACCAACGCTTCGCCATCGCCTTCTCCTAACCGATAATTCCGGCTGCAATCCAGCCAAACAGGGCATCGAGACCCCACAGTATCAGCGCCATCACAAAGATAAAGCCGACCACCACCAGAGTGGTCTGATTGCGTTCGCTGCGAGTCGGCCACACCACCCGACCCACTTCAACTCTGGCGCCCTTGGCCAGGCCCCAGACTGCCGCGCCCTTCGCGGTTTGCATGGCGATCGCTACCGCCACGGCCGCCAGCACAATCAACCCAATTGCCCGGTACAAAATTGGCTCGGCGCCGTAGTAGTAATTACCGTAAATGCCACCGCCCACCACTAAGGTTACGAGCAGCCACTTCGGCGTATCGAAACGATAGGACTTCTCTTCCGCCGTTGCGCTCATACTACTGTCTCACCTGTCGACCTTTTGGCCGCGCCGTATCCTGGCAGGCCAGGAGGGACTCGAACCCCCAACCCCCGGTTTTGGAGACCGGTGCTCTACCAATTGAACTACTGGCCTGAAATCAAAACCCGGTATTGCAGTCGCTCCAACAAAACCCCTGATACGAACAGCGGGTTCCACTCTGACCACTGCCATCCCACAACTTTAGCCAACCTGACACCCCAGCCTGGCAGTGTCACCGCCTTACGCAATAATTTTGGCCACCACGCCCGCACCCACCGTGCGGCCGCCTTCGCGTATCGCAAAGCGCAACCCTTCTTCCATCGCAATCGGAGCAATCAGCGTCACCGTCATCTGAATGTTGTCTCCCGGCATTACCATCTC
>JBFIHG010000046.1:0-17166 GCA_041601945.1 Porticoccaceae bacterium | reverse complement strand
GGTGATCCCGCGCTCACGTTCTTCCGGGGCGTTGTCGATCCCGTCAAAGGCCACCGCTGTGCCGCCCCACGTCTCCGCGCACACCCGCGTCAACGCCGCCGTCAGCGTCGTCTTGCCGTGGTCTACGTGTCCGATCGTGCCAACGTTTAAATGCGGCTTCTTACGCTCAAATTTCTCTTTAGCCATTGCGTGCCTCTCCTTAACGGGTCTAAATACTGGTCTATATTTGTCTTATTTACGTTCTTTAACTACGTCTACCACCGGCAAAGTCTGACCCTTGCCACTACCCTCTACTGGAGCTCATAACCGGATTCGAACCGGTGACCTCTTCCTTACCAAGGAAGTGCTCTACCGACTGAGCTATATGAGCAACAACCTTGCGCAGCACCAGAGTTGGAGCGGGTAGCGGGAATCGAACCCGCATCATCAGCTTGGAAGGCTGAGGTTCTACCACTGAACTATACCCGCGCCCGTTCCGTACTGATGGGCGACCCTGCCCTGCCCATCGATCTGGTCACCACTTCTTTACTCTTCAATTTCGAATTCAGCACTGCACCCTTGCGGGCGCCTTTTTTCCACCACATAAGTGGTGGAGGTGGGGGTAGATTACTCGCCGCCTGTGGCGGCTCTCCCTGCGGGTCGACTCACTGCGCTCGTCGCTCTGACTTGCCGCGCAAGTCAGTCGAACACGGTGTTTCTCACCCACCCCAGCCTAAAATTTCTTTCTCTTGCAACGCCACTTTGGCGCCGTTTTCCACCAAATATATGGTGGAGGGGGGTGGATTACTCGCCGCCTGTGGCGGCTCTCCCTGCGGGTCGACTCACTGCGCTCGTCGCTCTGACTTGCCGTGCAAGTCAGTCGAACACGGTGTTTCTCACCCACCCCAGCCTAAATTTCTTTCTCTTGCAACGCCACTTTGGCGCCGTTTTCCACCAAATATATGGTGGAGGGGGGTGGATTCGAACCACCGAAGCTTGCGCGTCAGATTTACAGTCTGATCCCTTTGGCCACTCGGGAACCCCTCCGCAAAAGGCCAAGTATTGTCCGTGTTCAACTACCGCCTGTCAACAATTACTCTGCTTTCAATGCGTTAGCGGACAATAGCTATATCGTTTGGAGCTGGCGAGAGGAGTCGAACCCCCGACCTGCTGATTACAAGTCAGCTGCTCTACCAACTGAGCTACGCCAGCGACGACCCACAAAAAACGGAGGCGCGATTCTATTGGAAGTCGGCCCTGGACGCAACCGCGTTTGGCTGTTTTTATAAGGGAATAATGCACTCTGGAGTGAAGCACACCCCGCAGTATGAAAAAGTCTTCCTTAAAGCACACCTAACCACACCCGGCAACGCCTCTGCGAGCGCTAAATTCTTCACAGACCCATCTGGCGACCCAATGCTTGCCCGCATCGGCCTGCGCGCGCTACGCTACCCGCAATTTTCGCGCTCCAGATTAATAGCAGGGTTCGATGCACTCAACTCCTTCCAGAAACTTTCGGCCAACGCACGCTGCGCTGCGGCCGGCATTTGCACCCAATACGTTCTCACCAGATTGGGTGCGCTAAAAATCCGGGTCTTGTAGCCCGCTTTGGCTAACTCCTGCTGCCGTTTCAGGGCATTTTCCCGAGCGGCAAAAAACCCAAGGGAAATACCATTTTTCAGCTCGCCATCCTGAAAGATAAAGCTATCCACGCCGCTACTTTTCAGTTCCTGAAGTTTGCGCGCGGCTGCTTTTTCGGACAACAAAGGCGGCAAATACACCCAAAAGCTGGAGGACACCTCCTCCTCGCGACTCTTCACTGCCGCCTCGACATTCAGCGCGCCGAGTTTAAAGACGAGATTATCCACCTCCTGGCGCTGGGCAAACGGGCCCACCAGTAAGCATTGATCACTATCCGCGTCCGCGCCATCTATGGAATCTGCGTCGACGGTTACCACTGCCGATACGTTGTCTTCCCCATAGGGGTCAGTGGCTCCGGGGGAAACGTCCGGGACGCCCGCCAACTCAGAACCGGCCGTGGGCACACTCGGGTCAGGCACGCTGAAATGCTTGTCCACGACATCCGCAACCGCCGTTGACGCGCCTTCATTTACCGCCATGCGAGAGGCAACGCCATCGCGTTCGGACAGCAGCGCCAACGTTGAGCCGCCCTCCGGCACCAACGCACGGACGCGCTGCCCATTACTATCGGATGCGCTCGCCCGCTGCGCCTGTTGGGAGGAAAACCAGAAATAGGCCAGGCCATTGGCCAACACCACCAGCAATAATATCCATTTAGTCATAGCATCTGATCATTAATAAGTCTTTGCGTATCTCGACGTAGATTGTTCGCCGGAACCGTCGTCAGGGCAGCGCCACCGCCAATCCGTCCAATACCAGTTCCGGCTCCAATTTCAAAGGAGCCTTTATAAAGGGTGCCAAACTGTCCGCATCCCCGCCCGTTAATACCACGCTGACCGACGCGCCACCGGCATGTGGCACCAGGCCGGCCACCGCGTGCTCCACCAGCGCCAGCGCCATCGCACCGCACCCCCGATTTACCGCTTCAAGGGTCGAACGCCCCGGGCCGGTATCCGCCAGAGGCTGGTGCGCTATTTTGACAGCACCCGTGCCTTGCGCAAGAGCCTCGTGCATCAAACCCAGCCCCGGCACAATATATCCGCCCAGATGTACCCCATTAGCAGCTAACAAATCCACGGTTAGCGCACTGCCCGCATCTACCACCACACAGGACTCGCTCCAGCGGTGCCAGGCGGCCAGCAAGGCCAGCCAACGATCGATTCCGAGGCTTTCAGGTTGCCGATAGCCGCAGGTCACGCCAGCGCACTCATCACGGACAGCCGCGAACTCTGCCACCAGGCCAAAGCTTGCAACCGCCCATGCGGTAATGTCCGCAGCCACAGCCGCACCCGCCACATTGGCGACCCGCACGCGTTTGATCTGGTTGGGCGCTACGCATTCAGCAATTGCTGGCGCCATCTTGGCCAGTGTTTTATGGGTGCCGTGTCCACGGCCTACAATACCGCCGTCGGCATTTTGTATGCGCCACTTAAGGCGGGTGTTGCCTACGTCGACATCCAATATCATTCTCTGTACCGCCTTCCCCATAGATTCATACTCATCCGCTACCACCAACTTTATACAGCCAAGTTGGCTCCGAGGCGCCGCAAACTAATTTCGCCACCACTGAATTGCCGAACGTCACCATTGATATCTATGCAGATGGCGCCGTTGTTAGCGACCCCGCTGGCGATGCCTTCAAGGATTTTCCCGGGAATCATGATTTGCACCGTCGCACCGCGATAGGCATCGTAGCGCTGCCATTCCTCCCGGTAGGCAGCAAAACCGTCCCGTTGATAGGTGGACAACGCCGGCACCAACTCTGTCAGCACCGCGGCCGCCAGGCCGTTGCGGGTGACACCGGGGGCGTCACTGATATCAGCCCAGGCCTGATCGATCTCTTGTGCTGCCGCGTCGGGCATACCCACATTGATGCCGATACCGACAATCACCTGACACTGGCCCACCGGATCGCCGGTCATTTCCAGCAGTATGCCCCCCAACTTGCGCCCATCCCGCAAAATATCATTGGGCCATTTTAGACCGATATCCAAAACGCCGACGGACGTTATCGCGCGATGCACGGCGACACCCACCGCAAGGCTAAGCCCTTCAATGGCGGCGGCACCGCCGTCGAACTCCCAGACCACGGACAAGTACAGGTTGCGGCCGAAGGGACTAACCCACTGGCGACCAAGGCGACCGCGACCAGCAGTTTGACGCTCGGCAACACAGGCCCAGCCACCACCACCGCCCTGTTCGATATGGCGCCGCCCGTGGGCGTTGGTGGAATCAATACTGCGCACCACATCGAAATGCTGTATTCGCCGTCGGGATTCGGCGGGCACCAGTTGGAGAATTTTTTCCCCATCAAATAATTCAATACCGCCGGGAATGCGGTAGCCCAGGCCCTTTTTCTTATCCAGGGTAATACCCAGCTCCGCCACGTTTTGCAGGTGCTTCCAGACTGCGGTGCGACTCACGCCCAACGCCTGCCCAAGGGCCTCGCCGGAATGGTACTCGCCGTCGCTAAGTGACAGCAGCACCTGTTCGAGCGTCGTCATAGCCACCCCACCATCACAGCGGTATTGCTGGCAATAAAATATACCCCAAGGCCCGCACTCACTGCGGCGTAGAGACGGCGGAGTAGTTTTTCCTGTAGTCGGTGGGCGAGGTTGGCACCGATACGCGCACAAGGCGTACTGGCCAGTGCTATGCCAAACAACGCCGGCAGATACACGTAGCCCAGGGAACCCTCGGGCAAGTCGGGGCGTCCCATACCGGCCAACATATAAGTGATTGCCCCACTGATCGCAATCGGAAACCCCAGCGCCGATGAGGTTGCTACCGCCCGGGTCATGGCCACATTACACCAGGCGAGAAACGGCACGGTCAGCGAGCCGCCGCCGATACCGAAGATGCCGGAAAAAAAACCAATGCCCGCGCTACCCACAAATTTGCCGGGCAAACCCGGCAAATCTCGCGCACTGTGGGGCCGTAAACCCAGACCCATTTGCGCCGCGACCAGTAACAAAAATGCGCCAAAACCCAGCTGCAGCAACGGACCACTCAGGGTCGCCGCAAACAGACCGCCGAGCGCGGCCCCTAGACAGATACCCGGCACCATTGACCACATCAGCGGCCACAGTACCGCGCGCTTTCGATGGTGCGCCACCACCGCACTTGCGGAGGTCACAATGATGGTGGCCAATGACGTTCCCAACGCGAGATGGGTGAGAACCTCCGGGCTGAAACCGGAAGCAGCAAAACTGTAAATCAGAATGGGCACGATGACTGCGCCGCCACCCAGGCCAAACAACCCGCCAACCAGGCCCGCGAGAGCGCCGACCAACAGGTAAACTACCAAGATCTCCATAGACTGCGATGTCCAGAATTGCTGTTATCCCCGAGACCGGCATTATGCCCCGTTGCAGGGATGCGGTCATGGACCGACAACTAGCTGACGCTAGTCGAGAGAGGCACTATCAATAGGACTTTTGGCCAGCAGCGTTACGTTGCACAAATTTCGCGAACTGATCTGCGGTGATTGGCTTGCTCAACATATAGCCCTGCACAATTTTCACACCCTGTTTTTTCAGGAAGGATAATTGTTCGGCGGTTTCCACCCCCTCTGCCACGATGCCCAGATTAAGACAACGCGCCATGGCAATAATCGCCGACACAATGCCTTCGCCACTACGTCCACCACCTACGTCCGAGATAAACGCTTTATCAATTTTTAGATTATTCAATGGAAAGCGCTTCAAATAACTCAACGATGAGTAACCCGTGCCAAAGTCATCCACCGCGATTTTGACATTCATAGAACGCAATAAACGCAGTGTTTGCACGGTCTTTTCACCGTCGTCCATCATCGCGCTCTCGGTAACCTCAAGCTCAATTTTGCGTGGCGATATGCCATTGCGGGAAATAATATCCATGATGCTGCCGAACAAATCCGGGTGTTGAAACTGCACGCTGGAAATATTGACCGCCACATGCTCCAGCTCAATTCCCTTTTTTTGCCAGGCTTTCATTTGCGCACAGGCTTTATCCAGGACCTGGGAACCCAGCTGATAGATTAAACCCGCCTCTTCCGCGACAGAAATAAATGTGTCCGGGGATATCAGACCCTCGGTGGGATGCTGCCAACGAACCAACGCTTCGGCGGCGACAACTTTGCCACTTTCAATATTGATCTGTGGTTGGTAGTACACAATTAGCTCGTTGTTATCCAGCGTACGGCGCAGCTCGTTCTCGAGATTGAGACGCACCAGGCTGCGGTTCTCCATGGATTTGTCATAATTTTTAAAACTGTTGCGGCCGGCTTTTTTGGCGTTGTACATGGCGGTATCGGCACATTTCAAAACCGTCTCCACGTCGCCGCCATCGTCGGGAATAAATGCAACGCCTATACTCGCGGTCAGCACTATTTCGTGACCGCCCAGATGCAGTGGCGCGGCGATATCCTGTTGAATGCGTTTCACCACAGCATCAACCGCCTTGCGGTCCTCGACATGATTCAACACCAGGGTGAACTCGTCGCCACCCAGGCGGGATATCATCGACTGGGAACTCATACGGCTCATCTTGCCCACCACATCGCTCTGCCGAATACAGTTTTTAAGTCGCTCGGCCACCTGTTTGAGTAACAAATCCCCGACGGAGTGCCCAAGGCTATCGTTAATGCGCTTGAGATTATCGAGATCGATAAACAGCACCGCAATTTTACTGTTGCTACGTTTCACCATATCGATCAACAACGCCAGTTGTTCCTTAAAAAACTGACGGTTAGGCAGTCCCGTCAGCGAATCGTAGTACGCCAGATAGCGCATACGCTCTTCGGTTTTTTTGCGACGGGTAATATCCTGAACAATCGCAAGATGCACCGGTGCGCCCTTTTGCACTGTGCGGTGCACCCGCATTTCTACCGGGTAACCGGTTCCATCCTCGCGCTGTAAATAGGTTTCAAACACCACTTCTTTTTTTTCCGAGCTCGCCACCGGCTCCATTTGCAGGACGAAATTTTCCTTTTCCGATTTCGACACCAACTCGAGCAGCGAACGGCCCGACAGGTAATCCATATCGTAACCAAGGTTTTTACGGGCACTGGCGTTAGCGTATTTAATATCCAGCGAGTTTTCACCAAACAGAAAAATTTCGTTGGAAGAATTCTCCACCACCGTGCCCAACTGCTCGGCAAGGTCTTCCGCCCGACGCTTTTGTGCCTGGGTGTCGGCATTTTTTAATACGTAACGAATTTTATAACCCAGCAAATGCCAATTGATCGGCTTGGCCAGAAAATCGGTGGCGCCAGCACTAAACGCCGCGTTTATCGATTCCACATCATCCGCGCCGGTAATAATCAGGATGGGGATATGCTCCCCGGCCTCGTCGACGCGTATTTCGCTGCATACCTGTAGCCCGTTTTTCTCGGGCATGTGCAAATCCAGCAGCACCGCATCCGGACGCTGCTCGTAGTAGCGTTGCATGGCCTCTCCGCCATGCTTGGCATCGACAACATTGTAATCGAAATTCTCGAGTACCTGACGCATTAGCAACAGTGACGTCGCGTCATCATCCGCAATCAGCACCGTCTTTTTAATATTGGCGTCACTCACCCCTGATCACCCTGTGTTGCTCCCGCTGCTTTCATTAATCCATCACCGCAACAACCAGACCATAACTTGTCGCGAACCATGCAAACAACTTCAGTAGTTGTTGCCCTGTTTATTGGAAATCCATTCTACCTGTAATCACTGAAGGCCTATTACAGTTGCAGCGCAACCAGTGAGCTGATTCACAGACCGAAGGTACGGGTAAATATTGCGACGGTTTCCCGATAGGCCAGGTCGAGATGGCCCACCTGCTCGGCCAGCCCATCAACCTGCTCCTGTTTGCCTCTTAACTCTATTTCCTTGCTCAGCTTGGCCACGGCCACCGCACCCACATTAGCGCTACTCGATTTTAATGCGTGGGCCGCCTGATACAGACCGACAGTATCGCCCGCATCCAGAGATTGTTGAACCCTGGATAAACAGTTTGGCGCATCAGCGAGAAAGGCCTGCACCAGTGTCACTCGCAAATCCGGCGCGCCCTTGGACTGTATCGACAGATAACCATCGAGGACGCTCAGATCCACCAAATCGCCAACGTCTGGTGTTTGCTCAGGCGTTTGTTCAGCCGTACCCACAACCGGCCCGCTGCCATTGCCCTGGGCACTGTGCGGAGCGCTGCCATTCAGTGGCGCGCTATTAGTCGTTTGGGCAGGCAAGGGTGTAACGGGTGCAGCGGCAGGGCTAGGGGTCGAGCTGGCAAGTGCGGGAATCGAGCCCGCGGCACGGTCACCGGCGGCATCGTCCGGCGCGGCCGAAACAGGGGTAGTGTCGGACAGGCTCCACGCCAGTATTTTTGCGCGAATCTCCTCCGCCTTGAACGGCTTGGCCAGATAATCATCCATGCCCGCCGCCAGGCATTTCTCCCGGTCACCTTCCACGGCGTTGGCGGTCAGCGCCACAATCGGCATACGCCCTGCCCCGGGGTTAGCTTTTTCCCACGCGCGAATCGCCCGCGTGGCTTCGTAGCCATCCATCTCGGGCATCTGGCAGTCCATAAAAATCATATCGTAGGTGCCCGCCATCCGTTCGGCGACGGCCAATTCCCCGTTACCCACGATTTTGGGCATACAGCCCAACCACGAGAACACGGCGGTGGCTACCTTCTGATTAACCGGATTGTCTTCGGCGAGCAAAATATTGGCGGAAATACTGCCTTCGCCGCTCAGATAATCATCCGCCCCTTCGTCGCCGGGTGCACGGGTATCCACATTCCTGGTGAGGGAGGCGATGGCATCGAACAAATCGGACTGGCGCACCGGCTTGGTGAGGTAACTCTGAATACCGGTTTTCTGCAACTCCTCGCGATCCATCAAACTATTTACGGAGCTGAGCATAATGAGCACCGTACCGCGCAGCTGCGGGTCCGCGGAAATCTCCTGGGCCAACGCAAACCCATCTTTATCGGGCATATGATAATCGAGCAAGGCCAGATGGTATGGCTCACCGGCGGCATGCGCGTCGCGCAGCCGAGCCAGGCATTGATCCGCACTCTCTGCCTGATCGCACTTCAGTCCCCACACCTTGAGCTGATGCACCACGATGTCCCGATTCACCTCGAGGTCGTCCACGACGATGGTTCGGATGCCGGTAATTTTTTCAGTGATATGCAGTAAATCCTTATTTTCGAAGGTTTCCGCAGGCATCCACACTTCGCAGGCAAATACGCTCCCCTTACCTTCTTCACTGCTCACCGTAATTTCGCCGCCCAACAACTCCAGCAGTTGTTTGACAATCGCCAGCCCCAGTCCGGTGCCGCCGTACTTGCGTGTGGTGGAGGAATCCGCCTGAGCAAAGGTTTCAAAAATATGCTCGAGCTTGTCTTCAGCAATACCGATGCCGGTATCGCGCACGCCAAACCGAAGTTTCGCCTTGTGGGCGGTGCGATCCAGCACATCGATGCTGATTTCAACCATGCCCTGATCGGTAAACTTGACGGAGTTACCCACCAGGTTGGAGACAATCTGGCGCATGCGCGTCACGTCGCTGTTAACAATCAAATTCAGATCCGGGGGAATACGACACACCAGCTCAAGATTTTTCTTGTGGGCGCGCTCGGCAAACGTCTGGGCAATTTCTTCGGTAAATTGCCGCAGATTAAAATCACTGTAATTAAGCTCAATTTTGCCGGCTTCGATCTTGGAGAAATCCAGAATCTGATTGATCAAATCCAGCAGCACGCGCCCCGACTGGGTAATAATTTGCAGGTACTCGCGCTGTACCTTGTCCAGGCGGCTATGCTCGAGAATCTCCGCCATACCCAGCACCCCGTTCAAAGGCGTGCGGATTTCGTGGCTCATAGTAGCCAGAAAATCACTTTTGGCCTTACTCGCCTGCTCTGCAGCGCGCTTGGCCTCCACCGCCTGGCGCATCACTTTGCGGATTTTCTGGTTGCTCTCGGTAAGCTCCACTGTGCGCTCGTAAATCAGCTCTTCGAGATTATCCTTGCGGTTCTCCGCGTCGCTGCGGTAGCGATACAGTTGATCGGCCATCTTGTTGAAGTTTTTGGCCAAGTCTTCAATTTCGTCACCGGTAAAAATTTCCACCTGGTAGTTGAAACTGCCCACCCCGAGGTTATCCACCGCCGTGTGCAGCACCCGTAACGGCTCCGTCATGCGCCGCGACAGTACGAACGTCAATAGCGCCGCCAGCAGAACGGTTACCGCCACTACCCAGCCGAAAGACGCCAGGTTCTCCCACACGTGGGCATTCACGGCCCGTTGCGGTACCAGCACGCGCACATAGCCCAGGGGTGCAGCCTCGGGACTGACTGCATTTATTGGACTAACAAATTCGATCACCTTCGTACCATCCGTCCCAGCAATGTCGGCAATGCGCGTGCCACCACCAACTGGAATCGAGGCAATGTCCATCACCGCAGCGTCTGAATTCTGCTTGCGCTCCGCCACCACCAGCGACGCGGCATCCAGCACTGCCCCGTAGGCCACCGACGGATCGTTAAACACCCGGTCCAGAGCCCGTTGTGCGCCCGCCGCCGTGCTGACAATCGCGACCCGCGCCGCATCTTCGGCCAGTCTCGCGCCCCTTTCCAACAGGCGTTCGCGGGCCTGATCCTGAGTCGTGAGCACCATCACCGCCATAAACACGGTGGCACACAGGAGCACCAGCCCGATCACCAGCACCGTGTATTTAGTGGCTATTTTTAGCTTCATAAGCGCTCACGTGGACTTTGGGCAATCAAAAACCGCAAACAAACGCCGCCTCTGTGCTCCGGCACCTTTGTCGGTCGCACAACAGATGTCGTGGTCTATCTGCGGCGGTAAACACGCCGCCCGCTAATATATCGGCCAGCTACCAGCAAATCGCAGCCCCGAGCGGAAAGACCGGGGCATATTCTGGGGTTTTGCGAAGGAATAATCACCCTCCGTGTCGTTTAGCGGCAGCAATGGGGGACGAACAACCGGCATCACTCACTCCCTGATTTGAGCACCTGGTGCATACATCATTATCGTTTTAATCAGCAGTCGTTTTAATCAGCAATCTTGGCAATCGATTCCAGTTTTTATAATCTCATTCCTGACGCGCACCGCGAACCGCTGCAAACGAGCCGCGACGGCACAGCGGTGCGCGTTATCGCATTCCGCCGGACCGATCTCAGGTAAGTCTGGCGGTTACCGGCTCAAGGTCCGGTCGCGGTCGCCAGTTTTTCCCGAAACGCGACGTATTCCCTGAAATTCAGCTTACCATCACTGTTGGCATCCGATGCCGACAGCGGCGGTGCTTTGGCGGCAAGTTGTTTGACCACCAGCAGCTCCGCATACTCGGCCGGGTTGATATAACCGTCCCGGTTCGCATCGCGATCTCGGAACTGCGCCTGCAATGTTTTCAGTATTTGTTGGCGCGCCTGGTTCTGTTTGGCCTGGCGATTAAGGTGTTGCGCAAACTCGCGCTCCGAGACCGCGCCGTCATTGTCGGTATCGATTTGCTGAAACAATTGCCGCACCGGTTCGGTCACCGCACTATTTACGCCGACAGCCACTTCCCCCTTATTTTCGATATAAAGTGCGCCCACCACGATTAACGCCACGGACACAAGTGCTAACAATGCGTACAACCAAAGAATATGAGATTTCATGCGTGTAGTTTCCATCATTCAGGCGGTTTGATCGACATTTACGGCGACTTTATCGTCGCGAATACTCGACTCAAAGGTGATCAAGTTGGTAATTTCGGGGCCGCGAAAACCCACGATCATCGGATGGCGCACACCGGGCAGGAAGCTGACATCAAACAGTTCGGAAATATCGCCATCAAAACGTATCCAGTTCATCACATCGCCGTTATTCAGGGAAATAATCTGCACGCCGCACCAGGGTTCCGCATCCCGTTTCTTTAGCTCCTCATCCAGTGCCAATCCTTCAAAGCGTTCATATCGCGGTTTGGACAAACCCACCGCCGCCACGCTGCCCATAATCGACAGTCCGCGCGCAAAACCCGGCAGGAAGGTAAATGGCACAAACGCCTTTTTGTCAAAATCCACCCAGCCCAGATAACCGGTACCCGCATTCAGCAACCACAACTTGCCGTCCGCCCAACGGGGAGAGTGGGGCATGGACAGTCCCTCGCACACCACTTCGTTGGTTTCCACATCCATCACGATCCCGCCGTCCACGCGGCGATCCCGCCAGCCATCCACCGAATCACTCTTGCTGGTGATAGTCACATACTTGGGTTTACCGTCGACCATCGCCAACCCATTGAGATGGCAGCGGTCCTCAGGCGCCAGCTTGCTGATAAACGGCGGTTTCCAGATGGCCCTGAAACTGTGGGTCCCGCTCGGCTCTGCGAGGCAGGAATATTTTGTGTTCACAAACACCACCGAACCATCTGCACGAAGACCCAGCTCGTGCACATCCAGATCACCAAGAGTCTGCCCGTTGCGGGGCACATAGCACTTGTCAAACTGATTATTTATTTTCTGATTTTTTTGCAGAATATTCTCAAAGCGCCACAGCTGGAACAGATCCGCCAGATACAGACGCTGGGCGTTGCCGACAATGCCCATGGCCCGGGTAAAGGCGCGCTGGAAGAAAGACACCTGCCCTTTGGCATCGCTGCCCACCAGATAAACCAGCCCGCTCTGATAAGACGTGATGGCAATGGATGCCCTGGCATTTTTCAGCCAATTGGGAAACGTTCGTGAACAGCTCTGCCGGACCTTCAACTGCTGCGGCTGACCCGGTACCTGAGCCGGCGTAGTTTGCGGCACAGTTTGCGGCGCAGTGGGTGCCTCTGAATAGCCATCCGCCGCTCCGGTTTGCGCGTTTGCGGTTGTCCCCTCGGCCGCTGTGGTGCCCTGTCCAACCGGCTCAGTCGTCACAGCCACCGGGTTGGTGTTCTCTGTCTTGTTTTTTTCTGACTCCGACATGCATTATCCTTACCCGAAACGCCTGTTTTAGGGAACAAACAGGCGCCAATCAGTTTCTTCCAGCGCCACGGTGTTTGGCGCAGCCAGCCCAGCAACCACCGCGCTGCGGCAGGGCTACATTCTATACGAGCCATGGCCTAATTCCACCCCAAACGCCGGGTAAAAGGCCGTGGCAGGGGATTTAGTTTGTTTAGCTTCCACTCGCATCCGCGCGCAATACCCCCGCACCGCGTGGGGTGGTGATAGCGCCCCGGAGACGTTGCACGCTCCCGTGGCCTGGCGGTGCAGCAGCCATAAAAAAAGCCCCTTCACTGAAGGGGCTTTTTAACACTGTCAGCCCGGCCGCGTGACGCCAGGACCAGGCTTAAGCGGGCGTTCTTACCACTGGAAAGACACGCCAGCTTTACCGCCCATTTCACTGCCGTCAACACCGCCACCGAGGCCGAAGTACACCGCAGTGCCGTTTTCACCGACGCGTCCAGCACCGGTCAGGCCAATCGCCGATTCACCGTTGTAGAAACCACCACCCACATTCAGGCGGAATTTCTTGCCCGGATCAGGCAGCAACACTTCCATGGCGTTGGCGATCGCGATACCCGTGGACAGATCGTCTTCCAGATCGTTGATATCCCCTTTCAAACCGGACAACTGGGAATTCACATCAGACTGGAAGGATTCAAACTGGCCAAAGTTGACCGCATCGTAGGTAGTAGTCCCGGCAGCCACCCCCGTCACCCGCACTGGTCCACCCTCGTCGTCGCTAAACGTAGCGCCGTCGTCGTCCAGAGTCAGGTACGTGGAAGTGGTACCGCCACTTAGCGTGGTGGAACTGGTGCCGACCACCAGACCATGGGTGTTGCCCTCGTCGTTGGTCACGGTCAGACTGGCTTCGTCGGTGCCCACCCACAGTTGCCCGCTCTCGTTGGCGACATTATCCCGGTGGCTGATTTCAGTACCATCCGCCGCGAAGTCGAGGGTGCCGTCATAGTCAGTCGGAGTGTATTGGTCAACGCCGTCGATGGTGTGCGAGCGCACGCTGGCGGCCTGTAGCACAAAGCCGCTTTCGTCCTGGGTTTGCTCGACAGAGTCTTCCTCGTGGATTTGCTCGTTAACCGTGTCCGCTATGGTGTTGGTGACGCTGGTTGCGTCCACAACCGCCGTGCGCACATCCGTATTGGTTTCCAGATGCCTGCTACGGGCAGTGGTCAGCCTGTAGCCGTTTTCGTTCAGCTGCAACTCGTTAACCAGGTCGTCGTCATCCTGAAGGGTAGTTACTTCGGTCAGCTCATAGGTGCCTTCTTCATTCAAAAGGTTATTCCCGATGGTCAACCCATCCAGTTCACCATGCGTGTCCCAGTCGGTATCGGTTTCGCCAAGGGGAACCGTCGCAGTAGCTGAGAACCCAGGGCCAGCACCATAAGAGGCGTTGTCGCTTACAAACAGACCATCGGTGAGGCTTAACTCGGCGTCAATTTCAACACCATCAGGATCGGAAATCACCAATGCATTGCCATCGGCGGCGCCATAAAGGCCTTCCAACCCATTAACCTGGGGCGTAGTGACCGCCGTGGTAGCGTTGAGCTGCTCGGTGGTGACACTGGTGGTATCGATAAAGGTACCGCCATCAACATCAATGCTGTCGGTGGTGATGGTGACCGTATTGCCCACCGTCAGAACCCCATCAACCTGAACATTACCGGTAAAATCGCCATTAGTGGCGTTCACATCACCGTTGGTGGTCAAGCCGGCGGAGCTGATATTGGCATAATTTCCGTACTTATCGCCCGCGCCAACAAAATTGGGGAGAACGAAGGCACTCCCATAATCATTGATGGTAATAACCCCCTCGCCAATGACAGATGTGCCGCCATTGTATTTACCGCCGCCGGCGTACAGCTCACCCGTCACATCACCCGTCACATTACCCGTCAGGTCACCGTAGATCGTACCGTTAACCGTCAGGTCGTTGGTAACCACTACGTTATCGCTGCTGAGGGTAGTGGTTTCGATGTTGGCGCGGATTACTTCTTGTCTAGAATACGTATTGTACGCATCGTAATCGGTTACGATAAAATCACCGTAGCCGCCATCATTACTATCTGCGTTTATTATAACGTGACCGTCTGCCTCTAGTGCAATATCGCCATAAGCCGAAGGCGAAATAACATTGCCCGTAATATCCACGCCGCTGCTAGTAGTACCAGCGAGGCAGTCGTCGCCGCTTACACAAATCTCCGCCGCTAGCGCCTGGCCGGAGAATCCCGCTACACCCGCCGCGGCGATAGCAGCGGCCAGCAGGTTTCTTTTAAAGGTTGGTTTATTGTTTCCCATGATTTTTTCCCTCTTCATATTGAGTAAAAAATACAGCTCCATACTTAACTGTATGTACCATACCATTGTGTCTAAAAATATAACCCGGGTTAGTAAGACATAGGGCGCGGTAACACCCGTAATGAGTTACTGACGGGGAGCTTAAACCAAGATTTTGGGTTTGTCTAAATTTTTCTTTCCCCTTGCACGGTCAGCCGTTAGGCGACACTTAGAAGGCAACCGACAAATTTACCAGCCCAACCTGCTGTTTTTATTATATTTATTTATTTAGCAGGTGATTTGCGTGGCTTTATGTGGCCCGCTCGAGGCTGCTTGGGGTGTTCATTTTTTTGATGTTTTTTTGACGTATTTTGTTTTTGTGGCCCTGCCAGCCGTCTGCTAAACAACCCTTTGAGGGGAATTGTCGCCTTCGCCGAGCCCCGCGACTGTCGAAAAACCGGCGCTTTTTGGCGAATGTTTGAACGCTATCCTGCCGCTAACACCCTGCGTGATTAAAAGGCCACGGGCAATCTGTTTGTCCGCTTGCCGTGTGTGGCTGTTAGAGAAATTCCAGGCGGATATTGAAAGCGATGCTGATACGCGGCTGCTGCCCGTGATAGGGGTGGACGAAGTGCCGAAGCCAGGCGGGAAACATCACCAGCATACCGGTGGTGGCTTCGATATTAGTGGAAAGTCCGGCGTTAAATCCTTGCAGCGGGGTCATGGCCGCCCCGGGCCTGGGGTCTTCCAGGGTCAGTACGCCGCTATAGGGGTTTTCATCAGGGTCGGTGCCCTGGTTATGATCGAGTTGCGCCGCTACGTAATAGACCCCGGCCCACTGGAAGCCGGCATGCTGGTGAACCACGTTGTAGCCGCCCGCGCGATGGATGTTGGCCCAGGCCGCGCTGGCGTATTGATAATGGGTGTCGGCGGGTAGACTCCCGGCGTCGGAGATAAATGTTTTGAAGGACTGAAATACCCGCTCTTTAAGCTGGCTGACGCAGGGTTCCGGCCACTGCCATAGATCTTCGGTGGAGCGCCAGCCACTGTAATTACTTTTTTGTTTGGCTGTTTTATCCCGCGTGTCATTATCCCGCTTCGCCAACAGCAGTTTTTTTAGCGCTGCGTTGGTCTGCTCCATGCCCTCCAGTTGTTGCAACATGATGGGCGTGGCATACAGGTTGACAATTTGGGGGTTGCTGGAGGAGGCTTTTAACAAGAGATACACCTTGCGGTTGAAAGATCAGGCAGGTTCTTAAAAATAACGGCAAAGGTCAAGGGTCGCGTGCCCGCTGTAGGGCGCGGAGAATATCAAGAGCCATAAAGCCGGTTACATATCTGATACACTGATGGGCTAATTTTTTGCATCCATTCATTTTTTCAGGGGGCTCCGTGTTCAGGGGCCGGTATATGATTTCCTCAGTTATTCGCGTTTCCACATTGCTAATTGGCGTAGCTGTATTACTGACCGGTCACGGTTTGCAACTAGCGCTGATTCCCCTGCGCGCTGAACTTCTTGAGTGGAGCAATGTTGCATTAGGTGTCCTTGGCTCGGCATATTTTGCAGGATTTTTGCTGGGATGTTTCTGTATTCCACGCCTGGTGAGTCGTATCGGCCATGTGCGTTGCTTCGCTACTCTCAGCGCACTGTTAACCGCCGCAATTTTGGCCCTCACCCTGCTGGAAACCTTCGCGTCGTGGCTGGCGTTGAGGTTTATTACCGGTATCGCCATATCGGGGCTGTACCTGGTCATAGAAAGCTGGCTGAACGAAATGGCAGATAACGACGCTCGCGGTGGCGTCCTGGGTGTTTATACGGCTATCGTACTGGCGGCAATGGCCACTGGTCAATTGCTGCTCAATGTCGCTCCGCTCGATGGCGACAAGCTGTTCGTCCTGGCGGCATTGCTGATTGTACTAGCCGGCATTCCCATCTGTGTCACACGGGCTGCGCAACCAGTGCAAATCCCTTCCGCAACGTTCTCACCATTACTTATTTTGCACACATCTCGCGCTGCAGCTGTGGGCGCACTGGTCGCGGGGATGGTTACGGCAATCTATTACGCGCTGGGACCAGCGTGGGGCCTGCAAGTGGGCATGGAGATTGGCGGCATCAGTTCTATGATGGCTCTGGGAATAATCGGTGGCGCCGTTGTGTTATTGCCGTTGGGACGATTTTCTGATGGACGCGACAGGCGTGTGATAATTTTTGCCATTATGTTAGCTGGCGCTGTAACTGCTGTTTTCGCTGCATTTGCACCCGTCGCTATTATTCCTTATCTGATGTTTGTG
>JBFIHG010000045.1:0-17336 GCA_041601945.1 Porticoccaceae bacterium | reverse complement strand
GATATGGAGGGGCAGTCATGACCATGCTCTCCCGGGTCGCCAACAATATTTACTGGATGGCGCGTTATCTGGAGCGCGCCGAAAATACGGCGCGGCTGATTAATGTGAATACTCATTTGCTGCTGGACCTGCCGAAACGGTTGGTCCTTGGCTGGGAACCTATTATCGACATCACTGACAGCCGCACACTCTTCTACACCCTGTACGAGCAGGCCGACGAGCGCAGCGTGGTCAAATTTATGGCCTCCGACACTAAAAATCCGGACTCAATTCTTAGCTCCCTTGCCGCCGCGCGCGAGAACGCGCGTACAGTACGGGACATTATTCCCCGCGAAGCCTGGGAGCAGGTTAATCAATTGTATTTGACAGCGAAAAACAACGCTGCGAGCGTGATAACCCACCGCCACCGTTTCGACAATTTGCGCACGATAATGCTGGGATCACAAACCATTAACGGGTTACTGGCCGGGGCCATGACTCACGACGAAGGTTATAGTTTCCTGCGTATGGGGCGCAATCTGGAGCGTGCCGACATGACCACCCGTATCATCGACGTGCGTTCGGCCAGCTTGTTACCAGAAATAGCAGACGACCGCAAACCATTTGACAATCTGCAATGGATGAGCGTACTGAAATCACTGACAGCTTACCAGATGTACCGTCGCGAGACGCGCCTGCGCATTCGTCGCAGAGACGTACTCAAATTTTTACTGCAGGAAGATCGCTTTCCCCGCGCATTTCATCACACGCTGCGGGAGGTGAAAAACTGTCTCAGTGATTTACCGCACAACGAAAAACCACTCAAAACATTAGCCCAATTGCAGCGCAAACTTATGCGCGCCAAGCCGGAGGAGTTGAAACAGGACAAACTACACGACTTTATAGACGAACTACAATTAGGCTTGACCAAAATAAACGAAAGTATCGCCAACACCTATTTCTGACCGACCCCAAAAAAACTAGAGGAAACTATTGTCGGTTTGCGCCCGCCGTTAGCGGCGTGCGCAAGCCAACCGGATCATAGCCGTTGCGCTAACACAAATTATTTTCGCAACCTAAATCCTGCGTAACGCTGCGCCGCCACCTCATCACATTTCGCTTTGTAGTTGGGCGCGCCACCGGCGTAAAGCATAAAGGTACGCTTCTTTTTCGGGTCGTTGACGTTGATACCCATAAACCAGGAATCCGCCGTCGGAAATAATGTCTTCTCGGCAGTTTCGTCAACATGTATGGTCCAGGCGTTTTCCGCTTCCAGAGTCGGCTCAACCTCGTGAAGATCCTCGTCCCGCATATAGCCAATCAAATTCGTCACCCATTCCACGTTCTGTTCGATACAGCGCGGAATATTGCAGAAGGTGGCGCCATTGTGCGGCCCTACCAGGGTTAACATGTTGGGAAAACCCACGGTTTGCATACCCAGCATGGTACGGGGTCCGTTCAGCCATTTATCCTTGAGTTTCTTACCACCCTTACCGGTAATATCAATACGATTCAACGCGCCGGTCACCGCATCAAAACCAGTGGCGTAAACAATAATATCCAGCTCGTACTCTTTGTCACTGCATTTGACGCCTTTGGCGGTGATACACTCAATTGGCGTGTCTTTAAGATCGACAAGTGTGACGTTGTCCTGGTTGTACAGCTCGTAATAATTGGTTTCCATGGGCACGCGGCGCGTGCCAAACCCGTGGTTTTTTGGAATCAAACGCTCGGCCGTATCCGGATTTTTCACCCGCTGACGAATTTTTTTTGCGATAAAGTCCGACAGTAATTTGTTGGCCTTTTCATCGGTCATGGTGTCATAGAAATTACCCAACCAAATACCAAATCCTGGTTCGTCGTACAGTTTTTCAAAAAATGCTTCGCGCTCTTCGTCCGACACCTCGAAAATTGAACGTCTGTCCACGGCGTGAATAAAACCACCAAAGGTGGCATTGCAGCGCTCTATAAGTTCATGATAATGCGCTTTGATATCCGCATCTTCCTGGGCGTCTATCGGCCCATTCTTCAACGGCGCGCACCATTCAGGGGCGAGCTGGAAAACATATAACGCGTCCGCGGTTTTCGCAGCTTCCTGAATAAACTGCACTCCCGTTGCTCCAGTGCCAATCACACCGACACGTTTGCCGCTAAAATCGTTGCCGCGCCCGCCGAAACCGTCTTTCGGATAGCGGGCGGTGTGCGCCCACTCGCCCTGAAAATCGTCGATGCCCGGAATATTGGGCAGCCGCCAGGCGGACAAAGGTCCCGTCGCGGAAATAAAGAACGTGGCGCGGGCGGTGCTGCCGTCCTCTAACTCAAGCTCCCACTGTTTATGCGCCTCATCGTAGGTCGCCTTGGTGACACGACTGTTAAATTGAATGTCCTTACGCAAATCAAATTTATCCGCCACAAAATTCAGATATTTTTCAGTTTCCGGCTGGGGCGCGAAACGCTCGCTCCAGGTCCACTCCTGCATAACTTCATCGGACCAGGAATACGCATAGGTATAGCTTTCCGAGTCAAAACGACAGCCCGGATAACGATTCCAGTACCAGGTACCGCCCACACCACTACCACTTTCAAAAACACGAACGGACAGACCCAGTTCGCGCAATTTATATAACTGATACATACCCGCAATACCGGCGCCGACAACAATCGCATCGTAGGTTTTCTGAGAAGAACTGTTCATCAAATTACTCCATTCCATTAATTTAAGCATTGTTAATAACAAGATGTACCGGCAAGAGCAGAATATCTGGTGCTCCATCGGCCACGCAGATCCGTACCAGTGCCACCATCACGACAGTGAGTAAACTCTGCGGACATGATTCGTCAGGGCGCACCGTGTGCTACCTGGCCCACCACCACGCCAGATCAGTCCCAGGACTCTCTCGGCCGAAGGCGACAGAATACCCCGCGGACAATTTTTCATTACCAATCGGTATCTATTGATACCAATGGTTTAAATGGAGATTATAAGCACAGTTTTGCCGTAATTCTAATCTTGTTTCATCCTCGCCACCCATCTGATTCAATTTGGCACACATGGCAAACAGTGCGGCGATGCTTCCGCGGGTTATTCACGCTCTCTGATTGGCACGGTTTGGTTACTCTGGTCAAAAACATTAATTTTTGCCAGACCAGAAGAGCCGTGCTTTACCGGCAAGATTTGAATACGTGGTATCGCTGCAGCAAAAAAAGGGTTGGACAGGTTACCCTTCCAGGAGCCAGTACCTGCCATCTGCGTGGTATGGCCGTTGGCAATAATACCTGTAACTATTTGCAATACATTGGAAGAGTTGAGGAGCGATAAACCCGGCGACGGACAATGCCGGTATCAGCCCCACAGGCAACTTCAGAGTGGCACTCCATAGAGCCCCAGTTCTGGCGTTACGCGGCGGGCGGAGCCGCCGACAGACGGACTACTTAGTTATTATTATTTGCGCCAAATAATCAACTCAGGTTCTGGCACCCTTGAGCCAGTCCCGGTAGCGGTCAACCATGGTGTTGTACTTGAGGTCGGTGAATTCCCCAGCATCGAGGAATATTTTTGCGCAACTCGGGCACGCCTCAATCCAGATATGGGATTGCTCCGCATCGACAATTTTGTCCATTTTGACATGGCATTCGGGGCACTCAATGTCGCCTATTTTATCGTATTTGGCGCCGACCTCCGGGTTTCCCATATCGACGACTGCCTCAGCGAGCCACACGCCCTTCATGCGCTCGATCGTATCCGGGTGACAAAACAGTCCATAGCACCCCGTACAGCGATTAACCGTCACGCTATTAAAGGTGTAACTTTCCAGACTACCGGGACATTTGGGGCATTGCATCGGACTCTCCTTGTGTGGCTTATACGTTATTCACAGCGCATTTAGACATACGACCGAAAAGCTGTCAACCGACTCAGGGCGCCCCTTAGCGGCAACCAATTGAAACTGTTACTGCTTTAATAAGGCAAAGGGCAAACCCCACCAAACGCCTATTTGGAGAGACCAATTGCACCGGCCTACGGGTTAGAATGTAAAACCCACCCACAGCCATAGCTTGTCGGTATCTACATTAATGTCACCCGCGTGGTAGGCCGCATATTTAATGCCTGCGGAATAATGCTGACCAAATTCTCTGCTGTAGACAAGATTCCACTCATTGCCCATATCATCAACGGTGGCAGACCCGTCGTCCGCTTCAAACTCGTGATAAATCACCGCCCAGGTTCCGCCAGCCACAGCCCCTTTGACCGAAATATACTGGTCAACCAGCCCTTGTGCCGGAGTATTCAAAAACAAATCCGCCCAGCCGTTAAATTTATGCAGCGTGGCAAGTGGTGTCGCGAACCCATAGGCGCCATCGTCCGAGCCCAACACTTCGTAACCCAGGCTGGCGGTGATTCCTGCAAAAGTTGCACCGGCTTCAATTAGATAATAATCGCTGTCGTACTCAATGGCACCACTCTTATTATGCTGAGTCGCGTACTCTAACGCGTAGGGAAAGGCCAAATTTTCGTTCGTTGCGAGCGTCCCTTTCAGGCTAATACCGTAAGTATCCAAACCATTTTCAACGCCGGGCTTTACCTCCAGCAAATAGGCGTATGCGGTAACAGTACCGCCTGGCAAGATATAGGAGGCATTGAACAAATGATCCCGCGTGTCGATGTCGGCATCTTCCGCAAATATGCTCAGACGCTGAGTGACGTATGCATATTTAAACGTTAAATTCTGTACCGGAGTCGCTTCGACACTGAACGCATCGAAGATTTGCCGATCCTGTCGCCAGCCTACATCACCAATAAAGCGTTGCCCATCGTAGTTGACCGCCTGACGACCCCACTTAAGGCTGACCATCGCGTTTTTATACTGAATATAGGCCTGATCCAGCTCCGTGGTTTCGGGGTCAGCAATGACGGAATACTCTCCGGGATGAAATCCGGTCAGGCCGACGGAATAATCGTCCACTCCGCCCACGATGCGGCTATCTTCCAATTCGACGGTAGCGGAAAAGCCGTTAAATACGCCGGTGTTGTAGCCCAGGCGACTGCGTAACGTCAGCGCGTCGGCGTCCCCCAGCGCATTATCCTGATCCACCGTTTCGAAACGCAGCCGAAAATCTCCGTACACACTGCCACCAGCAAGCACATCGCCAATATTACCGAACACAGTATTTTCGGATGCGCACAACTCAGCGTGGAACATCGCTAATAATAGTGGAACCAGTAGGCGAAGTGAGCAGCCTTTCATCAAACTATCCTTACGAGTAATAACTAATGACAATTGCGAATTAATCCGCCAGATCGGCGCGCTTAACGTCTCCACACGAGGCTGCTTGCGCTTTCAATCAAACTATTTTCTCTGCACCTGCTGCCGAAACAAATGGCTACAAAGTTATTACCATTACCGTAATCATTGTTTTTAATACGGGCATCGTGATACTCCTTCGGCCAACTGCAGATTGCTGCAAAATATCTTTACTTAAATATTTTCTTTTCAATATCCGTGCCAAACAACAACATTGCAAAACAAGAAGGCTGAAAACAGCTTAAATAAAAGGGGGTTTTTGGAATATCAGTTCGCGAAGGAGGGGCAGAACTGGGTTTTCGACACGCCTGAAGGAGCACAACAATGGCGCACCATCGAACTTCTGACCAGGTCATCGATGCGCCATTACAGTGCGCAAGACGCTAAAAATTATTTTTCTGGTCTACCAGACCTGCAAACCCGTAACTAAAACATCTGTCGAGCCGATGGATAACTATTCCGGAATTTTATAAGCAAAGCCGCAACGAAGATCGCTCGCAACGCCCACAACCCACGCTGGAGCACCCACCAGCCTCCATCTGAAAACGTGGTGGATGCCTGTTGCGACGGCGCTAAATTGGACTGCGCTCAGATACCATTTGCGGCGATGACGCACGCCAGGCGAGACGATATAGCCCGGGAAGCACCAACAAAGTGAGCAGCGTCGAGGAGATAATTCCACCGACTACCACGGTAGCCAGCGGGCGCTGTACTTCGCTGCCAATGCCGATGTTAATCGCCATCGGCACGAAGCCAAGACCCGCTACTAACGCGGTCATCAGCACGGGTCGCAACCGCGTCAGCGCACCCTCCGTGATGGCGTCCTCCAGAGAGTAACCTTCCTCACGCAGGCGACGGATAAAGCTCACCATCACCAGACCGTTGAGTACCGCTATACCGGACAGAGCGATAAACCCCACGCCAGCCGAAATCGACAGCGGAATATCCCTGAACCATAGCGCCAGCACGCCCCCGGTCAGCGCAAGTGGGACACCACTAAAAATAACCAATGCATCGCGCAGGGAACCGAATGCCAGTAATAATAAACCGAGAATCAGCGCCAGCGTCACCGGCACCACCACGGATAAACGTCTGGACGCGGATTGCAACTGTTCGAAGGTTCCTCCGTAAGCGAGCCAGTAACCGGGCGGCACGGTTAGTTGAGTGCGCATTTTATCCTGCACCTCGGCGATAAAAGATCCGAGATCGCGCTCGCGCACATTGGCGGTTACCACCACACGGCGCTTGCCCTGTTCGCGGTTGATCGCGTTGGGACCGACGCCGAGATCCATGCGTGCCACTTCGCCCAGTGGAATATAACCGCCGCCCGGTAAGTGGATGGGCAACCGTAAGATACCGTCCGGATCAGTACGTAACGCTTCAGGCAACCGCACCACGATATCGCTACGGCGATCACCCTCGTAAATAATTCCGGCGCTCTGGCCCCCATAGGCAGTCGCCACCAGGTCCTGAACGGTGGCCACGTCGAGCCCGTAGCGTGCCAACGCTTCACGTTGCGGCGTGACCGTGAGAATGGGCAGGCCGGTAGTCTGTTCGGTTTTGACGTCCGCCGCGCCGGGCACTGTTTCCAGCAGCACCTCTATCTGTTCCGCGACCCGGGTCAGCGTAGCAAGATCATCGCCATACACCTTGACGGCGACATCGGAGCGCACACCTGAAATCAGCTCGTTGAAGCGCATCTGAATGGGTTGCGTGAACTCGTAATTATTACCCGGCACCTTTGCTGCGAGACGCTCCATCTCTTTCACCACTTCGCTTTTGGGCTTACCGGGGTCCGGCCAGTCTTTACGGTTTTTGAGGATAACGAAGGTATCCGCAACGTTGGGCGGCATCGGATCGGTAGCGATTTCCGCAGTGCCCAGCTTGGCGAAAGTGCGCTCCACTTCGGGTAATTGCTTAAGCGTAGCCTCCAGTTGGCTCTGCATCTGCACCGCCTGACTGAGACTGGTGCCGGGAATGCGCAGAGCGTGCAGGGCTACATCGCCCTCGTCGAGACTGGGAATAAACTCCGAGCCCATGCGCGTGGCCAGCCACCCGCAACCGACCACCAGCAGCAGCGTCAGGCCGAGCACGGGGACGCTGCGGCGCAGCGCCAGCGCCAGGCACGGCGCGTATATGCGGCGCGCCCAACCCATCAGCGCATTATCACGTTCCTCTACCGGCCCACCGAACCATAATGCGATAGCGGCTGGCACGAAGGTCAGCGACAACAACAACGCAGCGCTAAGGGCAGTGACGACCGTGATCGCCATGGGGTGAAACATTTTGCCCTCGACTCCCGTAAGGGCAAAGATCGGAATGTATACCGCAGTAATAATACCGACGCCAAATAAAGCTGGCCGGATCACCTCGTTGGTGGCGGCAAACACCACTTCGAACCGCTCCTGTTCGTTGAGCATCCTGCCCCCCGAAGTCGCGATGCCAAGTCGACGCAAACAGTTTTCGACAATAATTACCGCGCCGTCCACGATCAATCCGAAGTCGAGAGCGCCCAGGCTCATCAAATTGGCCGAGGTGCCGGAGCGCACCATACCGGTAAAAGTAAACAACATCGCCAGGGGGATCACCGCCGCGGTAACAAGTGCCGCGCGAATATTTCCCAATAACAGGAACAGCACCGCGATCACCAGCAGCGCGCCTTCCAGCAAGTTTTTCTCGACGGTCGCCAACGTCTTCTCAACCAGCGTTGTGCGGTCATAAACCACGTTGACAGTAATGCCCGGCGGCAGGCTGCGCTGGGCGTCTTCCAGCTTTGCCGCGACCGCTTTGGAGACGATTCGACTATTCTCCCCCATCAGCATAAATACCGTCCCGAGCACCACTTCCTCACCGTTCTGCGTGGCTGCGCCGGTGCGTAATTCCGCGCCAATACCTACTTCCGCGACATCGCGCACGCGCACCGGGACGCCGTCGCGCTCGCCCACCACGATGTGCGACAGGTCGTCCAGGTTGGCGGCCTGTCCGGGCACTCTGATCAATTGCTGCTGGCCATTGCGCTCGATGTACCCGGCACCTCGGTTGTCGTTGTTAGCCAATACGGCGCGCACCAGATCGTCGAAACCCACACCAAAGGCCAGTAGTCGGCGCGGATCAGGCAGAATCTGGAATTGCCTGCTGTAACCCCCAATACTGTTAACTTCTACCACTCCCGGCACCTGTAACAGCAGCGGGCGCAATATCCAGTCCTGCGCCTGGCGTAGATCGGTTGGCGTGATGGGCGAACCATCTGCATTGCTTACCCCCGGTTGCGCGACCACCGTCCACATAAATATTTCGCCGAGGCCGGTGGCAATCGGACCAAGGCGTGGCTCAAGGCCTGGCGGCAGTTGAGATTTCAAAGCCTGCAACCGTTCTGAAATAAGCTGTCGCGCGAAATATATATCTGTGCCATCCGCAAACACCACCGTCACCTGGGACAATCCGTAACGCGACACTGAGCGGGTGTACTGCAACTGCGGCAACCCGGACATGGCAGTTTCCACAGTAAACGTAACGCGTTGCTCGGCTTCCAGCGGCGTGTAACCGGGCGCCTCGGTGTTAATCTGTACCTGCACGTTGGTGATATCCGGCACTGCATCAATCGGCAGATGCTGAAAGCTCCACACGCCGAGTCCGGCAAATGCGCACACCAGTACTAGCATCAGCCCGCGCCGCCGGATAGAAAAGCGCAGCAGTGGTTCAATGATCATGGCTGGCCCCTGATTTTTCGATGTCGGCCTTGATCAGATAACTGTTGCCGCTGACATACTCCGCGCCGGGTTTCAGACCACCCAGCACTTCGACGAAGTCCCCATCGCTACGTCCGAGTTCGAGCATCCGCACCTCGTAGGTTTCTCCCACGCGTTCAAATACCACCGTGAAATCCCGAAATGCCTGCAGGCCAGAGACACGCACCGCGAGGGGTACTTCTTCCCCACCGGTCTTCACGTCGGCGTTCACGTACAACCCCGGTGTCCATTTAATATTACTGTTGTCAAACGCCACCCAGACCCGTATCGCCTGACCGCCATCGCCACCAGTCGGCGCGATACGCACGATGTTGCCCATGGTGCCAAGGGTGTTGTCCGGGCTGTGCAAGCGCACCGTTTGATCGATCCGAATGCGGCCAATATCTCGTGGAAAAACTGACAGCTCCACCCACAGCTGAGTGAGGTCGCTGATTCTGAACAAGGTTGCATCGCCCACCTGCTGACCAGGGTTGGTCAGGCGCGCGGTGACTGTGCCAGCAATCGGCGCGGTGACAGAATAGACCTGCAAGGAATCATTCGACTCGACCCGCGCTAACAGATCGCCCGCCTGCACCACGTCGCCCACCGCAACACTGACGGACTTGACCTCGCCGGCAAAACGCGCACGCAGTTCGCGCACCGCGTCCGGATTGACCACCACCCGCCCGTACAACGGCAGTAAATCGTGAATCACACGGGGACCGGCTGTCTCCACGACAATGTGCGCGCCCTGCGCGCTGGACTCCGTTATGGTTACGCGACCTTCGTAGCTTTCGTACGCCCACCCATAGGTCGCGCCCGCATGGTCGGCAACGACTGCCACGTCGAAGGAATGCGGTTCGGTAACGACGCCATCGCCGCGCAGAAAATCTTCCTGGGGTGAAAAGTGAAAAGTATTTTGCTCGCCATCCAGCCTGGTCAGCGCGACGCTTAGCTGAATCTCATCCGGTGATAACGCCTCACCTTTATAAGTTGCCCAGGCTCGGTATTCAGGCGGTACGCCTGTCTCAAAAATCGCCAGCTCAACAGTAAATGGCCCGTCGGTGAGGAGACGTCCTCCGTGCGGGCCCTTGTCAGGCGCTGGTACTTCGACCTCGCCATGCTGTTCGCTAGCTACGTCGTCGTCCTTTGCGGATGGACCGCATCCTGTAATCAACAGGGGCAAAGTAGCGAGGAAAAAGTAGTGATAAATTTTCTTAATCATGAAGGATCTCATCCGTTATCAACCGAAAAGGGTTCGCCTGTAAGGCGTTCGATTTCTGTGTGGTAATTGTGGGCTTTGGTGGCGGCGTCTATCAGGCTGCGCTGTATATCGATAAACTCGCGCTGTGTAGCGACCCACTCGAGATAGCCGTAGCGACCCCGCTCATAGGCATACCTTGTTGCTTTTAATATTTTTTCCATCTCCGGCAGCACGTTGTCGCGCAGCAATTCGGTTTCTGTAATGGCGTGCAGCAACTCCTGATACAAACCAAATAACTGTGCTTTGGCACGATTCTCTGCCGCCCGGCGTTGTGCTTCCGTGCGCCCGCGCAGTGCCTGGGCTTCGGCAATTCCAGGCGCGGCCTGATCACGAGTGAATAACGGCATCGAAAAACCGATCACAACGGCGTGGTCATCGCTACTCTCCAATCGGCGGACGCCACCGCTAAGCTTTATATCGGGAGTGCGTTGTGTCTGCGCCAGGCGAATTTCCGCATCGCGCAATCGTGCCTCGGACACAAAGCGTAAAAAATCCGGGCTTGCCTGCAACCTGTTTTCCAGGTGTGCAAACGTGACCGGAACTGGCATCGTGTAAAAATCCGCACTGATTGCACCGAACTGTAGTTTTTCAGCACCCCACATTGCAGCGAGCTTGCGCCGCGATGTCAGCAACTCGTGTTCAGCGTGCTCTTCGTCGACCTGTGCGCGCGCCAGCGCAATCCTCGCGCGGGACAACTCAGCAGTGGGCGACTTGGCCGCCTTTACGCGCATGTCGACTGCATCGACGGTCTGCTGCGCAAGCTCAGTGGCCGCACGCGTCATAACGATCTGCTCCTGATCCGCAGCGACATGAATAAACCGCCGTGTCACCTCGGCCAGGACATCGAGCTGCGCCGCCTGCTGTTCCACACCGATCACGTCGCGACCGAACTGTGCAGCAGTCATACGCGCGGCACGCTTACCCCCAAGTTCTATTATCTGGGCCAGTGCAAACGTCGTCTCGGCAGCATCCGCTCCGGCAAAATCACCGGAACCGGCCAAATTTTCCACATCCACTTCGAGCGTCGGCGCCGGTCGCAACCCGGCCTGCCGCGTGCGAGCTTCCTGCACCCGCAACGCGAAGCCGGCAGATTGCACATCCGGATTGTGTTCGAGAGTTAACGCAATGGCAGCGCGCAGCGTTAATGGCTGATCGCCGGCATGTCCGGCAAGCGCCGACCAGGCCGCAAGCAACACCAGAATATGCGCCCAACTACGTACATTGTTGAGATTCGATAGCTGCATAAATAAATACCCAAATTAACCTGACAGACAAGTGAGCATGGCGCGAGCGCCCCTTTTCCCAAGATTGTAGCGATGCGCACTACTTATGCCCCCGAAAATCCACACACCTGCAAAATTGTTTGCACCAACGCAAGACGTTGAGATCAATAAGTTTCGGGCAGTGCAAGCAGCGCGACCAGGTCACAACGACCTGGCAATTCCTGCACGCAAAGCTGCAGCTAGTGGGAGAAAAGGATTATTGCGGTGGGGCGCGTAAGGGAGGCCGTATCGACAGGGGTATCGACCAGGGGGGAGGAAAGTTGAACGATGAAATTTGAGGGCGAACAACAGCAAACCAGAACAATAACAGTAGCAACGTCGGCAATAACGCTGACAAATCGACCTTAAAAAAATTAATCACCCCGTCGGGCACTACATCGGTGTCCGCATCCTGATGTAAAGACTGATCGCCGCCGTGCAGCGGGTGGCCCTCGAGGTTATCGAAATGTATGGATACAGGCGGTTCGAGTCCGTCCAGGCAGAAATGGCCATGGGCACCGATCAGCAGCGCGGTGACAAAAGCCACCAGCGCGAAATAAACTAACACGGATTCCCGAACAACATCTTTCTTCACTATTCTGTTCTCAATGCACACACCGTAACCGCCAATCTATTGAGATGCTTCAACTTCGTCAATGCGACATCATTTTGGTCGCAGACAGCGGCAAATATATCAGGTGACTTCCACCGTAACAACCGACAACGATGGAACGATTCAAGGCATATTTAGTACGTTAACCACAAGAGGTAATACCCACATATCCACCCGGTCACACCTGGGAAGACGAATCCTGCAATCTATTCTGATCCGCTGCGGTCAGACGAAAACTGTTTGCAACTTGCGCCCAATACCCCGCTAGCAGTCGCTGCCAATGGGCATCTGGCATTGGCTCCCTGTGCCGGTAGAGCTGCCACAAATCCCGTCGGGCGGCGCTGCTGGCAAACAGGCGCTGCCGGCTTTTTTCCAGATCGAGCAACGCCGTGTTGACCTTAGCAACGTTATCCTGTGTATTGACCCGTACAAATATATGTTTGGGATACAGGCACCCATGTTGCCAGCGACCCCGATGCATATGCGCAATCATTTGACCAATAGCCGTCATTACCTGCCCCTGCACCGTATCGCTATAGTCGCGCGCACTGCGTGCGTACCATTCTTCCAGACTGACAAAGCCTTGCAGGTTTTCCGTGACCAATAATGCCTGGTGCTCGCGACCCTGTTTGCGGGCCCCATAAAACACGATATGGGGTACTTCGATGCCAAGCGTTTGCAGTGCCATTGACGCCCGCGCTTCGCGAAAAATGGTGGGCTCACCCAGGGGGTGCCGCCATGAATAATACGGATGGTTAGCCTGACGCTTGCAATATAATGTTTGCGCGCCGCGCTCGACAAGTTGCACGCCGCTATAACCGCCGCGCCGCTCATTGGGAGCCTCTACCCAGGCACCCTCAGTATTCCACCATTCTTCGAAGCAGCCCTGCGGCGGCAATTCACTGGAATTCAGCGCCACCGGTTAAACCTTGCGCAGTACATAGACGCGCCACATCGCATACCAAGGCAAAAAATCAAAATGACCTAGAACACGAAAGCCCGCCGCATCAAACTCGCTTTCGACCACCTCTTTATTGACGACGAAGCGGTTCTTGTTCTTCCCGGTATCCCCTGACGCACCACGCCTCGCCTCGAGGCGACGGCGGCGCCAGGCTTTAAAATTTCCATCGATCCAGAGCGAAATAATCACCGTATCCCGAGACACCCGGTGAAACTCGCGCAGCATGGCGAGCCGATCCGCAGCGTGCTGTACATGATGTAGCAGGCGCATACAAAATATTGAATCCACAGCATTATCGGCTAGCTCGATTGCAAATGCGGACGTCTGGAGAAACTCAAGCTTGCCCTGCAATGCACCAGGCTGCACCGATTTCGCCATCTCCAGCATATCCGCGGAGTAATCGGCCGCCACCACAGTGCGGCCGGGCTGTTCGGCCAACGTAGCCAGAAACCGGCCAGCGCCGCAGGGCAAATCAAGTACTCGACCAGGTTCACCCGCAAGCTTCAGGGCCTTGCGGGCCAGCTGCTGATCGCGCCGATCTGACAAACGCCGCGCCAAACCGTCGCTATGTTTATGTAAATATTGTTCGGCATGAGCGCGATCGTATTTCTCGGAAAATTCGAGTGAAACCGGCTTGTCGGTACTGGTTGGCATAACTATGTTCTCGATATGACACCTGAAATATGTGCGCTCAAGGTGCGTGACTTTAAGTGGGGAGCCGCCTGATAAACCAGTTGATGTCCTCACCACGTTAACCAACGGTCGATATTTTCCCTGTAACAGGCATCCATGTGTTGTAGTCGCAGCAGCTACTCGGCACCCGCCTCAGACATGTCGACGTCAAAACAACTGCCGCGCTCCGTGTCGAGCATCGTGATTTGCCACTGCTGATGCAGGCAGATACGCCGGACTATAGACAAACCCAGGCCTGACCCCTCACCACGGGCCTGATCACCGCGAAAAAAATCTTCAAAAATCTGGCCCTTCTCCTGTTCAGATATACCTACACCCTCATCTTCCACGCGAAACCCGCCACACCGCAAGACTACGCGCACCGCTCCTTGATCGGTGTAATGTAACGCATTGCGCAACAAATTACTTAACACCGTCCCCGCAAAAACTGCGTGATATGACTTTTCATCGCTGCCCTCCACCACCAGCTGTAGCGATAGTCCTTTTTCGGCTGCCTCCGGGCCGAAGCGGCGAAGCGATTCTTCGGCGATACTCACCAGCGAACTACGTACCGCTAACTTTGCCGCATCGCGACTATCGCGCGCCAGACCGAGAAATACTTGCACCAATTCTAGCAGCTCGGCGCTGGCGCGCTGTACTCGCAATATTTGCGTACGCCCATTTTCGTCTAGCGTGCTGGATGCCATCAGCAGCTCGCAGGAAGAAGCGATCACCATTAAGGGGGTGCGAATCTCATGACTGACATCGCTGGTGAACAAACGTTCCCGTTGCAGCGCCTGGCGTAAATTATCCAGCGTACTATCGAACGCCATGGCGAGCTCGCCCACCTCGTCCTGCGCATAATCGGTGTGCAACGGAACAGCGACCGGAAGTAATTGATCGCGATTGCGTACCTGACGGGACAACCGAACGACCGGTGCCATAACCCGCCGCGCCAGCAACCATCCCAGACCCCACGCGGTCAGCACACTGAGCAGGAACCCCGCCAACACCACACTAAACAACACCTGTTCGCGCTGTTCAAAGTCGCGCTGGTTTTTAGTGACTATAAATCGTTCACCGTTTTTGCGTATTTGAAAAACATACAGATTCTGGTCCGCGGCAAGCAATTCGGAAAATCCGTTGCTCGCCTGCAGCAAGTAATTCGGAATGGGCGGACCCACGGCATGACTGGTGTAGAAATCCGTATCGTATTCAGAACGCGCCAACGGTGCTTCTGCGAGCGCACTTTGCCGCCATCTATCGAGTTCGGCACTCAGTTCCTGAGACACTAAACGTGCCTCTACCAAATGGACGATCAACACAATACCGGTCGCGAAACTGCCGCTGACCACCAGTGTCATAGCCACGAACGCAATCACTATACGGCGCGCCAGCGAGCCTCTAAAGCGCATCGGTAATATCCGCCAGGCGATACCCACTTTTGTGTACCGTGTGCAGCAGCCCATGGTTAAAAGGTTTGTCAATTGCCTGCCGCAACAGGTGAATGTGACTGCGCAAACTGTCCCCGTCGGGAACGTCATCACCCCAGACTACTTCTTCAAGTACCTCCCGTCGTACCACCGCCGGGCTTTTTTGCATCAACGTGCGCAGTAATTTCATGCCCACCGGGTTTACCTTGAGCAAAATGCCGCCACGTCGAACCTCAAGCGTATCCATATCCAGCTGCAGATCTCCCACCCGTAGCACACGCGTTTCCTGCCCCTGGGCGCGTCGCAACACGGCCTCAATACGCGCCACCAGTTCGGAAAGTGCGAAGGGTTTCAACAGATAATCGTCAGCTCCGGCGGAAAAACCCAACAACCGATCCGGCAGGGTGTCGCGAGCCGTAACCATGATAATCGGCGTTCCCATCCGGGCCTCTTCCCGCAGACGGCGACACAACTGGTAGCCGTCGAGCCCAGGTAGCATCAAATCCAGTACAATTAAATCGTGGTGTCCCGTAGTGGCGAGGTGCAGCCCACTCAGCCCATCTTGCGCGCAATCGACGTCATAACCCTTGAGAGTCAGATAGTCCAGCGTATTCGCCAGAATATCCTTATTGTCCTCGACAACCAGAATACGCCCGCCCGGGGTTCGCTCCGTCATTGTATAAATCCGGCCCCGCCGTGGATATCGGCACGCATCAACGTTGACATTTTTTCGACAATTTCTCGACTCTCCGCGCACAAGCTTACTAACAAACTAGCACCTACGTCATCACCCAATTGAAGACACTACATATGGTTATCTTCGGCTCTTCCCAATTTCGCTACCTGGCGCTGGTACTGGTCAGCTGGTTAACAGTTTTTTTTGCTACGCGCTGCGCGCTACTACTGGCACATTTATCGACGCTGGATTTAAGCGCGCCGGGACTTGCCACCATTTTTGGTGTCGGTCTGCTCCACGATCTCGCATTTGTTGCCTACGCGGCTGTCGGCCTCGCACTTTACCTGCTACTGTGCCCGGGTAAATACTGGCATGGTCGCAAACATGGCCTGTGGCTGACAACGCTGTTTGCCCTTGGCCTGTTTACTATGTTTTTTATCGCCGTTTCCGAATGGTTATTCTGGGATGAATTTGGCGTACGTTTTAATTTTATCGCTGTGGATTATCTAGTTTATTCGGACGAGGTGATCAATAATATTCTCGAATCGTATCCCATCTATCCGTTAATCGCGCTGCTCGCAGTGATGGCTGCTGTCGCAACCTATCTAATGCAGCCAGCACTAAAGGGCGCACTAACCGCCCCCGTGCTTCCCTGGCGTCAGCGCGCGATTGCGTACACGGGTCTGATCGCGTGTGCATTGGTGGTCGCCGCAGAGGTTAATCAGCACACATTTGGCGAGGGTGGAAATACGTATCAGCGCGAGCTGGCCGGAAACGGCCCCTACCAGTTTTTTGCGGCTTTTCGCAATAACGAACTCGATTACCGGCAATTCTACGCAACCCTGGCCGACGCCAAAGCGGGACAAATATTGCGCAGCGAGCTCAGCGAAAGTAATGTTCGTTTCCTTAATCGCAACCCCCTGGATGTACGTCGCACGGTGGACAATTCCGGCGAACCGCTGCGGCGCAACGTGGTTTTGGTGGTTATCGAAAGCCTTAGCGCAAAATATCTGGGCAGCTTTGGCAACATTGACAACTTGACGCCCAACCTGGAGAGCTTGCGACACGACAGTCTGTTTTTTAATCAGTGTTTTGCCACAGGTACGCGCACGGATCGTGGTCTGGAAGCAATTACTCTGTCCATACCGCCTACGCCGGGACGCTCCATCGTCAAGCGTCTCGGCCGCGAAAGCGGCTACGGTAGTCTCGGTCAGCAACTGACCAACCAGGGCTACGACAGTGTGTTTCTGTACGGCGGTCGCGGCTATTTCGACAATATGGGTGCGTTCTTTAGCGGCAACGGCTATCGCGTCGTGGACCAGGACAGTGTGCCCGCCAGCAACATCCACTTTAAAAACGCCTGGGGCATGGCGGATGAGGACCTTTACCACCAGGTTATACAGGTTGCCGATGTCGATTACGCGGCGCACAAACCATTTTTCCTG
>JBFIHG010000044.1:0-18075 GCA_041601945.1 Porticoccaceae bacterium | reverse complement strand
GGGCTTTGTGCGGCAAGGTCGTTATTTACGTAAAAATCTCTGACGGCACCCAATGGTCGGCGGTGCTATACTTGCAAATCCTGATTTAGACCCAATAGTGTTCTATAGCAGTAATCAGGGGGCGCACTGGATTCGACGCCGGTTACAAAACCTGAGGTGCATGTCGAGATGGCGACCAATCTCGTAAATCCAAAGTCGCAAACCTATAGTTGCCAACGACGACAACTACGCACTCGCTGCCTAAGAAACAGTAGAGCGCCATCTGACTGGAGCCGTGCTTGTGCGTCCAGGTTTCAGCTACCCTCGGGTAGTGGCGAAACACTCAGGTGTCATATGTCACAAGATCGCGTTGAGGCTCGTCCGGGGCTGATGCGCTAAAACCCTAACCGGAATCGCCGTTTCGCGCGCCCTGTTGGCCGGGCTGTGGAAGGTTAAAAAAAATAGACCAACTAAACATGTAGAGCCAATGGCAGAGGACTGACGGACGCGGGTTCGACTCCCGCCGCCTCCACCAATAACTAACCCCGCTACCGCAAGGTGGTGGGGTTTTTTATTGGTCGCGGTGAGGACGAGCATCCGCGCACGGGTTCGACTAATTGGCAGGATAGCCGATTTGGGCGCCAAGCGAAGCGGTGGGGCAAAGCCCCGAGGGCCATGGATGGCCCGAGCCACTCCCGCCGCCTCCATCGATAACTATAGGGAGCGCTTGGTGAATCAACGGCCAATCGATGAAACCAAACTTTCATATAGCCGAACGCAAACTTTCATTTGGACGATTGCTAATTCACACCTAGTCGCATCACCCTCAACAAGTAATAAAAAGTGTGGCTAACGCTCTGTACCATCGATTTACACAAGAGATATTATACGAAGCACCGAAAGTATTGAGGATGATCCAATCAAAGTGTCTGAAGCGTACTTAATAAAACGGACATCGTAAACCAGGGGCAACAGACCCAGGAGTATTCGATGATCAAGCGCACCACCCGTTCACTCACCTAACCTACCATTAACTCAATTCGGTTTTCTTGCACGTATCAGAACCCGGTCGGTATGGTAGCGTAGTTCATCATCGAAGATAGACTGAGTGTGATCATCAGCTGGATTCGCGAGCAAGTCGGAACTTGCCTCGACAACGAATCCGGCTTGCTTAAGCAGCCTGATAATTGTCGCCGTCTCGATGCGATGCAAGGCCTCGTTATCATTCCCGGCCACGCCAATATGGTCACTTACAACAAGTATTCCGCCGGGTTTCAGGGCTCGCTTCATAGCTTGCAGATCTTTAAGCGCCGCTGCATCGCCGCCTTCATTGTAGACATCGTGGATATTAAACGCCCAGTTCACCAGGTCGATTGAACCACGGAACGGCATATCTTCGGCATCGACAATAAGGTAGCGAACATTGGGGAGACGCTTCCCACTCATTCGCTCCACCATTGCATCATGGTGCCTGCCACCTATTAATTTCAGTATAAGGTGTGGATTTTGAGCATAAACAAGACCTTCCGGCCCCACTGCCGCAGACAGTATCTCTGTGCTGTAGCCGGCGCCGGTGGTGATATCAAGCACGGTCATCCCAGCCCTTACCCCAGAAAACTGCGCCACTTCGACAGGCTTCCTGCTGGCATCTTTAACACTGTCGTATTGATCACGACCCGGCGCATGTTGCTGCGCGCTTATTCGGGCGGCCATAGCCTGGCTATTCTCTGGGGCAAGGCTATCTGGGGCAAGGCTATCTGGGGCCAGGCTATCGGCGGCCAGGCTACCGGTAGCAGTCAGGCCAAATACAGTACACAGGGCGGCAAAAATATAGTGTTTCATGTTGATTCTCCATAGTCGCTAACAGCAAAATTTTTCTTATCCCCACTCCACTCTTTGAGTATAGGACGTCTTCATTCCAGTTTTTTGTGACCTTAGCTTAAGTTAATTGCTTTCTGAATTACACTCGATTTACCAGGCAAACCGGCTTGATGGTCCACGCGCGAATGGCGTTTGGACAGCCTTTTCAACAGAGTTTTCAAGGATTAGCAGTAGCGTGGACAGATGCGAATTGCTGCGCGGTGCCATGCACGGTAAAATGCGCGTTATCACCGATGCACCTGGACACCCACCGATGTGAGCCCGGTGCCTGCGAGCCATAGCAGCACACGCCCTCTATACGCGGGGCACTTAAACACCATTGTGTCCCTCTGCTCCACTCAAGCTGGGCGTCTCTTCCATGCAGTTTCGCCGGCAGGGATGCCCCTTTGGCAATGACAGTACTTGCCCTACTGCCGACTATTGGGTCGGCCACAACCACGGAACAGGAATTTTCATGCATTCCATAAAACGGGACTGGTTCGCCAATGTCCGTAACGACTTGCTGGCAGGCCTCGTGGTCGCGCTGGCGCTCATTCCCGAAGCGATCGCTTTCTCAATTATCGCGGGGGTTGATCCAAAGGTCGGGCTCTACGCATCGTTCTGTATCGCCGTGGTGATCGCCTTTGTGGGCGGTCGACCGGGGATGATCTCGGCCGCCACCGGCGCCATGGCCCTGGTGATGGTTACTCTGGTCAGGGAACACGGACTGGAATATCTATTGGCTGCAACCATCCTGACCGGAGCGCTGCAGATCATCGCTGGCTGGGTGCGCCTTGGTGCGCTGATGCGCTTCGTCTCCCGTTCGGTGGTGACAGGTTTCGTGAATGCGCTGGCCATCCTGATCTTTCTCGCGCAGTTGCCGGAACTCACTAACGTCACCTGGCACGTCTACGCCATGACCGCAGCGGGACTGGCTATCATTTATGGCTTTCCCTACATCACCAGAGCAATTCCCTCGCCACTGGTGACCATTGTGGTGTTGACCGCCGTGGCGATATTTATCGATCTGGACATTCGCACCGTGGGCGACATGGGCGCGCTACCCGACACGCTCCCGGTATTCCTTATTCCGAATATTCCCCTGAACCTTGCCACACTGGCCATTATCTTTCCGTACGCGCTGACCCTGATGGTGGTGGGCCTGCTCGAATCCCTGATGACCGCGACAATCGTCGACGACCTGACTGACACCAGGAGCAACAAAAACCGCGAATGCGTCGGCCAGGGCGTTGCCAATATCGCCAGTGGTTTCATCGGCGGCATGGCGGGTTGCGCCATGATTGGCCAGTCGGTGATCAATGTAAAATCGGGCGGGCGCGGACGTTTGTCGACACTGTGTGCGGGCGTTTTCCTGCTGCTCATGGTGGTATTTCTGGGAGAGTGGGTTAGCCAAATTCCCATGGCTGCCCTCGTCGCGGTGATGATTATGGTATCAATCGGCACGTTTAACTGGGGTTCTATCCGGAATCTGCGCGCGCACCCCAAAAGTTCCAGCGTGGTGATGCTGGCAACGGTGGTGGTCACGGTGGCCACCCACGATCTGGCCATGGGCGTGCTGGCCGGCGTGCTGCTCTCGGGTTTTTTCTTTGCACACAAGGTGGGGCAGATCCTGCGCATCCGTTCGCTTGCGGAGGACGAGGGGCGCACTCGCACCTATACAGTATTCGGACAGGTGTTTTTCGCCAGTGCTGATCGCTTCGCTGACGTCTTCGATTACAAGGAAGTGATTGAAAAAGTCCGCATAGACGTGAGCCGAGCCCACTTCTGGGATATTACCGCCGTGAGCGCGCTGGACAAGGTGGTGCTGAAATTTCGCCGCGAAGGTACCGACGTCGAGGTGCTTGGTCTGAACGAGGCCAGCGCCACCATGGTGGACAAGTTCGCCGTGCACGACAAAGACGTTGCCGACGACATTCTCCTGGGCCATTAAAGGGAACCCATATGAACGACGAAAACAAAGTTCTGGCCTGTGTCGATCAATCGCGCTTTGCGGACTATGTGGCCGATTATGCTGCGTGGGCGGCGCAACGTATGAGCGCGCCATTGGAGTTGCTACATATCATCGATCGCCATCCAGAGACCGCCAGCACACAGGACCACAGTGGCACCATTGGCATCGATGCCCAGGAGCAACTGCTCAGCGTACTTTCCGACGCAGACGAGTCGCGTAGCAAAGCCGCCCGCGAACAGGGCCGACTCTTTCTGAATCGACTGCGGGAACGGGCCGTTGCCGCAGGTGTGCAATCGCCGGATATTCGCCAACGTTACGGACAACTGGAAGAAACACTCGCGGAGCAAGAAGCCGACGTGCGCCTGTTTGTGCTGGGTCGGCGCGGCGAATCAGCCGAACACACGCAACGGAATCTGGGTCGTCACGTCGAGCGCGTGGTGCGCGCCCTGCATAAACCCATTCTGGCGATCACCGAGGGGTTTACTGAACCACGGCGCGTAATGATTGCCTTCGATGGTGAGATCGTGACGCGCCGGGGCGTCGAAATGGTAGCGGCAAGCCCGCTCTTCAAAGGCCTCCCGGTGCATCTATTGATGTGCGGTAAGGAAAAACAGGTCGCCTCAAAGGAACTTGAGTGGGCAAGAAAAACCCTGGAGTCAGCAGGTTTCGATGCCCCGGCGTCACTTATACCGGGGGATGCGGAACGGGTGATCGCGCAGGCCGTAAAAAATCAGGGCATCGATATTCTGATTATGGGGGCATACAGCCATTCGCCGCTGCGCAGCCTGCTGTTCGGCAGTAAAACCACGGATCTGCTGCGCGCTTCGACCATTCCGACCTTGCTCCTTCGTTAACGGGCACGACGGCTAAATTTCCACGACTGTGTTTAAATATTTGGCCAGGCAAGTATCGATCAGCACCGCGCAGCGAACGTGTTGATGTCACGCGAGTCATTTTTTGCGCAGAACCGGGGTGCGCGAAAATCTATATTAGATATTCGGTTTTACTCTGATATACACCAAATCAGATCGTGCGGGAATTTAACGCGGGTGTCTCAAAATTTTTCCGGTCGCAATACTTCAACATCCGCAGTAAACATAATCATCGCGTAGTTGTCGTAATAGTGCGCCTGCAAGTGTGCGCCAATTGCCTGCGCGGTCGTCGCGTCACACACCACTTCGATGTGAATGTTACTGCTCGTTTCCCAGCCGGCGTTGCGCGCCCCGCGACTGCCTTTGCCACGGGCGTCAGTAACGGTATAGCCGTGGGCGCCCAACCGTTCGATGTCCCGTACCAAAGACGCTTCAATCGCAGCCTCGGTGATAATGGTCAACAGTTTGCGCGTGCGCTCATTGGTCTGCGTCATTTGCTTTCACCCCCCCAGCAACGCATACGCCTTTTCGGCGAGCGCATAATAGATTGGAATACCCACCAACACGTTAAAGGGGAACGTTACCCCCAGCGATGCCGTCAACGACAGGGTTGGATTAGCCTCCGGCACGGAAATACGCATGGCCGCCGGTACCGCAATATAGGATGCACTTGCGGCCAGTGTGGCTAACATGGCGGCACCGCCGACCGACAGCCCCAGCAGCCACGCCAGGCCAGTGCCAACCACGGCAGAAAATAATGGCATCGCGATGCCAAAGACCAGTAAAAATGGCCCGTACTGACGCAGTGCGCCAACCTGTGCCGCGGCTAGCAGGCCCATCTCCAGCAGGAAGATGGCCAGCACACCCTTGAACAGATCAAAGAACAACGGCGCGATGGACGACAGGCCATCCGGACCGGCAGCCCAGCCAATCAGTAATCCGCCAAGTAACAGGACTATGCCTTTGCCTAAAAACACTTCATGGGCCACCGAGCCCCAGCGCGTTTCTCGCGACAGCCCACGGGCCAGCACTATGCCCACCAAAATGGCCGGGACTTCCAGCAGCACCAGCAGCAATGGCATGTGTTCTTCGAAAGTAATACCGCGCGTTGCAAAATACGCCACCGCCACAGCGTAGGTACCCACGCTCACGGAGCCATAGTGGGCGGCGATGGAAGCGGCATCAGCACGCTTGAAACGGCCCGCATAGCGCAAAACCGGAAAAGCCACCAGAGGCAGCAGAAGACCCATGGCCAACACGGCCAGCATTTGTGGCAGCAGCATGGCAAATGGCTGCCTGGCCAGTTCGACCCCACCCTTAAGCCCAATGGCCAGCAACAGTAGAATACTGACAAATTCGTACACCGCCGCTGGCAAGCGCAGGGCCGAACGCATCAGGCCAGCGAACAGCCCCAGCAGAAAAAACAAAATGATTGGATCAATCGCGCTCATTTGCAAACTCGTTTAAGTATTCTGGTCAGCCAGCCATGTGCTCTGCGAACCGCCGCGCGGCTGGACGCCTCGACACCCGGGCGACAAAAGCCAGACAGGCGCAAATGCTACGTCAGGCGACGGCCGTAGACAAACACAATCGCCCTGCCTGCTAAAAATTGTCTGCTGACGCCCCGGTTGCGTGGGCGTTGGCTCATATGCCATTATTTTGTCGCTCAACCGAGATACGACAGCACTTTCGCAGGGACTACCGGTATGCCAGAATAATGCCGTTTAACGCAATGTCCCTGGGAAACCGCACATGCAGCATATTCTCGTTATCTGGAATTACGACAACCCGCAAAATTCTGTCCTCGACAAAGCTATCGCGATGGCGATGCCGTTTGGCGCAAAAATCCGTATGGCAGTCTTTGGCGCGCCACGCCCCGACAAAGAGGCCAAGGAAGCAATACAGGCAATTATCACCGCTGCCCTTGCGCGCCGGTCTGCCCCAAAACTCAAAATCAACCCTGAGTTCGTCGAGCACCTGGACATTGCTGAGTGGATCCTGCAAACGGCAGCGTTCCTACATATTGACCTGGTGATAAAAACGGGGGATTACTCCAGGAAAGTGTTCCACACGCCGACTGACTGGACTCTGATTCGTCAGCTCACCTGTCCGCTGCTGATTTGTTCGCCCAAAAAATGGAAAAGCAAGCCGTGCATACTGGCCACGGTGGATGCCGCAAGTCGCAACTCACTGCAGCAAACCATCAACGGCAAGGTGCTGGATATAGCGCAACAATTGGCTGTCGCTGGCCACAGTAACTTACACGTTGCCTACACGATTGCAATCGCCAAAGCACTCGACGCGTTGGTAATTACCGAACCCCCAGAAGTGATGAGAAAAAAAGGTGTTGCGGCCACCAAAAAACTGCATACGCTACTTGAACAACAGGGTACCAGCGCGGATGCAATCCACGTTACGGCTGGCAACCCGGTGAAGGAAATTTCCAGCATCGCCAAAAAAATCAAGGCGGAACTGGTCATCATGGGCAGCGTGGGTCGCAAGGGTGTCAAAGGCAAATTGCTGGGTAATACCGCGGAGAACATTATCAAAAATCTGCGCACGGACTTGCTCATTATCAAACCCTGAAAAAACCAGCGTTAATTAATCTACCAGTACCGCGGAACCTGACATTACGGACATAATTTTCACCAAACGTAGCATCACCCCCGCCCACGCCGCGCCTGGCGAATCACCGGTGCCGGGACATTGAGCCATCGCGCGCACCTGTTTTCCCTGCGCTTCGCCCACGCGTTGCGCGAAACCATAGCGGAAAAATCCTCTCGACTCCCCGCCCTGTACAAGGATGTAGTGGCGGGCATTACCGTGGGCATTATTGCTATTCCGCTCGCCATGGCGCTCGCGATCGCAAGCGGTGTGGCACCGCAATATGGGTTGTACACGGCGGTTATCGCCGGATTTATTATCCCCCTCAGCGGCGGTTCGCGTTATAGCGTCTCCGGCCCGACCGCCGCCTTCGTGGTTATTTTGTATCCTGTCGTCCAGCAATACGGACTGGCGGGGTTAATGATCACCACCATGTTGGCCGGTGCGCTGCTTATCCTGATGTCGATACTGCGTATGGGACGCTATATCGAATATATTCCGGCGCCGGTTACCCTAGGATTTACTGCCGGCATTGCGGTGGTTATCGCCACGATGCAGATCAAAGATTTCTTTGGTCTGGCGCTCACCCTGCCGGAGCATTCTATCGACAAGATCACCGTGTTGGTCGCGGCTGTCCCAACGCTGTCGCCCTGGACTCTCATCACAGGGCTTAGCACCCTGACTGTTCTTCAGTTGTGGCCGTATCTCAAAACGTCGATATCCGCCTACTTGCCCGCCGTGCTGGCTGGCGGCCTGGTGGCATTCGTCCTGAATCAACAGGGGCATGCCGTTGCGACCATTAATTCAACATTCAGTTTTGTTCTCCCCGACGGAACCAGCGGATTGGGTATTCCACCATTATTGCCGGATTTTCAGTGGCCCTGGTTGCGCAGTCAGCCCGGCGAGCAGCCATTGGTATTCAGTTGGCCACTCGTACAGGATCTACTGGCCAGCGCATTTGCGATAGCAATGCTCGGCGCCATCGAGTCTCTGCTGTGTGCGGTCGTGTTGGATGGCATGACAGGCTCCCGCCACAGCGCCAACAGCGAGCTGTTTGGGCAAGGACTCGGCAATATCATCGCGCCTCTGTTTGGTGGCATCACTGCAACCGCTGCAATTGCCCGCTCCGCAGCTAACTTCAGGGCAGGTGCGCAGTCGCCAGTTGCATCGATGGTGCACGCTGTGGTCGTCCTGCTATCCCTGATTTTCCTGACTCGCTTACTGGGTTATTTGCCCATGGCAAGTATGGCCGCCCTGCTTTTGGTAGTGGCATGGAACATGAGCGAAGCGCCCAAAGCCCTGCAACTGATACGCACCGCGCCGGGGAGCGACATTGCCGTGTTTTTCACCTGCTTTAGTCTCACTGTTCTATTCGACATGGTTATCGCTATTACCGCAGGTATCGTTCTGTCGTCATTGTTGTTTATGAAACAGATTGCCGAAATGACCACCGTGCGCGATGTCACCGAAAATAAAAAATTGATCGACGTGCAAGTACCATCCAACTGGATGATTTTCAAGATCAACGGCCCGCTCTTCTTTGCAGCGGCAGACCGCATTTTTGGCGAGCTTGCGTTGCACTGCGAAAATAAACAGGGACTGGTTCTGTATCTCGACGGCGTGTCGCTTCTCGATGCTGGTGGCGTCGCGGCATTAACCAAATTTCTGTCAAAATGTCGCGCATCGGGCACGCTGGTGTTGTTGGCCGACTTACAATTCCAACCACTAAAAACCCTGGCGCGTGCGGGCTTTAAACCCGAATCCGGGGTTTGCGCAATCTACCCGACACTTGCCGACGCGCTGTTGTACTTGTCCGATCCGAACCGTCAATGACTGACAATTGTTCCGAGAAAATCGAGAGACTACTCGTGGCAGAAAAACCTGCGCATTATTCCACCACCATCCGCAAACGCAGACCGTCCGCACCGTGGTCGTAGTATTTCGGTAGCCCTTGATAGTGCTGAAAACCGAGACGTCGATAAAAATTAATGGCGCGCTGGTTGTCGGCACGCACCTCCAGACTAATTGCGACACAGCCACGACGTACGGCTTCCATGCGCAATTTCGCCATCAGTTGTTGCGCGAGACCACCACCCCTGAGATGCGCAGCAACCGCCAGGCCATAACAGCGACAAACGCGTGAATTACGTCGGTACAGTCCAATCGCGTAACCGACAATCGCCTGGTTTACCTCAGCCACCAGAAATTGCCCGTTGGCCCGCGTCAACAACCAGTGAAATTGACGGCGGCTAAACCGATCGTCGCTGAATGTGTTTATTTCCAGAGTGACCAGAGCCGGAAGGTCCCGTACAGCACCGATGCGAATGCGCGGCTTGCCTGCAGCCTGCATGTCGATCAGTGGGCCCGACCGCGGGCTTCGAGACGGCGCACAAACTCGTCGAGAATAATGCGGTACAAATCATCGCCGAGATAAGCGTCTTCCACACCTTTATCGATATTAGGGTTATCGTTTACTTCGATCACCACGACCGCGTTTTGCGTCGCCTTAAGATCGACCCCGTATAAACTATTGCCGATCAAAGACGCGGCCTTCAGCGCCGCTTTAAGCACCGGGCGCGGCACCTTGTGGACGGCTACTGTTTCAAAACCACCGGACTTCACGCTGTCGCCCTGATGGTTGTAGATCTGCCAGTGCCCCCTGGCCATCAGGTATTTACAGGCGTACAGAGCGCGCCCGTTGAGCACCCCTATGCGCCAGTCAAATTCAGTAGGAATGTACTCCTGTACAATAATCACGGATGACTGCGCAAACAGTTCAGCCGTCGCCACCTTGAATTCGTCGGCATTGCTGGTTTTAACAATGCCCACCGAGAATGAACCATCGGGAATCTTGAGTACCAGTGGAGCGCCCAGTTGCTCCACCAGCGCCTCGTAACTAAGCGGACTACCACTGAACAGCATGATGGATTTCGGTACTGCCACCCGGTTCGAAGTTAACAGTTCGTGTAGAAATACTTTATTGGTACATTTGATAATCGAATCGGGGTCATCGATCACCGGCATATGGTGCCGCGCCGCCAGCTGCGCAAAGGCGTAAGTCGCATGATTGACAGCCGTGGTTTGGCGAATAAACAGCGCATCGTATTCAAGCAATCGGTTTATTTCCTGGGGACCAATCATATCGACATCCATGTTCAACAATTTTGCCTGTTGCACAAATTTCTGCAGCGCGCCTTTGTTACTTGGCGGCATAGGTTCATCGGGATCGACAAGCATCGCCAAATCAAAACGGGATGATTTACCGGAACGCGGCATGCGCCAGATTTTTTTACTAAAACCATCCAGCGCTTCCGAAAACTCGTCCTGCTCCTGATCGCTAAGACTCAGTAATTTGCCCAAGCGGACCGCGCTTATTTGCCAATTAAGTTGCCGGTCAAACTCCACTTCAAGAATCGGCGCCGGAAATGCTTCAAACAATTTTCGGGCCAATTTTTGTAATTCGGGAATACGTGTTTTACCAAAAAATATTTTAACCGTGAAATGTCCTTCGCCCCCTAGCATCGCGCTGTCCAGATAGCGCTGTACTTTGGTGAGCACATCCACATTAAGCTTGATCAGAGCACCGCTCGCCACCTCATTGATGGTGCGCACCGACGGCATGATTCTCTGGCCCCTGGCCTGGGCCAGCAACGAACAGTAATAGCCCTCGCTACGATAGCTGAAATCGGGGCACAGGTTGTATATCTGACCATCTGCGCGGCGATAATCCGGTGTCGACAGATAGCTCTGGGCCGTGATCACCTGTTCGGTGCTGAAATAAGGTGCCCAGGTAGTGAGATTATCGACCACAACGTAGAGGTTAGACACCGTGGTTATGCCAGCGCCACAATATTGCCAAGGCCGCGCGCAACGAGCTCGGATTTAACCATGGATCGGATCTCCTTTTCGTGCTCCAGCATCAGGGCCTTCTCCAATATGGTGGCGGCATCATCAAACGCAATCGAACGAATAAGCCATTTTATCTTGGGTAAATTATAGGCGCTCATGCTCAGGGTATCGATCCCCATGCCTAACAGCAACAGCGCCGCCAGTGGATCGGCAGCCATTTCACCACACAAACTGACTGGCAGGTCGAGGCGCTTGGCCGTCTGAATAATATGGTGTACCTGATGCAGTACTGCCGGATGCAGATTATCAAACATGCCCGACACACGGGGGTTATTGCGATCTACTGCCAGCAAATATTGCGCCAGATCGTTGGAGCCGATCGAGATAAAATCAATCCTGTGGGCCAGAAAGGGGAGCAAGGTGATGGCCCCGGGCACTTCTACCATAATACCAATCCTGGGCACTGCGACGGGATATCCTTCCGACTGCAGCTGGTCCAGCGCATCCACGAGGATTTCCCGAAAACTGGTTACTTCGTCGACCCGACTCACCATGGGCAACAGTATGTGGAGGTTATCGAGCCCCACCGAGGCGCGCAACATAGCCCGCACCTGGGTCATAAATATCGCGGCATTATCCAGTGTAAAGCGAATTCCACGCCACCCCAGACAGGGATTTTCTTCCTTAAAAGAATAATACGGCAGGGCCTTGTCTCCACCGATATCCAGGGTGCGAATATAAACGGGCTTATTGCGGTACGCTTCCAGCACATGCCGATAAACGGAACACTGCTCATCTTCGGTCGGAAAATTATCGTGGATCATAAATGGAATTTCCGAGCGATACAGTCCCACGCCCTGCGCGCCGCGCAGCAGGCCCGGCGATATATCTGCCATCAGCCCAGTATTGGTGTACAACTTTATGGAAACCCCGTCCAGGGTAACCGCTGGCTCGTCTTTCAAATGTTCCAGTTCGCGCAGCAGGTTGCGTTCCCGATCGCGCACCCCGCGATACTCGGCCACCAGCGCTTCGGGGGCGTTAAACACCACCTCCCCCTGATAACCGTCAACGATCGCCGGCGCGCCTTCCTCCAGTCCTTTTATCTCCCCCGTACCCATGACAGCGGCGATGCCCAGCGCGTTGGCCAGCACCGCGGTGTGCGACAAGGCCGACCCGGAGGTACACAAAATGCCGACCACCTGCTCAGTGCGATAACGGGCCAGATCCGTGATACTGATCAGGTCGCCCACCAGAATCAGGTCGGTGGCAGTGGTAGGGACGAAGGTCTTACCCACCAGCTTGTTATAAAGTTTGCCGCCAATGTTGCGAATATCTTCGCCCCGCGCACGAAAATAGAGGTCCTCCATGGTTTCAAACTGCAACGCATATTTGTCGACTACACTGCGAATCGCTCCGGGCGCCCAGCTGCCCTGATGAATCTCCGTTTCGATATCGCTAACCAGATTACTGTTATCCAGCAACATGCGATACACGGTAAATATTTCCGCTACATCCCCCGGTAGACTGGCGGATAGACTGGCAGCGCCCTCCTCCAGTTCATGACGAGTAAGCTGCAGCGCCTCGCGAAATGCAGCGATTTCCAGCTCGATATTGTCGATTTTACAGTCGGGGACATTGCCAAAACCGCCATCGGCAATCAGGTGCAGCTTACCAATCCCAATACCCGCCGCGCCCCTGACCCCCGCGACGCGTTTTACCCCAGGCACCCGAGCGGGTGTGGCCGCGTGCCCCTGTTGCACCACTATTTGATGGGAAATACCGGCCACCTGGGCGGCCATGGTAATTAAAAAGGCTTCGTCGTCATCGGTAAATTTGCGACGCCGTTTTTGCTGCACCACCAGCACGCCGACCAGCTGACGCATACTGATCAGCGGCACACACATAAATCCGCGATAGGATTCTTCGCCGGTTTCGGGGAAATATTGATATTTTTCGTGAGTGAGCGCGTTTTCCACATTGAGCGGATGGCGGGTCAAAGCAGTGGTGCCCACCAGCCCAATCCCAATTTTCATACGCACTTTGCCCACTGATTCGGATGCCAGACCCTGGGTCGCCGCCAACACCAGTTCGTCATCACCCTCGGCCAGATACAGGCTACACACATCCACTTTCATGGCAGCCTGAATTTCGATGACCAGCGTTGCGGTTTGTTGGTCCGGTGTCGGGGCCGTGGCGATCTTCTGAACAATTTTCTTCAGAGTAATCAGTGAATTTTTCATGGGGTGAAGAACCTTCGCACCAGGCCGATCAGGTGTTCCAAAGGGGGGCCATTCATGCCGCACAAGAATCGCGTATTGTCGCTTTCGACATAGAAGCGGTTGCTCCCCCAAAATGTCCTGATGCCTGCGCACGCAGAGCAAATAAACGGCCCGATTGGCGACGATTTAAGGGGCTATCCGCAGGAAAAGCAATCACTTTTTTCTAACGTCGTTGTCGATGAATAACAACTGTACAGAAAAACAACATTAGACACATTGATTGATGTTCAGTAAATCCTTCTCAACGTTATAATGACCGGTCGAATTGGCTGGCTGTTGCCGGCAACCAGAGCATGCAAATTTCTACGCCGCTGTGCAAGGACTCACCGGAGATGAAGATACGCGCTGTTTTATGGGATTTTGGCGGAGTGCTCACCACATCGCCCTTTGCCGCATTCAATCGTTTTGAAGAACGACGGGGTTACCCGCGGGATTTTATTCGTTCGATTAACGCTACTAATCCCGACCGCAATGCCTGGGCGCAGCTGGAGGCGAATCGAATTTCGGCGCAGGAGTTTGAACGCGCGTTCAGGGACGAATCAAGCGCCGCTGGCCATGCGATTCACGGTGCGGACGTGCTGGGGCTGCTGGATGGCGAGGTGCGTCCACGCATGGTACAGGTGCTGGAGCGCGTAAAACAGGACTTCCAGGTTGCCTGTCTCACCAACAATATAAGACCCCGTAACCACCCGAGTAACGACGCTGATACGCCACGGGCCCGCGCGGTTGATGCGGTGATGAATTTATTCGAGCATGTCCTCGAATCGAGCGTCGAGGGCATGCGCAAACCAGAAACGCGATTCTACCAACTAGCCTGTAGTCGCCTGCAGGTTGAGCCGGCGGAAGTAGTTTACCTCGACGACCTGGGCATCAACCTGAAACCCGCGCGAATCCTGGGCATGACCACCATCAAGGTGGTCTCCGAAAATCAGGCTATCGAGGACCTCGGACAGGCATTGGGTATCAATTTCTAGCCCACATCACCCCCGCGGTCACCGGCCCCGGAATTGGACGGCAGAGCCCGCGCTAGTCCTTGCACTCCCCGTAATTACATTCTGGATTGGCAATCGGATCGTGGCAGGTAAACCCATTTTTACAGGAACTGATAAAGGACGATCCGCAGGCATTGGCATACACCGTATCCCCATGCATGCCACATTTCTTGCCACGGGCATCGCCTGTTGGCGCCACCAGACGCCCCGGGGCCGCGTCTTTCTTCTCCGCGGAAATCACCTGGGCTCTCTCCACTGCGGCAGCGGGGGCTACTCTGTTTTCAGCCGCCGATACACTCGACATAAAGAGGGTAAACAACAGCGTTAAAAGTACTGCAATTGTTAATTTCATAACAGGTACCTCTGTTGTGTGAAGATAATTAGACGGACACCCGAATGGATGAACGACAAGTGCCTGCTAAACATAGTTAACGATTCCGCATTCGTCAAATTGACCCGCCGCCAAAGTGACATTTCCGTGTCGCAGCGCTTTACAGCAGCGCGCCGGCGCGCTAGCTTGACAATAACGATGACCACGCGAACTCCTGTACGTCTCACCTGGCTGCCGCTGATCGCGGGGCTGTTACCCCTCGCAACCTATCATCTGTGCTTTGTGATTTCCGCAAGCGTCGGGCACCTGCCCTGGTGCAACCCCTATATCGACAGCTGCACCTCAATCAGCGCCACCGGCCGACAAGTGCCGGAGATGCTGGTGTTTAAAGGTCTGATTATTCCAGCCGCGATTATTATTGCGGCATTCTGGGTGATCGCAACCCACTGGTTACAACAATTCGGGGCACAGTGGGACAATCAGACAACGCACTGGATGGGGCGCCTGGGAACCACCGCCGCCCTGTTCCTGGTGATCTATACCGTCGCGCTCGGCATCGAGCACGATGCCTATCGAACCCTGCGTCGCGTCGGTGCTCTGCTGTCTTTTACTCTCACCTATCTGGCGCAATTATTATTGACCCTGCAGCTGCGTAAGATGCAACGCGCCTTCCCCAGCCAGCTTCCAGCCTGGCCGATACCGGTGCTCAGCGGAATTTGTGCAGTATTGATCGCAACCGGCGTAGTCAGTCTATTGCTCGACGGCTTTTACCCCGGTTACGATCAGATTGAAGACGCCTTCGAATGGGGTTTCGCGCTATTGCTGAACGTTTATTTTGTGGCGTTCTACTTTGTCTGGCGCGCACTCGGCGTGCGTATCGGTGTCCGTATACAGAGCCTTGAGCTGCACCCTTGCGCCAATACCGAAGTGGATCAGACGCGCACTTAGATCAGCGTCGCCCTGGCACCCTCCTACACTGCCCTGCGGTTCGATTCCCGTAGCCCGACTCGTGACCGGCTGCCACGCTCGACCATCAGTTCCCCATGCGAATAGCGCCGTCGAGGCGAATCATTTCGCCGTTGAGCATGGCGTTTTGACAAATGTGCAGCACCAGCGCGCCAAACTCGATAGGGTTGCCCCAACGCTTGGGAAAGGGCACGGTAGGGATAATCCGCGCTATCCAGTCCTGCGGAATACTGCTGGCCAGAGGTGTTTCAAACATGCCCGGCGCGATGGTCATCACGCGAATACCGAACGGCGCGAGATCCCGCGCCATCGGCAAGGTCATACCCTGTACACCGGCCTTTGAGGCCGCATAGGCAACCTGACCCAGCGGTCCGTCCTGAGCGACCACCGAAGCGATATTAATAATCACGCCGCGCTCACCGTCGTCGGTCACCGGATCAGCGCTAATCAATCCCTGGGCAACCAGCCGGGCGACATTGAAGCTACCCGTTAAATTAACCCGAATCACCCGCTCAAAGTCGTCGAGGGGGTGGGCGCCCTTGGCCCCGGCAGTGCGTACCGCCACATCAATACCTGCCGCATTTAACAAGATACGCGGCGTGCCGAGGGTTGCGGTTACCTGTGCCAACGCCGCCTCGACACCTGGGCCATCCACCACGTCGCATTCAATGGCGATGCCGCCCAACTCGGCGGCTAACGCGGTGGCCAGCTCCAGATTGCGATCCAGCAGTGCACACTTAACCCCTGCCTGACTAAGTACGCGCGCCGCACCGGCGCCCAATCCCGACGCGCCGCCGGTAATAACCGCGCATTGACCAGCTACATTCATCGTCTGTTCCTTTCTAATGGGGACTGTTTAATCGCAGTTTGACTGGCGCCTGGCAGGCAATATTGCGGTACCATCAGGGCGTACCGCCATCCAGTCGCAAAATAGCACCCGTACAAAAACGCGACGCATCGCTGACAAAATACAGCGCCGCGCCCACGATTTCGTGCGGCTCACCGCCGCGACCCAGTGCAAAACCTTTGGCCCGCTCCTGAAATTTCGGCATATCCCAGGCCTGGCTGATATCGGTATAAAAAGCGCCACACATAATAGCGTTGACCCTCACGCTTGGCCCGTAGGCCTGGGCCATCCCTTCGGTCATGGCGTTGAGGCCCGCCTTGGCGGCTGCGTAGGGCACAATATCGCCGCGCGGGCGAATGGCAGCGATGCTACTGATATTCAATATGCTGCCGCCCGCGCCTTCCATCATGCGCCTGGCAATTAAAGCGCTGAGCCGGAACGGACCCTTGAGATTGACATCCATCACCTTGTCAAACAGTGCCTCGTCCACCTTGTCCAGCGATTCGTACAACGGCGACATACCGGCGTTGTTCACCAGCACATCTACCCGCCCAAAACGCTGGTAAGCCGCATCCACCAGGCCCTGTAACTGCTCCCACTGCCCCACATGACAACCGTAGGCCAATGCGGACACGCCGTAAGTGGCTTCTACCTGCGCAGCCAATAGTTCGCAGTTCTCCAGCTTACGACTGGCAATAATCACGTCGGCACCCGCCGCCGCACACCCGCGCACCATTTCCTTTCCCAGGCCGCGGCTACCGCCGGTAACCAGCACCACTTTGCCAGACAGATCAAATTCCCGGTTAATTTTCGTCATGGGATTACTTCCGGTTGATTGCGGTGTTCGTTTTGCCAAAAACGCGACAGATAACGTGCGCAGCGCCTCGACGAGTCGTTTAGTCAACACCCGGAGAGGGAATACCTGAGTAAACAGGAATTCTTTAATATTTGGCGCGTTTATTTACCAGCGGGTAACTTCAAGAAGTTTAGCCCAGACGCTTTAGTACTGTCCACAGCCGCAATTCCCGGTCGGGCAACATGAATACTCAGGGCGCGTAACGCTCCCCGCTGGCGGCGCCGGGTGGAAAATACTCGGCAATGGTTTGTATTTCACGCGCGTTTAATGCAATTTCCGCAGCGGCAATATTGTCCTCCAGATGGCGGATACGTCGCGTCCCCGGAATCGGAATAATCTGATCTCCCTGGCCCAATAACCACGCCAATGCCAGTTGCGCTGGGGTACAGGCGCGCGCCGCCGCTAATTCCTTAATTTTGTCAGCCAACTTAAGATTGCGCTCCAGATGGCCCGGCATAAAGCGGGGATTAGATTTGCGAAAATCCCCGTCACTAATTTCGTCCGTAGTGCTCACCGTACCGGTGAGAAAGCCTCTACCCAGTGGGCTAAAGGGCACGAATGCAATATTTAGCTCGGCGCACACCGGCAACACTTCTGGCTCGGGATCCCGCGTCCACAGGGAATACTCACTCTGCAACGCCGCGATGGGATGCACCGCGTGAGCGCGT
>JBFIHG010000043.1:0-19201 GCA_041601945.1 Porticoccaceae bacterium | reverse complement strand
GCTTTTTCGTGCCGCGATATATTGTTCGATGCTTTCCTTCGGCGGTGGACTGACACAGGCTTGCAGAAGCAGGGTCATAAAAATAATCAGTGCTGAAACTCTGCCGTAGCTATTCATGGCAGACTTTTAGTCACGTAGCCGTGCACAAATTGCTTAAAATCGTCGAGGGTGTGGTTGTTGTACACCATGGTGCGGCGCAGTAGATAGGGGTCTGCAAAAGCAGCATTGGCGCCCCGTTCTACGGTCATAGCCAGTGCGTAACCCGATTGTTTAAGGACGTCAACGGTGTAGTCGCTACTGTCACCGTAGGGATAGGACAGGTAGCGGGGCTTTGTGCCAAGATGCCGTTTCAGCATCTGCTCGGCCTGCTGGATTTCGTTGCGCACCCGAGCCTTATAGGTGGTTTGATTCGCGTCGTTGCCGGTAACGGCGAGGCTGGTATGGGTTTTGGTATGTGATTGCACGTCGATCAGGCCGCTGTTTTGCATTTCCTGCAATTGCTGCCAGCTCAGCGCAGCGCCGCCGCCCACGAAATCGGTATACAGAAAAACTGTAGCCGGGAAGTTATATTTTTTGAGTAGTGGATAGGCAATGGTGTAGATGGAGCGATAACCGTCGTCGATCGTCAGCACCACCGTTTTCTCCGGTACCGGTAGTTTGCGCGACAATATCCCGTCGAGTTCGGTCAGGGGAATGACCTGGAATCCATTGCGCGCCAGATAGGCAAGTTGTTCCTCAAACACCTGTGCTGCGACCGCAAGCTGATTGCGAGCTTTTGCCCCCGGGGAGAACTGGTGGTAGCACAGTATGGGAATCGCCCGATAACCATCGGCAAAGACCCCGGACGGATTTACCGGTTTGAGGGGCACGGCTAACAAGCTGCCAATCGCCACATTGGTGTTGTGGCCAGTTTGTGGACTGTTGTGGGCGGATGGGTAACCATTGAGCTCGTAAATCTGCCAGGCCTGGTTGCGTGCGCCAAGATAACGTTGGGCGATATCCTCAACCGATTGCCCCGCCCCCAGGCGCACAACAACAAAGGATTCGTTGCGCGCCATTTCGCTGCCTATCGTTAAGCGCTCAGCAAAGGAAAAAGCCAGCGCCGAATGGTTCAGGGCGGCACTGAATAGAATAACAACCAGTAGTAAGCGGTCAATCCAGATCATTAATGCGGGTATCTATAATCGTGTAATCGCCACTCGATGTGGTTGGGTCTTTGCGGTCAGAAGCGCTAGCCGTTTTCTTTTCCGGCGGCGAGTCTTTATCTGCGGCGTCGGGCGCGTCATCTTGTTCCTGTGCAGACTTGGCATCATCGCTATGATGAATGGCATCTGCCATGGCGTTGAATGCTGACGCTACTGCGCCAAATTCATTTTTCCATGGACGAGAAATGCGGATGTTGTGGTTGCCGGCAGTGAAGTCCTGAATGGTGCGTTGGATCACCTGTAAATTTTTTGCTACCAGTTTGTTAAAGAAATACAAAATCACCAGGACCGCCAGTATCACGGTGAGGGCGAGGGAGGCCATAATGCGTTTGGTGATGGCTCTTACTTCCTCTAGGCGATTTTTGCTGATGCCCACATTGATCTTGCCAATATTCACTCCGTTAAACAGGATCGGCGTCGTAAATGTAAATACATTTTCGCCTGCAGCAGTTAACACGGTGGCTATTACCATATCGTTTTGTGTGGCGACAATTTCCCGGTTAGGCGGTGGGTTCCAGGGTTGCTCAAGTAGTGTTTTGTCAGTTGCAATGCGCACAATGGAGTCGTGATCAATCACGGTCATATACGCAAACGTCTGTCGTTTTTCCGCTTCTTCAATCAGAGTTTCGAGACCAATCCAGTCCTCGCCAAGTACCGGCACCGCGCTTTCGGCAGCGATAAACTTTGCTAACGCGACACCGCCGTCGATAACCTGATCCGAGAGCACTCGGGACTGCACACGAAACACCACCAGCACACTGACAACCATAATCAGGGCGACCACGCCGCCCATCAGTGCGGTCCATTTTACCTGCATCGGCAAGTAGTCTTTTGCATCGTCGTCGTCCTGCAGGACTCGCAATTCTTTTTCCAGGGCGTCGTACAGTTCGGCACCGCTCTGGAAGCGCTTTTCAGGTTTTTTCTGCAACAGTTTGGCGATGATGCTTTGCAGTCCGGCGGGCGCATCCGGATAGTACTGGCGAATGGGTGCAGGGTTTTTTTGAATAATCTGCATGATCAGAGTGGGGATGGATTCGGCGTCAAACGCTTTGTGTCCGGTTAGCAGCTCATACAGGATGACGCCCAGAGAAAACAGATCGGAGCGGCCATCAATGGTTTCGCCCTTGGCCTGTTCGGGAGACATGTAGCGTGGCGTGCCGAGAATCATGCCGGCCTGGGTTTTTTCTTTGGCTTCCGAATCGCCGAACCGAGCAATGCCGAAATCCGCTATTTTTACGCTGCCTTGTTGTTCGTGAAAAATAATATTGTCGGGCTTAATGTCGCGATGTACTACGCCCTGGTTGTGTGCATAATCGAGGGCGCTAGCGATCTGCATTGAAATGTTGAGCAGCATTTTAATGGATAATTTATTGTTGTTCTGTAGAAACTCCGTCAGCGTACAGCCTTCGAGAAGTTCCATCATAATGTAGGGACTGTCGTCGATTTTACCCACATCGTAGACGGTGACGATATTCGGATGGGTGAGGGCGCCAGCCGCCTTGGCCTCCTTGATAAATCGATTCAGATATTCCTGATCGACCAGGTGATCTTTCTTAAGTAACTTCAGCGCGGCGGAGCGATTGATTTCCGGGTCGTGGGTGCGGTAAACGTCTGCCATGGCGCCAGAGCCGATGAAGTCGACAATTTCGTAACGACCAACCCGTGTTCCGATTTTTTCCATAATGTAAATATCCGTATCAGCGTTTTAACAAAAAAGCCCTTCGTCAATCAGACAGCGCTACAACGTGGGCCCTTAATAGTAGGGTGCTCTACACCGACCATAACAGGGCCGCAATCACCAATGCGACAACCACGACCGTCGCCAACAGCGCGACCTTGCCTCGGTGCGCGGCAAGTAAACCCGTTTGCCCAGTGTCGAATACCGGTGTGGTTTGCACAATGGTCATATCTGCTCTGGACAGCGGGGTTGAAGATACGGCGGCATTATTTTGGGGCGTGCTAACGTCGTTCCCGCTCTGGGCTGCATCCCGTTGGGTTGCGACGATTAGCACCGTGACATTGTCCCGGCCTCCAGCATCAAGCGCGGTCTGCATTAGCTCCGCGACCTGGGTGTCGGGCGTACTTGAGCGCGCCAGTATGGCGGCGAGTTTGGCCTGATCCAGTTCGTCATTGAGTCCATCACTGCATAATAATATCTGTTCTCCGGGGGCCAGCGTGCCGGACACGCTGTCAACCTTAAGGCCCTCTTTGGCGGTGATGCCAATACACTGGGTAATGATGTTGCGTTTGGGGTGGTGCAACGCTTCCTCCGGGGTAATCGCCCCTTTGTCGATTAACGCCTCCACGTAAGAATGGTCGCGAGTCAATAATGTCAGGGCGCCATTCCACAGGTAGGCTCTACTGTCGCCGACCCAGGCAATTTGATAATCCATACCCTTGAAAGCAATTGCCACGATGGTCGAGCCCATATTGGACACGCCGTTTCTTTCCGCGATGGCTTCCAGTACGGCTGCATGGGCGGCTTGTATGGCCCCGACCAGGTTACCTGTACGTCGATAGGTGTCTGTGGTGACTTCGCTGGTAATGGCGCTGGCCAGCTCGCCGTCGGTATGGCCACCGACACCGTCCGCTACCAGCCACAGGCCCGCATTCGGGTCGGCGTGGTAACAGTCTTCGTTGTATTCCCGGACGCGTCCGCGGTGGGTATCGGCTGCAAATATTATCATTAGTTATGACCGGCACTGCCTGCGTGTTATAGGGTAACTTACCGGTTTTGCCGGGCAAAATCTACTCGCGTATATGGGTCGGTTGGGGGAGCTCGGCGCGCGCAAAATAAAGGCCGCCAAGGAAGCGGCCAGGTAGTGCTAACTCGGGGGCGGGGTGTTAACGCTGGTTAATCGGTACAAAGTCGCGGGCCTGGTAACCGCTGTACAGTTGCCGTGGGCGGCCGATGCGATAGGGATGGCTGATCATTTCATTCCAGTGCGCGATCCAGCCAACAGTGCGGCCAGTGGCGAATATCACGGTGAACATTTCCGTGGGTATTCCAATAGCTTTCATGATAATGCCGGAATAAAAATCGACGTTGGGGTACAGTTTTTTGGACACAAAATAATCGTCCTGTAACGTGATTTCTTCAAGGCGCTTGGCAATCTCCAGTAGTGGGTCGTTAATGCCCAGTTCTGCCAGTACCTCGTCGCAGGTCTGTTTCATAACTGTTGCCCGCGGGTCAAAGTTTTTATATACGCGGTGTCCAAAGCCCATCAGTCGATAGGAATCATCTTTGTCCTTGGCGCGCGCAATAAACTTGTCAATGTGTTTCACGTCGCCAATTTCCTGCAACATCTCCAGTACCGCCTGATTGGCGCCACCGTGGGCAGGCCCCCACAGAGCGGCGATACCGGCCGCGATACAGGAAAACGGATTAGCGCCGGAAGAACCCGCCATACGCACGGTGGATGTCGAAGCGTTTTGTTCGTGGTCGGCATGCAATAGAAAAATCTTGTCCATAGCTTTTGCCAGCACGGGGTTGACTGGTTTGTCTTCGCAGGGCGTGCCAAACATCATGTGCAAAAAGTTTTCCGCATAGCCCAGGGTGTTGTCGGGATACATGTAGGGTTGCCCGACAAAATGCTTGTGGCACATGGCGGCCAGGGTGGGCATTTTGGCAATCAGGCGGTGTGCCGTGATCATGCGATGGGTAGGGTTATTGATATCCATGGAGTCGTGATAGAACGACGACATTGCGCCCACCACGCCGCACATTATTGCCATCGGATGGGCATCGTAACGAAAGCCCGACATAAATTGCTCGATGGAGCGGTTGACCATAGTGTGTTCGCGAACGATCGTTTCAAACTCACTTTTTTGCGCAGTGCTGGGTAATTCGCCGTTGAGCAACAGGTAGGCCACTTCCAGATAATCCGAATGGTCGGCGAGCTGTTCGATGGGGTAGCCGCGATGCAAGAGAATGCCCTGATCACCATCGATATAAGTGATTTTTGAATCGCAGGCAGCGGTGGCTGCAAAACCGGGGTCGTAGGTGAAATACCCTTCTGCGGTTAGCCCGCTCACTTCGATAACGTCCTGTCCCAGGGTGCCGGAATACATGGGCAATTCAATCGGGAGGTCGCGCCCTGGTATGTTGAGTGTCGCTTTTCTGTCGGTCACTACATTCTCCTGGCTCTTGGTGTCCACCACCGGTGGCCGCGTCTAAGTGTTTTAATAATGCTGAGGTTACAAATACAGAGGCCGCAGACTATAGCCCGACGGGCGTGTTTGTCAATTTTTTGCCGGTTAAAGAATCCCCTGGTGATGGGTATGCTACATGCCGTTGAGCTCGCCAATGACACTCAGGGCGGAAATATTGTTGCACGTATATGGTGCGCCGCCAGCGGCGTAAAGATGCGCGTTAGAAAGCCAGAGTTGCTCAACAATCCAGTGCCGCAAGGCGGCCCGATTAATTGTATTTGATAATTAATACACCTATAATGCTGGCCGTTCAAAACCGCAGTTCCGATGCCGGCGTACCCGGATATTTTCAGCAATCGGACAACGTAATTTGCTGCTAAAACAGGGTCTAGAGGTATCGCCCACTGTGAACAAGAAACGGCCTGTTAATCTGGATATCGGCACCTTTCGGCTACCGATTACCGCTTACGTATCAATTTTGCATCGTGTCTCCGGTGTGGCCCTGTTGGCCGTCACCGGACTGCTGTTGTGGATGCTCGACATCAGCCTCTCCTCCGCAGAGGGTTTCGCATCTATTCGCGCTGGGTTCGCCAATCCCTGGCTGCAATTGCTGCTGTGGGGCATGCTGGCGGCGCTGGCCTATCATCTGGTGGCGGGTGTTCGCCATATGATTATGGATTTCGGTATCGGCGAAAGTCTCGAGGGCGGGGTGCTGGGCGCGCGCCTGGTGCTGGTGATTGCAGCGCTTCTTATCATTGTGGCGGGAGTGTGGATATGGCTGTAACCAATGTCACCAGCTTCGGTCGCAGTGGTCTTGCCGACTGGTTAGTACAGCGTATCAGTGGCGTTATCATTACAATTTATCTGGTCGTTATTGTCGGTTACCTTATCGCGCATCCGGGTCTTGCCTATGCAGATTGGGTAGAGCTGCATCGCAGTTTCTGGGTGCGCTTGCTGAGCGTCATGACGATTCTATCGTTCGCAGCCCATGCGTGGATTGGTATGTGGGCCGTGTTGACCGATTATGTCACGGTACGCCTACTTGGCCCCAAGGCCACCGCGTTGCGTATTGTTCTTCAATTTGGCGTGATTGCCGTCATTATTACCTACGTGGGTTGGGCCGTAGATATTCTCTGGGGGATTTGAAGTAATGGCGAATATGCGAACCATCACGTTCGATGGCGTGATTGTCGGCGGTGGTGGCGCGGGAATGCGCGCTGCGTTGCAACTGGCGCAGTCCGGTTATAAGACCGCAGTTATTTCCAAGGTGTTCCCGACGCGCTCGCACACGGTGTCGGCGCAGGGCGGAATTACCTGTGCCATCGCCAGTAGTGATCCCCAGGATCAGTGGCAGTGGCACATGTACGACACAGTCAAGGGTTCGGATTACATCGGTGATCAGGAAGCGATTGAATACATGTGTTCGGTCGGTCCCGAGGCGGTGTTTGAGCTGGAACACATGGGCTTACCGTTTTCACGCACCGAGGAAGGTCGCATCTACCAGCGGCCGTTTGGTGGGCAGTCCAAGGATTTTGGGCGCGGTGGTCAGGCCGCGCGCACCTGTGCTGCTGCCGACCGCACTGGCCATGCGCTGTTGCATACGCTGTATCAAAGTAACCTGAAAAATAAGACGGTATTTCTCAACGAGTGGTTTGCAGTCGACCTGGTAAAAAATCAGGATGACGCGGTGGTGGGTGTTATTGCCATCAATATCGAAACCGGGGAAACCGTGTACGTCAAATCCCGCGCGACGGTGCTGGCAACGGGCGGTGCCGGGCGTATTTACGCTTCCACCACCAATGCGCATATCAATACCGGCGATGGGATTGGTATGGCCCTGCGCGCGGGCTACCCGGTGCAGGATATAGAAATGTGGCAGTTCCACCCCACCGGTATTGCTGGCGCCGGGGTGCTGGTCACGGAGGGTTGTCGCGGCGAGGGTGGTTATTTAATCAACAAGGATGGCGAGCGATTTATGGAACGCTACGCGCCCAATGCCAAGGATCTCGCCGGGCGCGATGTGGTGGCACGCTCCATGGTGCTCGAAATTCTGGCCGGGCGCGGCTGTGGCCCGGATGGCGATCACGTATTGCTGAAACTCGATCACCTCGGCGAAGAAGTGCTGCAAAGTCGACTGCCGGGAATTTGTGAATTGTCAAAAACGTTCGCCCACGTGGATCCGGTGCACGACCCGGTACCCGTGGTGCCCACGTGTCACTACATGATGGGGGGGATTCCCACCAATATTCATGGGCAGGCGCTAACCCGCGGGGCCAATGGCGAGGACAAGATAATTGAAGGATTTTTTGCCTGTGGCGAAGTGGCCTGTGTGTCCGTGCACGGCGCCAATCGTTTGGGCGGCAATTCATTGCTGGATCTGGTGGTGTTTGGCCGTGCCTCGGGACTCTTTATCGAAAAGTCGTTGCGCGCGGGTGTAGAAATACGCGACGCGTCCGATATAGAGATAGAGCAGGCGATGAGCGGGCTGAATCGCATCAACGGAAACCGCGATGGCGAGGGTGTGGCCGAGCTGCGCAAAGAGTTGCAGACAATTATGCAAAACCACTTCGGCGTTTTCCGGCGCGGGGATTTTATGCGCGAAGGGGTTGCCAAGCTCGCCGCACTGCGTCCTCGCATTGAAGGCGTGCGCCTCGACGATCAGAGTCTGGCCTTCAATACGGCACGCATTGAGGCGCTGGAGTTACAGAATTTATTTGCGGTTGCAGAGGCAACGGCGATCGCGGCGGAAGCTCGTACGGAAAGCCGAGGTGCCCATGCGCGGGAGGATTTTACGGAACGGGACGACGAAAACTGGTTGTGCCATTCTTTATACCTGCCGCACAACAAGGAGGTTGCGAAACGCGCGGTGAACTTCGCGCCTAAAACCCGCGATGCGTTTGCGCCCACGGAGCGCAAGTATTAGATTTTGCGAGTACTACCGATGTGCTGGAAGCCACCTGTCAGGGGCTGTCTTTGGTTTGGAAAGTTTAGTTAGGGAATAATTGCGTTATGTTGACTGTCAGTGTCTATCGCTATAACCCGGAAACGGACAAAGCGCCATACATGCAGGATTTTCAACTGGATACCGGCGGCAAAGATTTGATGGTTCTGGACGTTATGGAACTGCTCAAAGCCGAGGATTCCACCCTGGTTTTTCGACGCTCCTGTCGCGAGGGTGTGTGCGGGTCGGACGGTTTGAACATCAATGGCAAGAATGGTCTGGCGTGTGTCACCCCGCTGTCCGAGTGTGTGCGTAAAAACAAGCTGGTGCTACGCCCGCTGCCCGGTCTGCCAGTCATTCGCGATCTGGTGGTGGATATGGAGCAGTTTTATACGCAGTATGAAAAAATTCAGCCCTACCTGTTAAACGACGCGCCGCCCCCCGCTATTGAACGGCTACAAACACCAGAGGAAAGGGCAAAGCTCGATGGTTTATACGAATGTATTTTATGCGCCTGCTGCTCCAGTAGTTGCCCGTCTTTCTGGTGGAATCCGGACAAATTTATCGGCCCGGCCGGACTGCTGCAAGCCTATCGGTTTTTAGCGGACAGTCGCGACACTGCCACCGAAGAACGCTTGAGTAAGCTGGATGATCCATTCAGTGTTTTCCGCTGTCACGGTATTCAAAATTGTGTGGCAGTGTGTCCCAAAGGGCTGAACCCGACTCGGGCGATAGGGCATATCCGTACTATGCTGTTACGTAGTGGCACCTGAGTTGCGATCCTGAGGCACGGTCTCGCGGTTGCAACGATGGAGATCGCTTACTGTTATCGTTGAACATCATGCAGGGATAATCGATGCAACAAAGCATCATGGAGCAATTTTTACGTACTTCCCACCTGTCCGGCGGGAATGCGGCCTATATCGAAGGGCTTTACGAAACCTATCTGCATAACCCCAAAAATCTGCCTGAACAGTGGCGTACTTTTTTTGATGCGCTGCCGCGGGTCAACGGTAGCGCAGCGCCAGATGTTTCCCACGATACGATTCAGGCACACTTTGAACTACTGGGACGCAAACGCGCTCGCCCGATTCCAGCACCGGGTTCTGGCGGTGTCAATATTGAACACGAGCGCAAACAAATTCGCGTGGTGCAGCTGATTAGCTCGTATCGCTTTCGCGGCCATCAGCTGGCGAAGCTGGATCCGCTGGGCATTATGGAACGGGAAGATGTTCCAGATTTACACCTGCATTACCACGGCTTAACCGACGCGGATATGGACACCACGTTTCAAACTGGGTCTGTGTACATCGGCAAGGAAGAAGCGCCGCTGCGGGAGATTGTCGACGCTTTGCAGGCAACTTACTGTGGCACCCTCGGCCCGGAATTTATGCACATTACGTCGCTGGCTGAAAAGCAGTGGTTGCAGCAGCGTTTTGAAAGTGTTCAATCGCGTCCCAACTACGATCGGGAAGTACGCAGCCAGTTACTGGAACGCCTGACCGCGGCCGAAGGTCTGGAGAAGCACCTCGACTCGAAATACCCTGGCACCAAACGTTTTGGTCTGGAGGGTGGGGAGAGCTTGATTCCGATGGTAGACGCGCTGATAAATCGCGCTGGCGAGTACGGGGCCAAGGAAATTGTTATCGGTATGGCCCACCGGGGACGCCTCAACGTGCTGGTCAACGTGCTGGGTAAAAATCCAGCGGAAATGTTTGACGAGTTCGAGGGTAAAAAAAGTATTAACACCTCGGGTGACGTCAAATATCACCAGGGTTTTTCTTCCAATGTGATGACTCTTGGAGGGGAAGTACATCTGGCGATGAGCTTTAACCCATCGCACCTCGAGATTGTGTCGCCGGTGGTCGAAGGTTCCGCGCGAGCCCGACAGGAGCGACGCCTGGACAGCGTGGGGGATCAGGTAGTCCCGATTCTGATCCACGGCGATGCCGCTTTTGCTGGCCAGGGTGTGGTGATGGAAACCTTCCAGATGTCGCAGACCCGCGCCTATAAAACTGGTGGTTCCATTCACGTCGTGATTAACAATCAGGTCGGATTCACGACCAATCTACGGGAAGATGTACGCTCTACCGAGTACTGCACAGATATCGCAAAAATGGTGCAGGCACCTATTTTTCACGTTAACGGCGATGATCCCGAGGCGGTGATGTTCGCCACGCTGGTAGCGATGGACTATCGCTATCAGTTCAAAAAAGACGTGGTCATTGATCTGGTTGGCTATCGACGTCGTGGCCACAATGAAACCGATGAGCCGTCCTCCACGCAACCGTTGATGTACAAAAAAATTCGCAGCCACAAATCGACGCGCACGCTGTATGCAGAAAAGCTAATCGGCTCGGGCGTGGTGAGTGAGGCGCAGAGTAATGCCATGCTGGACGACTACCGGCAACGCCTGGATTCGGGCCATTACGTGGTCAAAAATCTGGTGCCCGACCCCGATAAAGGGCTGTTTGTCGACTGGCAGCCGTACCTTGGCCACGACTGGACCACACCGGGAAACACCGGCTATGCCCTTAAGGCGCTCAAGGACGTGGCGAGCAAGATCAGCCATATTCCGGATGGTGTGGTGGTGCAGCGCCAGGTGGAAAAAATCTATGAGGATCGCCGCAAGATGGCGGGTGGTGCGCTGCCGTTAAATTGGGGTATGGCGGAACTACTGGCCTACGGGACGTTGCTTGCGGAGGGCTATCCGGTGCGCATGACTGGCCAGGATGTCGGACGCGGTACGTTTTCCCATCGCCATGCGGTGGTGCACAATCAAAAAACTGGCGTGCCCTATATGCCGCTAAAACATGTCCACCCGGATCAACCGCGAGTGGATATTTACGATTCCCTGCTGTCGGAAGAGGCGGTACTGGCCTTTGAATATGGCTACGCGACTACCGCGCCGCGGGGTTTGGTTATCTGGGAAGCGCAATTCGGCGATTTCGCCAACGGCGCGCAGGTGGTAATTGACCAGTTCATTGCCAGCGGGGAACACAAATGGGGACGTCTGTGCGGGCTCACCATGCTGCTGCCCCATGGTTACGAAGGACAAGGTCCGGAACATTCCTCCGCGCGGCTCGAACGTTATCTGCAGCTGTGCGCGGAACACAATATGCAGGTGTGCAACCCAACTACGCCTGCGCAGCTGTTTCACATGCTGCGCCGCCAGGCGATACGGCCCATGCGTCGGCCCTTAATTGTTATGAGTCCCAAGTGGATTTTGCGACACAAGTTAGCCACCTCGACTCTTGAAGAACTGGCGGACGGGGAGTTTAAAACCGTCATCGGTGATACCGAGGTCACAGCTGAAGCGGTAAAACGTGTGGTGCTCTGTAGTGGTAAGGTTTACTACCACCTCTACGAGGAGCGCCAGGAGCGGGGTCAGGAAGACGTTGCCCTGGTACGCATTGAGCAATTGTATCCGTTCGACGATGGGGGACTGGCAGCGGCACTGGCACCCTATAGCAATCTTCAGGACGTGGTCTGGTGTCAGGAAGAACCCATGAATCAGGGCGTGTGGTACAGCAGTCAGCACCATATGCGCCGCGTACTTTTTGCACACGACCCGATGCTATACCTCTACTACGTCGGACGGGATCCTTCCGCGGCACCGGCTTCGGGCTATATGTCCAGCCATCTGGAAGAACAGAAAAAATTTATAGACGAAGCGCTGAATCTGGAATTTTTTAAAGCTGGGCACTGACTGCCAGAAAGGAAGTTAACTGATGATCATTGAGATAAAAGCCCCAACTTTTCCCGAGTCTGTTCAGGAAGGATCCATCGCAACCTGGCACAAACAGCCGGGGGAGGCGGTGGAGCGCGATGAACTGCTGGTGGATATCGAGACCGACAAGGTGGTACTGGAAGTTGTGTCACCCACGACGGGAACTGTTCGAGAATTTCTCAAGGGGGAAGGGGACACGGTACTGAGCGGCGAGGTCGTCGCCCGGATTCAGGCGGGCGAGGGTACTGTCGATGTGGCGCCTGCCGATAGTGGTGCAGGCGATGCGGCGGCGGTCGCTGACGCGGAAGATAATACTGCGCCGATTGCCAGCCCCGCTGCCCGCAAGATAGCCGATCAACGCGGCATCGACCTGGCTTCCGTGACCGGTTCCGGCCGGGATGGGCGTATCACCAAAGAAGATGTCGCGAATTATCAACCTGCGACAGTGGCACCATCGGCCGCACCCGAAGCGGCAACCGGCGAAGAAAAGGCACAGGCGACACAGGCTGTTTCGGCACCGACACCGAGTGTTGCCGTACCAGGTGAGCGCGTTGAAAAACGCGTGCCGATGACCCGTATGCGGGCGCGCATTGCCGAACGTCTGCTGCAAGTAACGCAAAACACTGCGATGCTCACCACCTTCAACGAAGTCGACATGCACCGTATTATTGAGCTGCGTAACGAGTTCAAGGAGCAGTTCAGTAAAATGCACAACGGCACCCGACTCGGGTTTATGAGTTTCTTTGTGCGCGCTTCGGTGGAAGCTCTGAAGCGCTTCCCGTTGGTCAATGCATCTATTGACGGCAGCGATGTGGTCTATCACGGTTATCAGGATGTGGGTGTGGCGGTCTCCACCGATCGTGGCCTGGTGGTGCCGGTATTGCGCGATGCGGATCAAATGAGCTTGGCGGAAGTAGAGAGCAAAATTGCGGAATTTGGGGCCCGTGCGCGGGACAACAAATTGACGATCGAGGAAATGATCGGTGGCACGTTCACTATTACCAATGGCGGGGTCTACGGGTCGCTGTTATCCACACCGATTCTCAATCCGCCACAGACCGCCATTCTGGGTATGCACACGATTAAGGAGCGACCTATCGCTGAACAGGGAGTCATGGTTATTCGCCCGATGATGAACCTCGCGCTGTCCTATGATCACCGTTTGGTAGACGGTAGAGACGCGGTTCTGTTTCTGTTAGCAATCAAAGAAATGATCGAAAATCCTGCGAAGATATTACTTGAGATATAGCATTTAAATTATTGATAATTAATATATTTAGGCGAAATTATGGCTGATAAATACGACGTGATTGTGATTGGCTCCGGCCCCGCCGGTTATGTCTGCGCGATACGTGCGGCGCAACTCGGCCTGAAGACCGCCTGTATTGAAAAATACGTGACGGCGGAGGGCGACGGGGTTAATGGCGGCACCTGCCTCAACGTGGGCTGTATTCCCTCGAAGGCATTGCTGGATAGCTCGTATCTCTACTCCGAAGCCCTGTCGTCCTTCGACAAACACGGTATTGGGGTCAAGGATGTGGCTCTGGATGTGGGCAAAATGATTGGCCGCAAGGATCAAATCGTCAAACAGCTCACCGGCGGTATCGCCGGGCTGTTTAAAAGTAACGAGGTCACGGCACTGTATGGCACCGGTAAGCTGCTGGCGGGGCACAAAGTAGAATTTACTGATCACCAGGGTAATGTACAAATCCTGGCCGCGGAACATGTGGTGTTGGCAACTGGGTCGCAGCCAATCGATATTCCCGTGGCACCCATCAACGGTGACACCATTATCGATTCTTCAGGCGCGCTGGCGCTCACCAAAGTCCCCAAACGCCTCGGTATTATCGGCGCCGGAGTTATCGGGCTGGAACTGGGTAGTGTCTGGAATCGTCTTGGCTCGGACGTGGTGTTGCTGGAGGCCCTCGACGTATTTCTGGCGATGATGGACAAACAAATTGCCCGGGACGCCAACAAAATATTTAGCAAGCAGGGCCTGGATATTCGCCTGGGATGCCGGGTAACCGGTACGGAAGTTAAAAAGAACAAAGTGGTGGTGACATTTCAAAATGCGAACGATGAGGAACACCAGGAAACATTTGACAAGTTGATTGTTTGCGTCGGTCGTCGGCCAAACACGGAGCATTTGCTGGCGCAGGACAGCGGTGTGAATCTCGATGAACGGGGTTCCATTTTTGTGGACGAATGCTGCGCCACCAACGCGCCCGGTGTGTGGGCTATCGGCGACATCGTGCGCGGACCGATGCTGGCGCACAAGGGTTCCGAAGAAGGGGTAATGGTTGCCGAGCGTATCGCCGGACAAAAAACCCAGATGAACTACGACATTATTCCCAACGTGATTTATACCCACCCGGAAATTGCTTCCGTGGGCCAGACGGAAGAACAGTTAAAACAATCCGGGGAACCCTACAATATCGGTGTATTTCCGTTTGCCGCAAGCGGTCGCGCACTGGCGGCAGATGAGACGGAAGGTATGGTGAAGATGATTGCCCACGCCGACACGGATCGTATTCTCGGTTGCCATATTATGGGCCCCTCGGCCGCCGATTTGGTGCAGCAGGTGGCTATTGCCATGGAGTTTGGCTCCAGCGCTGAAGATATCGGTATGATGGTGTTCGGCCATCCGACCCTGTCCGAAGCTGTGCACGAAGCCGCGCTCGCGGTTAACGGACACGCCATTCACGTCGCAAACCGTCGCAAACGTAAAAAGTGAACGGTACCGCCGCCTAACATTAATTCTCGCTTCAGGAAGTTACTATGAATTTGCACGAATATCAGGGTAAACAATTGTTTGCCGAATACGGGCTGCCGGTATCCATCGGCATCGCGGCCGCGACAGTTGAAGAAGCGGTGGCTGCCGCTGACAAAATCCCGGGTGATCGTTGGGTGGTCAAGGCGCAGGTGCACGCCGGTGGGCGCGGCAAGGCGGGTGGTGTAAAGCTGGTGTCCTCGAAAGAAGAAATCAGAGCGTTTGCACAACAGTGGTTGGGCAAGCGGCTGGTGACCTATCAGACTGACGCAGCCGGCCAGCCGGTCAGTCGAATATTGGTGGAATCCTGTACGGATATCGCCGACGAATTATATCTGGGCGCGGTGGTGGATCGCTCCTCGCGCCGGGTTGTATTTATGGCCTCCACCGAGGGTGGTGTGGAAATTGAGAAAGTAGCCCACGAAACTCCGGAAAAAATTCTTAAGGCAACCATTGACCCACTCACCGGTGCCCAGCCTTACCAGGGTCGCGAGCTGGCGTTTAAGTTGGGACTTAGCGGCGATCAGATCAAACAGTTCACGCATATTTTTCTGGGGTTGGCGAAATTATTCCAGGACAAAGATCTTGCGCTACTGGAAATAAACCCGCTGGTGATTACCACCGAGGGTAACCTCCACTGTCTCGATGCAAAAATTAATATCGATGGCAACGCCCTGTACCGGCAACCGGAAATGGCAGCGCTACACGACATCACACAGGACGATGAGCGGGAGGCGCTGGCGGCGTCCTGGGATCTTAATTACGTGGCGCTGGATGGCAATATCGGTTGTCTGGTGAACGGTGCAGGACTGGCCATGGGCACCATGGATATCGTGAAAATTCACGGCGGAGCACCGGCCAATTTTCTCGACGTGGGCGGCGGTGCCACCAAAGAACGCGTCACTGAAGCATTTAAAATAATTTTATCCGACACCAATGTAAAAGCGGTGTTGGTGAATATTTTTGGCGGTATTGTGCGCTGTGATTTGATTGCGGAAGGTATTATCGGCGCCGTCGCAGAGGTTGGCGTCAATGTGCCAGTGGTGGTGCGTCTCGAAGGCAATAACGCCGAAGTCGGTTCCAAATTATTGGCCGACAGTGGTTTAAATATTATTGCAGCAACCAGCTTGACCGATGCCGCGCAGGCAGTTGTTAAAGCGGCGGAGGGGAAGTAATGAGTATTTTAATTGACAAAAACACGCGGGTTATCTGTCAGGGTTTTACCGGTTCCCAGGGCACCATGCACTCCGAGCAGGCTATCGCCTATGGCACCAATATGGTGGGCGGCGTGACACCGGGTAAGGGCGGTCAAACCCATCTTGGATTGCCTGTTTTTAATACGGTAAGTGATGCGGTGGCAGCCACCAGCGCGGATGCTTCAGTGATTTATGTGCCGGCACCCTTTTGTAAAGACTCGATTCTGGAAGCGACCAATGCTGGCGTGAAGCTGATCGTGTGTATCACGGAAGGTATTCCTACCCTGGATATGCTGGTGTGCAAGGCACGCTGCGACGAACTGGGTGTGCGCCTGATTGGACCGAACTGTCCGGGTGTCATCACCCCGGGCGAATGTAAAATTGGCATTATGCCCGGGAGTATACATTTGCCGGGCAAAGTAGGTGTTGTCTCGCGCTCCGGTACGCTGACCTACGAAGCGGTTAAGCAGACCACGGACTACGGGTTTGGTCAGTCGACCTGTGTAGGTATTGGTGGGGACCCCATTCCCGGTTCCAGTTTTATCGATATTCTGGCGCTGTTTGAGCGCGACCCGAAAACCGAAGCGATTGTGATGATTGGTGAGATCGGTGGCACCGCCGAGGAAGAGGCGGCCGCTTATATCAAGGCCAATGTCAGCAAACCGGTCGTCTCCTATATTGCCGGCGTCACTGCGCCAGCAGGGAAACGGATGGGCCATGCTGGCGCGATTATCTCGGGTGGTAAGGGTACGGCCGACGAAAAATTTGCGGCGCTGGAAGATGCCGGTGTTAAAACCGTGCGCAGCCTCGCGGAAATTGGCAACGGGCTCAAGGAAGTTACGGGCTGGTAATTATTCTTGACGCTCGTGAGTAACGCTTCAGCGGCCACTAAAAATCGGTGGCCGTTTTTCAATAAATGATTGCACGCCTTCCTGTGCGTCTGCCGTGCCAGCGAGGCGCTGCATGGCATCAGTAAAATCGGCGACGGCGGCGTCCTGACCTTCAAGCACGTAAGTGCGCGCACTTTTTAATGTAGCCTGGACGGCGAGAGGCGCCTGCTTGGCTATGATTTCGGCCAGCGCGATGGCCCGTGGTAGCACTTCTTCCATCGGTAACACTTCCTGCACAAACTGGTAATGCAATGCCTGTGCGGCACTGAATTCGCCGCCGGTCAGTAGTACCTGCATGGCATTGCCCCAGCCGCCCCGTTGCACCATGCGCACGGTTGCGCCCCCAGTTGCCATAATGCCCCGCCCCACTTCCATTTGCGCAAAGCGGGTATCGTCCGCGGCGATCACTATTTCGGTGGCGAGCATCAATTCGATTCCCGCGGTAAAACAAATACCATGGACCGCGCTGACAATCGGTTTTGCACGGGGCGTGCCGCGCAACGCAAAGGGATCGATACCATTAGTGGGGAGGATCGGTTCTCCCGAAGCCATGGCGGCGGAAAATTTAGGTAAATCCAGTCCGGCAGTAAAATGCTTGCCGTGGGCGAATAAAACGCCGACCCGCAATTCTGAATTTTCCTCCAGTTGCGCGTAGGCATTGGCCAGTTCGGTAAACATTTTTGGGGTAAACCCGTTATATTTTTCCGGGCGGTCGATGCCCATCAATAGCAAATGTCCACGAATTTCGAGGCTGATTCGTCCCTCGGGATGACGTTCTGGGGTTGCTGAAGTTGGCATACTGTTCGTCCTGGCAGGTAATGAATAAGTTCGGTTATGCGACTGGGAGAATTATGTCGCCTGTGATCGGCGACAAACCGTTCGGCTATTCACCGGTAAATCGGGGTTCGCGTTTTTCCAGTAAAGCATTTATGCCTTCGCGACCATCTCGGGATGCAAAGGTGGTCGCCTGACAGAGGGCCTCGTAATCCAGTTTGGCGGTGGGATTCCAGTCGTAATTCAGCACCATGGAACGCTTCATCATGCGCACCGCCGTGGGCGCGCAGGCGGCAATTTCCTGCGCGAGAGCGAGCGCTTTGGGCAGGACGTCCGCAGCGGGTACGGCATAATTAACCAGGCCTATGCGCTCCGCCTCGGCGCCGCTGATACGGCGTCCGGTAAACATTAATTCATTGGCCCGGGCCAGACCAATCAGACGTGGCAGCATATAGGAAATCGACATCCCCGAATGCATGCCCAGGCGTGCGAAGTTGGCGCCGTACAGGGCGTCCTGATTGGCGACGCGCATATCCGTGAGCAGCGCCACACCAAAGCCGCCACCGATAGCGTGGCCATTCAACGCGCCAATCACCGGTACTGCGACCGCGCCGATGCGCATACAGCTACGGTAAGTCTGTTTTAGCGCCTCGTGGGAAAAAGCTAACTGGGAGTCCTTTGCGTCGCCGCTAAAATCACCGCCTGCACAAAACGATGTGCCGGTACCGGTAATCACCAGGCAGCGCAATTCCGTGCAGGCAATGGCTTGCTCCAGTGCCTCTGAAAACGCCGCTAGCATTGACGGCGTCATGCTGTTGCGATTATCGGGTTGATTAAAAACAATTTGTCCAATCGTATCGTCGCGCAAAAAATACGCTGGCCTGTCGTTCACGTTGTGGTTCGAGTTGCTGTTCACGTTGTTTTAGTCCGCTGTGTCTTGGCCCACGGTGTTCGCTGATATTGTGTATTTGGTCGGTAATGTGTCGTTGGTCAGTAATGTGTTTCGGCGACCTCCCGGTATTCGTAACCGTCATCGCCAGGCAGCAAAATTCGAAAGCCATCCGCTGTGTCCTGACGCATTGGCAGGATGCGCGGTATATCGGTTTTCTTGAGGACTGCGTTTAACAATGGCTCGGTGTCGTCAAACTCCGCTAACGCTTCAATATGTTTGCGGGTGGGGAAAAATATTTGCATATTTTCTTCATCGGCTTTGCGTAGCGCCTCCGCCGGCGTTAGCCAGCATTGCGACACCGCCTCGTGATTGTCGATTAACGCCTCCTGATGGTCGGGCACGCGACACACGAAAAAACGTGTGTCAAAACGACGCGGCGCTGCTACAGGAGTTACCCAATGGCTGAAGTAGGCGATCTGTTTGGTCGCCAGGGTTAACTGTTCGTCGCGGCATATATCGAGTAACTTTAACGTGCCGTTGTTGAGCCCGGCGCGATACTCCGCAAAGCGTTGCTTAACCGCAGGGTCCTTGAAGCTGACCAGGTCGCCATAGCGGTCGTAGGCCAGCAGGATACCTGCCTCTTCAAAACAT
>JBFIHG010000042.1:0-19623 GCA_041601945.1 Porticoccaceae bacterium | reverse complement strand
CTCCCGCCACGGCGCGATTACCTTGACACCGGGCTTCAACGCATAGGCCCCCAATTCAAACCGCACCTGATCGTTGCCCTTGCCGGTGGCACCGTGAGAAATGGCGTCCGCCCCGGTGGCATTAGCGATTTCCACCAGACGTTTGGCTATTAGCGGTCGCGCAATCGACGTACCCAATAGATATTCGCCCTCGTAAACCGTGTTGGCGCGAAACATCGGAAACACAAAGTCCCGCACAAACTCCTCGCGCAGGTCGTCGATGTAAATTTCCTTGATTCCCATCGCCGCGGCCTTGGCCCGCGCTGGCTCCACTTCCTCCCCTTGACCAATGTCGGCCGTAAATGTCACCACTTCGCACTGGTAGGTTTCCTGCAACCACTTCGCGATCACCGAAGTATCCAGTCCACCGGAGTACGCTAACACCACTTTTTTTACTTTTGACGCTGTATTGACCTTCGACACAGGTAACTCCCGACAGGAACGCAATAGGGTTTAAGACACAAATGCGGATTTTAATACGCTCACCCGCGTATTGACAGGCGCAAGTTCACCCTGTCGCGACCGGGCAGTTTCCGGTAGGATGCGAACCCGTAATGATGAACACATTTGTTACATGACCACATTGACCCTGACCCGCCCCGACGACTGGCATTTACATCTGCGCGATGGCGACATGCTCAGCGCTACAGTGAGCATGGCTGCGCGACATTTCGGCCGCGGCGTAGTTATGCCAAACCTGTCGCCGCCGATTGTCACCACCGCGCAGGCCGCCGCCTACCGCGACAGGATACTTGCGCAGCGACCTGTGGGCAGCGACTGGCAACCGCTGATGACCCTCTATCTCACCGATAACACCTCACCGGATGAAATCACGACTGCCAGGAACAGTGGCTTTATCATCGGTGTTAAATACTATCCTGCCGGAGCTACCACCAATTCCGCAGCTGGGGTTACCGATTTACAAAAAGTGTACCCGGTACTGGGCCGCATGCAGCACCTGGGCGTGCCCCTGCTCCTGCACGGCGAAGTCAACGATCCGCAAGTCGATATTTTCGACCGCGAAGCAGTGTTTATTGATCGCCACCTGATCCCCCTCAGGAAGCGATTTCCCGAGTTGAAAGTCGTGCTCGAGCACATCACCACCCGCGAGGGCGCGCAGTTTGTCGCGCAGGCACCCGCGCACGTTGGCGCCACCATTACGCCGCAACACCTGTTGTTTAACCGCAACCATATGTTGGCCGGCGGAATCCGCCCACATTATTACTGCTTGCCAATCCTGAAACGGGACAGCCACCAACAGGCATTGATCGCCGCCGCAACCAGCGCCGATCCGAGTTTTTTTCTCGGCACCGACTCCGCTCCCCATGTGCGCTCACGCAAGGAAACCGCCTGCGGGTGCGCCGGCTGTTACAGCCATCACGCGGCCCTGGAACTCTACGCCGAAGCATTTGAACGCGCCTCTGCGCTACCCCGCCTGGAAGGTTTTGCCAGCCATTTCGGGGCGGACTTTTACGGCCTGCCGCGCAATACCGGGACACTGACCCTAACCCGGAATCCGTGGCGTTTACCCACAGTAATCGCCATGGGTGAAGATGAAGTAGTACCCCTTGGCGCTGGCGAATCCCTCAACTGGAGAGTAGTCAATGGGTGATATGGAAGCGCTGCTCGCGGAACAAACTGCGACGCTGCTGTGCGCCCGCTTTCGTGGATTTTTGCCTGTGGTCATCGATATCGAAACCGGCGGTTTTGATGCACGCAACCACGCACTACTGGAAATTGCCGCCGTCATGCTGGATATGGACGAATCCGGCATGCTGATTCCTACGGATACCATCGCCCACAATATCGTGCCCCATCGAGACACCCATTGCGATGATTCTGCACTGGCATTTACCGGCATTGACCCCACCGACCCGACACGGGAAGCCCTGGGCGAAGCGGAGGCGCTGCAGAATATTTTTCAGGTGGTGCGTCAGCGTTTACGCCACCACGAATGCACGCGAGCGGTGGTGGTGGCCCACAATGCACATTTTGATCTGGGGTTTATCAACGCCGCGATTGAACGCAGCAGTATAAAGCGCAATCCCTTCCACCAATTTTCCTGCTTCGACACCGCCACCCTGTCGGGCCTCGCGTTTGGCCAGACCGTGCTGGCCAAGGCCTGCTCTGCGGCGCAAATTCCATTCAGCTCCGACCTGGCTCACAACGCGGTCTACGATGCGGAACGCACCGCGGAATTATTTTGTTTGATTGTTAATCGCTGGAAGGATCTCGGTGGTTGGCCGGACTTCAACGGGCGCAGCACCGGGTAAAAACCAGCCCCGCCCGATTGGCGTAAAACATCATGCAAACGTTGTCGCTAGCAGGCTGTTACCCCCACGCTGCGAAGTGATTGCCAAAGCCGACGGGAATCAAGCGGCATTAGAGTCGGCGACCGCCTCATTAATCAGTGTTTTAAGCTCGCCGCTTTCGTACATCTCGGTAATGATGTCACAACCACCCATCAATTCTCCCTTGATCCACAACTGCGGAAACGTCGGCCAGTTGGCGTACTCGGGCAATTTAGCGCGGATCTCGGGGTTGCTCAGAATATCCACATAGGCAAAGCGCTGCCCGCAGGCCATTAGCGCCTGCACCGAGCGCGCCGAAAAACCGCACTGCGGCTGATTGGGGCTACCTTTCATGTACAAAATAACCGGATTGTTTTCAATCTGATCGCGGATAGTCTCGATAGTATCCATGGCAGCCAAACCTCGCTTGTCTTGTGCAGCCAGTGCACAGGGAAAATAAATTTCATCGTTGCGTTCCTGCTCACAGCGCCCTGCCCTGGGGCAAGACCTCGGCTCTATTAGAGGTAGCAGACACCGTACGCCTAAAAGTAATCCTCAAAATAGTGGAGCGGAACGCTCGGGTATTCTACACTTTTTCCAGAGCAACTAAAACTGGCAACCGGCTACTGACGCTTTTAGCCGTAGTGCCCGGCGCAACTGATCGTGGGCTATCCAGAACATTGCCATCCCCAATAATTAATTATATAGTCCCACTCTTTTTTCAGGCAGCCCGCGCTGCCTGTTTTATTTTAGACTGGCGGTTAATTTTGGTATGGCTCCAACAACGGCACTGATGAATACTTACGGCACAAGAGCACTAACCATGGTGCGCGGCGCAGGCGCGCTCCTGTGGGACGCCCAGGGCAAACAATACCTCGACGGCATGTCGGGCATTGCCGTGTGCGGTCTGGGGCACGCCCACCCCGCCGTCACTGAAGCTATTCACAGGCAATCGGCGGCGCTGGTGCACTGCTCCAATTTGTACAATAACCCGGTTCAGGAACAACTCGCGGAAAAATTGCGGGACGTATCCGCCATGACGAATAGTTTTTTTGGCAATTCCGGTGCCGAGGCCAACGAGGCCGCCATCAAACTGGCGCGGCTGTTCGGCCATCAAAAAGGCGTCGCCAAACCGACTATTGCAGTCATGGAAAACTCCTTCCATGGACGCACCCTCGCCACCTTAAGCGCTACGGGTAGCCGCAAGGTACAGGCGGGTTTCGAACCGTTGGTCAGTGGGTTTTCGCGGGCCAGGTTCAACGATATGGCCGCCCTGGAGTCCATTGCGGACAACAATTCCAACGTGGTAGCGGTGCTGGTGGAACCCATTCAGGGCGAGGGTGGTATTCGGGTGCCTGCGGCGGATTACCTGCGCAATATTCGGGCGCTGTGTGACAAACACGACTGGCTGATGATGCTCGACGAAATCCAGACCGCGAATGGCCGCACCGGCGCATACTTCAACTACCAGTTACACGATGTGCTCCCCGACGTGGCAACGGTTGCCAAAGGCCTTGCCAACGGCATGCCCATAGGCGCCTGCCTGGTAAGTGGCAAGGCGGTCGACCTGATGGGCCCTGGCAAACACGGCTCCACCTTCGGTGGCAATCCGGTTGCCTGCGCGGCGGCGCTCGCCACCATCAATACGATTACCGAAGAAAACCTGTACCAACGGGCGCACTTCCTCGGCGAAAAAATTCGCGGGGCGCTGACCGACAAACTGGGGAACTGCGACCATGTGGTGGCCGTCCGTGGCGCGGGCTTGATGATTGGCATCGAGTTGAATACCCCCTGCGCACAGCTGGTTCCGCAAGCCGCGGCCAAAGGATTGTTGATTAATGTGACTGCGGAGCGGGTGGTGCGGCTTTTACCGCCCCTGATCTTTAGCGATGCCCAGGCTGATCAGCTGGTGTCGATCCTCGCCCCTCTGATCGCCAACTTCTGAATCCGCTGGTCGATTCCCCGGGAGTCCCCTATGGCGCCGAGACATCTTCTCACCCTCCGCGATCTGTCCGCTACCGAGCTGACCGGCATTATTGAGCGCGCGATAACCCTCAAAGCCGCTCACAGGAAAAAGGCTGACAGCGCACCCCTGGCGGGTAAAGTACTCGGCATGATTTTCGAAAAATCTTCCACCCGCACCCGCGTGTCTTTTGAGGCGGGCATGGCGCAAATGGGGGGGGCTGCGCTGTTTTTATCCCCCGCTGACACTCAGCTCGGCCGCGGCGAACCCGTCGAAGACACCGCGCGGGTTATTTCCCGCATGGTCGATATTATTTGCATGCGCACTTTTGAACACGCGAAACTGGAAACTTTTGCCCGGCACTCCCTGGTACCGGTGATTAACGCCCTGACGGACGATCATCACCCCTGCCAGTTGCTGGCGGATATTCAGACCTTTGTCGAACAACGCGGTGACCTGCGCGGCAAGACCGTGGCATGGATCGGCGATGGCAACAATATGTGCCACTCCTATATCGACGCGGCCGCCCTGCTCGGGTTCAACCTGAACATCGCCTGCCCCGCTGGCTACGACCCTGACCCACAACTGGTGGCAGCCAATAGCGAGCGTGTAACCGTGACCCGGGACCCCAAAGTCGCCGCCGCCGATACCCATCTGGTGGTTACCGACACCTGGGCTTCCATGGGACAGGAAGACGAAAAACAAACACGGCTCGACGATTTTGCGGGCTTTCAGGTGAATCACGCATTGATGGCGCTAGCCGCCCCCGACGCGCTGTTTATGCATTGCCTGCCCGCCTATCGGGGCCTGGAAGTCAGCGCTGAGCTACTCGAAGACGAACGCTATTCCGTGGTCTGGGACGAAGCCGAAAACCGCCTCCACGCCCAGAAAGCACTGATACTGTTTTTACTTCACCTTGGCTAGCGATCCGCATCGGCCCATCTAACGTAGCCCGCGGCGCTCGCTGGTTGTTATCCGCTAGCGCACAGGTTGATTGCAAAGAATGATGCCTCTACATGGCAACCTTAAAACACGTGCATTCAGCTTACCGCGCTAACCACCCGTAATTGATGAACCCGTCGGGCGCCTTGACAAGCCACTGGTGGTATATAATCCTGCACCGCAACAGGCGTTATCCGGCCTAACTGTTCATCCTGCACAATTGTTCGCCGGCTTATACTGGAGAAAAAATGAGCACTCAATCAACCGCCGCCCGCAACAGCGAAGCTTTGTTTCAGTCCTACCTGCAGGCCCCCAAACTGGCGGTGCCCACCACGTTGATTTTTGTGGCGGTCATTGCAGGCATGGTAGCCACCTGGCATTACGCGCTCAACGGTACGATTGAGCTGTGGATGGGCAGTATTATCAACGGCCTGCTGAGCTACTGCCTGTTCAGCGTTATCCACGATAGCGCCCACTGCTCGCTGTCCAGCAACCCGCTACTCAACGAGGGCATTGGTTCGATTGCGCTGGTATTTCTTTTCCCCTACGCCCCCATGGTGCTGTTGCGCTGGGTGCATAACCAACACCATATCCACGCCAACAGCCAGCAGGACCCGGACATTTATGAACACGAGTCGAAGTGGTGGCAAGTGCCATTCCGCTGGACCTGTTTTGACGGCTATTACATTTATTATTTTTTAAAAAATGGCAAAAAAGTGATGAAGAAACACGCCATGGCCCTCATTATTTTTTACAGCCTTCTGGTTGCGGTGTTTATTACCGCGCTGGTGACTGGTTTCGGATACGAATTGTTAATGCTGTGGTTTATTCCCACCCGCATTGCCCTGTTTATGATCGCCGTGGTATTTGTCATTTTACCGCACCACCCCGCCATGGTGAGCCAGCAGGAAGAGCCTTATATGGCGACCACCATGCGTATGGGCTGGGAATGGCTGCTGACTCCCCTGCTGGTTTATCAAAACTACCACCTGATCCACCATCTGTATCCGGCCATACCGTTCTATAAAATGCACAAGGTCTGGTATTTAAAATACGACGAATTGAACCAGCACAATCTCAGCATACAAACGGCGTTTGGCCTGGAGCCATCGAATATCGAGTCCCACCGGCACTTCCACGATCAGGCAAGCACCTGATTCGGGCTGCCGGAGTGGCACGACCACCAACCGGCAGCTCGACCCTTCTTGCTGTATGCCGGCACATAACACAATCAAGGCCATGCGCGTAAATCGACGTCAGTTGATCGTTGTCAAAACCGTCGCCACAGTTACTGGCTAACATCTCTCACCAATTGTTTTTTAAACCTGCCAGGGGAAGGGTCAATATGTCGGGCGAATCCAGTTACGCTAAAACCGCGGTTGCACAAATTCTGGACGAGGCTCGAACGCGCCCCACAATGGATGTAGACGCCATGGGTAGAGCGCTTATTCAGGCCGTGGTGGAGCAGTATTTGGCTTACCGCGACAGCGCCGACGTCGCCCGCGAACTGGAATATCTGGTGGAGTCATTAAACGACGACGACCCGGTGGTTACCCGCGGCTGTTAGCTTCCCTTCCGGGGTTTCCCCGCTGTTAGTTCAACAGTTCGTACTCGGAAAAATCCGGGGCCTCCATCTCCTTGTAAAAACGGCTCGGGTGCCAGGGATAAAGATTAGGCTTGCCGGTCTTGTCGATATACCAGCTATCGCATCCCCCCGAAGCCCAGATGGTGTTGCCAACCGCCGCAAACATGGCCTTGTTGAACGCGTCAAACGCCGCCTTTTTGACCACAATACCGGATGATTTTTCAGCCTTGATTTTATTCAGGCACTGGATCATATAGCCGATTTGAACTTCAGTAATAGAGATTAGCGACAGATTACCCACCGGCCCCGTTGGCCCCTCCAGCATCCAGAAGTTGGGGAACCCGGGAATAGCCATGGCGCGGTGAGCGCGCGGCGCACCGTCCCACATTGCGCTTAATTCAACGTTGTTCTCGCCATAGACTTTTGCCGGCAAAATAAAATCCGATACCTTGAAGCCGGTGGCCAGTACCAGCACATCCAGTTCGTGCAACTGGCCATCGTTCGTGCGCACCCCCTGCGGCTCAATCGCCTGTATACCCGCCGTCACCAACTGCGCATTGTTGCGGCTAATCGCCGGGTAAAAATCTGAACAAAAAATCAGGCGTTTGCAGGTTGCTTTATAGCTGGGGGTCAGTTTAGCCCGTAGTTCTGGGTCGGGCACACCCGCGGCGAGCGCCTTGAGACACGCCTTTTCTATTTTGTGTTGTTGCTCCATATCGCCCACGGTGGCCCTGGCGAATGTCGTGAGCATCAAGCGTTTGTAAAACCAGCTAAGCACCTTATGCAATTGCGGGAACGTACGCAAAAACCCTTTCCAGGCCGCACTATATTTTTTCTGCGGGAGGGGCGCCATCCAGTGGGGCGTGCGTTGAAACACCGTCATATGCCCCACATTTTTTGTGATCTCACCGACAATTTGCGCCGCGGTTGAGCCGGTGCCGATAATACCCACCCGTTTACCGGCGAGGGGCACCGAGTCATCCCAGCGGGCGGTGTGGAACATCGGACCCTGAAACGAGTCCAGCCCGGGAATGTCGGGATAGGCGGGGTGATGCAATATTCCGGTGGCGGAAATCACGAAGTCGTACAACTGCGGCGCGTGACCCTCCGCCTGTAACTGCCAGTTTGGGCCAAGGTATTTCAGCTCGGTCACCGGACTGTTTAACTTCACCACAGACATGACATCGTATTTTTCGGCAACATGGTCGATGTAGCGCAGAATTTCCGGCCCATAGGAAAAGCGATGGGTCCAGTCTGAATTTGGTTCGAACGAATAGGAATACCAGTAGGACGGAACATCGCAGGACAGACCTGGGTAATGATTGTCTCGCCAGGTACCACCAATTCTGTCCGCCTTCTCATAGACCACCAGATCCGTGTAACCGGCTTCCCGCAATTTAATGACCGCACCGATACCCGATAGCCCCGCGCCGACAATGGCAATGCGTGGCTGACGCTGTTCTTTGGCCCAACTGGAATGTACCTGCGTATGCTGACCGTGACTACTCATGGACGCTCCTGCGTATTCGGTTGAATGTACGGGGTGCAAGCACCTGACTAACTGGATTATTGCGTAGCGGTAAAGTCTATCCCAAAGTCGGCACCGCACCCACTTTCCTGTACCATCGATTATTCAAAATTGAGCAAACAATTGATATGTATCATGGGCGCGCCTAAGCACTGGCAGCCCTTAAGCGCCAAGGGCAAGGCAGATGTCGGCCATGGGGCAACCATACCCCCGGAATAAATAGCACACCAAAAAAATTATAAGAGGTAGATAGTGTCTGTCACGCCCAGGAAAAAACAACGCTATGGCAAGGTTTTCCTCAGTATTTTTGGCTTATTTTTTGCGCTACCCGGTGTGGGGCTTTTACTATTCAAAGCCGTTCCTGAGTTACCCCGCCTGTGGGCTCCTGCGCGTCTTTCCGGGGACGCCCTCGAAGCATTGATCGCGGCCAGTATCGTCGGCCTGGTATTTTCTGTGGTGGGCACAGGCCTGGTTTATATGGGGTTGAAAGCACCGACAGATGATCTGGATATGCTTGATAGCGATACGGCATGGCTGGCACGTAAGGCCTGGGCCTCTGCGGTGGTTCGCGACAGCTTCGCAATGACCGGGGGTCTGATATGGGGTTTCGCCCTGTTCTGGAATCTGGTGTCGGCACCGATCCTGTTCATCATTCCTCGTGAACTGGACCAGGGAAATCAGGCCATTTTATTGGCGCTGATGTTTCCCATCGTCGGGCTGGTATTACTGTACTGGGCAGTGCGCAAAACCCGTGAGTGGCGGCGCTTCGGCCCGCTGACTGTCACGCTCAATCCCTACCCCGGCGCCATCGGCGGAGACGTAGCGGGCACGATACATCTGGCCGCGCCCTTGCCCGCACATACGTTCGTCACCGTCACACTCAACTGCCTGCACCACTCCCGTAGTGGCAAATCGTCTTCACAAAGTATTCACTGGCAGGAATCACACAACTTCAAACCCTTACAAAGTCGTCGCTCGACCACCGTCAATTTTTTGTTTGAAGTTCCAGAACAACTCCCGTCGTCGGAATTACCCGACCGCAGCTATTACGCCTGGACATTGCAGGTTGTAGCAGACGTTGCGGGCGTTGATCTCGATCGACAGGTGGACATACCGGTATTTCCAACTGGCGTTAACGCGGACGGGGCACTGCGTCATTCTATTGCGCGAGAAAATCACGTCCGGAAAACCAGTCACAGCGAGCTCGCCACCAAAACTGCTACGGACACTGCGCTCAACACAAAAAATGTAACCCACCAAAACCTGTTGCCCATCAACCGCGCCGCCCCGTTTGAAATTGTTGGCGCAAACGCACGCATTAATTTTCGCGCCGGATTATTGATGGGAGTAATTTTTATGCTGTTTGGTGTCGGAATGGGTTACTTTATAGGCTACCTGGAAAATGAATTAATATTTTTGGGGGCGGGAATTTTGTTTGCCTGCATCGGGTTGCTGATCTCCTTTTTCACGGTGCGCAGTCGTATTCGCCATCACCACCTGCGCCTGACCAAGCCAACACTCGAAGTCCACGTCAAAACCTTGTCGGCAACAAAAACTCGCAACATCCCCTATCATGACATTCTATCGGTAACCAGCAAATCCGCCGGATCACTGCAAGCAGGTGGTAAACATTATGAGTTATTCACCCTGAATTTAATGCTCAAAAATGGCGGGACCGTACGCATCGGCGAAAACCTCAGCCGCCAACAGGCGCGGCAACTGAGCGCCGAACTAAATGTCGCCCTGGGCACCGGGGCAGTATCCAGCGACGACTGACCTGACTGCCAGTTGCCAGCGCGACCACAACACCCGGCGCATGCCTTTAAGTCACCATCCGCAGCGTTAAGCCTTCGTTAAGGCACGCCGGTTAATCTGCATTCCTCGAAAAACCGAGGTGTCCGTATGCCAGACCTGCAACTGGCCCGCAGTGTAAGACGGTTCAACCCACAGGATGGTTCGCGCGCGTATTTTTTAATCGCCGGGCGCGCTCACCCGCGCCGCGGCGAGGTGGAAAAATTTATTGCCAACGTGTTTCGCAAGGTATATCAGGCACAAGTCACGCAGTTCGCCCCGGTGTTACTGGCGCTGTGCAACGGCGATCGCCTGCTGGGCGCGGTGGGTATTCGTAGCGCGACAATGGAACCGTTATTTGTCCAACAGTACCTTGATGCCCGTGTCGACCAGGTGATTGCTGGCGCTGAGCGCCAACCAGTGAACGGCGACGATATTGCGGAAATCGGCAATCTGGCGGTGATGCGGCCCGGCACCGGCGCACTGTTGTTTGCCGCCCTGTGTCAGTTATTGACCCACCAAAATTACCGCTGGGTGATCTGCAATGCGACCCCCGGCGTGCAAAACCTGTTCAACAAACTCAAATTTCCGGTAACACCGGTGGTACGCGCCGACAAGACCCGTCTTACCGGTGGCTATCAGCACTGGGGCAGTTACTACCAGCGACCCAGTACCGTACTGGTTACATCGGTCGCCGCCTGCCACAAAGCCCTTACACAAGATCCGGAGCTAGCCGAGATCAACACCCGTTTAGCGCCGTTGCTGGACGACCTGATTGACTTACCTATGTGCTCAACAAAATGAATGAACTCCTGATGCGTATTCGCCAAAGCGCACAACAACGCGGCGACGCGACTGTTGTGCACACGCTTAGCGGGAATTCCAACGAAGCAACGGAGCTATCGTGGCGGCAGTTGTGGTCGCAGGTCGAGCACACTGCCGCCTGCCTGCGCCGTCACCGCGTGCGTTGCCTCGGCCTGATGCTGCCCAATTCCGCAGAGTGGATTGTTGCCGACCTCGCCGCACAGCACGCGGGCATTGCTCTGGTTCCGTTACCGGATTTTTTTACCCACCAGCAATTTGTACACCTTTGTACCCAAGCCGGAATCGACGCGATCTTAAGCGACAATCCAGCCCGTCTGCAGGCCCTTGGTTATGACGTCGATAGCCGAAGCGCGGAGCTCGATACAGACTTACCGTCCATGGACGAGATGTTCACGCGGGCGATACGTATCGGTTACAACCACACGGCTGCCCCGGTGATGTTTCACGCTGGCACCGAAAAAATCACCTTCACCTCTGGCACTACGGGACAGCCCAGGGGCGTGTGCCTCGGTCACGCCAGTCAATACCGCACGGCGTTGGCTCTGAGTGACCTGCTACATTCCCGGCACATTCGCCGTCATCTGTGTGTGCTGCCCCTGTCGGTGTTGCTGGAGAATGTCGCCGGCGTCTGGAGTACGCTGCTTGCGGAGGGCGAACTGATTGTACTGCCGACACAACTGACTGGGTTACTTGGGTCCAGCCGTTTTGACCCCGACCTGCTGGCCGCGAGTATCGACAGATACGCACCGGAGTCCATGATTCTACTGCCGGAAATGTTGCGCGAACTGCTTGCCTGGTGCGCTACTAATAAGCGCCGTTTTCCCTCTCTGAAACTGGTCGCCGTTGGCGGTAGTCGCGTACCTTCCGCGCTATTCCAGCAGGCCCGCGCCTGCGGCCTGCCGGTCGCCCAGGGATACGGGCTTTCTGAATGCGCTTCGGTGGTGTGCCTCGACACCGTCCGCCGACGCCGCTTTTCTGATAACGAACCACTCGAAACCGTCGGCCGCAGTCTGCCCCACTGGCAAATTAGCGTAGCTGATGACCAGGAGTTGATTGTCTCGGGCGAAGGCTTTCTGGGATACCTCGGCGAACCACTCCACCAGGGCCCGATATTTACCGGCGATCTTGGCAGCGTGAACGAGCACGGTTTCGTCACTGTGACAGGCCGCAAAAAGAATCTCTTGATCAGTTCCTACGGACGCAATATCGCGCCGGAGTGGGTAGAGAGCGAGTTGTGTCTGCAACCAGAAATTGCCCAGGCGTGGGTGTTTGGCGATGCGCAACCCTGGTGCGGTGCGGTTCTGGTCGCCCGGCCCGGCGTGTGTGCCCAGGGTATGGACGCCGCCGTACTTCGCGCCAACAACCATTTACCCGATTACGCGCGTATTGTGCGCTGGCTAAGCGCAGACGAGCCTTTTTGCGTAGACAACAATCAACTCACCGCCAACGGCCGACTGCGGCGCGACAGCTTGTTACAACACTATGCGACGCACATTGCACCGCTCTATCAGACCAGTAGTGGCGATTCCAAAGGCGACAACCAGCCCCACGCGCACCAGAGTATTCGCTTATGACGTTTTACGCACAACTCCAGCAGCAAACTGCGGCAGACCGGCAGTTTTTGCTAACCGCGCCGGTTATTCAGTGTGCCGTGGCCGGTACCCTGCCACTCGCCAGCTATATCGCTTTTTTGACCGAAGCCTATCATCACGTTAAACACACGGTGCCGCTGTTGATGGCCCTCGGCAGTCGCATTCCAGAAAGCAAAGAATGGCTACGCACCGCGGTGGCGGAGTACATCGCCGAGGAACTGGGTCATCAGGAATGGGTGCTCAACGACATCGAGGCCTGTGGTGGAGATAAAGCCTGCGTACGTAGTGGTAGCCCCCGCCTGGCTACAGAAGTGATGATTAGCTATGCATGGGACACCATCCAGCGCACCAATCCCCTCGGGTTTTTTGGCATGATTCACGTGCTGGAAGGCACCAGCGTAACCGTCGCCACACAAGCCGCCCAACAAATTCAACGGAGCCTCAAATTGCCCGACCAGGCATTTACCTACCTCACTTCCCACGGCGAACTGGATGAGGATCACGTGCGTTTTTTTGCCGATCTGATAAATCGTATTGACAGCACAGAAGATCGCAAGGCGATTGTTCATGTGGCACAGGTAATCTATCGTTTGTATGGCGCAATGTTTCGTTCCCTGCCATTGTATGCGGACGGGAGGCAGGTCGATCCAGTAGTTGGATCAGCTTGCGCAGCACAGCTGTCGTCTACCCTGGACCCATACCAATATCAGGAGTGTGCACATGGATTTGAAAAATAAGGTGGTGCTGCTGACCGGCGCCGGCGGCGGCATTGGCCAGGCGCTGGCGATGAAACTGGCCAGCGCGGGCGCAACACTACTACTCAGCGGTCGCGACCAGAGCGCGCTGAACGCACTACGCAGTACATTGCCCGGAGAGCATCGCGTGGTGGTTGCGGATATCACCACAGAAACCGGTCGCAATGCATTAGTGGAAGCGTGCCGTTTATATGCCAGGCCCCTGGATATCCTGATCAATAATGCCGGGGTCAACCGCTTCGGTCTGTTTCGCCATCTGCGGCAAAGCGACCTGGAAGCCCTGCTGATGACCAATCTGGTCGCGCCCATGTTGTTGACCCGCGCGCTGTTGCCGGCATTGCTGGAAAGAAACCAGGGCTTGATTGTCAATATCGGCTCTACCTTTGGCAGCATTGCCTTTCCCGGTTTCGCGGCCTATAGCGCCACCAAGTTTGGCCTGCGCGGCTTTACCGAGGCGCTGCGCCGGGAGCTGGATGGATCCCATGTACAAGCACTTTACGTCGCGCCCCGCGCCACCCGCACGGCGTTTAACGCGGGCGCCGTGGACGATCTGAACAAGGCCCTCAAAACCCCCACCGACAAACCGGACAAAGTGGCCAGCGCTATCGTTAAAGCCATCCAGCTCGAGCAGGCCATCACGCAGATCGGCTGGCAGGAGCGACTCTTCTCCCGTATCAACGCGCTGATGCCCGGTCGCGTCGATAAGGCGTTGCGCAAAAAATTACCGGTGATCAGTCGCTTTGCAAAACAGGCGACGGCTACCAAACCGCGCGCCGACGCATGAAATTGTCACTGTGGACGTCTGCGCTACCAACCCAGGGAGCTAACCCGTGAAATTGCTACGCACTGCTGTGTCGGTCCTGATTCTGCTCGGGCCACTCTGGGCACAAGCTGATAATTTGGGCCCGGACACGGGCGCCTGCAGCGCCGCTGCGCTACCACTCCAGCAACGCTGGGATAAAATTACGTATCAGCTTGCCGAAGCAGATCGCGAAGCCGCCTATGTCGACCTGATCCAGCAAACCAGCACCGCCAGCGCTGCGCTACCGCAGTGCGCGGCGCTGTGGATATGGGATGGCATTACGCGCTCCACCTACGCCGGAGCGGCCGGGGGATTAGGCGCCCTGAAAAGTATTCGCCACGCGAAACGTTCACTGGAACGAGCCATCGCCATCGATCCCACTGTTTTGTCGGGTGCGGCGCACACCTCTCTTGGCTCGCTGTATTATCAGGCGCCCGGCTGGCCGATTAGTTTTGGCGACAAAAAACTTGCCGAACAACATTTACGCCTGGCCCTGGAGTTAGCCCCCGACGATATAGACGCCAATTATTTTTACGGTGATTATCTGTTCTCCCGTAAACAATACCCGCAGGCGCAACTGGCCCTGCACAAAGCGCTCGCCGCAGCCCCGCGACCGGAACGCCCGGTGGCCGACCAGGGACGGCGCGTGGAAATTCAGCGTTTGCTGGATAAAATAGCGCGCAAACTGTGAGCAGCCAGCCATGAAGAGCAACCCGTGCGCATCCTGATTGCGGAAGACGACCAGTCCCTGGGACGCGGCCTGGTCACTGCACTGGAACGGGAAGGCTTCGTCCCGGAGTGGGTGCGGCGGGGCGATGAAGTATTGCCGGTATTGCGCGGCGAGACCTTTGCCCTGCTGGTGCTGGATCTGGGATTACCGGGACTCGACGGCCTGGCGGTACTCAAACAACTGCGCGCCGAACACCACGAAGTCGGCGTGCTGATTCTTACTGCGCGCGCCGAGACCACCGACAAAATAGCCGGCCTCAATCTCGGCGCCGATGATTATCTGGCGAAACCCTTTGATATCGACGAGTTCCTGGCGCGCTTGCACGCGATTCAGCGGCGCCGCGAAGGCCGCGCTGAAAGCCTGCTGAATCATGGCGCGGTTACCTTGAACCCCCATGCCCACACGGTTACCCACGACGGTACGCCCGTCGCCCTGTCGCGGCGGGAAATCCAGCTGCTGCAACTGCTGCTCGAAAAACGCGGCCGCGTATTGCGCCGCGCCGACCTCGAACAACAGCTGTATCGCTGGGGCGACGAAGTGGAAAGTAACGCCCTGGAAGTCCACATTCACCACCTGCGTAAAAAACTGTACCCCCAACTGGTGCGCACCGTGCGCGGTGTGGGCTATACCATCGACAAATTATGATTTCGATTCAACGCCTGCTCACCTCGACCCTGGTGGGTCTTATCACCGCGGCCCTCGCGGCCAGCCTGGTGTGGAGCTATTACTCGATCCGCCACGAAGTCGAAGAGGTATTCGATGCCGAACTGGCGCAATACGCTCGGCTGTTGCGCCAGTCCTGGGAGTCGCCGCCGGAGCTTGCCAAACCACTGGTCACCGATTTGTTCGACACACCAGAACTGGTAGCGCCTGATACAGAAAATAGCACGACCGATTCCGAGGAAAACGAATCCGGACCCTGGGGTCACGCCTACGAACGCAAGATTGCCTTTCAGATATGGCGCGACAACAAACTACTGGCGCGCTCCTCTTCCGCCCCTGAAAACCCCTGGGGACCAAACCTGCACCCGGGTTATCACAACGTGATCGTAGACGACCGCGAATGGCGCGTGTTTTTTCTGCTTAACGACGATGTGTGGATCGGGGTGGGCGAGCGCATCGGCATTCGCGACGAAATTAGCCGGGAAATGCTCAGCCAGGGAATTGCACCGGCCCTGCTGGCAATTGTCCTGGTAAGCATTATCGTGACGCTGGTAGTGCGCTATGGTTTGGCGCCCCTGTCCAGCACCGCCGAGGCACTGCGCACACGCCGACCGGAAAACCTGACACCGCTGACCATCCAGCGCGCCCCCAGCGAAGTCAATGTGGTGGTACAGGCCATCAATCAGTTATTCGAACGCCTGCGCGAAGCCATTCAGCGGGAACGCGCCTTTACCGCAGACGCCGCTCACGAACTGCGCACGCCCATCGCCGCGATCAAGGTCCATCTGCAAAATGCCCGGCGTGCCCACAACGCGGCAGACGCGCGCGACTCCCTGACCGAACTTGAAAAAGTGGTGACGCGCACCGAAGGATTGATCGAAGAGCTGTTAACCCTGAGTCGACTGGACCAGGACAGCGTGGAGCTACCCATGGCCGATGTGCCCCTCAGGGCGCTTATTCAGAATTGCTGGAACGACCTGGAGCTGGTTAATCGCGAGCCGCAGCTCGAATTGCACTTCACTGGTGAGAGCTACGCGCACCTGACCGGCAATCGGGAAACCCTGGGGATTCTGTTTACCAATCTGTTGCGCAATGCCATCCAGTACGCCCCGGCCGGAAGTCCTCTGACCATATCAATAGCGGTGCGCGCTGCCTCGGTTGACGTGGAAATCACGGATCGCGGTCCCGGTATTGCGCCGGATCTTCGCGCCCGGGTAATGGAGCGGTTTTACCGGGCCGATATGAGCAAACTGCACTACAACGACGGTACGGGCCTGGGGCTGGCTATCGTACAGCGCATCGCCGCGATCCACCGCGCCAGCGTCCGTCTGGCCGACGCCCCCACCCCACCGGGTCTGCGTGTCATTCTATCTTTCCCGCCTGTCCAGTCCTGACCCCAACACCCCCAGGTCCAGGGGGTTGAAGCCAAGCCTCAAGCCCCCTCCCGGTAAGGGGCCGCTCACCGCGACCGCAAGACCGGGAGTTGATCACATTTTTTCATACATATAGTGTTGCAATTCACTTTCATCCACACTATCTTGTGTCACTGGAGAGGTTGAGTACCATATCTGGGGTTCAGAAAATTACATCGAATACAGTCGGATAGAGCCGAAAATGATCACGCAGTCGAGAAGAATATTCTATCGCACTGCCTCATGCAGTCAGACGACCACGCACTACCGGAAAATGGTCCACAACATAACAACAGAGCTATTTGCCGCCGGGTGTAACACCACAGAACAACCGCACCACACAACAACAAACAAGCGATATAGCAGGTAATATTTGTATGGAATCCACGACACAAGCAGGACAATCAACCCATCCCGATACAGCATCCGTACAGCCGGAAAACCGCCAGGGCGCACCCAGCCTCAGCGCCCGCGCCAGCACGGTAACCGCCACCGCCCCCGGTAAATTGCGGGTGATCAAGCGTAATGGCACCGTGGTGCCCTACGACGATTCTAAAATCGCGGTCGCCATTACCAAGGCGTTTCTCGCCGTGGAAGGCGCGGCGGCGGCAGCCTCGGGACGTATTCACAACACCGTGGCGGCTCTTAATCAGCAGGTTACCGACACCTTTAAGCGGCGCATGCCTTCCGGTGGCACCGTGCATATTGAGGACATTCAGGATCAGGTGGAACTGGCCCTGATGCGCAGCGGCGAACAGCGCATCGCCCGCTCCTACGTGATTTATCGCGAAGAGCGCTCCAAAGAAAGAGCTGCCGAGCGCCCCGCGCCGTTGCCCACCGAATACACCGAGACCCACATCGAAGTCACCTTCAACGACGGCACCCGCGGCCCGCTGGATATGGATCGTCTGCACACCGTGGTCAGCGAGGCCTGTGCGGATCTGAAAGACGTCGAAGTAGACGCCATTCTCAAGGAAGCGCTGCGCAACCTGTACGACGGCGTGTCCATGAAAGACGTCAACACGTCCCTGGTCATCACCGCTCGCACCCTGGTGGAAAAGGAACCCAATTACACCTACGCCACCGCACGTTTGCTGATGGACGGCCTGCGCGCCGAGGCGCTGACCTTCCTGGGCACCGCCGACGGGGCCACCCAGCACGAAATGGTGCAGCTCTATCCCCAGGTATTGTCCACCTACATTCAGCGCGGCGTGGAGCTGGAACTGATCTCCCCGGACCTGGCGCAATTTGATCTGAGCCGACTGGGTCAGGCGCTTCACCCCGAGCGGGATCTGCAGTTCAGCTACCTCGGCCTGCAAACCCTGTACGACCGCTACTTCCTGCACAGCGACGACGTGCGTTTCGAGCTGCCCCAGTGTTTCTTTATGCGCGTTGCCATGGGCCTGGCCGTCAACGAGGACGACCGCGAAGCCCGCGCCATCGAATTTTATAATCTGTTGTCGTCGTTCGACTACATGAGCTCCACCCCGACCCTGTTCAATGCCGGCACCCTGCGCCCGCAACTGTCGAGCTGCTATCTGACCACCGTGCCGGACAGCCTCAAGGGCATCTACGGCGCCATTCAGGATAACGCCATGCTCTCCAAATGGGCGGGCGGCCTGGGTAACGACTGGACCCCGGTGCGCGGTCTCGGCGCCTATATCAAAGGCACCAACGGCAAGTCCCAGGGCGTGGTGCCCTTTTTGAAAGTGGTCAACGACACCGCTGTCGCGGTCAATCAGGGCGGCAAGCGCAAGGGCGCGGTCTGTGCCTATCTGGAAACCTGGCATATCGATGTCGAGGAATTTATCGAGCTGCGCAAAAACACCGGCGACGATCGCCGCCGCACCCACGACATGAATTCCGCCAACTGGATTCCCGATCTGTTTATGAAGCGCGTCTTCGAAGACGGCCCCTGGACCCTGTTCTCCCCCAACGATGTGCCCGACCTGCACGACCTGTACGGTACCGCCTTTGAAATTCGCTACGCCGAATACGAGCTGATGGCTGCCACCGGCGAGATCAAGCTGTCCAAAACCGTCCGCGCCCAGGAACTGTGGCGCAAAATGCTCGGCATGCTGTTTGAGACCGGCCATCCGTGGATGACCTTCAAGGACCCGTGCAACCTGCGCTCGCCACAGCAGCATGTGGGCGTGGTGCACTCCTCCAACCTGTGCACGGAAATCACCCTCAACACCAAGGCCAACGAAGAAATCGCCGTGTGTAATCTGGGCTCGGTGAATCTCGCCCAGCACATCAATGCGGACGGTCAGTTAGATAGCGACAAGCTGCGCGCCACCGTGCGCACCGCTGTGCGCATGCTGGATAACGTGATCGACATTAACTACTACTCCGTGGACACCGCGCGCCAATCCAATATGCGCCACCGTCCGGTCGGTCTGGGCTTAATGGGTTTTCAGGACGCGCTGTACCAGATCAAAACCGCCTACGGTTCCGACCAGGCAGTGGAATTTGCCGACCGCTCCATGGAAACCATCAGTTACCACGCCCTGGAAGCCTCCAGCGACCTCGCCGAGGAACGCGGCAGCTACGCCAGCTACGAAGGTTCCCTGTGGAGCCGCGGTATTCTGCCCATCGACTCCATCGAGTTGCTGGAAAAAAATCGCGGCAGCCAGTACATCGAAATGGATAAGTCCCGCACGCTGGACTGGGATAGCCTGCGGGAAAAAATCCGCAGCCAGGGG
>JBFIHG010000041.1:0-20525 GCA_041601945.1 Porticoccaceae bacterium | reverse complement strand
GCGGCCTTTGAGCGTCGGGTGATTAAAAGTTTAAAGGCCAAATTCAAGGGACCCAAAAAAGTGAAGTCCAGCGGTAAGGTGGCCGGCCCCAAAAAGAAAAAAACCAAATTGCAGGATAAGAGTGCTACACGGCACCGCAACGTTAAAAACAAGGGTAAAAGCAAAGGCAAGACGCAATCGTCAACACCTGAGAGTAGTCGTGCTGCTGGCGCTACGCCACCGAGCAGCAACGACGGTCGGGCACCGTTGACCCGCAGAACCGCACCACCTAAACGCAGGCCCGAATAAGGGTGCTGAACAAATTATTTTTTGTGTAGGCGTTAATCAGCCTTTCACAAAGCCTTTCCACGTATTCATGTAAGTGACAAAGGCGTCACCCAGACCTTCGTTGCGCAGATAGCTGGCAGAAACGGGCAGCGGGGTTGGAGTAAAAGCAGGGTTATGCGCGCTTTGCAGGGGGAAATCGTGGTGCAAAATTGCGGCACGGCCCAACAGCACAAAATCAACGCCTGCGTCCAGACATTGCTGAGCGTCCTGGGGCGTGCGTATTTTTCCGGCCACGCCGAGACGCACGTCGCCCCGTTCCAGTTCGGTAAAATAAGACAGTAGGCTGCGGCCCTGGAACTGCTCATCCATGGGTTCTTTAAAGACATCCCACAGGGACATATCGATGTAATCCACTTGTGCCTCGCGCATTAACTGTTGCGCAATCTGTTGCGCTTCGGGTAACTGAATGCCAAAGCGCTCCGGAGACAAGCGCACGCCGAGATTAAAATCCTTGCGGCAGCGCCGACGAATGCCCGCAATAATTTCTTGCAGAATACGCGCACGGTTTTCCAGGGTGCCGCCATACTGATCTTCCCGTTGATTAGTTTCGGCGCTGAGGAATCGGCACAGAATGTAGCCGTGGGCACCGTGCAGTTCCACACCGTCAAAACCTGCTTTTTCGGCGCGCTGTGCAGCACAAATAAAATCTTCGACCAGTTGTTCCACTTCCGCGGTAAGCAGTGCGCGGGCGCCACTGTCGGCATCCGCGGTCGGCGCTACCGGGGCGCAACCGATTAAATCCTGTGGGGAACGCGCGCCGCCGTGGTGCAGTTGCGCAATGGCCAGGCTGCCGTGGCTTTTAATGGCGCTGGCGAGACGGGTTAGTCCGGGAATAAGCTCGTCCGCGAAAATACCGAGTTGCCCAGCGAATCCCTGTCCGGCCAACTGTACGTGAGCGGCGCAGGTCATGGTCAGGCCAAAGCCACCGGCGGCGCGCATGGTGAGCCATTTAAATTCATCGTCGGATAGCTGGCCGTTCAAATGACTTTGCAGATTGGTTAGGGGCGCCAGTGCGAAGCGGTTTTTCAGGGCGGGGCCGCGGAGAAAGGTCAGGGGTTCGAATAACTGTGTCATGCAAATTCCGAAGTGAGTTAGTGAGAGTGTTGAGAGTGAGAGTCGAGTTAATGAGTCCTGTGCGTTGCAGCAATATCTTTAACGCTGGGCAAACGGGGCAAAGTTACTTCTACGCAAGGGAAGCTGTCTCTTTGGGCGGAAGCAAATCAAATTCAGCGATAACCGGTAAATGATCGCTGGCAATTTTGGCTACCTGGTGGCGACACCCCGCAGCGGAAACGAAACGTAAATTGCCCCGGTAATATATACGATCCAGTCCGCCGCGCGGCGCAAAGGACGGATAGGTTTTAATTGGCCGGGTGCGCAAGCGGGTGTCGTGGTCGGTGGCGCAGGTCAGGGACATGCCCTCGACAAACAGCGCCCGCAGCCGGGATAGCCAGTCGTTAAAGTCACCGCCCACTATACAGGCCGATGCCAGGTGTATGTCGGTAAATTCTTTGGAGCGCATCAACAGGCCCGCCTGACGTTGTCGTTCCAGGGGCGACAGACCCAGATGCAGATTAAAGACGTCGAGTCGGCAGGGCGGATGATCCCCGTGGGGAATTTCGATAGCCGTGTGCTGACAGCCGCGACGCTTGAGGTCGCCGATGGTTAAATCGATATTGCGTTCCCGGGCAATGGGGTAGCGACTGAGGGTGGCATTGCCGTAGCGGCCCTTGCGCAGACTCACATTGTGGCCGCTGGCGTAATAGGGATAGTCGAGGGCGGCCGCTATTTCCTTGGCCATATCCTGCTCTTTGGAGCGGGGTGCGCCCTCGTCAACCTCCTGTAACAGGACAATATCCGGATCGTGATCGCGCAAAATTGTGACAATACGATCCGGACGAAAACGCCGATCTAGGCCGATGGCGCGGTGGATGTTGTAGGTGACAATGCGCAGTTTCAACGTGTGTATGCCGGGTTAAAGGTGTTCAGGTGGCTTCCTGCAGGGCTTTCTGTATAAGTGCCAGGCAGGTCAGGTGCCAGATTAGTTGCTTCGGGGATTATACAGGGGATGGTCGTCGTAGAGGCGGGCCCGTCACAGGTGGGCTGTCTGCCCAGTCCGGGGTAGATTGCGCCATCCACCGTGCACAAACTGCCAATATTTCCCGACACATGGCCTCTATATAAATCCTACCGGCGGGTAGGTTACAATCAGAGGTGTTATAATCAACTCGATTTCAGATTTAAACCTGTCCGTTAGCCGGGTAAATCGCCGTTCACTTAAGCCCATGCAGACCACTTCTGTGGTTGCTACAGCTTGAGTGGGGCGCGTCTTGAGTGGGATAAGTCAAGCCGCGACAGGGCAACCAAATTTTCTAAACTAGCTTTTAAAGGTCGGAGGACCCTATGACCGAAGAGAAACAATTTGCCGAGGCAGTCGCCATCGCCAATATCCCCACGTTGTTAATGGTGCTGGTACAACTGAGCGGCGAGCGGCGCTGGCTACAGGACCCCTATCGTCCGCGGCGTCCGCGGGGTGTGGATGACAACGACAGCGGCGGTTTAAGTCCTGAAATTCAGCAGGAAATTCGCGCTGCCGCGCTGGAAGCCATTCTCGCCTGGAAAGGTGGCAAGCCTGCGGCCCTCAATCCCAGCGACGCGGACCTGGTGGAAATGCTGACCGTTGCCATGGGCGAAACCGTTCCCGAGGAATACGGCGCCATGACTTCCGCGCAATTGGGGCAAACTCCCATGCTGTGGGATCACAAGATTGATGTGCCAAAAGATTTCAGCGTCATTGTGATTGGTGCGGGCGTGTCCGGGCTGGTCGCAGCGGTCAACCTTAAGTCAGCGGGCATTCCCTTCAAACTGTTTGAGCGTCGCCACTCCGTGGGCGGCGTATGGCAGGACAACCGCTATCCTGGTGCCGGTGTCGATACCCCCAACCATTTGTACTCGTTTTCCTTTGCGCCCTACGACTGGACCGCTTATTTTGCTATGCGGGACGAGCTGCACGACTATTTCGACCAGGTGGCGGACGATTTTGATATCAAGAAAGATATTCAATTCGATACCGATGTGGTCTCTGTCATTTATCAGGACGCCAGCCAGACCTGGGAAGTGACGGTCAAGAATTCCGGCGGCACCGAAACCACCCACACCGCTAATATTGTTATCAGCGCAGCAGGTATTTTTAACCCACCGGCGTTCCCCAATATCGAAGGGCTCGACAGTTTTACCGGCGAGAGCTGGCACACCGCAGAATGGCCAGATGACAAAACCCTCGCGGGCAAGCGGGTGGTGATGATCGGCAACGGCGCCACTGGTATGCAGATTGGGCCAGAAATACAGAATGAAGTGCAGTCCCTGACCATTTTCCAGCGCGCGCCGCACTGGGCTTCGCCCCACGAGCAGTTTCGCAAATTGGTGCCGGAACCGCTGCGCTTTTTACTGCGGGAAGTGCCCCTGTACCGCATGTGGTACCGCATGCGTCTGGGCTGGACCTACAACGATCGGGTTTATCTGTCGCTGTTCAAGGACGAAAACTGGGAGCATCCGGAACGGTCTTTGAATGCAATTAACGATGCCCACCGCGCCTACTTTACCGACTACATTAAAAACGAGCTGGGGGATCGCATCGACCTGCTCGACAAAGTGCTGCCCACCTATCCACCCTTTGGCAAACGCCTGTTGATGGACAACGGCTGGTATCGCATGTTGCGCAATCCGAAAGTGACGCTGGTGGATAACCCCATTGTGCGCATTGAAGGCAACAAAGTGATTACCAAGGACGGCAGCGCCTACGAAGCAGACGTTATTCTTATTTCCACCGGCTTCGACGTGCTGAAAATGCTGTCCACCTACGAGCTGGTTGGCCGCGGCGGCAAAAACGTACGCGACGTGTGGGGCGACGAAGACGCCAGTTCCTATCTGGGTACGGTTATTCCAGGCTTCCCCAACTTCTTCACGTTGTATGGGCCAAATCTGCAACCGGGCCACGGCGGCAGTTTGATTTTCGTATCCGAAATGCAGGTGCGTTACATCATGGATATGATCGACAAGATGAACAACAAGGGTATTGGCGCTGTCGAATGCCGTCAGGATGCGCACGATCGCTATCTCGAAAAAATCAATAAATTGCACGAGAAGATGGTGTGGACCCATCCGGGAATGAGCACCTATTACCGCAACTCAAAAGGCCGTATCGTGGTCAACTCCCCCTATCGCAATGTGGATTTCTTCGAGATGACCAAACAGGTGAATATGGATGACTACATCGCCGAACCAAAACAGGTGGAAAAAGCCGGTTAAGCTTAAGCCTGTGTAAGCGGCAAGGAGTTATTTTTCTTGCCGGAATTGATGGTATAAAAAACGAGGCCTTCGAGCCTCGTTTTTTTTGGACTATTTTAGTCGGCGACAGGCAATTACTTCGTCGATCATCTACTCAGGATTCAAAGCGATAATTATCTCCGTCGCGCACGATTTTTCCTGCGGTGGGCGTGGCGAAGTGGGTGCCGAGTACGGTGGTTGAGGCATCGCCGAAGCGCTGCATAAACGCAATGCGCGTTTGCTCCGCAAGGCTGCTGTCGGTGTCCGCCATATCGATCCAGCCCGGTTGGGCCATCTGACAGGGGTGGTGAAACATATCACCGGTTATCACCGCCTGCTCGCCAGCCGATTGAATCAATATGCTGACGTGGCCGGGGGTGTGGCCGGGGGTGGGAATGAGGCTGACTTCGTCGTTAATGCGATGGTTTGCATCCACCAGATCGACCAGTTGCGCTGCAAAGATCGGTTTCAACGCGTGTTCCAGAGCATTGCTTTCGTAGGGGTCTTCTTCATCTTTCCAGTATTCCCATTCCGCCGCGCCGAACAGATAGCGGGCGTTGGGGAAAGTGGGAATCCAGGAGCCGTTTTCCAGGCGGGTGTTCCAGCCGACATGATCAAAGTGCAGGTGGGTACAGAGTACGCGGTCGATGCTTTCCGGCGCAAAACCCAGTTTGGTCATGTTTTCCAGAAAAGGAGTGTTGAGATTGTTCCACTCTTCAAACAGGGGCAGTTTTTTGCCGTTACCGGCACAGGTGTCGACAATAATATTAAGACCGCCCGCGCGAATTAAAAAGGCATGGATGCTGATAAATATATTGTTGTCGTCGTCCATAAAGTTGGGTTTTAGCCAGGCGGAACAGGGCGCTAAATCGGCGACATCTTCCGTGGGAAACAGCGTGCCTATCGGCGTCGTCATCACCACTTCAACCAGGCGAGTGATGGATACGTCGCCGATCTGCCAGGCAAGATCTTTATAAAAACGGTCGCTCATCGTAAAAACCCCTTTCTTTTTTTCTTTAATTTTTGTCTTGTGGTTACTCGCTGTTGATTGGCGTGCCACTGTTAAAGCGCGATCGATGGCGTCTGGCTCGATAGATATTAATACCACCTGCCACGAAATATTTAACGCGGCAGGTTACCCGCGACAAAATCTTCGAAGCTGGTGGTGTTCAGCAGTTTGTCCCCACGGCCCAGTACGTCGAATATGTTGCCGTCGACGGCTTGCATGCTGAAAAACACCAGGGTGCCTTCGGGTCCGGCGAACTCCATATGCACATCGCCGCCGGGTTTGTTGGCATAGTCTCCGGCCGTGCGGATTTTGTGGATGGACTCACCGTCGACCACTTCAACGGTGTGGTGTTCGCCTTCGAGAATCAGCGACATACTATTGCCCAGGTGACGGTGATAGTGGCAGTAGGAATTGGGGGCCCAGCGGCTGAGAAAATCGACGGTGCCTGACTCCGGCGATGCACCCAGAATAGCGATGGAATAGTCGATGGGGTAGTCAAAGCGCGGGTCGGGGCCGAAATGGAGCCACTCAAGGGCGCTGGTATCGAAGTTGGACAGGGGTGTGGATTTCGCGGCGGCTTGGTTCATGGCGTGGTTACCCTCTCAGCTTAGAGCATGTCAGGTTACAGCGTGGCGTTCAGGTTAGCATATTTGCGCTTATCTGCCAGCGTCTCGGAAACCGGGTTGCCAGTGCCTCGGCCGGTGCCACAGCTACACAGCGGTGGTCCGGTCGGGCAGTCATAGAAGCGATTTAATACTTAAATTTGAGATCCATTTGCAGGCGGTCGTAGTCGGTTTCCAGATCGCCTTTTTCGTTAATAAAGTAGGTCAGCCCCAGAGATACGTTATTGTCGAGGGCGTAAGCGGCTTTGAGTAAATGGCCCTTGTTGTTGGTGCCGCCATCGGCGAAGTCCGAATCGGTGATCAGACCAAAGACCGCATCCGCTTCCAGGTCCTGATAGGCGTAGCCGAGTTCCCAACTGCCGCGGTTTTTGGCCTTGCCCAGGGTGGCGCCCGCTGCCCAGCCGGTGTCGTTGTTGCTGGCGTCCTGATTCTGTACCCAGTCGGCAAACACAATGGCCGGCAGTCCACCGAGGGTGAACGTCAGTTCGGCGAATGCTTCCAGCTCTTCGTAGTTGTTCTGGTAGACCATATCGGGGCCGTCCGCGACTAGGGTGTTGCCGAACGAACTACTGGAATAGAACGGTTTACCGCCTGCTACTGGAATATCGTAGTAGCCGAGCCCCACGATCAGGCGGGTGGTATCGGTCAGGGCGGTGTTCAGGCCGATCTGCGTACCCCAGATACTCTCAGCGTTCTGCTTGCCGGCTCTGTCGTCGCTCTCCAGATACAGAAAGGCACCGTTGGCGAAGAATGCGCCGTTGGCGTAATTGGCCGCGAGGCCTTCGGGGCGGTAGTCGTCATCCCACAACAGGGCGTGTCCGCCAGGTTTGTAGAACGGTGTTTTGAATTTGCCGCCGAGCACATGGGTATTGGCAAGACCGCTCCAGTCGAAGTAGGCCAGGTCCAGATTGATGCCCTTGGAGCTGCCACCGTTGCCGAAGGTCTGATTGCTGGAAACCGGGTCGTCGCTGCCGGAGGCCAGCCCAAAACCTACTTTCCAGTCTTCGTTGACCTGCGCCTGAGCTTCGATACGCGCCCGCATACGGGAACGATTGCGGTCCTTGTCGTTGTCCGCGTCGTCGATATTTTCGTAGCGGTAGCGGAAATCTCCGTTAACCTGAATGCGTTCGGCCCAGGCCAGTTTTTCGTTGGCAGCGGTGGGCAGGCTGGCGGCTTTTGCTAACTCAGCGTTGCGTTCGCGCAGTTCCACATCGCTTTGCTCCAGTTGACTGACTCGCGCGGTCAACGCTTCCACTTTTTGAATCAGCCGTTGCACCGTGGCGTCGTCCACTGCGGCAAACGCGCTGGAGGTCATCAACATCAGGCTGGCGAGCAGGGCTCCTGGTATGCCCCGCGAGATCAAGGTGGTTACGGCAGAGCTGGTTAATATCTGTTTCATACACTACATCCTCTTGGGGTCGAAGGTTGGGGCGATAGCCCGCGTGTTACCGAAGCCTCAGTATCGGTTCGCTTTGTTACAACAATGTTACAACTTGATTGTGCTGATGGTTCCTGGTTGGCTAAGCGAGTTTTTCGAGCGTATAAAAACGGGCGGCATTATAACGTACCGGTGTTCCGCTACGAATGGCGATGAGGTGTTCCAACGCCGCGAGCGTCAGGGGGTGGGTAGTTCGTGGGCCAACAACCAGCGCTTGGTGTCGAGCCCTCCGGCAAAGCCGGTCAGGGCGCCGTTGCTGCCGATAATGCGGTGACAGGGCACGACAATGGGCAGTGGGTTTTTACTGTTGGCCATACCCACGGCCCGCGCCGCAGTGGGTTTGCCGATGGCGGCTGCGATCGCCCCGTAGCTGGCGGTGGCGCCATAGGGTATAGCGCGTAATTGTGTCCACACGGTTTGCTGAAAATCCGTGCCCCGTGGCGCCAGTGTCAGGTCAAAGACGGTCAGTTTTCCGGCGAAATACGCACTCAGTTGGGCCAGTGCCTGTTCGATACAGTGCGGACCATGTTTTTTGCTGTTGTGGGCAGATGGCGATGCTGCCGGCCGGGTTGTGTGCTGGTTGGGAAAGCGGATTTCGGTCAACCCTTGTTCAGTGGCGACAAGGGTCAGGCGTCCGATGGGGCTGTCCATATATGCGTAAAAAAATTCCGGCGTTTGCTGGTTGAGTGACATATCGATTCTCCGTTGTCGGTAATAGTTTCCAGCGTGAAGATTTAGTTTACGGCGTCAAAATTTAGTTTCCAGCGTCAAGATTTGTCTGCCACCGCAAGGCTTTGCCACAGCAACAGTGTGGCATAGCTGCCCCAGGGGCTGACCGCAGTCGCGTCGAGTTCGGTCGTGTCACCAGATGCGGCAGTCAGTTTGCGCACGGCATTTTTTACACCGAGATCGCCAGCCAGAAAAATGTCCGGATGGCTCGTGCGAAATGCAGTGTACTGCACGGTCCAGGGGCCGATACCGGGAATGGCCAGCCAATCCTCATAGGGATGGTTGTGGTAACTCTGAGGCTCGTCCGCAGCCGATTGTTGCGCGACCAACTTCGCGAGCCCGCGTAGCGCCTGACGGCGTTTATCCGGCATAGCCAGAAACGCCAACGTAGAATTGGCGACGGCCGTTGGCGTGGGAAACAGCAGATGGGGCCGATCGACCTGTCGGAGACCAATAGCTGCGCCAACCGGCGCACCCAATTCTGTCACAAGTCGCGATACTAGATTATGGGCGGCCTTGACCGACACCTGTTGGCCGAGGATGGCCCTGACCCCCGCTTCAAACGGCGACCACAATCCCGGCAGTCTAATGCCCGTACTGTCGAGTGGGGCAAGCAGTGGGTGTTTCGCCAGGTGACTGGAAATCACGCCAGCATCTGCGTCGAGATCCAGCAGGCGGCGAATGCGCTGAATAACGGGCAGTGTGTGGCGCGGGTCGGACAGGGACAGTTCCACCTGGAAACCATTTTTTTCCGGATTATGAACTGCGGTGAACACCCCATTGCAGGTGCCGAGGGTAAAGCTGCGGCTGTAACTGTGGTCGGTTACTACTTCCAGGCCAGCAATATGCCGGGCGCGGTAAAAATCGCGCAGCGTGGGCCAGGCGTAAGGAGGACGGTAACTGAGTAATACGCAGAGACCGTTGTCGAGGGGCGCCCTGGCCGGCTGGGTGCTGCGTAGTTGTCGCGGATTTAAGCCGAGGAGCTGTGAAAACACACTGTTAAAGCGTCGCGCACTGCCAAACCCGGCGATATATGCCACTTCAGTAACCGGTAACGCGGTCTGTTGCAGCAATTGTTTGGCAAATAATACGCGGCGAAAATTGGCGTATTGCAGCGGCGCAATACCGAGTTGCTGGGTGAACAAGCGGCGTAGATAGCGGTCGCTGACTCCGAGTCGCTCGGCAAATTCCGGCAGCGATTGCTCGCGCCACTCGCCGTTATCGATCATGCGCACCGCGCGAGTGAGAGTCGTTTGCACACCCCGCCACGCTGGCGAGCCCGGTGCGGCTTCCGGGCGACAGCGCAGGCATGGCCGCAACCCAGCTTGTAGCGCGCCGAGGGCGGTGGAAAAGTATTGTACGTTGCGTTCTTTGGGCGGCGTGGCGGGGCACACGGGCCGACAAAAAATTCCGGTGGTTTTTACGCCGACGAAAAACAGGCCGTCAAATCGGGCATCCCGGGCCAGGCGCGCTTTGCTGCACCGGTTCTGGTCGAGCTGAAGGTTGGTTTCCATAGCTGCAGTTTAGCGCTATCACCGGTAGAAACCAGCCGTATTCGGAACTGAACCATCGGTGCCCAGTTACCGCAGGCAGCGCATGGTTTGCCCGACCACTAAACTGGTTCGGATACCGATTTAAACAGGCTGACTACGGTCAATAACACCATAATGACGGCCACCGATACAAATGTGTAAAACGCCAGGGTCTGGTTGCTCATGACGACGCCACTAACTTCCATGGTCTGGTGCGCCATGGTCACTGCGGCCATCCCCGTGTAGTGCATACCGCACACGGCCAGCCCCATGACACAGGCACTGCCAACCCGTTGCAGAAAGCCACGCAGATTGAACGCCAGCCACAAGGCAACGGTTGCTGCGGCGATGGCAACGGCGATTGACGCGTACACCAGAGGCATATTGTAGGAAATAGATGCGGGCATAATCATCGCAGCCATGCCGGTATAGTGCATGCCCGCTACCCCCAGCCCGGTAATCGTCCCGGCGCTCAATAGTTTTACTATGCCGGCGGTTTTAGCGCTAAGCAGGGAAAGCCCTGCTGCACACGCCACCACGGCGATAACCAGGGAAAGTACGGTCAATGCGACGTCGTAGGAAACGGGGATTGGCAGGATATAAGCCAGCATGCCGACAAAGTGCATGGCCCAGATAGCGCCGCCGCCAATGGCGAGTGCAGCAGCCGTCAACCAGCCGAATTTCCCCAGGGGTGTGGTGGCACCGCGTATGTTGGTAGCCAGTTCAAGGGCTGTAAAGGAACCGATGACGGAGATGATATAGGACAGAACTACCAGCAAGGTATCGTATTCGGATGCGATCATGCTCGGCGTCTCCGGTTGTTATTTCGTGGTTATGCAAGCGTGGTGTCCAGAGCGCATTAGCACGCTGGAAGTTAAAAAACGGTAAAATCCATTCAGCGTTACAGTGCTCTGGATCGCGAATCGCGCGGTGAAAGGTGACCTGTGCTTGTCTGGTGTCGATCTTCGATGATCGCGTCCATTTGATTCTGGTTTTTTTATACCGTGCGGGTGACACCGGCACTGGCTTCAGCTGGACGGGGAAGCGCACCTGACAATAACGGATTGGAGTTGGGATCACAATCAAGTCGGGACACGGCGGACGGGATTTTTCTGCCTGAAGTTGAGTCTGGTTTCGAGCGCGGAGGAAGACTCGTGTCCAGATTAACTGGCAGAAATGCTGCGAATTCCTGTTGAGTCCTGGGGCGTTAGTGGGCAAAATTGGCAGTCCTGCACACCGGGTGCGCAGTGGAATTGGATCATATGGAGTGGGTCGGTATTAACAGGGTTGGTGGACAGAAAACTAATAATATGCTGATTGGCGAATCTGGTCCCAAAGTGTTACTGCTCGCTTTGTGCGTCGGGCTATCGCTGCTTGGGATACAGGGTTATGTTGATAGTCGTATCCTGGCGGGCGGCGTGGACCCGTTGGGTGTGGAGGTGGGGGTCAACACCGGCGCGGATAGCGATACACTGGATCTTGCGGCGATCATCGCTTTGAATATGATGGGCGGCGCGACTGGCACTGCGGCTAGTACGGCGACCATAGAAACCATCCCGGATACGCGTCTCGACCTGCAATTGCACGGTATTTTTGCCAGTAATGGCGAACGTCTGGCGGGCGCGGTGATTGCACAGGCGCGTGGTGAATCGGGATTTTATCGCATCGGGGACGAAATCGCCGACGATGTCAGTCTGCACGCGGTGGCGGCAGATAGCGTTGTGCTCAAGCGCGGCGGGGCGTTGGAAACCCTGCGCTACCCGGAAAAGACCGATGCGGCTGCAACTACGCCGCGTGTTGCGTCGCGCCGTGTGCGAGGGGACAATGTGGCGAATCAGGAAGTAACGCCACCCGGTACTGGGGACGGTGGCTCCAGTGAGCAGAATAATCAGCGTGCAACGCAATTGCGCGAGCGTTTGCAACAGCTGCGACAGCGCAGCGCCGAGTAGTGCGAATTTTACAATAATATTCAAGGACAGATTATGCGGTTGCGAACGTTAGCTCTGTTACCAATACTACTGTTACTGTTGCAGGCACCGTTATGGGCAGCTGACGGCTCCAACGACGCGGCCGAAAAGGTAACCCTCAGTCTACAGGACGCGGAAATCGAAGACCTGGTGCGTTGGGCGGGCCAGGTTACCAACAAAACCATTATTGTGCATCCCAACGTGAAGGGCCGGGTGACCGTGCTGGCTGGCGAGCCGATGACTCGCGACGAGGCGTATCAAGTATTTTTGTCGGTCCTGCAGGTGCACGGCTTCAGCGTGATTGAAGCGGGCGATGCGCTCAAGGTGATTCCGGCACAGCAGGCCAAGGAAAACGATGTGCCACTGCTCGAAACCGGTAATGCCGGGCAGGAAGATATGGTGGTGCGCATCGTCAAGGTCAAAAATATTTCGGCGGTGGAGGTGGTTAATCTGGTGCGCCCGATGGTGCCGCAGTTTGCCCATCTCGCGGCCTATCCACCTACCAATGCGATTTTGATTGCCGCTAGCGCCGGAAAAATCGACCAGATTGCGCGCATCGTGAATCGGCTCGATCAGGTGGGCTCTATTGATATCGAATTACTACCGCTGCAATTTGCCAGCGCTCGTCAGGTAGCGGACGTGGTTAGCAAACTACTGCCAGGTGGTGGGCAGCAAAGTCAGGGCACGGAGGTGAAGGGTCTGACCATTGCTGTGGACGAACGCTCCAACAGTCTGCTCCTGACCGGAGATCCGGTGACCCGCCAGCAGATCAAAGCTCTGGTGCAGCGCCTCGATCAACCCCTGAGTGGCGACGGCAATACCCAGGTAATTTATTTGCAGTATGCCAAGGCGGAAGATCTGGTGCCGATCCTGGAGAGCGTTAGCGGCAGCGTTCAAAAAGGCGAAAAGGATCAGCGCCTCGCCGATGTGGACGTCAATATTCGCGCTAATGAATCCCTGAACGCCCTGATTATTACCGCGCCGCCGTCGCTGCAAAATGCGATGCGTGGAGTGATCGGCAAACTCGATGTGCGCCGCGCGCAGGTGCTGGTGGAAGCGCTGATTGTTGAAGTCAACGAAGATCTTGCCAATGACCTCGGGGTGCAGTGGCAATCCAATTTGACCCCGAATCAAGAGTCGGTATTCGCCGGTTTTTCAGCGTTCCCACCCACGGTGTCACCCCTGTCGTTCGACAGTTCCACCAGTACGGTGACGCTGGGCAGCGGCCTGTCCCTCGGTTATTTTCGCGGTGGCACGTTGCGCGCCATTATTCAGGCCCTGGAAGGTGAAGCCAATGCCAATATTCTGTCCACGCCGACTATTCTTGCACTGGACAATGAGGAGGCGCAGATTCTCGTAGGGTCCAGTGTGCCGTTTATTACTGGATCACAAAAACGCGAGGGGGACAACGACCCGTTCCAGACCATTCAGCGCCAGGACATCGGCGTGTCGCTGAAAATAAAGCCACGCATCAATACCAATAATTCAGTCACGCTGGACATTGAACAGAAAGTGGAAAGCATTGCGCAAAGCACCGTGCAAACTGCGGATATCATCACCAACAAACGGGAAATAAAAACTCGAGTGTTAATCGACAACGATCAGGTGCTGGTGCTGGGCGGTCTGATTCGCGATGAGGTTTCTGAGTCCGAATCCAAGGTGCCACTGCTGGGCGATATTCCGATCATCGGGCGGGTGTTTAGAAGTACGTCGAACACTGTGGTCAAGAAAAACCTGATGGTGTTTATCCACCCGGTAATTTTGCGCGATAACCGCAGTAGTAACGACGCCACCCGCGCCCGCTATGAGCAGATACGTGACAACCAGAAACAGTTTGGCGGTCGTGTTGAAACCTTTTACGTGCCAGGCCCTTTACCGCTGCTACCCGACTGGGTCGATGCGCCTCCGCCGACCGCGGTAACACCGAGTGATGCTGAGTCCGCGGTGAAAAACTCACCACAGGCTGTGCCAGTTCCCGATGCGTCGCGCGCGCCCGACTCCGGGGTCGAGCAGCTGCCGTGAACCGCGACGCGGCGCTACATACCCAGCCACAATTGCCATTTGGCTTTGCCAAGCGCCACGGCGTGGTGCTGCTTAACGATGGCCAACAGCCGCGCCGCGTGCTGTGCAAGCGGCTGCCAACGCTAGCGGTCATGACGGAAATCAGGCGTTTTGCCGGCATGCCGGTGGCACTGGAAGTGACCGACGAAGATACGTTTCAGCGGCATATCGGCAGCACCTACGAACAGCACAGCGACACGGCCATGGCCATGGTGGCCGATATCGGCGAGGACCTTAACCTGGAGCGACTGGCTGCCGCGGTGCCGGAGACCGAGGACCTGTTGGAGCAACAGGAAGACGCGCCGATAATCCGGCTGATTAACGCAATTCTTGCCGAGGCGATCAAGCAACAGGCCTCGGATATTCATGTGGAAATTTACGAAACGCGACTGGCTATTCGTTTTCGCACCGACGGCGTGTTGCGCGATGTGGTCGAGCCGCGACGCGCGTTGGCACCGTTGCTGGTGTCCCGATTGAAGGTGATGGCACGACTCGATATCGCCGAGAAAAGAATACCTCAGGATGGGCGTATCTCCCTGCGTCTGGGGGGGCGCGACGTGGACGTGCGGGTCTCCACCATGCCGACTTCCTACGGCGAGCGGGTGGTGTTACGCCTGCTGGACAAGCAGGCGGGGCGTATGGATCTCGCGGCGCTGGGTATGGCGGCGCAGGATTTACAGCACTGCGACCGGTTGCTGCGATTGTCCCACGGTATTTTTCTGGTCACCGGACCGACCGGGTCGGGCAAGACCACGACGTTGTACGCGGGCCTGGGTCGTATCAACGATCGCAAAATGAATATTCTGACCGTCGAAGATCCGGTTGAATACCATCTTGAAGGCGTCAGCCAGACTCAAGTCAATGTTAAGGCGGGCATGACCTTTGCGCGCGGTTTGCGAGCCATTTTGCGTCAGGACCCCGATGTGGTGATGGTGGGGGAAATTCGCGATCTGGAGACCATGCAGATCGCGGTGCAGGCCAGTCTGACCGGACACCTGGTGTTGTCGACATTGCACACTAATACCGCCGTGGGTGCGGTGACGCGCTTGATCGATATGGGCGTAGAGCCATTTCTGCTTGCCTCCAGTCTGGTGGGGGTGCTGGCGCAACGGCTGGTGCGTGTACTGTGCCCCGAATGCCGCGAGGCTTATACCCCGGACGGTGCGGAATGCACGCTGCTGGGTATCCCCACAACGCCGCCGGTGCAGCTGTTTCGCGCCTGTGCCGATGGCTGTGACGCCTGTCACTACCAGGGTTACAGCGGGCGCACCGGTATTTACGAGCTGGTGGTGGTGGATGCGCGGTTGCGGGAAATGATCCACGATCAGATGTCGGAGGCGGCGCTGGTCAACTACGCCCGCACCCTCGGACCGTCCATACGCGCTGACGGTTGTCGTAAGGTATTGGCCGGCGTCACCGCCCTTGAAGAAGTTTTACGGGTGACCCAGGACGAGTAACCTGAACTGGTAGACGCACTTGCAGGAGCCATAACCGGAATCGACTATGCCCGCCTTTGACTACATAGCCATCGATGCCCAGGGGAAACAGCGCAAGGGCGCGCTGGAAGGGGACAGCGCGCGGCATATTCGCCAGCAATTACGCGAGCGGGCGCTGACACCTCTGGCGGTGGAGTTGGCGGACGAAAAGCTCAAGGCGTTGCATCGTCCGCTATTTGGCCAGCATCTCGGCATTCGTCAATTGGCACTGATGACACGGCAGTTGGCGGCGTTAGTACAGGCCGGTATGCCACTGACCGAAGTGCTGGGAGCGGTAGCAGAGCAGAGCGAGTCAGCGCGCGCGCGGCGCATTGTCACGACGCTGCGGGCGCGGGTACGGGAAGGCTACAGCCTCGCCCATGCACTGGCAGATTTCCCCCGGACATTTGACCGCCTGTTCCGCGCCACGATTGCCGCGGGTGAGCAGTCCGGGTATCTGGATCGCGTACTGAGTCAGCTTGCGGATTACATCGAACAAAGCCACGAGTTTCGACAAAAAGTTCAGCTCGCACTGATTTATCCGGTGGTACTGGTGGTACTGTCCTTCGCGATTGTGACCGGATTGATGGTGTACGTGGTGCCCGATGTCATCAAGGTGTTTACCGGTACCGGCCAGCCACTCCCACCCCTGACGCGCGGGCTGGTAGCGCTCAGCGATTTTGTGGTGGCATGGGGCTGGTTGGTGGCCCTGGCGGCAATCGCGCTGGTCGCAGGATTTCGCTTCGCAATGCGCAACCCCGATTGGCGCCGAGCTTTGCACAAACGTTATTTACGTTGGCCCCTAGTGCGCAGATTGAGTCGCGGTGTTAATGCCGCGCGCTATATCAATACCCTCAGCATTCTGACCCAGAGCAGCGTCCCGCTGGTGGATGCGATGCATATTGCCGGCGATGTGGTGGGTAACGACTACATTCGCGAACAGGTGGGCGTGGCGCGACGTCAGGTCAGCGAAGGCGCCACGTTGTACGATGCCCTGGCCGCGACCGGCTGTTTCCCGCCGATCATGCTACACATGATTGCCAGTGGCGAAGCCAGCGGTGAACTGGATGCCATGCTGGCGCGCACTGCCCACCAGCAACAACGGGATTTGCAGGTGTTGGTGGCAACCCTGGTAGCCTTGTTTGAACCCTTGATGTTATTGGCTATGGGTGCGGTGGTGATGTTGATTGTGTTGGCCATCCTGCTACCCATACTGAGTTTGAATCAGCTGGTCGTGTAGCCGGCCAGCGGCACCGAATTCGACCTTGCTAAGCAAGAATGTGCGTTTGAAAAAAGGAGTAAACGAACAATGAATAGTGTTAGTTCCGCGCCGGGTACATGCCGACGCGCCAGAGGTTTTACACTAATTGAGATTATGGTGGTGATTGTTATTCTCGGGGTGCTGGGCGCATTGGTGATACCGAATATTATCGGTCGTACCGGCGAAGCACGGGTTACCGCCGCGAAGAGCGATATGCGCGCCGTCGCCAACGCGCTCGATTTATACAAGCTCGACAACTTTAATTACCCCAGTACCGATCAGGGTTTACAGGCCCTGGTGACACAACCGGGCGGTTTTCCCGAAGCCAAAAACTGGAATCCGGATGGGTATCTGAAAAAATTACCCAAAGATCCCTGGGGTAACGATTACCAGTACATCAGCCCCGGGCGCAATGGCAAATACGATCTGTTTTCTCTCGGGTCTGACGGCCGGCCAGGGGGTGAAAAAGAAGCGGCGGACCTCAACAATTGGGAGTTATAAACGGCCTGCCAGGCACTCGGCACCAGCACGGCTTTACGCTGCTGGAATTGCTGGTGGTGTTGGTGATTATTGGCGTGATGGCCGGCGCGGTATTACTCAGCACCGGTGATCGTCGTGTGGGGGAATTACACGACCAGGCCGACCGCCTGTTTACCTTGTTGCGCTGGTGTGCGGACGAAGCGTTGCAACAGCGCGTTGAGTTGGGGCTGGTGGTCGACGAGGACGGTTACCGTCTGCTGGAGTGGTCGAGCCGCGCGGGACGTTGGGACACAGCCACCGTGGCGGATGTTCCCGCCATGGTGAAATTACCCGAGTATTTGAGGATGCAGGTGCAAGTGGAGGGTGAGCAGGACAGCCCATTACGGGGCGATGGTAAAGCTACGCCTGTGCCGACTATTTTATTTTTATCCAGCGGTGAAGTAACCGACTTTGAGTTGACATTGACTGTCACGGATCGGGCAGAGATTGCCATTACCATGTTGGGCGGAGGCTATGGGGAATTGCGCTGGCTGCAACAGTAAACCGGGGTGCAGTGCCGGTTTCACGCTGCTGGAAACGCTGGTGGCGCTGGCTATTTTTGCGGTGTGTGCTGCGGTGTTACTGGCGCAGTCGCAGCGCGCGCTGCATCAACAGCAGCAGTTGGAGATACGAACGGTTGCGCGTTGGGTGGCTGAGAATAAGTTGGCGGAGTTGCAGCTGCAGACACCCTGGCCCGCTTCGGGCACCAGCACCGAGAATGTGGAATTGGGCGATCGATCGTGGCGGGTGGTCAGCACCGTCGCCGATACCGCGCGCCCTGATTTTCGACGCATTGCAATTGCCGTGCACGTTGACCAAGGCGCAACCGGTCCAGTCGATCACCTGATCGGCTTTGTTGGACTGAATTGATGAGGTGCCGGCGGGAGCAGAGCGGGTTCACGCTGTTGGAGGTGCTGGTGGCACTGTCCATATTCGCGGTGCTGGGGATAGGCGCATACCGCGTGTTGAGCGGGGCAATTACTGCTCACGAGCGGTTGCGTGAGCGGCAACAGGCAGTGGCGCAACTGACTTTCGCGGTGCGCTCCCTGCACGATGAATTGAGTCAGGTGGTGGAGCGCGGCGTGCGCGCAGAATACGGGGATCGGGAAGAAGCGTTTATCGGTACCGCGCAAACCCTGGTATTCAGCTACGGCGGCTGGTCTAACCCCCTGGGCCATCGGCGTGGCAGCGTGCAGCGTGTGAGTTACGGTCTGGGTAGCGAGAATACTGGGCTGGGTGCTAATCCCGCGGCTAGCCTGCAAAAACTATCCACCGAACTGATGTTGCAGCGTCATTTCTGGATCGTGCTCGACCGCGCTCAGGACACGTTACCGTTAACGCGCAACCTGGTGTCACTGCGCGAGCTTAATTTTCGCTACCTCGGGGATGAAGGGGAGTGGCACGGCGCATGGCCGCCACTGGCCCCCGGGGCTGCGAGCGGGGCAGGCGCTGCGCAAGCGCTACCATTGGCGGTGGAAGTTACCCTGTCGTCGCAACGGTTTGGGGAAATTCGGCGTTTGGTGAAACTACGTGATCGCCAAACCAGGGTGAGTGATGCAGATGGTTAAGCGTCAACGGGGCATGGCGTTGATCACCATGCTGCTGATTTTCGCGGTGGTCGCAGTACTGGTTAACGGTATGACGGCGGAGGGTTTCAGTGCCACACGGCGCACCGGTGCCCTACTGCACGACAGCCAGGCGTTTGCTTACGTTCAGGGCGGTGAGCTGTTGGCGCGGCAAATACTGTTTCTGGATTGGCAGGACGACAGTACATCCGGTGAATTTGCCGATGCGTTGAGCGAAGAGTGGGCGCTGGCCCGCGCCCCGTATCAGCCGGACGAAGGGGAAATTTTTCTGCGGATCACTGATGCTCAGGAGAAATTTAATATTAATAATCTGATTAACGCGGCGGGCCAAATGGTTGACGAGCAGCTTGCAGTATTGCAGCGTTTATTGGCTTCCCTGAGCATAGCGCCGGAAGTCGCGTTGGCGATTGTCGACTGGATTGATGCCGACCAGGTGCCGCGCGGTTACAACACGGAAGATCAGGGTTATCTCGCTGGCGATAGCGGGTATCGCACTGCGGATCGACCGTTGCAGGATATCGCCGAGCTGCGCGCGGTAACGGGGGTGACGGCGGAAGTATTTAACTTGTTGCAGCCCTATGTCACCGCACTGCCGGTCGCCACGGCGGTTAATATCAATACGGCATCCGCTAGTCTGTTAAGCGCCGCGATGCCCGGTGTGGATGGCAGTCAGGTGGTGCTGGCGCGCAGTGTGCTGGACGGCGGATTTAAATCCCTCGATGCCTTTTTGCAGGACGCGGTCACTGCGGGTGTGCCGCCGTCGCCGGTACCGTTGGCCGTGGCGAGCAGTTATTATGAGGTGTCGGTGGCGGTGACCTTCGCGGGCCGGGAACAGGAGTGGCGGACATTGATGTCGAGGGAAACCAACAGCGGACATATCACGACCCTGGCGCGGGCGCGGATACCGTTTTGGGAATCGACGCCGCGTAGCGTAAACGTTAGCGCGCAGGACGATCGACCATGAGCGGAATATTAGCGCTCTATCCCGACGCGCAATGGCTACAAGGTGTCGGTGGTGTATTGAGCTGGCAGCGTGTGACGCCGGATGGCGCAGTTGTCGACGGGGGGGAGATAAACGTCACCGCGACTGCCGCCGACGAGAGTGGCGACCCTGTCGGAAGTGGCGATGAACCCGCTGGAACACCCGAACGAAATGTGGGCGAAGAGCTCGTCGTGGTGATTCCGGCACAGCTTGTCGTCGCACTGACGGTGGTATTGCCGCCGGGAAAAAAAAGGCAATTGCTACCCGCGTTACCCTATCTGGTCGAAGATGAATTGGCAGTTGCGGTGGAAAACCTGCATTTTGCGCTGCTCGATGCAGGCGCGAATGGAGCGGTGCAGTGCGCTGCTGTTGAGCGTCGCATTGTCGTCAGTTTGCTCGAACGATTACGCACAGTTCAACTAAGCCCGACGGCGGTTGTTCCGGATAGCTGGTTGTTGCCCGTCACCAGTGACGCCGTCACGGTAATGACACGGGGTGAGATGGTGCTCACAAAAAACCCACAGGGCAAAAGCTGTGCCGTGGATAACATCAACCGCGAGATGGCATTGGCTGCGCTATCCGCGGGCCAGGTAACGGACACCCTGGTGTTAATCAATCCGCAAGACGAGAGTCGCTGGCGGTTGTGGGCTGCGGGTGCCGGAATCAAGAACGTCGATGTGCAACAGATCG
>JBFIHG010000040.1:0-22015 GCA_041601945.1 Porticoccaceae bacterium | reverse complement strand
CCCAGCTCTGTTAACTGGATCAGTTTAGCCGGGCCACCGAATTCGCCACGCGCTCGGTAATATCGAACAGCGTGTAGGAGAGGGTAATGGTGGTGACGCTCTCCGGCAACTTCGGGTCAATAAAAAATACCAGCGGCATATTGGCTTCTTCGCCGGCCAGTAACGGTTGCTGGTTAAAGCAAAAGCACTCCGTTTTGTTCAGGTACTGAGCGGCATTGTTGGGCGTAACATTCGGTACAGCCTGCGCCACCATATCCCGCGACGTCGGGTTGCGAGCATAAAATTTGACCGCCCTGGATTCCCCGGGGTGCACCCGTACGCTGTACTCCAGCGGCGCAAACTCCCAGGGCATACTGCCGTTATTGGTGGCCACAAACTGCACCAGCACCGAGCGCTCGGTATCCACCGCCGCAACCGCCTGTTCCTCGTAGCGCCCGGCAGTTTTGCCGCCAATACCGGTTAACTCACAAAACACATCGTACAGGGGCGGCATAGCAAACACCGCAAAGGCAAACATCACCACGCCACCCAGCACCAACCACAATGACGTTTTGCGTACCGGACCGCCCGCCATATCCGCGTCTCCCAGAACCGCCTACTTCACTTCCGGCGGCGTGCTAAAGGTGTGGTAGGGAACCGGTGTAGGCAAGGTCCACTCCAGCCCCTCCGCGCCTTCCCAGGTTTTCGGCTCGCTTACCGCACGACCATTACGTATGGCTTGCACCACGATAAACAGGAACAACAGTTGGGAAGCGCCGTAAATAAACGCGCCAATACTCGACACCATATTCCAGTCGGCAAATTGCAACGCGTAATCCGCGTAGCGACGCGGCATCCCCGCAAGACCGAGAAAATGCTGCGGAAAAAACGTGATATTAAAGCCGATAAACGAAATCCAGAACTGGGTTTTACCCAGGGTCTCGTTGTACATCCGGCCGCACCACTTGGGCAGCCAGTAGTACACCGCGCCGGTCGCGGCGAACACCGCACCGGCCACCATCACGTAGTGAAAGTGGGCTACCACAAAGTAGCTGTCGTGATATTGAATATCCGCCGGCGCGATAGCCAGCATCAACCCGGTAAATCCACCCAGGGTGAACAGTACCACCACCGCAATTGCGAACAACATCGGTGTTTCAAAGGTGAGCGAGCCCCGGAACATGGTAGTGATCCAGTTGAACACTTTCACCCCGGTGGGCACCGCAATCAGCAGCGTGGCATACATAAAGTACAGCTCACCCGCCAGCGGCATACCCACGGTAAACATGTGGTGCGCCCACACGATGAACGACAGGAAGGCAATGGCCGCCGTGGCGTACACCATGGACGAATAGCCGAACAAAGGCTTGCGGCTAAAGGTCGGAATAATCTGCGAGATTACGCCAAATGCCGGCAGGATAATGATGTATACCTCCGGGTGCCCGAAGAACCAGAATACGTGCTGGAACAGGACCGGATCGCCACCACCCGCGGCATCAAAGAAGCTGGTGCCAAAATTGATATCCATCAACATCATGGTGACCGCGCCAGCCAGTACCGGCATCACCGCAACCAGCAGGAAGGCGGTAATCAGCCAGGTCCACACGAACAGTGGCATTTTCATCATGGTCATGCCGGGGGCGCGCAGATTCAGCACCGTGGCAATAATGTTAATCGATCCCATAATCGACGACGCGCCGAGAATATGTACCGCAAAGATAAAATAATTTACCGAGGCGGGCGCATAGGTGGTGGACAACGGCGCATAGAAGGTCCAGCCGAAATTGGGCCCACCGCCTTCCATAAACAAGGTGGAAGCCATCAACGCAAATGCGAACGGTAATATCCAGAAGCTGAGATTATTCATGCGCGGCAACGCCATATCCGGCGCGCCGATCATCATCGGAATCTGCCAGTTGGCGAGACCAACGAACACCGGCATGATCGCCCCAAATACCATCACCAGGCCATGCATGGTGGTCATCTGGTTAAAAAATTCCGGTTTAACGATTTGCATGCCGGGCTCAAATAACTCCGCCCGAATGACCATCGCAAAAAAACCGCCTAACAGGAACATGGCGAAACTGAACCACAGGTACAGGGTGCCAATATCTTTGTGGTTAGTGGTGTACAACCAACGGGTAATGCCTTTTGCAGGACCGTGTGCCATAACTTACTTCTCCCGGCCTTGTTTGAATTTCAGAACGTCCACCGGCTGAACTACGTCCCCGGTATTGTTGCCCCAGGCGTTGCGCTCGTAGGTGATGATCGCCGCCAGATCAACTTCGGAAAGCTGGCCGCCAAATGCTTGCATGGCCGTGCCAGCGGTGCCGTTGATCACCACATCGAGGTGGTGCGCAATCGCACCCAACGCAACGGGGCTTCCTTTTAGCGCAGGAAATACCCCCGGGATACCCTCGCCGTTGCCCATATGGCAAGCGGCGCAGGAGCGGTTGTAAGCCTCTTCACCCTTGACCATTAACTCGTCGAGGCTGAATTGTTTGCTGGCCAACTCCCGCTCCGCAGCCATAGTGGCCTTTTTCTCGGTCAACCAGGCGTTGTACTCTTCTTCGGGCACCGCGTTAACCACGATCGGCATAAAGGCGTGACCCTTGCCGCACAGTTCCGCGCACTCGCCGCGGTACACTCCCGGCTCGTCGATACGCGTCCAGGTTTCGTTGATAAAACCCGGGATCGCATCGCGCTTAACCGCAAAAGCCGGCACCCACCAGGCGTGCAGTACGTCTTTGGCGGTAATCAGAAAACGAATTTTCTTGCCCACCGGTAGCACCAGCGGCTCGCTGACTTCCTGCAGATAGAATTCGCTTTTTGGCGTGTTGTTATAAATCGCACTTTCCGGCGTGGACAGCTCGCTCATAAAGCTGACGCCCTCGCCCATATACTCGTACTGCCACTTCCACTGGTAGGCCGTGATTTTTATATCCATGTCTGCTTCAGACGTGTCGTACAGGTCGAGAAGGGCGGTGGTAGCGGGAAAGGCCATGACTAGCAGAATCAGCGTCGGGACCACTGTCCAGGCGATTTCTACAGCGGTACTTTCGTGAAAATTCGAGGCCTTGGCGCCTCTGGATTTGCGGTGGGCGTACATGCTGTAAAACATCACGCCAAAAACGACGACACCAATCACTACGCAGATCCAAAAAACGGCCATGTGCAAGTCGTAGACCTGGCGGCTCACCGACGTTACGCCGCGGGGCATATTCAGCCCATCCCAGAATGAGCCTTCTGCTGCGCAAACAATGCTGGCCAATGGCAGCAACAGCACAGTGCCAAGCAATCGCATAACAAGCGGCTTTGCTTTCGATAACATTGCCAGATTATCTCCGTGTTGCGTTCTAGATTTGAAAAACCGGCGGAAGTGGATCGCCCAGCAGGTTTTACGACGAATATCCGCCCCTCGCGGATATGGCGGCGCATTGTAGCAGAAGCCCGAAGCCCGCGTCACTGCCCTATAATGCCCTATTTCAACCCGGTTTGGTTGATGCATATCAACACCCCCATGCATCGTCGCGTACTGCGTATCGCACTGCCCATGGTAGCCGCCGCGATTAGCGCGCCGTTGCCCGGCATCGTCGACACCGCGCTGCTGGGGCACCTGGAAGACGTGCGCTACCTGAGCGCGGTCGCGGCGGGCACTACTGCCCTGGGGCTGCTGATCTGGACATTCTCCTTTCTGCGCATGGGCACCACTTCAGTTACCGCCCAGGCGCTCGGCGCGCAGGACGATCCACGCAATCGCCTGGTGCTGGCCCAGTCGCTGATGCTGGCAATCGCCATCGGGTTATTGCTGGTAGTGCTACAAACGCCGGCGCTCGAACTAATCCTCGCCGCCATCGCGCCACCGCCGGAATCCGCAGCACTGGCGCTCAGTTACTGCAGCATACGCATACTGGGTGCACCCGCCACCCTCGGCACGTTTTGTTTAATCGGCTGGTTGATCGGCAACCAGAAAGCGCGACTCACGCTCGCTTTGATGCTGATTACCAACGTCACCAATATTGTGCTCGATCTGATCTTTATCCTCGGGCTAGATCTGCACAGCGATGGCGCAGCCTGGGCCTCACTGATTGCCGAATATTGGGGTTTTGCGCTTGGCCTGTGGTTGGCTTTTGGCCTGCAGGCAAGGCTCGCCGGTAGTTTGCAGCCGTCCCAGCTACGGCAACTGCACCGCTACCGCAGCCTGTTTACCGTCAATGGCCATTTGCTGATTCGCACTGCCTGCCTGGTGTTTGCGTTTGCGTTCTTTACCGCCAGCGGCGCGCGCCAGGGGGCGGAGGTGTTGGCCGCCAACGCCATTTTAATGGAACTGTTTTTTCTACTGGCGTTCGCATTGGACGGCTTTGCCCACGCCGCTGAGGCGCTGACCGGGCACGCGGTCGGCGCGCGGGACAGTGAAACTTTTTACGCGGTGTGCCGCACCACCTGCCTATGGGGTATTGCCATCGCGGGTGCCGTTACCGCCCTGTACCTGGTCTTTAGCGTCCCCGTCATCGGCCTGTTTACCGATATTCCAGAAGTGGTAGCCACGGCCGCGCGGTTTTTCCCCTGGCTGGCGATTATTCCACTGGTCGCAGTTGGCGGCTTTATGTTCGACGGTATTTTTCTGGGAGCCGGTCGCACGCGACCCATGCTGTACATCATGTTGGTCGCGGTGTTTCTGATTTTTATTCCGGTCTGGTACGCCACGCGTACTCTCGGCAATCACGGCCTGTGGCTGGCGTTTGTGATATTTATGGCCAGCCGTACACTGATGATGGGCGCCGCCTTCGCGTGGATAAGTCGTCGTGGTTGGACCCGCGATTCAGCTGAGGCCTGACGTCCAGGGTCCAGCGTTCGCGACCCGCTCTGCATAAAAAACCGTATTACTATGGAAACATAATCTTTGCGTTTTCACAGATTTCTACTAGCTTGATTGTATGGATACAGTCACTATTCGACAGGCGATTGCCCGAGCCAAACAACAGGAACGGCACACCGGCTACCTCGCCGCCATGCTTCACCAGCGAGCACAAACCCTGCATAAGGCCATTCAGTTGCCGGCGCAAAACACGGTGCCTACGCTGCTGCACTTCATTATTCGCTATGTCGAGCATGTGCCCGAATATCTCGATGCGCTGATTGGTATTGGCACCAGTCTTGGTATCGAAGATATTACCGATCCGGTACTGGCGATAAGCAACGAATTTTTTGCGCAACCGCCTGCGCTGCTAAACGGGCACGAAGGATTGCAGGCCCTGATGGACGAGGCCTATCTCGCCCATCGTTTGATCGAAGAGGTCAACGACCGCTGTGTCAATGGGGACCGCGACACATTGATTCCCATGGACATGACCCGTTCCAATCTGATTATTCACCATTTGATCGGCGAGCCGTTTGCCAACCAGCTCGATGAAGCGGTGGAGTTGATTGTCGACAACCTCGAACAGCAGGATTATTTCTTTGCGCCGCTGTCGATGGCGCGCATTCCGGGCGCCGCAACGAAAATTTACTGGGAAAAGGAGCTCGAACGCTGGCCCTGTCTGACGGACACCCTGGTGGTGGATCTACTGCTTGGCGAAAGTAACCGTTCCCAACTTGTTCACTGATCAGAGCGCGGGGTTGGATCAACAAATTTCACAGGCGCAATTGTCGCGTCGGTCGACGGCAAAGGGTCATCAACGCGGGTTGCTAGCCGTGTGGGAGATTGCGCCATTATTTCGTCCGCAAACTCGCAGCTGACACACTCCCGGTAAGCACGCCCCTCTTTGCGATACATCACCAACTTATCGAGCTCGCCGCAGCGCGGGCAGATAGCCCCAGCGATAAAGCGTTTTGGCTTGGTGGTCATAGCGCAGGAAAATCCTTACGGGCAGGGCAGATGATGCGCCATAATAACGGATCGTAAAAATGTGAACCAGATAATGTCCGTGGGTAACTTGCGTAGCTTTAACGGTGATACCCCTGTCCTCGGCGAGCGGGTGCTGGTCGATCCAGCTGCTGTGGTTATCGGCGCGGTCACCCTCGGCGACGATGCGTCGGTATGGCCAGGCGCCGTGATTCGCGGCGATATGCACCGTATCGACATCGGCGCGCGCACCAGTATTCAGGATGGCAGCGTGCTACATATTACCCATGCCAGCAGCTACAACCCCGCTGGCTGGCCGTTACTTATCGGCGACGACGTGACGGTCGGCCACCATGTGACCCTGCACGGTTGCACCCTCGGCAATCGCATTCTGGTGGGCATTGGTGCCATCGTTATGGACGGCGCCGTGGTGGAAGACGATGTAATGATTGGTGCCGGGACCCTGGTACCGCCGGGCAAGCGGCTGGTAAGTGGTTTTTTATATGTCGGCAGCCCCTGCAAACAGGTGCGCCCCCTGTCGCAAAGCGAGAAAACATTTTTGCCCTATGCGGCCGGTAATTATGTCAAATTAAAAGACCAATATCTGGCAGCCGCCGCAACCAAAAAATAACTCAACACATGTCCTCGTAAGGGTTTTCAGGCGTTAACGGCACCGCATGTCGGTAGCCGGGCACGCTAATACTGCGATCAGAAATCAGCACATCGTTATCTTCGATCACCCCTTCGCCAAAGCGGTAGATCGGCGTCAATTCCCCTCGATCTGCTTTGACCTGGTAGTCCGCAGCCTGTTCGCGGGTACGTTCCCGCGCGCGGCAGTACTGGTCCCACACCGGGCCATGGCGTTTGGCCAACATGCTCTGCGCTGTTTGCGCGGAGAGCACCACGCCGGTGGCATTGTTGCCGCCGAAACCTTTGGAGTTGATAAATGCTACATCGAGATTTTCCACCTCGAGATCACGCAATGGAAAACTCAGCCGCTGGCGGTGCACATCATCGGCCACCGCGTCGATGGTTTTGATGCCGGGGATACGGCGGTGGGCCATGGCGCCCAGTGCCGCCACGATTTGATCCCCGCTGGCCGGCGCGAGGGAATGACCCACAAACGCTTTGACCGCACAAATTGGCCAGTTGGAAATACCGAAAGCTTCTGCCAGACGATCAAAAATAATCGACTCCGTCACGCGATTTTGTGGCGTGCTGGACCCGTGCGCCAACATAAAGCTGCGGGTACGCACTGCTTCCTCACCAAGAATGCTGCGCGCCGCCGCCAGTGCTTTGCCAACGGTTAGATAGTTACCGGGGCCAGGACCGGAGATGGATTTTTTAACCCCGTCCGCGTCGATAAACACGTCCGGTACGGCGCCATAAATGTCTGCGCCCAACTCGATAGCCAGGGCATCGTCCATCAGCACCACATACTGTGCCGATTCGCCCATCACAAAGCCCGCATTGTCGCCGAAGGGGCGACTGTAGCGCCTTGGATTTAAACCGTCCCTGGCGTCGACCCGCAGCAGGCCTTCGTCAGTCGCCAGCGCGCCCATATTGCCAAACCCCTCCATCACTTCGGGAGTGATGGGCGCTTCACTACCACCGACAAACGCCACGCGCCGCGCACCGCTGTGGATGTCTCGCACGGCGGCGCGCAAATTGTAAAGGAAGCTGGCGCAGGCACCGGTAACAGCCTCCGTGTGACCCAGGCTACCGAGCACGTAGGCATTCACAAAATCGGCGGGCATGCTGTTCAGCCCCATGGGAATTTGTTTCGACGTGGGCCGCCCGCCCATTTGCCGCGCGCGGATCATGCCGCCGAAGCCTTCCTCATTCAGTTGGCCCAGCCCGCTCGAGGCGTAGGTGCCGACCTGATCGGGGCGCACTGCGTCACAGATCTGGGCCCACGGAATACCGATGGAGCGCAGTGCGTCGGTGGCGGCAAATACCGCCATTTGCAGGCCCCGGGGTTGAAAGCGAGAGTGGTAGAGCGCCCCCGGATCGAACCCCTCGGGCAATTGTCCCGCTGCTTTTACCGGCGTCGGCCGAGTGCTGGCCAGCAACCAGTGTTGCGTGCCTTGCACACTGACATCGGCAACCCCGTCGCTGTCCACATCGATGTCCCAGCCCGGCGCCAGAGGATGGGGCAAATCCCGGGCGGTGGTACGAAAGCACAGGCTGCCATCCCGCGGCGCCAGCGCCACGCTCCTTTGCCAGGGTGTCGCATCGACGTCGTAATAGGCTGGGGCAATACGGCGTATCAGGGTTCCGTCGCGGACGGCATCAGTGTACTGCGAGACCACCTCGCCAGCGCTGAGTCGTTGCCCCTGATGATCGGTATAGTCACTGCCGTTCCAGGTAACCAGGCGCATCATGGCCGCCAGACCCGCTACGGTTTGTGCCTGCTGTTGCTGGGGCAAGCTTTCCAGCACCATGCGCCGGTAGGATTGCTCGAACGAGCTTCTGCCAGCGGCATTGGCACCGCCATAGCCCACGATTACTGGAAATACTGCCATAACTGCCCGAGTTCCTTGATCTGTTGTCGTAGAGAGATGTTGCGTTGCCGAGCAGTTTAGGGGCCCTCACTGCCTTGCGTAATGGGCATTTTGGTCAGATAATAAGTCAAATCAGCCATATTGGAAAGCAACGTGACACAAACACCCCACCGGGTCGCCATTTTGCTGAGTGACAATGTGCTTGCCACCAGCGCCACCCTCCCCATCGAAATTCTGCGTACCGCCGAAGGTTCCGCCATCGCCCATCAGCGCGATGCCCGACCCATCGACGTACAAATACTTTCCGTGGACGGTCAACCGGTAAACTCATCGTCGGGTTTTGCCCTGTCCCCCACCGCCACCCTCAACGATGACGATAACTACGACCTGGTGCACATCCCCGGTCTGTGGCGTAACCCGCGGCCGATACTGGCCAAGTTCAGGGAATGGTTGCCGTGGCTGCGACGCCAGCACGATCAGGGCGCAATGATTTCCGCGGTAGGTACCGGCAGCTGCTTCCTGGCCGCGGCCGGATTACTCGACAACCGGCCCGCCACCACTCACTGGCATTACTTCGACCAGTTTCAACGGGACTACCCTCAGGTGCAGTTGCAACGTCAGTACTTTATAACCCGCTCGGAAAATCTGTATTGCGCGGCCAGCGTCAACTCCCTGGCGGAGTTGATGGTGCATATCATCTACCGCTGGTACGGCCGCAGTGTGGCCAATCTGGTACAACGCAACTTCTTTCACGAAATTCGCAACTCCTACGAACTCTCCAATTGCTACGGCGAGGAATCCGATTATCTGGCGGACGAAAGTATTCTGCAGGCGCTGATCTGGATGAAGGACAACTTTTATCGCACTGTGTCCATTAAAAGCCTGGCGCAGCAGTTCAACATGAGTGTCCGCACCTTCAACCGGCGCTTTAAAAACGCGCTGGGTAAGGCGCCCCTCGATTATTTACAGGTATTGCGCCTGAACAACATCAAGGAATTACTGCAGCATACCAACCTGACCCTGGCGGAAATTGCCAACCGCTGCGGCTATCAGGACGTCGCCCATCTCACCAAACTGTTCCGGCGCCATTTCAACACCACCCCCGGACAGTATCGGGGCACGGTGCGCGCCAAGCTGTTCAGTGCGCAGTAAGATTCCGGTATAGCAAACGGGCGACGACTATAAAATTGCGCGCGGGATTCAGGTATTGCCAAGCCCGTTTTTGGTGGCGTAGACAAACAAACCCAAACGATTGGTCACCCCCAGCTTGGCGTATATGGCGGTGAGGTGGTTGCGCAGAGTGTGTTCACTGATATGCAGACGTTCCGCAATCTGCTCGTTGGACGAGGTCGCGTCGCGCGCGATTTCCACGACCGTCTTTAGCTCCTTGCGGGTAAGGGTCGCGATTTTAAGAAGCTCCGGATTTTCATCCTGTACGGCCTTACGCCGGGCAAACGTCATAAATAATCGGCTGGTGGCCAGGCGGTCAATCCATAACTCGCCCGCATAAATCTTCTCGATGGCGCGACCCACCGTGGCAACCGGCTCCGCCTTATTTACCACGCCACTGGCGCCGGCCAGAATCGCGCGATCGCACAAATAGGTGTCGCGCGAGGCGGTCAACGCCAACACCCTGGCATTGTTTCCCGCCAATAATTCTGCGAGGCCCTCGGCGACATTGAGACCATCCAGGTCCACCACAATAACATCCGCCTCGGTAGTGTTCAGGAGCTGCAACGCCTCTGCATAAGTCGCGACCGCACCCACCAGGGACATTTGTGGCGCGTAACTGCCGATCAATGTGGTGAGCCCCAATCCCACAATAGGTAAATCCGCCACCAGCAGCACGCGAATCGGATCGACTTCCCTGGCTTCCATTGTCACTCCCGCCACAACAAACAGTAGTACCGCCTTCGCAAATGTTATGCAGCGCAGATCGCCACCGCAACGACGTTCCACAATTCCATATTTTTAGTGAACAAACAAGTCATTCCACAGCACAGAACAGTTGGGATTACCGTGGGCCCGGGGTATTTGGCACGGCGGTCGCAGTACCGCCAGCACCCGACGGGACCAGGCGCTTTGTCCCGATTTTATGCCAACAGGGCGCGCGAAAAGTCACACAAAAACAGTCGTTGTCGCCCATGTATCCAAGACACCGGACCCCCTATATTGCGCCCGCAGTGAGGTAAGCGATGAATAATGAATCCCGGTTCGAACCACGCTACAACGTCGCACTGCCGTTGCGCCTGGGGAGCGGCGCGGTGGGCAGCACCCGGGATGTCAGCGCCACCGGACTGTTCTTTACCAGCGACGCGGAACAGCAACTGGGCGAGCTGATCGACCTGAGCATCGAATTACCCGGCGGGGCGCGGCCGTTGCTGTTCAGAGCCACCGGGCAGGTAGTGCGCATCGAACAGCGCGGCGTAGCGGTGCGGCTCCAGGAAGCGCGACTGGAAGCCGGTTAAGGCCACGCAGTCCGGGTACTGTGCGGCGCATGCCCGGCGGCAAAACCTGGAAACAGAGTATAGGAAGTAGTGCGGCAGGTGTCCTGCAGCCCGGCGTAGTACAGAAGTCACAGCCGTAGACGTTGGTTTCAGCTAAAAGCGTGTGGAGTTGCCACACATAACAATGGACGTGTCTTTAAAAACAGAGGTGGAAAATGAAACATCGTATATTGCAACAATGGGCATCCTGCGCCGTCGTGGCGTTGTGCCTGGGACTGAGTAGCGAGGCATTTGCGGCCAAAACCGTAACCATAGATGTCGATCCAGGCACCAGTAACGGGGGGGTCAACTACAGTACTCCAGGGGCGAGTGACCAGGCCATCTATAGTTACACCATAAACGATGGCCAGGCCGTGAACGATACCATCCCGGTACAGATATGTATGACCAATTATGAGACCGGCGGATGGACGAGTATCGCTTTCACGTTCGGCACCCCATCTCCGGGACTGCCCGGTGTAAGCGTATCGGCCAATCAAACTTTTTTGTCCACAACAGCAGTACCCCCTGATGACTGTCGGGCTGGAAGTATCGTTATCGCATCCGGAGCGCTCGCGTCTGGACTAACTGGTACGACTTATACCTCCAACATCATCTTTGGAGACGCAAGCCCGCTGCCCAGTGGAACTGCTAACAAGCCACAATTAAGTTTCGTGGATATCAAAAAAATTCAAATTAAGGTGAACGTGCAGCCCGTTACTACCAACGTTAGTTGCTTTTTGAGCGATTCAGAAGGCAATTTCTTGAACCGTTGTGATGGAACACCGGTAGCGCACTCCGCAAGCGACGCTGGTCGCTTTGCGCTAGTGGTGAATAAACGCGGCACCGAGGTGGCAAGCAACCCAGGCCAGTTCTATTACAATTTGGTGTGGTGGAACAAAACGGGAGCTGCGCAAACTGTCGACGTTGATATTGCCCGCGACGGGGTTGTTCCTCACGGCCAGCAAGCCCTGCATGCCGCCGTTTTCAACGGCTATCTGGATCCTCTCACGCCAAACGAATTTGCACTGGCCAACGCCAACGGCATTCCCGAAGGTCACGATGATAGCGTTGTCGGTGTCGAGGTTCCCGCCGGGGCTTCTTTGTTGGTTACCTATCATCTCCAGTGGGCTGGGCTGGGTGAACCCGTGCCGGTTAATTGCGCTGGCACCTGCGCCGAGGCTAATCAACATATGGGTGTCGTTGGCGTTGTCTCTGGGACAGGAATTGCAGAAGAAGAGTGTAGCGTCTCAGCCAAAGGCTATCGGAAAAAGTAAAATTGGCGCTGGCATTCCAAAGTGGATAGTCAGCACTAATATACAGCCGCACGCCCAACCCCTCCCGGGGCTGGGCGTTTTTTATGGGCCGGTAATTTTAGGGGCCGCTAATTTGGCAGGGTCGTTAACAATCATTCCACACCGCACTGTGGACGCTGGTTAACCACTGGCGCCGAATGCTATTATCGCGCCCGGCAACGGCTCACGGTTGCCAAACATAAAATACCACTGCTTTTAACTGCGTTTGTTGCTTGTGATTTCAGCGGCCCACGCGCCGCATAAAGCCGCGCCTTACTTATCCCGACGCCACTCACCTGCGAGTCTGTGCATATGACCGAATCATTAACCTGGAACACGCCGATGATGGTCTCCGCCATCATTATGACCCTGACCTTTATTGGCATATTTACCGAGGGAGTGCACGGTTTTCACCGCACCAAATTCGCCATGCTGGGAGCGGGGGCGATGATTATTGCGGGTCAGATATTCGGGTTTTATAACCCCGAGCTGGCCCTCAAGGCCATCGACTGGAATGTGGTGTTTCTGCTCGGCGCGATGATGACCATCATCGCCATTATGATTCCCACGGGTGGCTTTCAATTTATTGCCTACTGGATTGCCCGGGTCAGCGGCGGCAACCTGTTTTTATTGATGGTGCTGATGGGGACCGTGGTCACGGTTATTTCCCTGCTGCTCGATAACGTCACCACCGTCGTCATTTTCGGCCCGCTGATTATTCTTATCTGCCAGGCGCTGAAAGTGAACCCGATTCCGTTTTTGCTTACCGCGGCGTTATTGTCCGACACTGGCGGCGTGGCGACACTGGTGGGGGATCCGCCTAATCTGATGATCGGTTCCGCGGCAGATATCAGTTTTAACGCCTTTTTTCAGCACATGGGCGGGTTGGTGCTCGTCGCCTGGCTGGCGACGGTGTTCGGGCTGAAACTGTTATTCAAAAAAGAGCTGGCTGTCCAGGCTGCACAACCGGATTTTTCGGAGCAGGAGAGCATTACCGATAAACGCACCTGGTATCTCGCCATCGGGGTGCTGGGTCTGATGGTGGTGTTGTTTATTTTGCACCACAGTATTGGCTGGGATGCGTGGATGGTCGCCGCCCTCGGTTTGACTACGCTGCTGTTTCTGGCGCCGCGCGCCGATATGGACGGCGCGTTCGAACAACTGGAACTCTCTTTACTGATATTTTTTATCTCGCTTTTTGTACTGGTCGGCGGGGTGGAACACAGTCATTTTCTGGAATATCTCGGGCACTATATCGAACCCTTTGTTACCAGGGATTTGCTGACCGCTTCGTTGATGTTGATGTGGATCGCGGCAATTCTGTCGGCGATGATCGACAACATTCCGTTCACCGCCGCCATGGTGCCAATTATCCTCGGGCTGGAAGCCCAGGGTATCAATGTCACCCCCCTGTGGTGGAGCCTGGCGATTGGCGTTGGCATGGGAGGTAATGGCACCCATCTAGGGTCCACCGCCAACGTTTTTATTGTCACCCTGTCCGAGCGCATGGCCAAACAGCAGAACGACCCGTCCCTCGCGATTACCCCCGGTCTGTGGTTTCGCAAGGGCACGCCGGTGATGCTGCTGACGCTGCTGGTGTCATCGGTATTAATGTGGGCGTTCTTTGACTTTTTTGCGACGCCTCTGGTTCGCTAAGGCGACTATTCCAGGGCGCGCGCCTCAAAGTACGCTTCCTCAGAAATTTTGTGGTAGGCACCGACCTGTTTCTGAAACGCTTTTTGCGAGTCGTACACCTGCCTGGCTAACGGATCCTCGGCGGCAATTTCCTGCAGGACCTGATCGCTGATTTTGTGCAACGCGACCAGCACGTCGTCCGGCAAACGCCGCAATTGCACGCCATGTTTATCCACGATTTCCACCAGCGCCGCGTTGTTGCGCGCGGTGTATTCGTCCAGCATGTCCTGATTAGCAGCGCGGGCGGCGGCTTCGACAATGGCCTGCAGATCATCGGGCAGGGAATCCCACGCGGTTTTATTGATAATCAGCTCGAGGGTGGAGCCAGGCTCTTGCCAGCCGGGGTAATAGTAGTATTTGGCCACCTGGTGAAAGCCGAAGGCAAGGTCGTTATAAGGCCCCACCCATTCGGTCGCGTCGACCACGCCGGTTTGCATCGCCGTATACAACTCATTGCCCGGAATAGTAACCGCCTCGCCCCCCGCCCGGGTTATCACTTCGCCGCCAATTCCGGGAATGCGCATCTTTAATCCCTTGAGATCGTTGACGCTGTTAATTTCCCGATTGAACCAGCCGGCCATCTGCACGCCGGAATTGCCCCCCGCCAGGGGTACCAGGTTGAACGGTTCGTAGAGTTTACGCCACAGCTCCATACCACCGCCGTAGAACAACCAGCTGTTCATTTCCTGGGCATTGAGCCCGAATGGTACGCTCGTGAAAAATACCGACGCTGGCGCTTTGCCTTTCCAGTAGTAGGCGGCGCCGTGCCCCATCTCTGCGGTGCCCTGCGATACCGCGTCGAACACTTCAAGGGCTGGCACCAGTTGCCCCGCGCCGTACACCTTGACCGTCAGGCGTCCGTTGCTCATGCGTTCCACCATGCGCGCGAAATACTCCGGCGCGGTGCCCAGGCCTGGATAATTTTTCGGCCAGGTGGTAACCATTTTCCAGCGATAGGCCTGCTGGGGCTGGACCGCGCCGTCCGCAGCGGGGGTGGCCAACGGGTCGCCGCCACAGGCGGTTAACCACAACAGGGCCGACAACGAGAACCCTAACGCCGACAAGCGCGTACCCGCCGCAATACATTTGATCATAACCTGCTCCCCATCCCCATATTTCTGGTGGTATTTTTTGTCGTGTTGGTCAACCCTGCGCGTGGCCCATGACTACACCGGTTGCAGATTGGCATACTGTAGTACCAGCCATTTCGAGCCCGCCCTGTGAAAATTTACCTGTACTCGCGCATGGGCCCCATTGCCTTCGAAATTGAGTACCACGCCCTCACCAAACACTTTGTGTTGCACCTGTTGCCCCAAGCCTAAACCGGTGTCGGCACCGCTGTCGCTATTACCCTTGCCGCGCATCCCTTTTCGCGGTGCGTTTTTGGCGTAAGTGGTGGGGCGCGTAACGCTTCCGGACAGGCGTACTTCCTGCACCAACTGTGCCGGAATATCTCGCACAAAGCGCGACACCGGGTTGTAATTCTCGCCACCGTACAACCGGCGCACTTCGGCAAAGGTCATATACAACTTCTGCATAGCGCGGGTAATGCCCACATAACACAGACGTCGTTCTTCCTCGAGACGGCCGGGCTCCTCACTCGACAGCTTGTGTGGAAACAGGTTTTCCTCCATGCCCACCATAAATACCAGGGGAAACTCCAGGCCCTTGGCGGAATGCAGGGTCATCAGCTGTACCGCGTCTTCGTCGCGCTCGGCCTGGCGATCCCCGGCATCGAGTGCCGCTTCATCGAGAAATTGCGGCAGGGGCGGCTGGGTGATGTCCTGCACCTCAAAACCCTGGCAGGCCGTGATTAGTTCGCCGAGGTTTTCGACTCGGGTCTGACCGCGCTCGCCTTTTTCCAGGCGATGAAACTCCAGCAGCCCGGTGCGCTGCAACATATGCTCGGCGATTTCTCCCAGCGATAGATCGACCGTTTCGTCCCGCAAGCTGATCACCAGCTGTTGAAAGCCGCCCACCGCGTTGGCGGCGCGCCCGGTTAATTGCGGCAGCGTGTGCTCCGCCGCTTGCCACAGGGAAACCTGACGGGCCCGTGCCTGCTCGCGAATTTGTTGCAGGGTCTTGTCGCCAATGCCGCGGGTCGGCGTGTTGATCACGCGCTCAAATGCAGCATCATCGTTGGGGTTTACCAGCAAGCGCAGGTAGGCGAGAGCATTCCTGATTTCCAGACGTTCGTAGAAACGGTGCCCACCGTGAATATGGTAGGGAATTTGCGCCCGCAGCAGCGCCTCCTCCAGTACTCGCGATTGTGCGTTAGAGCGATACAGGATCGCGGCGCTGCGCCGGCTGTTGCCCTGGGTCGCCCAATCCTCGATGCGTTCAGCGACAAAGCGCGCTTCGTCCTGTTCGTTAAAACCCGCGTACAGGGAGATGGGCTCCCCGTCCTGACCGGCGGTCCACAAAGTTTTGCCCATGCGCCCCACGTTGCACGCGATCATGGCATTGGCCGCATTCAAAATGGTGGCGGTGGAGCGGTAATTTTGTTCGAGACGCACGGTTTCCACGTCGCCAAAGTCGCGCACAAAATTCTGAATATTTTCGATGCGCGCCCCGCGCCAGCCGTAGATCGACTGATCGTCGTCCCCCACTGCGGTGACGGTTGCTCCGCCCCCGGCGAGCAACCGCAGCCAGGCGTACTGTATGGCATTGGTATCCTGAAACTCATCCACCAGAATATGGGCAAAACGTTGCTGGTAGTGATGCAACAGTTCCGGCTTGTTCAGCCACAACTCGTGGGCGCGCAACAGCAGCTCGCCAAAATCTACCACGCCGCCCCGTTGGCAAGCCTCTTCGTAACCGCGATAGACCTGCAACATGGCGCTGGTAAACGGGTCGCTGGTTGGCTGAATATGGCCTGCCCGCAAGCCTTCATCCTTCTGACTATTGATATACCACTGCGCCTGCCGATGGGGCCACCGTTCGGGATCGATCCCCAACGTCGTGTAAACCCGCTTGATCAACCGCAATTGATCGTCCGCATCGAGTATCTGGAAATTTTCCGAGAGGCCAGCGTCCTGCCAATGGGCTTTTAACAAACGGTGGGCCAGGCCATGGAAAGTGCCTACCCACATACCCTGCGGCGAGACACCGAGTAAATGCTGAATGCGCTCGCGCATTTCCCGCGACGCCTTGTTGGTAAAGGTCACCGCCAGCAGTGCGTGTGGCGAAATGCGCTGCGCGCGCACCAGCCAGGCAATACGGTGTACCAGCACGCGGGTCTTACCGCTACCCGCGCCGGCAAGCACCAGCAAGTGCTGGTCGGTGCTGCTCACCGCCTGCCGCTGGGCCGGGTTCAGTTCGTCAATTATTTGTGAGACATCCATGGGGGTCGGATTCTACCAGATCAAACACCACGTTCGGCGCGAAGGGAGGCAATGTTCCCGCCCGCTCGCCAATTAAATGGGACGCCCCGGTCTTTTTCCGGTAAATTATTTACAATTATTCAGTAACCGTTCCTGCACGCTATACGGAGTTTGTCCATTGACACCAGTTAAGCTGCCATCGGGTCCCCGTGAAACCTGCTGAACTGACGCAGGCCATCAGCGACCAGCTGCCGCGCCTGCGTAAATCAGAGCGCAAGGTAGCGGATTATATTCTCGCCAATCCCCACGCGGCGATCCGCATGCGCATCGTCGATCTGGCCGCGCAGGCCGACGTCAGCGAACCGACCGTTATACGCTTCTGCCGCGCGGTGGGGTGCAACGGCTTTCAGGACTTTAAACTGGCCCTCGCACAGCAGCTGGCCGCGAGCCCCAGTTTTGGACAGATCGCGGTTACCGATACGGATTCTGTCGCCGAATATACCTTCAAGGTATTTGATTCCACGGTGGACACCCTGCTGAAAGTTCGCGATCATCTGGATCTGGCGTTGCTCGACCAGGCGGTTAAAGCACTATGCGCCGCCAAGCGGGTTGAATTTTACGGGTTTGGCGCCTCAGCAGCCGTGGCGTTTGATGCCCAGCACAAATTCTTTCGCCTGCAACTGGTAACCGCAGCCTATTCCGACCCTCACCTGCAGAACATGTCGGCCACGTCATTGGAGCCTGGCGACGTGGTGGTCGCCATCTCCCAGTCGGGTCGCACCCGAGCGTTGCTCGATTCCATGGAACTGGTCAAGCGCCGCGGTGCACAGGTGATTGCCCTGGCGCCCAGCACCACACCGGTGGCGCGAGCGGCGTCGATACCGATCACCATTGATGTAAAAGAGGATATTCAGCTCTACACCCCTTTGTCGTCGCGCATCGCGCATCTGGCGGTGATCGACGTACTCGCCATCGGTGTGGCCCAACATAAAGGTGCTGCTCTGGCCGATCACCTGTTGCAATTGCAGGCCGGTTTGCAGGTGTTGCGCGTAGCCGAGGGAGAAGATTAGGCGCAGCGACCGGCACCTCACTCCACGGTGACGGACTTGGCCAGATTGCGCGGCTGATCCACATCCGTGCCTTTCAGCACCGCCACGTGATAGGACAACAACTGCAGGGGCAGGGTATAGATTATCGCTTCCAGGCTCTCTGGTACATGGGGCATATTGAGCACCGTCAGCCCGGGCAGGGTGTCGAACCCGGCATTGATATCGGCAAACACAAACAGCTCACCGCCCCGCGCCTGCACCGAATGTAAATTGGATTTCAACTTTTCCAGCAACTCGTTGTTGGGTGCGACCGCGACTACCGGCATATCCGCATCCACCAGGGCCAGGGGGCCGTGTTTTAACTCTCCAGCCGGGTAGGCCTCGGCGTGAATATAGGATATTTCCTTAAGTTTTAGCGCCCCTTCAAGGGCGATGGGGTACTGCACGCCGCGGCCCAGAAACAACGCATGGTGCTTATCCGCAAAGCGCTCAAAAACCCGTTCGATTTCGCTGTCCATGGCCAATACATCCGCGCACAGTGCCGGCAGCTGGTGTAACGCGGTGACCAACTGTTGTTCTCGCTCCGCGGACAGTCCGTGGTGGCGACCCAGGGCGATACACAGTAATTGCAATGCCACCAACTGCGTGGTGAATGCTTTAGTGGACGCGACACCAATCTCCGGCCCCGCGCGGGTCAAAATGGCAAGTTCGGACTCCCGAACCAGGGCGCTGTTGGGCACGTTGCACACCGCCAGTGTCCCCAGGTAACCAGCCGTGTGCGCTTCGCGCAGCGCCGCCAATGTGTCAGCGGTCTCCCCGGACTGTGAAATGGTCACAAACAGGCTGTTGGCGGGCACCACCACCCGGCGATAGCGGTACTCGCTGGCTACCTCTAACTGGCAAGGGATACCAGCCCACGCCTCCAGCCAGTAACGGGCCACTAATCCAGCGTGATAACTGGTGCCGCACGCGACGATATGGATATGTTGCACCTTTGGAAACAGCGCTGCCCCCCGTGGGCCGAACGCTTCTGGCAGCACGCGCTGGTTATCTATGCGGCCCTGCAGGGTGGCCGCCAGAACGGCGGGCTGCTCGAAGATCTCCTTGAGCATATAGTGGCGAAATTTACCCTTATCAGACTGCTCATCGGTTTCCGCCAGAGTCACCAATCGTCGTTCAACCGCATGTCCATCCCGGTCGACGATATGGAATTCATTACCGCGGACTTCGGCAATGTCGCCCTCTTCCAAAAACACAAAACGGTCCGTCACCTGGCCCAACGCTAACGGGTCGGAGGCAATAAAATTCTCTTCAATACCCACGCCCAGTACCAACGGACTGCCACTGCGGGCCGCCACCAGCGTCCCCGGAGCCGTCGTGGACACAACTCCCAACGCATAAGCGCCCTGCAATTGCGCAACGGTTTTTTGTACGGCCTCAAGCAGCGATCCGGCGATTTTGGTGTTCAGCTCCACCAGGTGGGCGACCACTTCGGTATCCGTGTCACTCAGGAATTGATAGCCAGTAGCAACGAGTTGCGCGCGCAATTCCTGGTGGTTTTCAATAATGCCGTTATGCACCACGGCGACCGGCCCAGAGCAATGTGGGTGAGCATTCACTTCGTTTGGAACACCGTGTGTTGCCCAGCGCGTATGCGCGATGCCCAGCCCACCGCGCACCGGGTTAGCCGTCAGTTCGGCATCCAGATTCGCCACTTTCCCCGCTTGCTTAAGACACTGGAGCAGACCCTGCTGATCAATGACCGCAATACCAGCGGAGTCGTAACCGCGGTATTCCAGGCGCTTAAGTCCCTCGAGCAAAATACCCGTGACATTGCGTTGCGCCACTGCCCCGACAATACCGCACATGCCGTTACTCCCCGTCCTTACGTCGCGGGCGCGACCAGTTGTCCACCGTGCGCTGCTTGCCACGGGCAACCGCCAGGCTCCCTTCAGATACGTCATGGGTGATCGTCGATCCGGCGCCCACCGTCGCACCCCCCCCCACTACAACGGGTGCCACCAGGGATGTGTTCGAGCCAATAAACGCACCGTCGCCAATGACGGTTTTGTGCTTATTGACCCCGTCGTAATTGCAGGTAATGGTGCCAGCGCCGATATTAACGCCCGCGCCGAGCTCGGCATCCCCCACATAGCTGAGATGGTTAATTTTGCTGCCCGGCCCCACGTGGGCCTGTTTGGTTTCCACAAAATTTCCGACTTTTGCACCCTCGCCCAGGTGTGTACCTTGACGCAAGCGCGCAAATGGCCCCACTTCTGCGCCATCTTCAATGCGCACCGGGCCCTCGATAACGCAATGAGCTTTGATCACTACGCCGTTGCCAATGTCCGCATCGCGAATAACCGCGTTCGGGCCAATGCGCACGTTATCCCCAAGGGTTACCTGACCCTCGAACACGCAATTGACGTCGATTTGCACATCGCGTCCGGCGCTCAGCTGGCCGCGACAGTCGAAGCGATCAGGATCCGCCAGACTGACCCCAGCATCCATAAGTTGTGCCGCCAGGCGGTGCTGATAAAATCGCTCCAGGGCCGCTAACTGGGCGCGGGTGTTGACTCCCTGGACTTCTTCCGCGGCCATAGGTTGCAACGTCTCGACGCTGTAGCCCTGTTGTCTGGCCAGGGCAATAATGTCGGTTAGATAGTACTCGCGCTGGTTATTGTCATTGCCGATAGCCGGCAGGCAACGGCGTAAGCAATCGCTACCCAGCGCCAGCACACCGGTGTTAACTTCAGTAATTGCCAACTGCTCCAGGGTTGCATCTTTTTGTTCGACGATGCCAACCACTGCGTTCCCGGCGTCGCGTACGATACGGCCGTATCCCGTGGGATCGCTAAGCTCTACCGTTAACAGCGCCATAGTTTTCGCGTTCACCTGGGCCACCAGCGCCTTCAGGGTAGCGGCTGCGATAAGCGGCACGTCACCGTACAGAATTAACACGACGCTGTCGGTGGATACTGCCGGGAGAGCCTGCAGAACCGCATGGCCCGTACCCAGCTGTTCAGTTTGTTCCACCCAGTGGATATGGGCATTGGCCAGGCGCTTGCGCACCGTTTCACCGCCCGCGCCAGTCACCACAATCAATTTCGCATCGGGGAGGGTTCTTGCGGTGGTCAGGACATGGCCCAGCAGCGGACGGCCCGCCAGCAGATGCAGCACCTTGGGCAGGGCGGAGCCCATACGCGTACCCTGTCCCGCGGCAAGGATAATAATATCGACTGCCATAATGACCGTATCTCCAGTTCGGTTCCGGCCAGTTTAGGGGTTTGGCTGGCGAATGAGAAACGCTGTTTGCGCCGGGTTGGTGATACCTGCTACCGGTTATCGCCACCGACAAAAAAGGCAGCCTTGGCTGCCCTTTGTTTGCGTGTAGCGGCTAACGTCCCGAAGCCCGGCGACGCAGTTCCTCCACGGTCCGCAAACGCGCCGTCGCTTCCACGAGACGGGCCGCCGCGCGGGAGTAATCTACTTCGCTGCTCTGGTTTTTCATGTCGATCTCAGCCTGCTTGCGCGCTTCCACGGCTGCCGCCTCGTCGATATCGTGGGCCCGTTGAGCTGTATCCGCGAGGATGGTGATCGTGTTGGGCTGCACTTCGAGATAACCGCCGGACAGGTAAAACACTTCCTCTTCGCCGTGCTGTTTGATTAGCCGTACCGGCCCCGGTTTGAGCGCGGTTAACAATGGCGTGTGGCCATAGGTAATGCCGAGCTCACCGAGCTGGCCGGTAGCAACAACCATTTCCACCACGCCGGAAAACAACGCTTCCTCGGCACTTACAATGTCGCAATGAACTGTCATTGCCATAATCCTGGTCTCT
>JBFIHG010000039.1:0-22998 GCA_041601945.1 Porticoccaceae bacterium | reverse complement strand
TCAAACTTCTCAATTTGCGGAATATGCCCGCAATTGTCGTAAATTTTGAGTTTGGAATCCTTAATGCCCTTGGCGAATAGCTCGGCATAACCCACCGGTACCAACACATCGTTTTTGCCCCACACCAGCAGGGTGGGTGTGACGATGCGATGTATACGTTTGGCGAGTCCGTGTTCTGCAAACGGCCACAGGAACTTACCCGAACAACCCAGCGCCCACACGCTGGCGGCGATATGTTTGGGAATCTGTTCGGGGTTTTCCGGCAGCGCCAGCATAGCCTGAGCGCGGGGCAGGCTGAGATCGTGGAATAATAATCCAGGAATTTCCTCTGGTTTTGCGCCGTACAGCTCGATCAATTTGTAGGGCATATCTTCCTGCCACAAACCACCGGGGGCCAGCAGCACCAGGCGACTAAAAAGATGCCGAAAGTGGGCGGCGAGATCGACGGCAATCATGCCTCCCAGGGATTGTCCCACGGCAATCGGTTTATCCAGTCCCAGCAGGTGTAATGCTTCTTCGTACATCAGCAGCAGATCGGCAAAGTCATCGATCTGTTTGATGGCATAGGGATCACCCGCGGACGTGCCGGGTAACTCCGGCGCATAAACCGTGTACTTCTCCGCCAGCCGATCCAGAAATTCATCCCAGTACAGACCCGCCGCCGGGTGGAAATACACCAGGGCGGGGCCGGAACCCGCTATTTTCACCTGCAGTTTGACACGCCCATTCAACACATTGAGGGTTTCGCTACGCTGTGGGCCTTTAATCGTGATTGTCATGGTTTTTGCCCCTCATCTGCGTGGCCAGTTGCACCCGTGGGCCACCATCGGTGCTCCCAATTCTCGTCCTGCCACTCCTTGCGCAGCGTCGGTAGTACGTGTTCGGCCAGCATATCGATATTTTTCTTGACCAGTTCTTTGGGCATAGAGCCCATTTGTACCATCAGAATCAAGTTGCCGATGCGAAAGCGGCGCACCATATCCAGTAATTGTTCTGTCACTGTGGCAGGGCTACCTGCAATTACACACTGCGCATCCACCAGCTCGGGGTACGTAATTGTGCGCATTCTGGGTACAACACCAAAGTCGCCCGGGTCCTTGACCATGGCTTCCACGCCGTTGATATCCACGTAGCCGGGTAAACCCAGCCCGGACAAAGGAATCGCGCCAAGACCTTGCTGATAGCCACGCTCCACGTGTTTACCGTACTCTTTGTGGGCAATTGCGTCGGTCTCGCCCACCACCACACCCTGGACAAAGGCCAGACGGTAGGGGTTGGGGTCTTTACCTTTCTCCACGGCCAGATCCCAGTAGCGATTGAAGATGCGGTCGCCGGTATATTTGGGGCCGAACCAGCTGAGGTAAAGGAACACATCCTCGTCGTCCAGAATCCTCCCCAGGCTGCTTGGCGTACCGATAGAGGGTGACCAGATCGGCGGGCCATTTTCCTGGTAGGGCCGCGGCCAGGGGTTCACCCTGGGGTAGCGGTTGTATTTGGTGTTGTACTCAAACGGTTCGCGCGCACTCCAGGCCCGCTGGATCAACTTGCGGTTATCCTCGTAACGGGGGCGGGTTTCGATGGGGGCGTGCCCGGCGTTGTAGGAGGCGTCGTAACTCAAGGCCACCGGAAAGCCCGCAACCAGACGGCCACCGCTGATCTGGTCAATGGTGGCGTACTCCTCGGCGATACGGATCGGTTCCCGGGATTTACCCAAAGAGCGTCCCAGGCAGGCCAGGGCTACCTTCAGATTTTCCCGTTCTGTGGCGTAGGCCAGGGCCGACATTTGCAGATTGGGGTTGGGCAGCACATCGTATGACGCCTGGCTGTGTTCCGTAGTGGCAATGCCATCAAAGCCCCGACGGGCGGCATACAGCATCTCATCGAGATAATCGAGGTGATCCTGGTGCATCAGATCCCGATCCACCAGTTTATGGTACGGGGTGGTCACCACCGAGTCGTATTTTTGCGCGAAGTCATGGGCAAGATGCCGATACCCCAGCTGTTCAAACGAGAGTATTTTCATTCAGGATCTAACCCCTTATCTTTGATGGAATCATTATCGAGCGGATCATCTTCCCTGAGCCAACCGCCCGTCATCTTTGGGCCTGCTTACAGGTCTTTGGGTAACCACGGCCCTTGTGGGGCACTATGTTACCGCAGGAATAAATTTTTGTAACTAGACTACAAAAATAGCCTGCACCGGTCGGCATTCTGACTTGCAGGGCTAACTGTGACATTGACTTATATCAGCCAACCACAGCTATCAAGCAGTAGTCCGCATACACGGTAGCGCATCAAACCCGCCTAATATCGTCCTCGCCGTAGCCTTGTGGGTTACCGAGCGTTAAAATCCCGGATGTTTCCGTAAATTTCCCCTCGTCGTAACTCAGCAAGGTTGTACTCATGAAACTAGAAGGTATCAAGGTTCTGGATTTTTCGCTATTCCTGCCTGGTCCGGCCCTGACCCAGATAATGGCGGATCACGGTGCCGAGGTGATCAAGGTCGAACCCATCAACGGCGGTGAACCCAATCGGGAGATCGGCCCAAAACGTGACGGCCTGTCCGTGTACTTTGCCAACACCCATCGGGGCAAAAAAAGCGTGCAGCTTAATCTGAAAACCGAGGAAGGCCGGGAAATGGCCCTGCGCCTCGCCGCAGAGGCAGATGTGGTGATCGAGGCTTTTCGTCCCGGGGTAGTTAAACGCCTGGGTGTGGATTACGACACCATTAAAGCCCGCAATCCCGGAGTGGTCTACGCATCCCTGTCGGCCTTCGGTCAAACCGGCCCCTATGTAAAGAAACCGGCCCACGATTTAGCCACAGAAGCCTATGCCGGCATTCTCAGCACCAATCTGGGCTTTGACGGCAAACCCGCGATTCCAGCGATTCCCAACGCGGATATGCTGACCTCGTTTATGGGTCTGTCGGCGGTACTAATGGCGCTGCTGCGCCGCAAGGACACCGGGCAGGGTGATTACATCGACCTGGCCATGATGGATACACTGCTGGCCAGCGTGCCCAACAATATGGGCCCGGTATTTGCCGAGAAAAAACCGCCAGTGGTAAAAGAAGAGCGCACCTGGGGCGGTTACGCCATGTACAACATTTACCAGACCAAAGACGATAAATACATCGTGCTCGGTGCATCCGAGATGCACTTTGCCGTGAACGTGCTCAACAAAATGGGCCGGCCCGACCTGATTAAATACTGCGAGCCACCACCCGGGCCAACCCAGGAGCCGGTGAAGGCGTTTTTGCGAGAAACCTTTCTGAGCAAAACTCAACAGGAATGGATTGCATGGTTTGCCGATGTGGAAGCGGCTTTTGCACCCGTCAACGACCTGCGTCAGGGCGCGGACGACCCACAAATTCGCGCACGAAATATGATTGTCGAGGACGACAAAGGCTGGGAACATATAGGTATTCCCATCAAATTCACTCACGAACCCGGCCGTATCAATTTCCACGCGCCCCAACTGGGGGAGCAGAACAGGGAACTGGCCAGGGCTGTGGGTTTCAGCGAAGAGCAAATTAATGCCATGGTGGAAAAGGGTGTTTTTGGGGCGAAGGGTTAACGGGCAGCCGTCGCTTTTCCTGTGATTTTGCGATGCCATGCAACGGCTTTACCCGCTGACGGCGCAGTCAGTGGACGCTCTAAACAACGGAGCAGAGTGATTTGCGTTATACCGGTCGAGGTCTCTGGACGGCAGGTAGAACTCGCACCATAATGACCGTCCGTTAACCATCCATTCCAGGCCGACTGCCATTGAGACGCACACAGGCGCGGCCCTACGTAACAACGCAATTAGTCTGTTACAACAACTGGTCTGTTACAAATAGTCGCTTTAAAGAGGAATACTGATGTTTGATCACGACAACAAAACCGCCATTTCGCAGCAAGCAGATACGTCCACTGACGGTCAAGTCGACGCCGTGGTCATCGGCGCCGGTGTCGCGGGCCTCTATCAGATTCACCAGTTGCGGGAACAGGGGCTGAACGTTCGGGGATTTGACGCGGCATCGGATGTAGGTGGCACCTGGTACTGGAATCGCTATCCGGGGGCGCGCTTTGATTCGGAGTCCCATGTCTACCAATATATCTTTTCCGAAGACCTCTATAAGGGCTGGAGCTGGAGCGAACGCTTCCCCGGACAACCGGAAATTGAGCGCTGGATGCATTACGTAACCGAGCGCCTGGATCTGCGCCGCAGCATACAGTTCAACACCGCCATCAAGAGCGCCCATTTTAACGAGGCAACCGAGCGCTGGATCGTCACCACCGACAGCGGTGAGGTGATCGACACGCGCTATTTAATCACCTGCTGCGGCATGTTGTCGGCACCACTGTCCTCGCTGTTTCCCGGGCAGGAAACCTTTAAGGGGCAGCTTTTCCACACCGCGCGCTGGCCCAAAGAGCCGGTGGATTTCGCGGGCAAGCGGGTTGGTGTCATTGGTAACGGCGCCACCGGTATTCAGGTGATTCAAACCATTGCTGAACAAGTCGAGCATCTGTCTGTTTTTATCCGTACGCCCCAATATATCCTGCCCATGAAGAACCCCAAATATAACGCGGCGGATATCGAAGCCTATAAATCCAAATTTAAAATGCTGGCCGACAAACTGCCCAACACCTTTAGCGGTATGCAATACGAAGTCGAGCACACCTGGGCGGAACTGACCCCCGAACAGCGCCTGCAGGTGCTTGAAGAGGGTTGGAACGATGGTTCCCTGAAATTGTGGCTGGCCTCATTCGCCGAGGTGTTTACCGACGAAGCGGTCAGCGAGCAAATCTCCGAATTTATTCGCGAGAAAATGCGCGCCCGGCTCAAGGACCCCAAACTCTGTGACCTGTTGATACCCTCAGAGTATGGCTTTGGCACCCACCGGGTTCCCCTGGAAACAAACTATCTGGAAGTTTATCTGCGCCCCAACGTAGAAATCGTTAGCGTCAAAGATAATGTCATTGAATCCATTACCCCGGAAGGCATTAAAACCGCCGACGGTACTGTCCACAAATTCGACATCATCGTGCTTGCCACCGGCTTTGACGCCGGCACCGGCGCCTTAACACGCATTGATATCCGTGGTCGGGAAGGGCGCTCGCTCAAAGAAGACTGGAGCAAAGACATTCGCACCACCATGGGCCTGCAGGTACACGGCTACCCAAACCTGTTCACCACCGGCGCGCCCCTCGCGCCTTCGGCGGCGTTGTGCAACATGACCACCTGTCTGCAACAACAGACCGAGTGGATCAGCGCCTGCATCAAATATTTACGCAGCAACAACCTGAAATCCATAGAGCCAACTTTGGAAGTAGAGGACCAGTGGATCGCCCACCACGAAGAGCTTGCCAGCGCCACGCTCGTCAACAAAACATCCTCCTGGTACATGGGCTCAAATGTCGAAGGTAAACCGCGGCGATTACTGTCCTATATCGGCGGCGTAGGGGAGTACCGCAGCCGTTGCAGCGCAGTGGCCGAGCAAGGCTATCCCGGCTTCGAAAAACACTGACAAGACCTGGTAGCGTCAGGGCAGGGCGCAAGGACGCGCCTCGACAACTCAGACAGACCGGACAAGCTATAATATAGGTAAGGCTATTTAGCCATTGCCAAAACCATTGCGCGGTTTATACTCCCACCATGCGCGGTTATCCCCCCGGCGAAATTAAAATAATCAGGGTATACAAGGAGTTATAAAAACAGGCCCAGTAGATACGGGGAACCCTGTATCAAAAATAACGAGACCCCCTCGCTTTGCCACACACAAGGATGCGGATATCTTGAAAAACCGAATCAAAAACAACAAATTACCGATACCCGGCGCAATTGGCTCTATGGCAAAGCACGCATGCACCATATACAAATGTTATGTTTTTATAGGCGAAACTAAGTATCAATATGGAAGATAAACACCAAAAAGCCTTATCAATATTCTCCCCGTATTATTTAAACAAGGTTGAATCAATAGCGCGAGATGACCTTCGATTTATTCAATATACGAGCGCAGAAGCAGCGATGAGCATTATTACTAATCAGGAGGTTTGGCTGAGAAATGCCCAGTGCATGAATGATTTCTCGGAAGTTGAGCACGGCCTGCACTGCTTAACGACTGCATTCAAAAGCGAAGATGATGGAAAAGCATTTCAAGGATTACTCGAATCGATATTTCCTGGCATTATTAATGAGTTCACTAAAATCTTTGATAGCTGGTTACCTTCATTCCGATCCAGCACCTACATAGCCTGTGTGTCCGAACATCCTCCAGAGGAAGATGAGTATGGCCGGCTGTCGATGTGGAGGGCTTATGGCGGAAAAATGCCTGTAGCTCTAGTTTTGAATAAGGAGCCATTTCTAGTTGACACTGATGCATTCCATGCCTACTCGAATCCTGTTGCGTATCTTGATCCTGAGGATTTTGGTGAAGAGTTTAGGTTGCTCTCAGGACGGATTAACCAAAAAATTGATTTTATCAAAGAGCTCGGGAGGGAGGCTGTCATTTCCTATCTGTTCGATATTTTCAAAAATATAGTTTTGTGTGTTAAGCATCCCGGTTTTAAAGAAGAACGAGAATGGCGCGTGGTATATAACCCGGATCACAAAAGTTCACAGCACGTAATCACAAATATAGCATCAATTGATGGTATGCCACAGGAGGTTTATAAAATCCCTCTGAAAGATATTCCCGATGAGAGTTTTCACGGGGCAACCATCCCTGACTTCATCCATAAAATAATTATCGGACCTTCTGACCAGCAAGTAGTGCTGGGAAAAACCTTTGCGAAAATGTTAGAAAACGCAGGGTGTGAAAATCCATCTACAAAAATTCATTATTCGGGAATACCACTTAGATAATATGTGTGCGGGTTTAAACATAACAAGCGCGTCAATCAGGACGCTCGCAAGCTCGCGCCTATTGGGCGGGCGTTATAAATTTAAGGAAAAAAGATGAATTTCCGGAACAATTTTCTAATAGCCTTTATAGTTTGTATAAGTGGGTGTGCTTCAACATCTGTTGTGGAACCACTACATTTTTATGAAGGAGAGAAACTTCCTAATAGCGAACTAGCTCTAATTCTAGGTTCGGAGAAACCTGGGGGCTTTTTGAAGGCTTCTGAATCTGCTTCTTTTGTTTCAATAGATGGTAAAGATTTGGCAAATAATTTTTCTGAGCAAAACCCTACACAAATTTATCTGCTCCCAGGGTTCCACGAAATAGAAGTTATGTACGGGAATAATTTGGGAACTATTTATTCGATAATGAGCAATATAGCTCCAAAAGGTATTATCAAGGTCGAGTTGAAAAAAGGGCAAATATATTTTTTGAAATGGACGCCCGTGACATGGGGGAAGAAAATGGAATTCTGGCTCGAAGATAGAAACGGGATTAAATATGCTCAGAGCCCAAGCAAATAGGGCGTGTGTTTATAACAAGCGGCTCAATGCGTGGGACGTCCGATTAATAGGCTCAGATAGAAATGCATTTACCCCGAGAGACGTATGCTCTTCATATGCGGTTGCGCAGCGACGGTTAATTTTCGATCTGACCCTGGATATACCAAATATCTGATCAACAAGAATTACACTTCACTGATGGCCCGCTGACGCAGAAATAAAGTGACGACTACACCACTGAGGACGCCAAACAGGTGGGCCTCCGTCACCACCGCTGCGCCGATAATCGAATCAACAGGCAATAAAGCAGGTTGCAACTGTTCGAATGCTATTTTTAGTGCGATAAACAGTGCGCCAAGCCGAATTAAAATGGGACGGATTTATTTTCAGATTAATCGCTATCAGGCCCGCAACCGTAAAAACTCCCCAATCCTTGCAATAGCCTCCCGGCCCTCGGGCAGTACGGGCGCGAACAGATGCCAGACATGCACCATCTCCGGCCACACTTCGAGGGTGACGTCCACGCCAGCCGCTTTGGCTTTGGCGGCAACACGGGTGGCGTCGTCGAGTAAAGTTTCCAGTGCGCCCACCTGAATCAATAACGGCGGCAATCCGCTAAAGTCGCCGTGCAAGGGTGCAGCGGTGGGTTGTATAGGGTCGGCATTGCCCAGATACATTTTTGCCATGCCCATTAAACCACCGGGTTCAACCATGGGGTCGTTTTTCAGGTTGGTTTGCATGGATTCGCCGGTGGCCTGCATATCGGTCCACGGTGAAATCGGTACGGCGGCCCCTGGCAGGGCATCCCCGGCATCGCGCAAGGCCATCAGGGTAGCGAGGGTGAGTCCGCCCCCTGCGGAATCGCCGGCTAGGGCTATTTTTTGCGGGGCAAAACCTTCGGTCAACAACCAACGGTACGCTGCGCAGGCGTCTTCGACAGCGGCGGGGTAGGGATTCTCAGGAGCCAGGCGATAATCGAGAGACAATACGCGGCAATCGGCGGCGACCGACAGACTGGCCGCCAGGCCACGATGAGTAGCGGGGGAGCCAATCACATAACCGCCGCCGTGCAGGTAGAGTAAAACACGGTCGGTGGCGACGCCCGGCGCTGCCACCCATTCCGCTGGAACGTCACCGGCGACAACCGGCGTTACGGTGACGTCTTCCGGGACAGTTGCAAACGCGGACATCATGCGCGCAAAGTTGTCGCGCATTTTGCCCGCTTTGTCTTTCATTTGTTCATAGGTGGACGGCCCGGGATAATTTTTCCATAACAGGTCCAGGAGTTTTTTGTTTTCCGGGCTGGCCATAGGTGGAATACTCTATTTTTTGTGAATTACCCACGCATTGCGTGGGCAACTGCGTGGCGTATTAGCGATTTAGTCGGTCCTTGAGGAATGCGCCGATCTGCTCCACCGAGGCCTGTGCCTCTTCCAGCATGGGCGCGTAGGCGTGCCACACGTGAAACAGTTCGGGCTCTTCTACCAGGGTTACATCGCCGCCAGCGGCTTTGGCTTTGCGGGCGATGGTCAGGCTGTCGTCGTAGAGAATTTCCCGTCCGCCCACGTGAATGAGCAGGGGCGGTAGTCCGTGAAGTTCGGCAAACACCGGGGAGGCAAGGGAGTTCTTGCCGTCCGTGCCATTGAGATAATAGTCGGCCATTTTTGCTAACCCGGCAGGGGTAACGCAGGGATCAATGTCCGCGCGTTCGGCCACCGACGGCGCGGTGCCAGTGAGATCCGCCCAGGGAGAAATTAGCACCCCAGCGGCGGGCAACTCCACGCCCAGTTCGCGCAACTTCAACAAGGTGGAGAGGGTTAAACCACCACCGGCGGAATCCCCGGCGATGGCAATATTCTTGGCTGCATAGCCCTGGCTCAACAACCAGCGGTAGGCTTTGACCGCATCGTCGAGGGCTGCGGGAAACGGGTGTTCCGGTGCACGGCGATAATCGATACCCAGGGTGCGGGCACCGGCGGCGCGGGATACGTTTTGCATCAGGTAACGGTGACTTTTAATGGAGCCAATAACGTAACCGCCACCGTGTAAATATAAAACCACCTGTTTCGGATTGGCGCCAGAGGCGGTTAAAAATTCTGCGGGTACGCCGTCGGCGTTGGTGGGTTCCAGAACGACATCGTCGGGTACTACAAAGCGCGCGCCACCGTCGTCGAGAAACGCGCGTTCCTGTTCGACACTCATGGCGCCGAGTTCGGCCTGACGGGTAAATATTTTCAATAATTTATCTAGTTGTTGTTGGGACATTGTGTGCCTCTTAACTAGTGCGGTTAACCAGTACGTTTAAACGTAGTTGTTAAATCTAATGAATTTGAAAACGTGAAATGCTCAGCTCAGGCGCCAAATGCTTTACGCAATACTGCTGATGCCCGCTGTAAAAATGCCTGGCCGTCGTCCAGAGCACCAGCGAGAGAAACAAAGCCGTGGATTTGCTCGTCATAGCACACATATTCTACCGGCACACCTGCGGCCTTGAGTTTGTCTGCGTAGGCGGCGCCTTCATCCCGCAGTGGGTCGAATCCTGCGGTCATAATAAACGCTGGCGCCAGCCCCTGAAGATTATCGGCCAGTAATGGCGAGGCGAGGGGGTCGTCCCATTCGGCTTTTGTTGCCACGTAATGATTGTAGAACCAGTGCATCGCCCGGGCAGTCAGGAAATAACCCTCGGCAAAGTCTTTAAAGGATTGAGTGTCCGAACCCATCTGGGTCGCCGGATAGACCAACAACTGTAGCGCCAGGGGAGGTCCGTTGCGATCTCGAGTCATTTGCGCCACGACGGCACTTAAATTACCCCCCGCGCTATCGCCGGCCACGGCGATACGGGAACTGTCCGCACCCAAACTGGCGGCGTTAGCGGCGGCCCATTCGAGCACGGCATAGCAGTCCTGCGGCGCTGCGGGAAATCTGTGCTCGGGTCCCTTTCGGTAGTCCGGCACCAGAACGATACACTGTGCCGCGTCGGCAAAGTAATGGGTCTCCCCTTTATGAGTTTCCGGGCTACCGATAACCCAGCCGCCACCGTGAAAGTAAATCAAGATGGGTAAGGGGCCGCTCCCCGTTTGATTGGGGGTAATCACCACGGTGCGAATGGGGCCGTTCGGGCCAGGAATTTGAATTTCCTTAACCTCTTTTACCGGGCGGGGTGGAATGCCCAGCATGCTTGTGGTGGTTGCGAATACCGTCCGGCCTTCTTCGGGCGTACCGTCGTCCAGTTGTGGGGTGTTACTTGCGGCCGCCTGTTCCAGTAGCGCCTTGGTTTGTGGGTGTAGTGCCATGGGGATTACCTTCTTAAGTTTTTAGAGTGTTGTTACACGCCAGCGAGGAGTGAATTTAAGCTCATCGTACCGGTCAAGTCATCAAAAAATGTCCGTGCATGGTGGCCACCGGTTTATCCGGATCGGATTGCCAACAGGTGACCTGGACATTTGCAACCCGGCGCCCCTGTTTGGTCACACGGGCCCGCGCGTGTAAATCGGCGATCTTCCCGGAGCGCAGGTATTCGATGGTGACGTTGATTGGCTTGGGGAGATTTTCCGTATCCTGATCGTGTGCCAGCTGGACTATGGCCGCGGTTTCCAGCAAGCCGCCAATGGTGCCGCCGTGCAACGCTGGCAGCCACGGGTTGCCGGTTAATTTTTTATCAGCGCGCATGGTGGTGGTGATTTGCCCACGCTCTTCCCAGACATAAATGCCCATGGTATTCATGTAGGGAATCCCGGTGGACAGAATCGAAAAGTCATCTTCTGCTTTGGCGCGACGTACCAGGCTAAGCAGGTCCATTAAACGCTCCCCTCGGGGTTGCGGCTCTCGATTCTATCCTGTGCGGTTACACCTGCCTGATTGGTGACCATAAAGGTGGCTGTGCAATTGGCGATCGGGTCGTTGCGATCTTCGTGATAGGCAACGCCGCGCACAAAACACACATTGCGGGTGGTTTTGTAGCAATGTGCCCAGGCGAAAATTGCCTGCTCCGGTGTTGCCGGTTTCAGGTAGTCGATACGTAAATCCAGGGTCGCGATGGTCATAAATTCTTCGAGGGCCGCAAATACTGCCAGTCCAGAGGCGGAATCTAACGCCGTGGTCACCAGACCGCCGTGCAAAATACCTGTCGCGGCATTGCCCGCCATATCCTTTGAATAGGGGATTTTAATCACGGCCTGCTCGAGCTCGATATCCACGATCTGCAGCCCAAGAAACTGGGCGTGGGGCGACTGATTTTTGGGTTCAGAACGAAATTTGACAATACGTTCCATCAAGGTCTGGTCGGTCATAACAGATAAACGCGGGACATAAAGAGGGAATTCCTGGAGTTGGCACGATGCGATTGAACTATTATAACCAGATCAGTATGGCGATTAATGACTTTCCTGTGTCTACCTTACGGGTGCTGGAGGATGGATGAGTAAAAGTCATGGGGTCATTGCCTGCTGGTGCTTGCTTCATTAGACTAGACTCATATACAATTAAGGCATATATATATGCGTTAAAGTAATATAGGAATGTAAATCCGACCTTAGAAACAACCTCCCTGCAAACTTCCGCCAATCCAATATAGGAAGTTTGACTGGTATGGGGCACACTGATACGGAACGGGCGTCGAAGAGCGGAGAACTGATTATGGCCTGGTTTGCGAGCAGTACCGAGCGCCAACTGTTAGGACTACTGTCTAAAGAGAGCGATCAGTTAGGCACACTCGAGCGCCGCCGTTTTCTAAAAAACGCCCTGACCATGCTCGGCGCGTCCGCAGCCATGACGGCTGTGCCCGGAACCCTCGCCAATTCGAATCTCCCGCCAGCTGTTCCCACCTGGACCCGCAGCCTGGGCCGTGGTGTGGTTAGCGATCCCTATGGCAAACCATCGGCCTTTGAAAGTGACGTGGTGCGACGCACGGTTCCCTGGTTGACGGCTGATGCCATTTCTTCGATCAGTATGACGCCGTTGCAGGACCTGAAAGGGATCATTACGCCCAATGGTCTGGTATTCGAGCGTTATCATGCCGGGGTGCCGGAGATCAATCCGGACGAGCATCGCCTGATATTGCACGGTCTGGTGGACCGGCCGCTGATTTTTACTATGGATGATCTGCAACGCTTCCCCAGCGTGTCGGAAATTAAATTCCTGGAATGCCCGGCCAATGGTGGTATGGAATGGAAAGGCCCACAGATGGAGGGCTTGCAGTTTACCCACGGTATGATTTCCTGCTGTGAGTGGAGCGGCGTGCGCCTGTCTACGCTGCTGGCTGAAGCGGGCGTCAAGCCGCAGGGCAAGTGGATATTGGCTGAAGGTGCCGACGGTGCGGCCATGGCCCGTAGTATTCCCATGGAAAAAGCGCTGAATGACACGCTGGTGGTCTATGCACAAAATGGCGAAGCGCTGCGTCCGGAGCAGGGTTATCCGCTACGCCTGTTAAATCCTGGCTGGGAAGGCAACACCAGCATCAAATGGCTGCGCCGCCTGGAAGTAGGCGATCAGCCCTGGTATATGCGCGAGGAAACCTCCAAATACACCGATTTAATGCCAGATGGCCGCGCACGCAAATTCAGTTTTGTACAGGAATGCAACTCGGTTATTACGTCACCTTGCCCGGAGAAACCCCTGAAGGTACCGGGCTTTTATGAACTGGAAGGTCTGGCCTGGAGCGGTCACGGAAAAATTACCGGGGTGGATGTGTCGCTGGACGGCGGTGTGAGTTGGCAAACCGCTCCACTCAAAGGGATGGTGCTATCCAAAGCCCTGACCCGATTTAGTTTGCCGTTTAAATGGGAAGGACAACCGTTATTACTGCAAAGTCGGGCGGTGGACGAGAGCGGTTATGTACAGCCCACCTTAGGTCAGCTACGGGAACAGCGCGGCGGGAATTCTATTTATCATAAGAATGCGATTCATACCTGGCGGTTAAATAGTGACGGGAGTGTGAATAATGTCCAGGTCACCTGATACGTTGCGGCCGCGCGGCACAACTCTTTTACTGTTGCTAACGCTGTCGATTTTGATCGCTTGCAAGGACAATAAACAGTCGAGTGTAGCGGGTGTAGAGAGGGACCAGCTCGCAGCCACGGCAGATAGCGAGCCTGTTGCCACAGCGTCCGCTGATTCTGCAATCGATACGGCGGCGAAAACCTCCCCCGAACGCTACGGAATCGGGACGGCCGTTGACGCGGAGACCATCGCTGGCTGGGATATCGATGTCCGTCCCGACGGACTCGGTCTGCCGCCGGGCGAGGGCAGCGTGGAAGATGGCGAAGAAATTTACGATGAAAAATGCGCCAGTTGCCATGGCACCTTTGGCGAAGGGGAAGGGCGCTGGCCGAAGCTGGCGGGTGGCATGAACACCCTGACACTGGAGCGTCCGGACAAAACCGTCGGCAGTTACTGGCCTTATGCAAGTACGCTCTGGGATTATATTCATCGGGCCATGCCGTTTACCGCGCCGCAATCCCTGACCGTTGATGAAACTTACGCTGTTACTGCCTATGTGCTGAACTTGAATGATCTGGTGGAAGATGATTTCGTTCTCGATCAGGAAAATCTTGCGTCTGTTGAAATGCCCAATAAAGACGGTTTCTATGTAGACGATCGTCCCGACACGAAGAATCGGCGCTGTATGCAGAACTGCACGGATCCGGAAGCGAGAGTCATTGCAGAAGTCATTTCCGGTATTACGCCAACTGATCACTTTAAGGAAGACGGCAATCTCGGCTTGGCGTTTGCAGAAACCCCCGACCCGCAGTCTAAGAGTACGGCATTGTCGGAGATCGCTCAGCAGGGCCAACCTGTTTATGTGTCCGCTTGTCAGGTGTGCCACGACTCAGGTGTGGGCGGCGCACCACTGCTTGGTGCTGTCGAACAATGGGCGCCGCGTATTTCCCAGGGCAAGGAAAAACTGTATGCAAATGCGCTACAAGGTTTTCAGGGGGATACTGGTTTTATGCCGGCCAAAGGCGGGCGCAGCGATTTGAGCGACGCAGACGTTAAAGCGGCGGTCGAATTTATGCTGGAAAGCAGTCAATAGGAAGGGCTCGGAATGAAGTTACTAATTGTGCCATTGGTTTTCGTGATGCAGATACTGTGTGGATCCCTGGCGACGGCAAATGAAGTGGATGTCGATACAGTCGCAAAAGGTAAGGAAGCCGCTTTTGATCGTGGCAAAGGCAATTGTCTTGCCTGCCACGCCATGGACGATGGTTCCCTGGCTGGTACCGTTGGACCGCCTCTGATGCAAATGACACTGCGGTTTCCCGATCGTTCGCTATTACGGGAACAGATATGGGATGCGGGAACGCGTAATCCTGGAAGCATGATGCCGCCTTTTGGTCGGCATGAAATTTTAACGGAAGAGGAAATCGACTGGGTGGTCGACTATTTATATACCCTTTAGGAAGGATTCCTGTCGCTTTCGCTTATTTGATAAACCAATTTTTACGGAGAGTATTCCATGAAGTTAAGTCGTCGTAGTTTTTTTAAATATATGGGTGCTGGGGCTGGTGGGTTGCTCGCATTGGCAAGCGTGCCCAGATTAGCACTGGCCGCCTGGAACGAAGCGGCGTTTACAGCGGACGCCCTGGCGTCGGCAATTGCAGCCAGGTATCCCGGGCTTGCTGTCGAGGATAGCAGTGCGGTTAAACTCAAGGCACCGGCCATCGCCGAAAATGGCGCCGTAGTGCCAGTGTCGGTAAGTACCAATTTGCCAAATGTGAAGAGCATCAGCCTGTTTGTTGAAAAGAATCCATCGCCACTAGCGGCTTCGTTTGACCTGACAGCGCAGAATGTCGCGGATATATCCGTACGCCTGCGCATGGGGGAAACCTCAAATCTGGTGGCACTGGTGGAAGCGGATGGAAAATTATTCCGGGTCCAACAGGAAGTTAAAGTAACCATTGGCGGCTGTGGCGGTTAAGTCGAGTCCGCTAATCGCAAAACATTGGAGTGTTCAGGTATGAAAATTAAAGCGAGTGCAAAAGGCGACGTCATCAAGGTAAAAATGCTGATTGGCCATATTATGGAAACCGGTCGTCGCAAAGATGCCGACGGCAAATTAATCCCGGGGCACTTCATAACCGAAGTAACGGTGGTGCACAAAGGCGTAACCGTATTTCACGCGCAGCTGGGGCCAGCCGTCTCCAAGGATCCCTACCTGGCGTTTGCATTTAAGGGTGGTGTCGCTGGAGATAAAATCACAGTGAGCTGGATTGACAACAAGGGTGAAACGGAAACCAGCGAAAGCGTGATCAGGTGAGAGCGACGTCACTTTGCAAGAACTGCAACACCAAGACTGTCGGGAGGGGGCTTGATATGAAAAAAATACTGCTGTCCGTCATGGCGTCGGTTACATTTGTGGCTGTTCTTACGGGTTGTGGTGCCAAGGAAAACTTCCAGCAAACGGTACAAACGGATACGGAGAAATTCAGGGCGTTTTTCGCTAAACGTTTTACAGGCGTAGAGTTTGCCGACTACAACAATGGAGTGTATGCCATTGACGCTGACTCCCGGGAGCAGTGGCTGGAAATCGAAGAATTTGCACCTTACGAACTCAATATCGATAACGGTAAAGAATTGTTTGAAACGCCCTTTGCCAATGGCAAAACCTATGGGGAGTGCTTCGCCAATGGCGGCATCGGCATACGGCAGAATTATCCACAGTTTGATACGACAGCTAATGAGGTTATAACCCTTGAACTGGCAATTAACCGCTGCCGCGCGGCCAACGGTGAGTCAGCCCTGAGCTACAAAACAGGCGATCTGGTGGATATTTCTGCCTACATGGCATTTACTTCTCGGGATAAATTGTTCGCTATTGAAGTGCCCAATGGCGATGCTTACGACGCCTATCTGAGTGGTCAAAAATTGTTTTACTCAAAACACGGTCAGTTGAATATGGCCTGCGCGGATTGCCATATGCGCGCGTCCGGACAAAAATTACGGGCGGATATTCCAGGCCCCGCACTCGGACAGGCTACGGGTTTCCCGGTGTATCGCTCCAAATGGGAGGGTATGGGATCGCTGCATTATCGCTACGCAGGTTGCATGCGGGACATCCGTGCGCGGCCGTTCCCGTTGCAGAGCGTGCAGTTTCGGAATCTCGAATATTTTCAAACCATCATGGGCAACGGCCTCACCGTGAACGGTCCCTCAGCGCGTAAATAAAGGGTTAACAACGTGACGAAATTACTGCTAATACTCACTATGTGTCTATCCACCGCGCTTGCGGGCCCTGCAACGGCGGCCACCGATAAAGACGTGCGTGAAACTATTGACGAGGCAACGACGACCCTCGCCGCGGCGGGGGCGTTGGGTTTTGCCTGGATCAATACCGAGAACTTAATTAATCAGGCAGAAAAAGCACTGGCAGACAATCGCGTCGATGCTGCGGCAACGCTGGCTCGACAGGCACTTACACAGGCACAAAATTCCATCGTGCAGTCAGAATATGCGGATGCCCACTGGCAGGAAATGAAGCCCGATTGACGGCATGGCGCCACCCGATACTCCGATACACACCTGAATAGTTAGTTGATGTATACACAGTTGGTAAATACATAGTTGGTAAATACATAGTTGAGCGGTTATGCAAATAAGTCGTAGAGAATTTACCAAGTTATTAGCCTGCGCCGGGGTGGCTGGCTTGCTGCCCGGTTGTAACAAATCCGGTAGCAACCCTGGTGCCGACTTGTATGACATAGCGAGCACCGGTGATGTCCGCCTGCTGCACTTTACCGATACTCATGCGCAGTTAAATCCCATCTACTTTCGCGAACCAAGCGTAAATCTCGGATTTCATGATGCCTTTGCGCGTCCACCCCATCTGGTTGCCGAGGATTTTCTTAAATATTTTTCGATTCCCGGCGGCGGTCCATTGGCGCACGCATATACCGCTATCGACTTTACTCAGGCTGCCGAGCTTTACGGAAAGGTAGGTGGGTTCGCCTATCTGAAAACATTGATAGAGCGTCTGCGCACCGATTTTGGCAGAGACAAAACCCTGTTGCTCGATGGCGGTGACACCTGGCAAGGGTCGGGTACGGCCTACTGGACGCGTGGTCAGGATATGGTGGAAGCGTGCAACCTGCTGGGTGTGGATATTATGACCGGCCACTGGGAATTCACTTATCAGGATTCCGAAGTACTGGCTAATATCGCAAAGTTCAACGGAGAATTCCTCGCACAAAATATTCGAGTTAAAGAAGATGCGTTGTTCGACGGCGCCGATGCCTATGACGAAGACAGCGGCCATGCTTTTAAGCCTTACATGGTAAAAGAGCTGGGGGGATTTCGCGTCGCCGTTATCGGCCAGGCCTTTCCTTATACTCCGGTAGCCAATCCCTCGCGTTTTATTCCCGACTGGACTTTCGGCGTGCGGGATCAGGAAATGCAGGAGCTGGTGGACCAGATTCGCGCTGATGAAAAGCCAGATGCGGTGATTGTGTTATCCCACAATGGTATGGACGTGGATCTCAAGCTGGCCTCCCGAGTGTCCGGCATCGACGCGATACTGGGTGGTCATACCCACGATGGTATTCCCAGCCCCTTACTGATTGATAATCCCGCTGGTAAAACCCTGGTGACCAATGCGGGGTCCAACGGCAAGTTTCTGGGCGTGCTGGATCTTAAACTCGGCCAGGGGCGGGTGCTGGACTACAACTACAAACTGTTGCCGGTGTTCGCGAATTTTTTAACCCCGGATAATACGATGGCGCAGTACATCGACGGTGTGCGTAAACCGTATCTCGAGACGCTGAGCAAACCACTGGCAATTGCTGGGGATTTACTCTATCGGCGGGGTAATTTTAACGGCACGTTCGATCAGGTTATCTGTGATGCGCTGCGCTCCGTTAACGACGCGCAAATTTCCCTGTCGCCAGGCTTTCGCTGGGGCACCACTGTCCTTCCCGGACAAACGATTACCATGGAGCATGTGCTGGACCAGACCTGCATCACCTATCCTGAAACTTATGTCCGCGAAATGAGCGGCACCGAATTAAAAGCCATTCTCGAAGATGTTGCCGACAATTTGTTTAACCCCGACCCCTATTACCAGCAAGGTGGCGATATGGTGCGGGTAGGGGGGCTGGATTATCGTTGTAATCCCATGGCGGATATTGGCGCTCGTATCGACAATATGCAACTTGATAACGGCGAAAAAATACGAGCGGAGGGCACATACAAAGTCGCCGGCTGGGCAACGGTGGGTAGCCAGTCTCCCGGACCGGCGATCTGGGATACCGTCGCCGACTATCTGGAGAGTAACAAGACCGTTGAAATTGCCAAACTCAACGTACCGCAGTTGGTGAATGTGGATGGTAATCCGGGGTTGACGAGTTTGTGATCAAGGCTATCTCCAGGCTAGCCCTGTTCGCCTGGGTGCTGTGCCTGAACAGTACTCTGGTTAACAGTACTCTGGTTTATGGTGGGCAGGAAATTCCCCGCGCCGCCACCTCAACAGTTCCCGAACTGCTGCTTACCAAAGTAGCTGAAAACGTCTATTCGGCGATCGGCGCGACTGCGCCGCCCACTTATGAGAACGGTGGGCACAATAATAATTTGTCGGTGGTGATCGGTCGCGACGCGGTGCTGGTAGTCAATGGTGGGGCTTCGTATCAATTGGCAAAGGCACTGCACCAGGCCATCCAAAAAATTACCGATAAACCAGTCAAATGGTTAGTGGATGAAAACGGGCAAGGGCACGCATTTCTGGGCAATAGTTACTGGGCACAACTTGGTGGCGTGACGATTATCGCCCAGGTGGCGGCAGCGGACGAAATACTCCAGCATGGAGAAAAAATTCTGCAGGATATGCTGGCCTATAACCGGGATAAGGGGGAGGGTACTTTTGTCGCGCCGCCCACACAGACATTGAACGACAAGCTACATATAGAACTCGGCGATTTACTGGTGCAGGTGATCAGTTTTGGTCCCGCTCATTCGCCGGGCGATATATCGGTGTGGCTTCCCGAGCAAAAAATTATTATCACCGGCGATATAGCATTCCACCAGAGACTGCTGGGGATATTTCCGGATACTGTCACCAGCCAATGGATACAGTCCTTCGAAAAAATGGCTGCACTAGAACCGTTAGCGGTGATTCCTGGGCACGGCGCGCCGACAGATATGGCCGCGATTGAGCGCGAAACCCTCGGTTACCTCAAATTTTTGCGCGCCGCAGTCATCAAGATTCTCGACGACGATGGGGATTTACAGGACGCTTACAGTATCGACCAGTCCGCTTACTCACATCTGGACACATTCGAGGAACTGGCGGCCAAAAATGCCGGACGCGTGTTTCAGGAGCTGGAAACGGATTACTTTTAGACACCGTATTCTCCAATGAAAATAAGCTCGGGCCCAATCCTTAATATCGAATTGGGCCAACACTCTAGTCACTCCCGACACTCTTATGTTACTCTTTGGTAACATTCGATTCACCGCCGGCCTGCCGGTTTGCCCTGGAGTTTCAATATGGCTAACGCTGTAGCCATCGCTGCTGTTTCGGAAATGAAACCGGCCCGTTATCCCGAACTGGGCGGATACGACATGTACGTCGAAGTCGTCCGGCAGTTTCTACAGGAATGGGCTGTCAAACCATCGGATATTCATGGGTTATTAGCCTGTCCTTCCGGTATGGCCGGCGGTGGTAACAGCGATATTTTTGTCCATGAGCAATTGTACGAGGAAATGGGTATCCATCCCCTGTTTGCGGATACCATGAATGCTGGCGGCTCCACCTATAGTTTGATGATTCAACGTGCGAGTCTCGCCATTCGACAAGGGCTCGTCGACTCGGTGCTCTGCGTGGGTGCTGGCAAGTTTCCCAAAGTCGGTGCGGGCGGGGCGGAAACCATGGCGAAAATGGTTAGCCACGAAATTTACGAATTCCCGTACGGCACATTTATTCCGGCGATGTACGCTCAGGTCGCCCAGCGGCACATGCACGAATTTGGCACAACAGCGGAGCAGTTTGCGGAGGTTGCCGTATCCAGTCGCTTATGGGCGCTGCAGAACCCCCAGGCGGCCATGTATGGCAAGGAAGAGCTAACGGTAGAGAAGGTGCGTAACTCCCGCCCTATTGCTTCACCGTTCAATTTATACGATTGCTCCATACCCCTGGAGGGCGGAGCAGCCATCCTGGTGACCAACGAACAGATCGCAAAGCGATTTTCTTCCCAACCGGCCTATGTGCTAGGCATGGGTGAATACCATAATCACCGCAATATCCATCAGGCCCCAGATCTGCTCGACATTGGCTGCGGGAAAGCGGCCAAACAAGCCTACGCACGGGCGGGGTTACAGCCATCTGATATGGATTTTGCGCAAATTTACGACGCATTTACGGTTAATCCTTTGGTATTTATGGAAGAGTTGGGACTTTGCCCCAGAGGTAAAGGCGGCGAGACGTTTCAATCGGGTCGCACGCGACCCGGTGGTGACTTTCCGGTTAATACCTACGGAGGGTTACTGTCCTTTGGTCACACCGGCGACGCATCCGGCATGTCAATGATTGTAGAAGGCGCGCGGCAGATCATGGGTATCGCAGGGGAGCGGCAACTCAGCAAGGCTAACCTCGGTTTGGTACATTCCTATGGCGGCATGATGAGCGAGCACGCCACGTTGGTACTGGGGAGGCAATCATGAGCGACTCACCAACCACCAGCGTGGTGGCAAAACCGCAACCGCAAATCAGCCCTGGCGCTGAACCGTTCTGGGAACATGCCAAACAGGAAGAACTGTTTTTACCTTTTTGCGAAGCGTGCCAGAAACCTTTCTATTATCCGCGCCGGTGGTGTCCCGGTTGTTTTTCACAAAATCTCTCGTGGCGTAAAATGACTGGCAAGGGCCGGATCTACAGTTTTTCCGTCATTCATCAATCGCCCCTCCCGTCGTATCAACAGGATGTGCCCTACGTGCTGGCTATTATCGAGCTGGATGAGGGTCCGCGGATGATGACTAATGTGCTCGATTGCGATGTGAATGCTGTCCATATCGAAATGGCCGTCGAAGTCACTTTTCAAGCGCGGGGCGAGATGAAAATACCGCAGTTTCGACCTTGCAACTAACGAGGAAACATAATGAATAAAGCTGTCAAAGAGCCTTTTGCGCTCAACTACGGGAGTTACGAAGAGGCGCAAAAGTTTCTCGATAACCGCACACTGAACACCGTTGCGGAGTTTACGGTGAACTGGGAGGCCATAAAAATTTACTGTTCTCTCGAAGAGGACGGTAATGACAGTTACTGGAACGAAGAGTACGCCCGGCAACAATGGGGTGGCATCGTTGCGCCGCCTGGCTTGTTGTTAACCTGGGCTATGTCTCTGCAGTGGCATCCGAAGAAGGAACGCTCCCACCATTTTATCGCCGTCATCGTACCGCTGCCTGGCAATACCTTGATTAATGTCGCCACCAAAACTGAATATGAGCGGCACCTGTTTCTGGGTGATCGTGTACACGTTGAAGACCGCCTGATTGATATTTCCCGTGAAAAAAATACGCGATTGGGAATCGGACATTTTTTAACGACCCAGGCTAAATTTACCAATCAGAAAGATGAGCTGATCGCGATTCAGACCAATCAGCTTTTCCGTTACAACGCGCACGAGGAATAAATTATGCCAAACACAATGGGCCTGAAATACTGGAACGATATCAAACCCGGTGACGCGATTAACAAAATAACCATGGACGTCCCGTTTGAAAAAGTTATTTTAGATGCGGCCGCCACGCAGGATTTTTTCCCGGGACACCACAATCCCGAATACGCCAAGAATCAGGGGCAAAAAACCATTTACCTCAATACCATGGCCATTGAAGGATTTATTGACCGGGTAGCCACCGACTGGGCCGGCCCCCATACGTTCATTCGCATGCGCCAGATGCAAATGAAAAGCTCGATCTATGCTGGTGATACCATGTCGGGAGAAGGTGAGGTAAAGAAATGCTATCAGGACGAAAAAGGCCGTCATCTGGTCGATGTTTCTATCCTGATCTCTACCCAGGACGGACCGCGGGTTCCCGCAACGATGACGCTCGAATTACCATCCAAAAAATAATTCGGTAAACGTTTACATAGACCAAGCGATTGCGTATTGCATATCGAGCTAACCCTGGGCTGCCAGCCAGTATGCTGGAGGGTATTACGAAAAAAATCAGGTAATATCTCATTACGTAGTGATCGGCAGCTGCGTGGTGTGCGGGATTGTGCGCAATGCCCGTTCAGTTATACTTAACTCAGGTTTTCCGATAAAAATCGAGCGCCCGATGACGACAAGACCCATAGATATTCCCCTGGTCAATCCCGAGGTGCTGGCACGCGTCAAAAACTGGCGGCCTTACGTCGAGGCCAAGCTCGGGTTTCGAAATCACTGGTATCCCGCAATGTTCGCCGACGACGTCGCCGAGGGCGTGCCGGTCACAATCAAAATGCTGGGCGAAAATCTGCTGCTTAATCGCGTCGACGGCAAAGTGTATTGCCTCAAGGATCGTTGCCTGCATCGCGGCGTGCCATTATCCCGAAAAATTGAATGCTATACCAAAGAGACAATTACCTGTTGGTACCACGCCTGGACCTACCGCTGGGACGACGGCAGCCTGTGCAATATT
>JBFIHG010000038.1:0-24323 GCA_041601945.1 Porticoccaceae bacterium | reverse complement strand
TATGGATGGTACGCCGGATCAATACAAAACAACGCCCACGGCGGCCGAGATGGGTAATGTGGTGTCGGCGCGCATTTATCTACTGGTGCGCAGTATCAATACCGTGCCCGGTTATACCAACAGCAAAACGTACAATCTGGGTAGTACCGCCATTGCCGCGAAGGATGACGGCTTTATGCGCAGTGTGTACAGCACCACGGTACAGGTGCGGAATATTTCCTATGGGCGCTAATGGACTTGGTGGATTGGCCGGATTCTCTTTGGATGGATTGTCGACATTGAACAGGATGAGGCGAGCAAGATGTTAAAAAAATATTCTGGTCCTGGTAAGTCCCGCGGTGCGGTACTGATTGTCGCGCTGATTTTCCTGTTACTACTGGCGCTACTGGGTGTCACGGTGATGCAGACCAGTATGTTTGAAACGCAAATGGCCGGTAATGACCAGTTCAAGGAGGAAGCGTTTCAACGGGTCGAGGCGATTGCAGCGGCGATCCCGGCAGATCTTGTCAATGTGTCCACGAATTTTACCACTGCCGGGGGCGTGGGCTGGACCGTATGTAAGACGGGTTCCACCAGTGCCTATTGTGACGATAAGAAAATTAATCTTGGCACCGACATTACGACGGTGCCAAGCGGGGTTGTGCTGGATTACTACATTGTGCGCCAGGCGCCGGAGTTTGCCAAAAAGCCCCACAAACGCCGCAGCGAGGATAAAGCCTGTGGCACCAGCTGTACCTATTATTATTTTGAAGTGGTCGCTAACTACGACAGTGGCGATACCCGGCTGGGGAACGCCACGGTGGTACATGGAGTAGAAATTGAAAAGTAATCGGAAACTGGATACAAGAAATCGAGGGCGATCGGGATTCGCCATAGGTAAACGTACTGGAGCAGGTAAACGTGCTGGAAAGGACGGAGGTTACGTTATGAAAAGGTTGATAAGTGCTTGTCTTTTGCCGTTGATGGTTGGCGTCGGTTCGGCGAAAGCAGACGATATCGATATTTACCTGCAATCCATAGCGGGTTCTGTGCCTCTGGCGATGCTGATGCTGGACTGGCGTCCTAGTGTATTCGCGACCCATTGCAGTTCGTTTAATGCGGCCTGTAAGGATACGATGTCGCCTGGCGCGGCGGCGGCGCTTGAGGCAGCGAGAGTTGCGTCCGGCACGGCGTTATCCGCCAAGGTGACCAAGTATGAAGTGTTTGTGGCTATTCTTGAATCCATTATGTCGACTACGGATTTTGACCCCATTCATATGGGGCTGATGATCAGTAATTTCGACAACGGTGGCACCATATTGCAGGGGTATAACCAGCTCGGAGCGGACCTTTCCAGCACCGGGATTACGTTACCCGCTGGCTTTGCCGGAACGGATAAATATAAAAAATATTTAATCTACCGGTTACGTCAAGTCAAGGAGCCTTCCAACAACAGTAAGTCTCACAAATTGTCGCCCAGTGAAACATTTTACGAAATGTTCAGCTACTGGAATGGCAAGCGTGTACAATTTGGTAATGCTGCTGGTACGGTCAATAACTTTCAGAGTATTACGCCCCCATCCCCGGCCTTTGATCCACTGATTCAGTCGGGGACTAACTATATCCCCCCCAGCACATTTGCCTCGTCCACCTGTACCAAACTGTACGCCATCGCCATGGCCATGAATGTGGCCAACCAGGACGATGACCTTGATGCGCAGATCGCGGCGGATATGCCCCACGACAACGCCAGCACAAAATTCGCGGATATGCTCAAGTATATGAACCACCACGATCTGGTGCCGGGGGCGGCAGGGCAGCAGGAACTTATCACCTGGATTATCTCTGATTCCGGCAGTGTGGGTTCCACCGCTGCCTGGGCTGCGGCCGGTAATTCCGGCGATGGAGTTCTGAACTTCGACAATGCTGTGGCGCTGGAGGCCCAGCTTAGAGAAGCGTTTATTAAAATTATCAGCGTCAGCAGCACCTTTGTGGCAGCCTCGGTGCCAGTGAACGTGTTTAACCGTATTGAAGCGCTGGATAACCTTTATATCGCGTTGTTTGAAGCCCAGGCAACGGTTGACTGGCCCGGTAATTTAAAACGATTGCGCTTGAATGACAGTGACGGTGACACCATTTTTGATCAAATTCTCGACGTTAATGGCGCTCCCGCGTTTGAGGAAATTGGTAAGGATAAGGGGCGCATTCGTCTGGGGGCATTGACCTATTGGACGGATGCGAGCGCCCTCCCGCCGCCTGATGCTTCCGAGGGTGAAGTGGCTGGCGCAGATGGTCGATCAGTGGCGCGCGGCGGGGCCGGACAGAAGATTCCGGGCTATATTTCCGGCAGCCCGGGGAACCTTAATAGTGATACCGGCGCGCGACAGCTATTTGTCGGACCCAGTTCCGGAACGGCACTGACCGCCTTTAACGCGGACGGGACAACCGCTGCGGCGTTGCAAACCGCATTGGGGGCGGCGACCACGACCATAGCTGAAAACCATATCAAGTGGGCGCGGGGGCTGGATGTCGACGATGTAGATAGCGATGGTTCGCGAACCGATGTGCGTCCCTGGATTCTCGGGTCGTCCATACACTCTCGCCCTTTGGCGGTTAACTATGGCGCGACCACGGGCTATTCAAAAACCAATCCCAATATAAGAGTGATGATGGGAACCAACGATGGTTACTTTCACATCTTTCAAAATAGCACCACAGGGGGTACGCCAAGCGGTAGAGAGCTATTCGCTTTTATGCCGAGAGAACTACTGGGTAACGTCTCCCAGTTGCGTAGCAATACACGATCCAGCAGCAAAATGCTGTACGGCGTGGACGGCACGCCCGTACCCTTTCAGGTGGACGTCAATCGAGATGGGACAATAGAACCGGGCGATGGCGACGAAGTCTACGTTTATTTTGGCCTGCGCCGAGGCGGCAAAAGCTATTACGCATTGAATGTAACGAACCCGGCCACTACGCCAAGTCTGGCATGGAAAATTTCCAGTACGGACACTGGTTTCAACGAGCTGGGACTAACCTTTTCTGATCCCATTGTCGGCAAGGTGCGCTTTGGTACGAGTGCTACGGATGTAGTGATTTTTGCCGGGGGCTATAACGGTGGCTGGGATTCCGGGTTGACGGCACGCATTGGCAAAGATTTAAACGCCAACGACGACACCATCGGTAATGCTATTTATATTGTTAATGCCCGCACCGGGGCTTTGATCTGGAAAGCCAAACAGGGTGCCACCGGGGCGGTGTCGAACACGGTTTATCAGCACGCGGATATGGTGGACAGTATTCCCGGTTCGGTCACACCGGTTGATATTAATGGCAACGGCATTATCGATCGGCTCTATGTCGGCGACACCGGTGGTGCGGTGTGGCGGGTGGATTTGCCCGAGGGCAGCGACTCTAATCACCGCCGCGACAACTGGTTTGTATCCAAGTTCGCGGAGCTGGGGACGGATGGCCTGACCACGGATCGCCGTTTTTTCCACTCTCCGGAGCTGGTGCTGACCTTTGATGGTAACGGCGATTACGACGGTGTGTTAATAAGCAGCGGCGATCGCCCCCACCCGTTGGAAACCGATGTGCGCAACTATCTATTTTTAATCAAAGATAGGGCCACCACCAGTGGCGATGTCACCGTAAAAACGCGCACACCGCTGGTGATAGGCGATCTACCTGACGTGAGCGGCTGCGTTGTTTCTGATTCTGGTAATGCCGCCTGTACGGTGGATAAATTTAATGGGTGGAAAATAGCGCTTGCGACTGCGGGGGAGAAGGGTCTTGCGACACCACTGGTAGCCAGCGGCGTTGCTTTTTTTACCAGTTATGCCCCGACTACCGCAGCGAGCGCGTGCGACGTTACTGAGGGACAGGGGGCGATTTACCTGGTTAATTTGGCTGATGGCTCGGCGGCACTTTACCCGCAACGCAAGCATATCCTGGGTGATGGTATTCCCGCCGGGGTGACGCCAGATAGCAGCGGTGGCTACCTGATCCCGGGTGGCGGTATCGGCAAGGACAGTGACGGTGACGGCATTGAGGATTCGAGCGTTCCCATCATTAATTTCGGTGGCATTCAGCCCGACCCCATCTATTGGCGTGAACCGAGTGTGGATTCAATTGAGTAGGAGTAACGGATGAACAACCGATTGAAAAGCCAGGGTTTTACGCTGATAGAGGTCATGATTGTGGTTGTGGTAGTCGCTATTTTGGTGGCGGTGGCACTGCCCAGCTACAATCAGCAAATTATGAAAACCCGGCGCAGTCTGGCGGCGGGTGAGTTGATTAAGGTGCAGGCCCGCCAGGAACAGTTTTTTGTAAATAACAAGCGTTATGCTACAGATCTGACCGATCTCGGTTATGGGGCCGCCAGTTACGGCATCGATCGCAATGGCAACCCCGTAGCCGCCGCCGCGGCCAATCGTATTTACGTTATTCAGTTAGCGGCGGGGGCGTCGGCTACGGCGTTTAGCCTGGAAGCGGTTCCGCAACTGGAGCAGGCGGCAGACGCCCATTGCGAGACCCTGGTGTTGTCGTCTCTGGGTGTGAAGACCGTGAGTGTTGGCGCAACGATGGACGCGGCCTATTGCTGGTAGGCCTGGTATCGCGGGACAGAGGCTATTCGATACCGAGCTTCTTGAGCTTGTAGCGCAGCTGGCGAAAACTGATACCCAGTTTTTTGGCAGCTGCGGTTCTGTTCCAACGGGTTTCCTCTAAGGTCTTTTGTAAAATCGTTTTTTCGATATCGGCCATATGCTCATCCAGAGAGGCCGCTGGTGGAATATTTTTTTCAACTGCTGCGGGCTCGACGCCTTGCTCTATCGAGCGCTCGCTAATGTTCTCCGGGCTGTTCAGCTGCAAGTCGTGCGCCGAAATTTCTTTGCCGTCGAATAACGTCATGGCCCGCTCCAGCATATTTTCCAGTTCGCGTACATTGCCGGGGAAACTGTAATTTTCCATTGCCGACAAGGCAGAAGGTGCCAACGTTGGGACCGCAATGCCCTCCCTCCGCGCCAGTCGTTCGACAAACATCGCTGCTAACTCTGGAATATCCTGTGCATGTTCGTTCAGTCCGGGCACGGTAATTTCGATGACGTTGATGCGGTAAAAAAGATCTTCGCGAAAATTTCCAGCGCTGACTTCGCGCGTGAGATTCTTATGTGTCGCGCTGAGAATACGCACGTCGATCTGAGCTTCCCGTTCCTCGCCGATGGGGCGCACTGATTTTTCCTGAATCGCGCGCAGCAATTTCACCTGCATATGCAGCGGCAGGTCAGCGACTTCGTCGAGAAATAATGTGCCACCGTCAGCGGCTTGAAAAAGTCCCTGCTTGTCCTGGAAGGCTCCGGTAAAACTGCCCTTTTTATGGCCAAAAAATTCGCTTTCCATCAGCTCGGATGGTATTGCGCCGCAGTTCACCGGAATAAATGGTCCGTTGCTCCGTGGCCCCTGATAGTGAATCGCGCGCGCGACCAGTTCCTTGCCACTACCGGATTTGCCGCTAATAAAAATCGGTGCCTGGCTGCGTGCCACGCGATTAATCTGCTGACGCAACGTCTGCATTTGCGGGGAGTTTCCGACCAGAAGTTCCGGTCTTCCTGGTGCGCTTGGCTTGTCGCTCGATAGTTCCAGAGCGGTTTGCACCATGGCACGCAAACGCGGTAACTGTACCGGTTTAGTGACAAAATCGAACGCGCCTTTTTTTAACGCCTCCACCGCGATATCCGTATTGCCATGGGCAGTGATCATCGCGATGGGCAGGTCCGGATAGGTCGCCTGCACATGCTCAATCAGCTGTAGACCGTCGCCGTCGGGCAGACGCATATCTGTCAGACAAAAATCATACGTGTGCTCTTTAAGCGCGCGATAGGCTTCGGCGAGATTGCTTGCCTCGTCAACTTTGAGGTTTAGTTGAGTCAGGGTGAGAGACAATAATTCCCTGATGTCGGGCTCGTCGTCTACAATCAGTGCAGTTTTAATCATGGTCTTGATGTGTCCTTGGCAACAATCGCTCGGGATGGGCGAAGCCTATTCTAAAAAATCCGGGACCGAGCTTATCCGTTTCGCCGCGTGTTATGTTGTTCTGAGAATCGGTGGTGCAAATATAGTCAAGGGTCGCATAGTTAGTTTCGCACAACTCCTTGGCCAGGTAGAGGCCCAATCCGGTCCCTTTTGGTGAGGTGGTGAAAAAAGGCTCGAATATTCGGGCGCGATCTTTTTCTCGGATGCCAGCGCCGCGATCGTAGACGTCCAGGCATGGCAGATTAGTATTGGGTAGTGTGTGGTAGACCAGTTTGATCCATGCTTGTCCGGTGGTGTCACGGCTGTAGCGCCAGCCGTTATCCACCAGGTTAGTTAATACTTGATGCAGGTGAGATGGATCAAAAATAACCTGCACGTCGTCGCGGTCGATGGTTACATCGATAGTGCCTGGAGTCGCGCTGGCATCCTGCATATCCTGGGCAAAATGACTAAGCCATTTCTGTAAGTATAATTTCTGAAAGGCCGGGGTCTTTTGTCGCGACAGTTGCAAGATGTTTTCGATAATCTGATTTACCCGGGCTGCGTTGTTGCCGACTATTTCTGTTAAACGTAATAACTGTGGGTTACTATTTTCCAGCTCACTCAATAGCTGCGAAGCGTGACTGATAGCTCCCAGGGGGTTGCGTATTTCGTGAGCAATACTACCGGTTAAACGCCCGAGAGAAGCGAGCTTTAGTTGTTGGGCGTGCTGGGACATGGCCCGTATATCTTCCAGAAAAATAAGCGTTCGCTTGTGGTCGCCGTGCTCAATCGTAGTGAAATTGGCTTGAATATCGCCACTGCTGCGGGCCGTCCGAAAGGGTGAGCTGCGTAGCCATGGATAGGCCTGCCAGCGTTGCAATTGTGCGACGATCTCAGGGACGATTTGCAGCGGCTGGCCTCTGGATAATGGCACACCGGGCCGGTGCCCACCCAGCAATTCAATCGCCGCACTATTGATGAGTTCAATGGTATTGTGGGCGTTGACCACGATAATACCGGTCAGCATACGTTTGACGATAATTTCATTGAGTTGTTGCAGTTGCGCTGCCTGATCCGCTTCGTGACTGGCGGCGTCCTGGGCGGCAAGCATACGGCGATTTAGCATACGGAAAGTCAGGGCCGTGACGAACAACAAAACTCCAAGGGTGGCGGCGGGTAACAGGATTTGTTTGTCGACGCCGTTGACCATCACGGAAAAAATGCTTTCGATAACCACCGCAATACTCGCTACGGCGGCCAGCAACAGCGCCATTTGGCCAGTAAAAAATATCGATCCGGTGGCTATCGTCGCCAGAAAGAGAAAGCCAATGCCGCTGTCCAGGCCACCGCTACTGTGCATTAGCACAGTCAGCGCCAAGACATCGATTAGCAGATGTAGCAGGGTGAGAGCGGGGCTTGTTTTGAAGTGTCGTGGCCAGAGAATAAAAAGCGTGATGCAGGTGATGACGAAATATAGCACCGAGACCGTCAAGTAGAGTTTTGGCGATGAGGACCCAAATACGTCTTTGGCTACCTGCCAGTTAAAAATGCCGAACAAAATGCCCGCGAGAAACACGCGGTAGAATGCGTACACCCGCGTTAAACGGATCGAGAATTCTACGGCACCCGCGCCAGCCAGTTTCGAGGGCATATATTGGTAACCCAATTTTTGCTATTGCGGTGATTTTAGCTGAAAATACGCGGCCTTATAACGGCTAAATGTGTTGGCTATGGCTCATCTGATCGTTGCGCTGGCGCAAGTCAATCCTCTGGTGGGCGATATACCGGGTAATGCGCGTCTAGTAGTGGCTGCGTTGCAGCGGGCGCGGGAAAAATATAAAGCGGACGTCGTGGTGTTTCCGGAGCTGGTACTGACTGGATATCCGCCCGAAGATTTGTTGTTTCGGCCGAGTTTACAGGGCCGCGTGGAGCGCGCGCTTGGCGACGTGAGTGCGGCCTGTCAGAACATAACGGCTGTGCTCGGTTATCCGCGCAGAGTCGGTGCGAAGCTGTACAACATGGCTGGCGTGATCAGTGGAGGGCAACTGGTCGCCGAGTATGCCAAAAATATGCTCCCCAACTATCTGGTGTTCGATGAAAAGCGTTATTTCGAACCGGGCTCCGATATCTGTGTGGTCGACATTCGCGGCGTAGCCACCGCGATTACTGTGTGTGAGGATATCTGGTTTCCCGAGCCAATAGCGCACGCGCGGGCGCTGGGCGCGCGCCTGATGCTCAATATCAACGCTTCACCCTTCCACTGCGACAAACCCTCGGAACGACGTGCGCTTATCGGGCAGCGGGCGCGGGAAGGGGCGATGCCAGTAGTCTACGTTAATCAGGTCGGCGGTCAGGACGAACTGGTGTTCGACGGGGGGTCGATGGTTGTCGATGCAGTGGGGACGATTCAATTTCAGGCACCCATGTTCACAGATGATATTTACCCGGTTCGATTGGCTGTGGCGAATGACGGCACCGTCAGTGTGCCGACCCAGACAGTAGTCGCGCCACTACCGCTGCTGGAATCTGTGTACGGGGCACTGGTAATGGGTGTCAGGGACTACGTTTTGAAAAATGGCTTCAAGGGTGTACTACTAGGGTTATCGGGGGGCATCGACTCGGCTCTGGTGCTGGCCATCGCCGTGGATGCTCTCGGCGCCGAGCGAGTAGAGGCGATCATGATGCCCTTTCATTACACCTCGGATTTGAGCAAGAACGACGCACAGCAAGAGGCTGCAACGCTGGGTGTGCGTTATCAAAGCATAGGCATCGAAGCTATCTACGAGGCGTTTGTGGACGCATTGGCCGATGAGTTTGCGGGACTCGCGGCGGACAAAACGGAAGAAAATATTCAGGCCCGGGCGCGGGGTGTGTTATTGATGGCTATATCCAACAAAAAAGGCTACATGGTGCTGACCACTGGCAACAAGAGTGAGATGGCGGTTGGTTACGCGACCCTCTATGGGGATATGGCCGGGGGGCTGGACGTGCTTAAGGACGTGCCGAAAACAATGGTTTTTGAGCTGGCCCGTTATCGCAACACCATTGCGCCAGTGATTCCGGAGTCCGTCATTGTGCGCCCGCCGTCCGCGGAACTGGCCCCCGACCAGAAAGACGAAGATTCCCTGCCCCCCTATGAGATACTCGATCGCATTCTTCAGTTATATGTCGAACAGGACGCCAGTGCCAGTGACATTGTCGCGCAGGGGTTTAATCAGGAAGACGTGTTGCGGGTGGTGCGCATGGTCGACATTAATGAATACAAACGCCGCCAGGCACCAGTGGGTTTGCGAATTACCCGGCGCGGATTTGGTCGCGACCGGCGCTATCCCATTACCAATGGTTGGCGGGCAGGGGACTAGCCTGTCCGCCCGGTGTAACCAGGTTTATTGGAACACGCCAAAGGTCAGCCAGTGCCACCAGGATTTTTTCGGTGTGGCTTCTGGGTTGGCCTCGGAGCCCGCATCGCCAGGCGCCCGTGCGTCGGGTGGCGGAGAGTTTGGCGTTGGGTTATAGATCGGGCGACTGTCAAACTCCGGTGCTTTTTCGGGTATGTAGTAGCCCAGAGACAGACGTTTAAGCCAGGATTGATTGTCGGCGCTCATTCTTTTTTGATAGAGGAAAGCCCCATTTTTATCTAGCGATGGGTGATCCGGATAATTGGCCGCCAGTACGCGCGCAGCATCGTCGGCGAGATCCTGCATTTTTAATAAGTAATAGCCCTGGGCCATCACCGCGAGTCCGTCTGGGACGGATGGGGTGAGCTGGAAATTTTCCACGACAAAACGGCCGCGGTTGGCGGCCGCGAGATAGGAGCCCCGTTTAAAGTAATAGTTAGCCGCATGGATTTCCTGACGCGCCAAAAGATTGCGCAAATGCACCATGCGTTGCCGCGCATCGGCGGCATAAGCACTTTCCGGGTAACGGGTGATCAGTTCGTTGAACGTTGCAAACGCGTCTCGCGCACCACCCGGATCCCGTTTGGTTTCGTCGATGGGCAGGTACTGGTCAAAAAAGCCTCGGGTTTGAATAAACGCCGAGAGGCCTTTGATATAGTATGCATAGTCGACATTTGGATGGCGCGGGTGCAGGCGAATAAAGCGATCCGCGGCGGCAATGGCGGCCTCGTAATCCGCGCTTTTATGGTAGGCGTAGATTAACTCAAGCTGAGCTTGTTCCGCGTAGTTGCCAAAGGGAAATTGGGCTTCCAGGGATTGCAGGTTTTCAACAGCGACGGTCCAGTTTTGGCTGTCGAGATTGCGCTGAATCGAATCGTAAAAATCTTTTTCGGTGAAACCTTCAGTGGCGGATTTCTTTTTTTCGTCATCGCCCATGCCCAGCCAGGAACAACCAGACAGGAGCAGTATCGAGGTCAGCAGGAGGGTAATCAAGCGCATAGGAATAAGGCTCTGTCTCAATAGGTATTGTCTGCGAGGCGGCGCCCTGCAAGAATCGCTATTTAAACACAGCTAAACAGGAAGAAAAACACCGCATGTCGTCATTCAAGACAATCAAACTAACGGCACTGGTGCCGAGTACGCTGGTGGGTCAACGGGTCGATCAGGTTGCAGCATCGCTATTTTCGGAATTTTCCCGCTCGCGGTTGCAGTTGTGGATTCGCGAGGGGACGTTGCGGGTCAATGCTCAGCCTTGTTTAGCGAAACAAAAGTTGCTCGGTGGTGAAACCCTTAGCGTGGACGCAACGTTGAGTGTTGAAGGCGAGTGGTCAGCGGAACCCATACCATTGGCTATCGTTTATGAAGATACGGAAATACTGGTGTTAAACAAGTCGGCGGACATGGTGGTACATCCGGCGGCCGGCAACACCTCCGGCACATTACTGAATGCGCTGCTGCACCACTGCCCACATCTCGCGACTCTGCCCAGGGCGGGAATTGTGCACCGCCTCGACAAAGATACGACGGGGCTGATGGTGGTGGCCAAGACCTTGCAGTCCCACCATAGCCTGGTGTGCCAACTTCAGGAACGCACGCTGGGGCGACATTACGCGGCAGTGGTGTGGGGCGTGATGACCGGCGGCGGCGAAGTTGACGCCCCGATCGGCCGCCACCCCCAGGCCAGGGTGAAAATGGCGGTAGTACCACGGGGTGGGCGCAAGGCAGTCACCCATTACCGGGTGGTGCGCCGGTTTAACCACTACACCCAGGTGCGGATTAAACTCGAAACCGGGCGCACCCATCAAATCCGCGTGCATATGGCGCATATCGGTTATCCGATCGCCGGAGATTCCGTGTATGGGGGACGGGTACGTATCCCCAAAGGCGCGTCCGAGGAATTAATCACTACGCTACGTGACTTTAAACGCCAGGCGTTACACGCCGTGGAATTAACGCTGGAACACCCTTCCACGGGAGAAACTATGTCCTGGTCCACGCCGTTGCCGCCGGACATGCAACTGCTGCTGGACGTGCTTGAAAAGACCGACAATGCCGCTTAGTGGCGCCCTTCTTCCCGTGGACTGGCCCATGCCAGAGGGCGTCGGTGCGGCTATTACCCTGCGCACTGGCGGCGTTAGTGCCGGGCCCTGGCGCTCATTTAATCTCGCTGCTCATGTGGGGGACCACCCCCACGATGTCGCAACCAATCGTCAGCGGCTGCATCACATGCTGGGATTACCCTGTGCGCCCCAGTGGTTGCACCAGGTACATGGTACGGACGTGGTGTGTAGTCGGGCTCAGCCAGCCGCGCCGGTGGCGGATGGCTGTTACAGCCGCGAATCGGGCGTGGCCTGTGGGATTTTAACGGCCGATTGTTTGCCGGTGTTATTTTGTGATCGCGCCGCAACGGTGGTCGCTGCTGCCCATGCCGGTTGGCGTGGACTGGCGGCTGGGGTGTTGCATAACACGGTGCGGGCGATGGATGTCGCACCGGAAAATATTCTGGTATTTATAGGGCCCGCCATCAGTCAGCCATACTTTGAGGTGGGGCCGGAGGTGCTGGACCAGTTTGTTACCTCGAGTTGGGGGAGTTGCGACACAAGTGCAATAAAGAGCTGTTTTATTGAAACGGCCAACACCGACCGATTACATGGGAGCCTGGTGCAACTGGCGCGCGTACATCTGGCGCAGCTCGGGGTGAAGCACGTATATGGCGGTGATCAGTGTAGTTACGCAGACGCAGAACGTTTTTATTCCTACCGGCGCGACGGCGTCACCGGACGCACAGCAAGTCTGATCTGGCTGCGTTGATTTTTTTCAGAATCGAATTATTCAGGTCGGCTCAGGACGTTTACGTCGTCGAATAGTTTCCATCCGCACCGGGAACTCGCCCGTTTTAAGGTCGTTAAAAAAATATTCAAGGGTGGATTTAACGGAGGGGAATGCGATGTTTCCCCACGGAATGTCGCTTTCCGCGAACAGTTCTACCTCGAGGGATTCGAGCCCCGGCGAAAATTCCAGGTTGCGCAAATCGCCGCGGAAAAAAACGTAGACTTGATTTATTTGCGGAATGTCGATCATGGTATACAGCTGCGGGGCAACGATTTCGGCGTTGGCTTCTTCAACGCATTCGCGCAGGGCACCCTCAATGGTAGTCTCACCGTTTTCCATAAAGCCAGCGGGCAATGTCCAGTAACCATGGCGTGGCTCGATGGCGCGCTTGCACAGCAATACTCGATTGTCGTAGACCGGAACACAACCGGCAATAATGCGTGGGTTCTGGTAATGTATCGTATCGCAGGCATCGCAAATATGCCGTTCGCGATCATCTCCCTGGGGGATACGCAAGCTGATAGGATTAGCACAGAGACTGCAAAATTTCATAATTTGCCACGCAGGTTTGTGAACGCCTCCGGCGACTATGCCGGTTTTGCCAGGGACAATGTTGCACACAGTATATCGCCGTAGAGGAGCGAATGATTGATGCTGGTTAAAAAAATCACCGAGCGCATGCAACGAACGCCGCTCGAGCTGGCGCAGCCGGCGGGTGCTACCCGCGAGGCGGCAGTGCTGGTGGCGCTCACCCGCGAAGCGGATCCGCGGGTGGTGTTTATTAAACGCGCCGAGCATCTAACCAATCACAGTGGCGAAGTTGCGTTCCCCGGCGGTATGTGGGAACCCGGAGATCAACATTTGTTACACACCGCCCTGCGCGAATGCGAAGAGGAGGTGGCTTTGCCGTCGCACGCAGTAGAAGTGATCGCGAAACTGGGGCAGCAGAAAACTCGCGTCGGAATACTGGTCACCCCCTATGTGGGGTTGTTCGATCCGGCGCATAAGCTGTACCCCGACCCCACCGAGCTGGAAGCAGTATTTAGCGTGCCACTTTCATTTTTGCTCAATCCTGGAAACATGGAGATGCGGTCGTTCCATGTTTTCGACGGCGCCCATGCCCTGCCCTGTATTTGTTATAACGGCTATACGATATGGGGGTTCACCCTGACAGTATTGGTGAAGTTTCTCAATCAGAGCTTGTTGGCTGGGCTGGAGCTTAATTACGATAGTATAAAAGGGCATGAATTTCAGGAGTTGGTGAAATGATCTACCGCTATCAGGAACGCATCCCGCGTATCGGCAATCAGGTATTTGTAGCCGACAGCGCCGATGTCATCGGATCGGTTATCCTCGGGGACCATGCAAGTGTGTGGTTCAACGCGGTGATTCGCGGCGATACCGATACAATTACTATTGGCGCAGGCAGCAATGTGCAGGACAACGCGGTAATTCACACCGATCCCGGGATTCAGGTGGAGATCGGTGCGAATGTCACCATCGGACACAGTGCCGTAGTGCACGGTTGCACCATAGGGGATTATTCGCTGATCGGCATTAACGCGGTGATTCTTAACGGCGCGCGCGTGGGGCGTTACTGCCTTATTGGCGCCAATGCACTGGTACCCGAAGGCATGCAAATCCCCGATAACTCCCTGGTGCTGGGTACGCCTGCGAAAGTGGTTCGTCAACTCAGTGACGACGCCCTGGCGGGGTTGCGTCATTCCGCGCAGGTTTATCAGGATAAAGCCGCTACTTTTATAACCGACTTAACGCCAGTGCAGGGTCGCGATGAGTGATCAGAAAGAACAACCCGTGGTGTCGCCCTGTGTATCGGTTTGTCTGCTCGATCACGACGATATTTGCCAGGGGTGCTACCGCTCGGCGCGGGAGATTCGCGAGTGGTTACTACTGGATAATAGCGAACGGCGCGAGGTTCTGGTACAGGCTATGGCGCGGCGTGGGGAACACAATCCGTTTATGTAGTGGACTTGGTCGCCGTATGCTGTCGTTTTAGTTACTCTCGGCGCTCGGAAAGGCCGATTTCCACGCTAGCACTTTGGCGACCATCTTGTCCGACAAATCCAGCGTTTCAAATCGACAGTTATCGAGAATAAAGCAGACGTTGCCATCTGGAATGCTCTCCAGTTGTTCCAGCACCAGTCCGTTGAGTGTTTTAGGGCCGCTCAGAGGTAAATCCCATCCGGTGATCTTGTTGATATCGCGTATCGCGGCGGAACCGTCGATAAGGTAGCTGCCATCCGGCTGCGGGACGATGTCCTCTTCTTCCTCCGCCAGATTGGTGGTGAAGTCGCCGACAATTTCCTCGAGGATGTCCTCAATAGTGACCAGTCCCTGTACCTCACCATATTCGTCCACCACAAGGGCGATGCGGCGCTTGTTTTTGCGAAAATTGATTAATTGTGTGTTGAGCGGCGTGTTTTCCGGTACGAAGTATGGCTCGCGTGTAAAGCGCTTGATGGCTTCCTTGGTTAACTTGTCGGCACCCCCGCGCAAAATACGGTTGACCCGGCGCATATGTAAAAAGCCGATGATACTGTTGATGTCGCCCTCGTACACCGGCACCCGGGTGTAGGCGGAGTCGATGATCTGATCCACCAGAGCGTCGATATCGTCATCCAGGTTGAGGCCAAATATCTCGCTGCGCGGCACCATGATATCGTTTACGTTGATCTTCTCGAGATCGAGAATGTTGATTAGCATACCCTGATGGTGAATAGAGATATGCTCGTCGGATGATTCATCCACTACCGTGCGCAACTCCTCCTTGCTGAGGCTGTCGCCGTCCCGGTGATCGGGGTTAAAACCCAGCAGCCGCACCAGGGCATTGGAGACATGGTTAACCAGCCACACCGCAGGATAGAAAATCCTGAGCAGTGGCTTGAGGACGTGACTGGCCGCAAACGCAATGGTTTCCGGCTGCAGGGCGGCGATGGTTTTGGGGGTGACCTCGGAAAACACCAGCATCACTATGGTCAGGGTGGCAGTGGCGGCGGCAATACCCGCTTCCGGCCCCAGCAGGCGCGTGCCGATAATACCGGCAATAATTGCTGCCAGAATGTTGACCGCGTTGTTGCCGATCAGAATCAGACCGAGCAATCGGTCGGGACGTTCGAGGAGGCGCTGTGCCCGCCGCGCGCCGCTGTGTTTTTTGGCGAGATGCTTCAGCCGGTAGCGGTTGAGCGACATCATGCCGGTTTCCGAGCCGGAAAAGAATGCGGAAATGGCTAACAGCCCGACTAAGATGGAAAAAAGGTGCAATAACGGGGCGTCGTTCAACGGCTGGTTGACCTTGTATTTTTAGGGCCATCAATGGTGAAGGAGTTTGTGGCGCAAGGCAACTGTCACGGGCCGCGCGCGAGAATCACCTCGAGCACGAACTTGGTGCCCCAATAAGCGAGCATCAGCGCGGCAAATCCGCCCAGGGTCCAGGCGATAGCCACCTTGCCGCGCCAGCCCAGTCGAAAGTGCCCGACCAGTAACGTCCCATACAGCAGCCAGGCAATCAGGGAAAAAACCGTCTTGTGGGCCACGTGCTGAGCCACAAAGTTATCGACGAATACAAACCCCGTGGCGAGCGCCAGCGTGAGCAGTGTAAAACCAACAGCGATAACCTCAAACAAGAGGGTTTCCATGGTTTGTAAGGGCGGCAGGGCCAACACCGCGCCAGTGGGGCGATGCTGATGCAATTGACGATTCTGGTAAGCCAGTAAAAGCGCCTGCAGCGCAGCGATCGTCATCAGGCTATAGGCGACCAGCGAAAGCAGAATGTGGATACTCAGCGCGGGAGAGGGGTGTGCTACAAAATGACCTCGATCGTTAATCATCAGCGATAGTGCCAGCATTAAAGCGGTGGCTGGAAACAGCAATAAAAACAGGTTGTGCAGCGGTTTCCTGAAGCTGCTGAGCACGACTATGACGTTGATAACCCAGAAAATTGCCACTGAAATTGGCAGCAGGCTGAAATCCACGGCCCCCGCGGAAAAAGTTTGCTGGGCACTCACGACGGCATGAGCCAGGAGGGCGGCGAATCCGATTGAGGAGGTGGTTGTAGGTGCCGCCCCGGGTCGGCCACGCAACTGTCGCACCCGTAGCGCGAATGCGGCGAGATACAGGGCGATGGCAATAATTCCGAAGGTAATAGCGAGCATGCCGGGGCGTGGTTAAATGAGTGTCCGGTGAGTTTGTCACAGATTATCAGTGGCGCAAAGAGTCCCGTCGCCGATGGTGATGAGGTATACTGACCAACCCCTGTTTTTGCCGATCGGAATCCATACAGACATGGCGATATTTGAAAATCTTAGCGACCGTTTTGCGGCTACTTTACGCAAAGTTACCGGCAAAAGTCGTCTGACTGACGAAAATATTCAGGACACCCTGCGCGAAGTACGCATGACGCTGCTGGAAGCGGATGTTGCCCTGCCAGTGGTCAAGGGTTTTATTGAGCAAGTGCGAGAGCGAGCGGTTGGTCAGGAGGTCAGTGCGAGTCTGGAGCCGGGTCAGCAATTCCTGAAAATCGTACAACATCAGCTAGAGCTGATGATGGGGGGCAGTAACGAGGCACTGAATCTTGCGGTCACACCGCCCGCCGTCATTATGGTGGCGGGATTGCAAGGGGCGGGGAAGACCACCTCAGTGGCGAAAATGGCGCGGTATTTGCGGGAACGCGAAAAGAAAAAAGTCATGGTGGTGAGCGCCGATATTTACCGCCCTGCGGCGATCACTCAGTTGCAGACCCTCGCCGCTGAAGTTGGAGTCGAATTTTTCCCGAGTACCACCGAACAGGCGCCGCTGGCGATTGTCGAAGGAGCTCTTGCCGCGTCTCGCAAACAGTTTTGTGATGTGCTGATTGTCGATACGGCCGGGCGTCTGCATATCGACAGTGCACTGATGGACGAAATTCGTCTGCTGCATGGCGCGCTACACCCGGCAGAGACGTTGTTTGTGGTGGACGCGATGATTGGTCAGGATGCGGTCAACACCGCCAGGGCGTTTAATGAGGTGTTGCCCCTGACCGGCATTATTCTCACCAAGGTTGATGGCGACGCCCGCGGGGGCGCCGCCTTGTCCGTACGCGAGGTGACCGGCAAACCGATCAAATTTATTGGCGTTGGGGAAAAAACCGACGCTCTCGAGCCGTTTCACCCGGATCGTATTGCATCGCGTATTCTCGGTATGGGTGATGTGCTCTCCCTGATAGAGGATGTCGAGCGCAAGGTTGATCAGAAGAAGGCTGCAAAACTTGCGCAGAAAGTCCAGAAAGGCAAGAAGTTTGATCTGGAGGATCTGCGAGATCAGTTACAACAGATGCAAAATCTGGGAGGTATGGGCGGCTTACTGGATAAATTGCCGGGCATGGGTCACATGGCGCAGATGGCGGAGCAATCTCATGTCACCCAACAGTTCAGGCGCATGACAGTGATTATCGATTCCATGACGAAGGCAGAGAAACACAACCCCGATATCCTTAATGGGTCGCGCAAAAGACGTATCACCCTGGGGTCCGGGTCGTCCATTCAGGATCTCAATCGCCTGCTCAAACAGCACAAGCAGATGTCCAAGATGATGAAGAAAATGAAGGGCAAGGGAATGGCCAATATGCTGCGCGGACTCGATGGAATGGTGGCGGGGGGCGGTCAATCCATGGGCGGCGCAGCGCCCCCTCCCGGAATGTTCCGCAAACGCTAGGCGGCGGTGCCATAAGCATTTGATTTTTCTCGCCCGTGCTAGTTTTATTTGGCCGGACTTTGCCGTAAAATGCTGCGCCTTTCAGGGGTCTTCGACAGTAGTTGTCCTGGGCATAGCTCATGGGCACCGAATATGGTCCGGTTGGTGGCGAATTAACGCTGGCGGCGCCGGACAGACTCAACGCCAAGTTTCACTAACGACAGGAAGAGACATTACATGGTAACGATTCGTCTGGCTCGCGGCGGCTCCAAAAAACGCCCGTTCTATCACCTGACAGTCACCGATAGCCGCAAGGCCCGCGATAGCCGGTTTATCGAGCGGTTGGGGTTTTTTAACCCGGTTGCCCGCGGCCAGGAAGAGCGCCTGCGGGTTGATCTTGAACGGATTAATTATTGGGTCAGTCAGGGTGCGACCACCTCCGATCGCGTGTCCCGGCTGGTTAAAGAAGCGAGTCGGCAATCAGCCTGACCTGCTCGGATACTGCGTGCGTGGTGAACTGACATGCCCGCGTTCCCTGTCGATCCGGTGGCGGTGGGGCGAATTACTGGCGTATACGGCATAAAGGGTTGGGTAAAGATTCACTCTGCCACCGCGCCGCTGGAAAATATTTTTGACTACCAGCCGTGGTGGATAGAGGCCCGCGCTGGTTGGCGGGCGCTGGAGATTGTCGAGCAACGTCGTCAGGGCCGCGGCCTGGTGGCTCGTGTCGCTGGTATAGATGACCGCGATCAGGCCCAGGAAATTTGCCAGCAGGACATACTGGTATCGCGATCCCAGTTCTCGAATTTGTCGCCGGGCGAGTTTTACTGGAGTGAACTGCTGGGGCTGGCGGTGTATAGCGGCCTTGGGGACACCAGGGTGCGGCTCGGCAAAGTGGTTGGTTTTATGGAGACCGGTGCGAACGACGTTCTGCTGGTGCGCGGCGATGCCACCAGTTGTGATCGCCGGGAACGGCTGATTCCCTACGCGGATCAATACGTGATGCACACGGATTTGGCGGGCGGTGAGATGATCGTTGCATGGGACCCGGCGTTTTAGTGCCATGGAGGCGACGCTGCTAAGTCCAACGGTACAGCTGGGTGTAGTGACGCTGTTTCCTGAAATGTTTCGCGCGGTCACCGCTTACGGTGTGACCGGGAGAGCGGTAAGCGAAGGTCGGGTAAATGTCGCTTTTTTTAATCCGCGGGATTTTACCGAGGATCGACACCAGACGGTAGATCATCGCCCCTACGGTGGCGGCCCGGGCATGGTGATGATGATCGAGCCGCTACGGCAGGCCATCGCTGCGGCAAGGGCCTGGGCTCAAAGTGCCAACGGCGGTGCCGCGGACGGCAGCGCGGTAAAAGTGGTTTACCTGTCTCCTCAGGGACGGGTGCTGGATCATCAGGGCGTCGAGGAACTACGTCAGTTTGCCGGTCATCTGGTGTTGGTAGCGGGACGCTACGAAGGAATTGACGAGCGTTTGCTGGCGCTGGAAATCGACGAAGAGTGGTCCATTGGGGACTATGTGCTCAGCGGGGGCGAACTCCCGGCGATGGTGTTGATGGATGCGGTTATCCGCCGCTTACCGGGGGTGCTCGGCCACGAACAGTCGGCACAGCAGGATTCTTTCGTCGATGGTTTGCTGGACTGTCCGCATTACACGCGGCCGGAAAATTATGCGAGTCACAGGGTTCCGCAAGTATTGCTGTCCGGTGACCACGAAAGAATTCGGCGCTGGCGGTTGCAACAGGCGCTAGGGCGAACCTGGCAACGCCGTCCCGAGATGCTCGCTAAGGTGTCCCTGGACCGGGAACAGCAGGAATTGCTCGACGAATATCGCAGCGCGATTGCCGACACAGCAGGATCGACAGACAACGCCCAGACCGATGCTGGCGACGGAACAGGCGAAACATAGTATTACTAACGCAACGTATTTTTACGTATTCAGGAGCAGGTCATGAGCAAGAACAAAATTATCGCTGAGCTAGAGGCGGAGCAAATGGGTAAAACATTGCCCGAGTTTAGCCCTGGGGACACGGTTGTGGTACAGGTGAAAGTTAAGGAAGGTACCCGGGAGCGCCTGCAAGCCTATGAAGGGGTTGTTATAGGTATTCGCAATCGCGGCCTTAACTCCGCGTTTACGGTGCGCAAAATTTCCAACGGGATTGGCGTGGAGCGCACCTTTCAGACCTATAGCCCGCAAGTGGAAAGCGTTGAGCTGAAGCGTCGTGGCGACGTGCGCCAGGCCAAATTGTACTATTTGCGGGAATTGTCGGGACGCGCAGCGCGTATCAAGGAAAAACTTGTCTGATAAGGAGAGTTCGGCGGTGCGGGGGCGCGGCATAAGCGCGATACCGACACCGCAAGCAAAAAGGCGACTACGGTCGCCTTTTTTTATACAACATTGTGATTGTGCAGCCGTGCGGCACGGGGTGGCGGAATCGTTTACAGTAGCGTCATGGATAACTTTCCCGAACAAGCGCTGATTGAGAATTACCTGGACGCGCTGTGGATGGAAAAGGGGCTGAGCCCCAATAGCCTGGCATCTTATCGGCGCGACCTTGTCGCGTTTGCGCGCTGGCTGGTGATACAGGGCAGCGACCTGTTAACGGCCGATGAGGTGTTACTGCAGCATTACCTGGCCGACTGCGCGCGGCGCAACATTAGCCCGCGCTCGGTGTCGCGAGCTCTATCCTGCCTACGGGGCTTTTATAAACACTGGTTACGGCACAAGCGTATTAATCGGAACCCTTCTGCTTTGGTACAGAATCCGCGCCTGGGACGGCCCTTACCCAAAACCCTTAGCGAAGGTGATGTGGAACGTTTACTACTGGCGCCAGACGTTGAATCTGTCCTGGGTTTACGGGACAAGACCATGCTTGAACTACTCTATGCTACCGGGTTGCGGGTGACGGAATTGGTGGGTCTGACTCTGACGCAGTTGAACCGACGTCAGGGTGTCGTGCGGGTGTTTGGCAAAGGTGGCAAGGAGCGCCTGGTGCCAGTGGGTGAGGAGGCGCTGGCCTGGCTCGATCGCTATCTGGGCAGTACTCGCGTCGAGTTGTTGGGGGCACGGGAAAGCGAGCGAGTTTTTCTGAGTCAGCGCGGTCAGGGCATGACCCGTCAGACCTTCTGGCACCGGGTCAAACATTGGGCGCAGCTGGCGCATATCGACAAGCCGCTGTCGCCGCATACCTTGCGCCATGCCTTTGCGACGCATTTACTGGATCACGGTGCGGATTTGCGGGTTGTGCAACTGTTGCTGGGGCATACGGACTTATCCACCACTCAAATATATACCCACGTGGCGCGCAGCCGTATGAAATCACTACATGCGCAGCACCACCCGCGCGGTTAGCGGGGAACCTCATCGACTGCTGACGTTCAAACAGTTACTTTTACAGGAGTGCCCTATGTTAAAAACCATCGTCATTGCTTGCGTGGCCCTTGTCCTGAGCGCTACGTTAAGCGCGGCACCCACTGCTGGCTCGCAGGCGGAGCACGCGGCCACCGACGCCGCCCGGGCGCAGAAAATTATTCTAAGGCTGCAACAGGCGCGTCCCGATCTCGAATACGGCGATGTGACACCGAGTCCGATCCCGGGTATTTATCAGGTGCGAATTGTCGGCGGGCCGGTGTTGTATGTCGTCAACGATGGCGAGTATTTTTTTGATGGCAGTCTTTACGCGGTGCGCCCCGGCGCGTTTCTCGACGTGCGCGACGCCGCTCTGGTTAAGCCGCGCAAGGCGATGATGGCAGCGATTCCCAGAAAAAGCATGATCATTTTTTCTCCCGCAGGGGAAACCCGCGCGGTGATCAATGTGTTTACGGATGTCGATTGTGGGTTCTGCCGGAAACTGCATCAGGAAGTCCCACAGCTAAATAGTCTGGGCATAGAGGTGCGCTACCTGGCGTTTCCGAGAGCGGGATTAGAATCTGAATCCTATCGGAAAATTGCCACGGCCTGGTGTGCCAAAAATCCTCAGGAGACGCTGACCCGACTAAAAAATGGCGAGGCTGTCCCGATCGACGTATGTGCAAATAATCCGGTGGCGGAACAGTATCAACTCGGTCAGCAAGCGGGCGTCAACGGCACGCCCGCGATTGTGTTGATGGACGGTACGTTACTACCGGGATACCGTCCCGCGAATGTGCTGGCGCAAATTCTGGGTCTGAACCCGGGAGATAACGCCGCGCCGGATTGACAGTAACAGGGCGCGCAATTAAGGTTGCCGTCTTTCGTTTTAGCCTTAAGGGGAATTCCGTGAAAACGGTCAAAGTCGGTGTGTGCGGCCTGGGTACTGTCGCCTCCGGCACCATTAATGTATTAACTCGCAACGCCAGCGACATCGCCGCGCGCGCGGGCTGTGACATCGTTATTACACAGATCGGCGCGCGTCGCGATAACACCGCTTGCGACACTGCTGGTGTGGCGATCACGCGGGATATCTTCGCGGTGGTGAACAATCCTGAAATTGATATTGTTGTCGAATTGATCGGCGGCATCGACGTTGCCCGCGAGCTGGTTTTACAAGCAATTAGCAATGGTAAACAGGTCGTAACAGCGAATAAGGCGCTGATTGCCGAGCACGGCAATGAAATTTTTGCAGCTGCTGAGGCGCGCGGTGTCACCGTAGCATTCGAAGCTGCGGTAGCTGGTGGTATTCCGATTATTAAAGCGCTGCGCGAAGGACTGGTGGCGAATCGGGTTGAGTGGTTGGCGGGCATTATCAACGGTACCGGCAACTTTATTCTGAGTCAGATGCGCGATAAAAAGCGTAGCTTCGGCGCTGCCCTGGCGGAAGCGCAGCAGCGCGGTTATGCCGAAGCTGACCCCACCTTTGACGTGGAGGGTATCGACGCCGCGCACAAGCTGGTGATTCTCGCGGCCATCGCCTTTGGCATGCCGCTGCGCTTTGATGCGGTGTACACCGAGGGTATCAGTACTATTGTGCCGGAGGACCTGGCCTACGCCGAAGAACTGGGTTATCGGATCAAGCACCTGGGTATAGCTCGGCGCGCGCAGGACGGCATTGAATTACGCGTGCATCCCACGCTGGTGCCGGAGGACCGTTTACTGGCTCAGGTTGGTGGCGTGATGAATGCCATTATGGTGAAAGGGGATGCGGTCGGGCCCACGCTGTATTACGGGGCTGGTGCCGGCGCCGAAGCTACGGCTTCCGCCGTTATTGCCGATCTTGTCGATGTTGCGCGGGGCTTGCAATGCGAGCCAGCAAGCAGGGTGCCACATTTGGGTTTTGCGCCCGATGCAGTGCGTGATTATCCAGTGCTCGACATCACGGCGATTGAAACTGCCTATTATTTACGGCTGTCGGTGCTCGATCGACCGGGCGTGTTATCGAAGTTGGCGCAAATCGTCAGCAGTCGTAGTATCAGCATTGAGGCCATTATTCAGAAACAACCGTTGCCGGATGAAGATCATGTACCCCTGATTATGCTCACCAATCGGGCGCGGGAGCGGGATATTCTGGACGCGGTTGCCGCTATGGAAGCCCTCGATGCGGTGCTGGGGGAGGTCACGCACCTGCGGGTCGAATCCCTCAACGGGTAATACCTTTGCCCATCATTGCGGTTAACATAGCTTAGCCCCGCCAGATTTTTCCGGTGGGACCATTTATTGACGAAGAATAGCGCATAGTGAAATATATCAGCACCCGCGGTACCGCTCCCGCACTGTCCTTTGAAGATGTTGTCCTGACGGGTATGGCCCCGGATGGCGGCCTGTTTGTTCCGGAACACTTGCCGCGCTTCAGTGGCGACGAAATTGCCAGTTGGGTTGGTCTGCCCTATTCGGAACTGGCCTTCAAGGTGATGGCGCCGTTTGTAGCGGGAGCAATTCCGGATCGGGATCTACGCCGTATTATTGAAGCCAGCTACAGCACCTTTCGTCATCGGGCGATAGCACCCCTGGTGCAAAGCGGTCACAACGAATGGATTCTGGAACTGTTTCACGGACCGACCCTGGCGTTTAAAGATTTCGCGTTGCAGTTTCTCGGGCATCTGCTCGATTATCTGCTGGCCCGGCGTGGCCAGAAAGTAGTGGTGATGGGAGCGACTTCCGGGGACACGGGTTCTGCGGCCATTGAGGGTTGTCGCCGCTGTGAAAACATCGATATTTTTATTTTACATCCCCACAACCGCGTATCCGATGTACAACGCAGGCAAATGACCACCGTAGCCGACGGCAATGTGCATAATATCGCCCTGCAGGGCAACTTTGACGACTGCCAAAATATGGTCAAGGCAAGTTTTGCGGACCAGTCCTTTTTGCCCCAGGGTCGTCAGCTGGTCGCCGTTAACTCTATTAACTGGGCGCGGATAATGGCCCAGATTGTCTATTATTTCTGGGCGGCACTGGCGGTTGGCGCGCCACGGCGCCCGGTGTCC
>JBFIHG010000037.1:0-24824 GCA_041601945.1 Porticoccaceae bacterium | reverse complement strand
GGGCCACTGCATGCCAATGCACTCGGGCAGTTACTCAACGCGTGGCCGGTCATTATTCCACCCGGTCCTGGGGTGTTATGTGCCTACGGCGATATTTCTACCCGTGTGCAGGACGAGGCATCCCGTAGCTTTGTGCGACCATTGGCTGACCTGGCGGTGGATGAAGTCATCAATGAACTGGAAGCGTTACGAGAAAGGGCCGCAGAATCATTAAATCGCGACGAAATCCCCGAACAAGAACAGGAAGTTACTTATCAGGCGGACATTCGTTATGCCGGACAGGCTTTCCAGTTGTCACTGGAGTGCCGTGTAGAACACCTGAAGGAGAAGGGTGTGCAGGCCTTGATCGACGAATTTGACCGCGAACACAGCCAACTGTTTACATTTTGCCTGGAGGGCGGACACGAGTTAGTGATGCTCAGAGCAATCGTCAGCGCCAAACCTGGCACCATTCCATTATTGACCGACGAAAAGAGACGCGGGGGCCTGGATGAGGCACGTATTCAGGGCACAGAAATATGGTACCAGGGCAAAAGTCATAAGGCGGATATCTACGACCGTGAAAAATTGGCAGAGGGCGACCGTGTAGCCGGGGCGGCGATTGTGATGGAGATGGATGCGACCACCGTCGTGTTGCCCGGGTACGCTGCAACGGTCGACAGTGTCGGCAATTTATTGATCAATCCTGCGGAGAATGTGTAGTTATGGCCGCGACAATTCTAGAGACAAACACAATACCTTTTCAACCGTGTGAAATAGACACGGTTACCGTAGATATTATTGAGAATGGACTGCGCAATGCCCGTGAAGAAATGGACGCCGTGCTATTTCGCACGGCGATGAGCCCTGGCATTCGTGAACAGGGCGATTGTTTTCCGATGATTGCGAATCGAGATGGCAAAATGGTTGTCGGCCAGTTTGGTTCGTTTATTCACGGTTTTCTCCAGGCCTACCAGGGTGAAATCGAAGACGGCGATATTTTAATCACCAACGATCCCTATATGTGTAATGGGGCGGTTAGTCATCTTCCCGACTGGATTGTGCTGGTACCGGTATTTAAGGATGGGCGCCATATTGCATGGGCAGCGATGTTTGGCCACATGTCAGATAACGGTGGCATGGTGCCGGGCAGTATTCCTATCGGAGCCGAGACTATATTCCAGGAAGGTATTCGTATACCGCCGACTAAACTCTATCGCAAAGGTGTCCTACAGAGCGATTTGCTCGAGCTCATTCTGCATAACGTGCGTACACCACAGTGGAACCGCTTTGACTTACAGGCTTTGGTGGCTGCGTGTCGCACTGCCGGTAAGCGTTGTGTTGAACTTGCACAACGATTTGGTGACGATGTTTTCCACGAAACCATGAAGATTATGCTGGAACGTAATCACGTAGCCATGCAACGCATTATTGAAATGATCGTGCCGGAAGAACCGCGAATCTTTGAGGATTATCTGTGCGACGACGGCGTCGGTATGGGTCCTTACAAAATCCGCTGCAAATTGTGGCGCGAAGGTTCAAAGGCGATTTTCGATTTTGAAGGAACCGACCCTCAGGCAAAAAGTTCTATTAATTTTTACCTGAGTGAGGAAATGTTCAAAATGTTTTTTGGTTCGTTCACCATCAATATGGTCGACCCACATATTCTGTTTAACGACGGATTCTACGATCTGGTGGATGTGCGCATTCCTGAAGGATCGTTGCTCAAACCCAGATTTCCGGCAGCACTGTCGGGCAGAACTCATGCTTTGGGTCGCATCTTCGATGTGCTCGGTGGGTTGTTGGGGCAAAGTGCACCCGAGGCAATGAACGCCGCCGGATTTTCCGATAGCCCTCATCTATTCTATTCTGGTTATGACGAAAAAAACGAATGGTTTCAATTATTTCAAATCGGTTTTGGCGGCATTCCCGGACGCCCCGTTGGCGATGGCCCCGATGGCCATTCACTGTGGCCGGGGTTCACCAACGTGCCTAATGAATTTATTGAAGCCTATTTTCCGTTGCGCATCGAACGTTATGAAACCATTCCCGATTCCGGCGGAGCTGGTTTGCATCGAGGTGGTAACGGTTTGTCGGTTGCCTACTGTTTTCTAGCTGACGGCACCGTCGCGATTCACGACGATCGCTGGCTGACTTATCCCTGGGGCGTTAATGGTGGTGAGCCGGGCATGCGTTCGTCAAAGCGACTGGTGCGTTGTGATGGGAGCGAAGAGTGGCTGCCGGCCAAGTGCGAAAACGTGAGTGTGAACAAGGGTGATATTTTGTATTTCAACACCTGGGGTGGTGGCGGGTGGGGTGATCCTTTGTCCCGAGATCCGGAGTTGGTGCGACAGGATGTGGAACGCGGTCTGGTGAGTGCAAGTGGTGCCAGGCGCTACGGTGTTGTGATCGACGATGTAGAAATCCTCGATGCCGCGGGGACAAAAGAATTACGTAAGAAAATGGTCGCTGCACGTGGCGCTCTGGAGTTGTTTAATTTTGGCGGAACTATTGCCGATATCAAAGCGCGCTGTTTAGTGGAAACACACCTGCCCGCGCCACAAACACCGGTATTTTTGCGGCGTTGAGGTGGTGAACCTCAGAAATACTCAAGACGCGTCTAACTTGTTTTTTATGAACGAGAGTTGACGCGCCGATAGTTGCTGCACAAAGGAGTAACACTATGATTGATTCAGTCCATCACGTCGCATTTGTGGTCAAAAATCTGGACGACGCCATTGCTACCTATGAAAAATTACTCGGAATAAAGCTCTACGAACGTGGCCCAGTACCGGAACGCGGCGGGGAAATTGCCGTTTTTGTATTGCGCAATATACGTATCGAACTGGCCGCTCCAACTGGGCCAGGGTTTTTGCAAAATTTACTCGATACGAAAGGCGAAGGGTTTTTTCATCTCGCTTTTGGCGTCGATGATATGGGCACCGCTATCGCAGAGCTGCAGGGCAAGGGTATCAGCATGAGCGGCCCCGAAAAAACAATTTATAAAGATTGGCGTATTGCCTATATCGATCAAAACGATACGGCTGGAATATATACCCATTTGATTGCAAACGATGCCGACTAAAGAGCGGTGGACAATGGCATTGGTAGGATAAAAGGAGAAATGCAATGACGGGAAAAACTCTCTACGACAAATTATGGGATGCTCACGTTGTTGACTGCGACAGCGACGGCACTACCTTGTTGTATGTTGATCGACAATTAATTCACGAAGTGACTTCTCCGCAGGCTTTCGAGGGACTATTGTTGTCGGACCGACAACCCTGGCGAGCGGCGGCAAATCTTGCGGTGCCGGATCACAATGTGCCGACCCAGGACCGCGATAATATTCGCGATCCGGTTTCAAAAAAACAGTTGGCGGCGCTCGATAGTAATTGCGAAAAATTTTCCATCCCCGAATTTACCATGCACGATGTGCGTCAGGGTATTGTGCATGTGATTGGCCCTGAGCAGGGCTTCACCCTTCCCGGAATCACGATGGTCTGTGGTGATTCCCATACGTCTACCCACGGAGCTTTCAGCGCGCTGGCCTTTGGTATTGGAACTTCAGATGTAGAGCATGTGCTGGCTACACAGTGCGTGGTTATGCGCAAGGCGCGCAATATGCTGATTCGTATCGACGGAACATCCGGTAGCGGCGTGTCAGCAAAAGACATAGTACTTGCCGTGATTGGTAAAATTGGTACAGCTGGTGCAACCGGTTACGCCATAGAGTTCGCTGGAAGCGCGATTCGCAATCTGTCAATGGAAGGTCGCATGACAGTATGCAATATGGCTATCGAAGCGGGAGCCCGCTGTGGGTTGATTGCGGTGGATGACAAGACAATAGCCTATGTCAAGGACCGCCCCATGGCGCCCCAGGGCACGCTATGGGAGAAGGCAGTACAGGCGTGGAGCGAGTTGCACAGCGATGCCGACGCAAAGTTTGACAAGGTTATTTCCTTGGTTGCTGAAGAAATTGAACCACAGGTGACCTGGGGCACGTCGCCGGAACAGGTCGTTCCCATAGGGAGTATTATTCCTGCGCCGGAGAAGGAAGCCGATCCAGTGCGGCGAATGGGCATGGAAAAGGCTCTGGCTTACATGGGGCTTAAATCAGGCACGCCGATTAACGACGTTTTTCTCGATAAAGTATTTATTGGTTCGTGCACTAATTCTCGTATCGAAGATTTGCGCTCCGCTGCCAATATGGTGGTGGGCAAGCGGGTAGCTGACAATATTAAATTGGCGTTGGTTGTGCCCGGGTCGGGTCTGGTAAAAAAACAGGCGGAATTAGAAGGCCTCGATAAGATATTTACGGCAGCCGGATTTGAATGGCGGGAGCCGGGTTGTTCGATGTGTCTGGGCATGAACGACGATTATTTGTCGCCTGGGGAGCGTTGTGCATCGACATCAAACCGTAATTTCGAAGGTCGGCAGGGAGCTGGTGGACGCACTCATCTGGTGAGCCCAGCGATGGCAGCAGCAGCAGCTATCGCCGGTCATTTCGTCGATGCGCGTGTTTCCTGATTGATAGCGCCGAAAAGCAGGAGTATTTATGGACAAGTTTGTACGAATTAAGGGGTTAGTTGCACCACTCGATATTGCCAATGTGGACACCGATGCGATTATTCCCAAACAGTTTTTGAAATCGATTCGACGCACGGGTTTCGGTCCAAATCTTTTCGATGCATGGCGTTACCTGGATCAGGGTGAGCCGGATCAGGACAACAGTGATCGACCGCTCAATAAGGATTTTGTGCTGAACCAGGAGCGCTATAAAAACGCGCAGATACTGTTGTGCCGTGAAAACTTTGGTTGTGGGTCTTCCCGTGAGCATGCACCCTGGGCGCTGCTCGATTTCGGTATCAGCGTGCTTATCGCCCCAAGTTTTGCCGATATTTTCTATAACAACTGTTTTAAGAATGGGATACTGCCCATTGTGCTTGATAGCCAAGTGGTCAATGAATTATTTCGAGCTGTGGAGGAGTGTGATGGTCTGCAGCTGGAAGTAGATCTCGCTCACCAGTTAATCAGGTGCTCTGGTCAAGAAATACATTTCGATGTAGATCCGGAACGTAAGAGACGTTTACTTCACGGCGTTGACGATATCGCCGCCACCTTGGAAAAATCCGATCTTATCACCGCGTATCAGATGCGCCGTGCAGAAGCAGCGCCCTGGCTGTTTGACTCTTGAGATGTTAACCGGGCTCACAAAAATTGGCGGCATACTCCGATGAATTGTAAGAACCCTAAGGAGAAATAAAATGGTAACAAAAAGAGATGAGAACTATGCGGGTGTTTGGGATAACAGGCTAGGATTTGGTCGTAAACCCGCATTGGTTGTGGTCGATTTTTTGAAAGGCTATATCCTGGAAGATTCGCCATTATATGCACCAGGTGTGGTAACGGCCGTGCAAGAAAGTACAGAGTTATTAGCGGTCGCACGGCAATGTCGAATTCCAGTATTACACACTATCGTTCGTTACAACCCGAGCAACTTCGAAGACGGCGGAATTTGGTTAGAAAAAGCGCCGGTGCTGAAATGTCTGGTGGAGGGTAATGTATACGCGCAAATTTGCGACGAAGTATTACCCGGTGCTGGTGAAACGGTGATTACAAAAAATTACGCCAGTGCATTTTTTGGTACCAGTCTGGCGAGTACTCTGACTGCGCAAGGCGTGGATACGTTGGTTATGATTGGTTGTTCTACGAGCGGTTGTATTCGCGCCAGCGCCGTGGATGCGGTACAGCATGGCTTTCGTGGCATGGTAGTGCGCGAATGCGTCGGAGATCGACACCCAGATCCCCACGAGGCCAATTTGTTTGATATTCATTCTAAATACGGCGACGTGGTGTCCAAGCTGGAAACCATCGAGTATTTTAAATCCCTTGAGCCTTAACCGTTCGGAGACTGAAAAATGGATAAGAAGTTGACGCAAACTAGCAGATATAAATTTTCTCCAATTATTGATCGTGAGCCGCTGAAGCTACCACGGGGCGAGCGGGTTGCGGTGGTGCCCTATATTAACATCGAACATTTTCCCGAGGATATTGCTGGGACCGCTTTGGTGCCTGGAACGGCTGGGTTTACGCCAGACACGTTAAATTATGGTTGGCGAGACTACGGCAACCGTGTTGGTCTGTGGCGCATGATGGAGATGATGGATCGTTATGGTTATAGGGGCACCGTGTGTCTTAACTCGGAAATTATTCGCGAATATCCGCGTATCATCGAAGAGGGCGAAAAACGCAACTGGGCCTGGATCGGGCACGGTATCAATAATGCGCCCGCAAACTTTCTTAGCGGTAAAGAGGAGCCGCGGGAAAGGGAAATTATTGCAGCTGTGCTGAAAGAGATGGAGCAAGCGCTCGGGCGTAAAACCAAGGGCTGGCTGGGACCGTTTTTGTGCGAGACGTTCAATACCCCAGATATTCTTGCCGAATTGGGCGTGGAGTACCTGTGCGATTTTACCGCTGACGACCAACCATTTAAGTTTGAGGTGAAGCAGGGCAGTCTTATCTCGGTGCCTTATACGGTGGAGTTAAATGATATTCCGGCAATTATGAATATCGGTGTTAGCGGCGAGCAGTTTGGCGATATGATCATCGATCAGTTCGATATGCTGTATGAGGAAGGTGAACATAACGCCAGGATTATGCCTATTTGTTTACATACTTTTTTAGTCGGTCAACCGTTTCGTGCCAAGCATCTGCGGCGAGCATTCAAATATATCGCCGAACATAAGGATGTGTGGTTGACTACCGGCGACGAGGTTAATGACTGGTATCGACAAAGCTACCTGACGTAATGTTAAAACAGGGCGTACCAGGCGGCGGTTATTTTCCCGTATTGGCGACATCGTAGCCCGTCACCAGTGAGTCGGACATTTGTTGCAGGATTAACGACACCGCAATTTGGTGGTCGGGTTCGAGACTTTCCGTTAACTGTTCAATAATGCGTTGCACGGCGAGCTCAAGGTGGCTGCGCAAGTCCCGGGATTTAGCAGTAAGGTAAACGCGAGTCAGGCGCTTATCACCGTCGTCCCTGCGACGTTCGACAAATCCCTGCTGTTCCATTTGCGCCAGGGTGCGCGCCACAGCCGCCTTGTCGGCTTGCAGGCGAAATGCTATTTCCTGCTGCGTAAGACCATCGTCGATATACAGCATAAACAAATAGCGAAAACGCCCGGCGCCGATGCCGAGGGGTGCCATTTCCGCATCCAGCGCGCGCATCATGTAACGGTTGAGTATGCCGATATGGCGCACCAGGTTATCCGCCAGATTAATCATGGGTCGTTTCCTGTGCCGGTGCCTGTACCGGTGTCTGTGCCGGAGCACGTTGCATACGCGCTGGTACGAGCGGTGTTAACAGTATAATCGCCCCATAGGCGATAGCGCAGGCGATAAAGGTGTCGCCGAGGCCGAGGGTCGATGCCTGTAACGAAGCCAGGTGGTCCACCACCGCCCACATGACCGACTCGTTGCCAGCGGTGAGGGCAAGGATGGGTTCCAGCGCAGTTTCCTTTGCCGTGTCGTAGAGGGATATATCTTCGATCAGTCTCTGGCGGTGGAAGACCGTGCGGTTTTGCCAGACGGTTATGCCGATAGCTATCCCGAGACTGGAAGCAAACATGCGGAAAAAATTAAAGAATGCAGCGGCGGAAGCGGATTTTTCTGCCGGAATGCCGGTTAGCGATAGCGCCATTAACGGTGGAAAGAGAAAACCAAAGCCGATGCCCATGATGACTCGCGCGTAAAAGATGGCACTGAATGTGGTGTCGGTACTTGCAGTCGACTGCAGGTAAATCCCGTAGGCCACGACGAAGCTACCGACAATAATTAAGTGCCGCAAATTCAGGCGCGCCAGATTTTTGCCCACGATCATCATGCCGAACAACGGCACCAGACTGGTGCCAGCCATCGCCAGTCCCGCCCAGGTGGCTGTGTAGCCCAGTACCGACTGCATCCAGATGGGATACAACACCGTGGTGGTGTAATAGGTGATGTAAAAAATAACCGCCATCACCGTGCAGGCTACATAGCTCGGCACTTTGAGCAGAGAGTAATCAATAATTGGGTGGGGCTCCTTGCGCTCCCACATCACTAATCCCACAAAAGCGATGACCGCGACATTTAATGCCAGGCGCAAAGTGGATGATCCAAACCAGTCCAGTTCGTGACCCTTGTCCATAATCAACTGAAACAAGAGAACGGTGGTCGCCATCAGTATCAATCCAACGGCGTCCACGGGCTTTTTCTGAATGTCGCTTTCCGCGTGTTTCATGCTTTGCCATATAACCCACCCGCACACCAGGCCAATGGGAATGTTCATATAGAAAATCCACTGCCAGCCCACGGTATCGGTGAGAAATCCGCCGATAATTGGACCCAGTACTGGTGCGACACCAGCGGTCAGGCTCCACAGGCCGATGGCGAATCCGTGTTGTTCAGGAGGATAAACTCGCAACAGTACAGTTTGCGACAGGGGTACGATCAACCCGCTGGACAGCCCCTGCAACGCGCGAAAAAATACCAGTAATTCAAAGTTGGTACTCATGCCGCACAACCAGGAAGTCAAAGTAAATACGCCGATGGAAACGACAAACGTTTTGATCTGGCCATAGCGGGTACAGATCCAGCCACTCAGGGGCAACATGACCGCCAGACAAATTGCGTAAGAGGTCAGTACCCAGGTGCCCTGGGATGGCGTGGCGCCGAGGCTTCCGGCAATCGCAGGCAAGGACACCACTGCAATGGTGGTGTCGAGAATGTTCATAAAATTCGCTGCGGCGATAGCGATGGCGGTCAGCAGCAGCGGTAGCCGTGGGGTCGCTCTCATTTTTTGGCAGCTAATTTATCGGCAGCTAATTGATCGGTAGTTAATTGATCGGTAGTTAATTGATCGGTAGAAAATTGTTTGGCGGCTAGCTGGCCCGGTTGTCTGTCACCCTGTGCGCTGGGCAGGTTGTCACTAATGATGGCCTCGACCATCTCACGCGCACCCGCACGCCAGTAGTTATACACGCTAGATACGTCGCTACTGTGTGTGGCAGGTGTTGTGCTCAGCCGTGGTCCGTCCTGGGACGAGGTATCAATTTTGACCGCTAACGATGTGCCGAGGGGTAGCGGATGCTCGCGAATTTGCTCGCCGGTAAAGACAATGCGCACCGGCACCCGTTGCACTATTTTTAACCAGTTTCCAGTGGCGTTTTGCGCGGGTAGCAGGGCAAAAGCGGAACCGGTGCCAGTGCCAGTGCCAATCACTTCGCCGTTGTAAACGACGTCGTCGCCGTACAGGTCCGAAATGATTTCCACCGGCTGTCCCAGGCGCAGGCTCTGTAGCTGGGTTTCCTTGAAATTGGCTTCAACCCAGGTCTGATCCAGTTGCACCAGCTGCAGGAGTGGCTGCCCGGTTTTAATCGTGTCACCGACAGACACAAAACTTTTGGCAATATGTCCAGACACTGGCGCCACGATTGCGCCTTTGTTTACTTCCGCAAAAATACCGCGCACTAATGCCGCCGCACCCCGGACTTTCGGATGTTCGGCAATGGGCATATGTCCGGCTTTAATGGTGGCCTCCGCGAGAATTTGTTGCGCTGTATCCAGCGCCGCCTGAGCTTCCCGCTGGCGCAGCACGGCGATATCCCGTTCTTCTTTGGACACCATCCCTCTGGCGGCCAGTTTGTTGCGGCGTTGCGCTTCGTTGCGGGCCAACTCATAGCTCGCCTGTGCCTGTCTGACCTCTGCTTGTTGCCGCTGCACCCGTTGCTTGAGGGCGGCGACCTGCTGTACGGTTGCGGCCAGCTCGTTTTTCGCCCGATCCAGTTTATTTTTGGGCGTGCCGCCATCCAGACGCACCACAACCTGGCCAGCTGCGACGAAATCACCGGCATCGGCCCCCACCCACATAACTATGTCGTCGAGTTGCGAGCTTACCGTGGTGATACTGCCTGAGATGTAGGCGTTATCAGTGGACACAGATTTGCGGGACTGCAGGTAATGAGTTACCAGGTAACTCATTACACTAAGGGACAATATCAAAAGAGCCAGGGTGGACAGGCGGCGCATAACAGATTTCCAGAGTGTGGCTGCTATGTTCACCGCCGCCAGGGGACAGGGAAAGCAAAGCAGCAAAGCGCAGGGTAATGTTAATTCGAAAAACATGTTGACGTATCAACGATGATATGTCAACTAATATTTTGGCGAGAAGATACGCGAGTCCCGTCGGATGTCCAGTCCCGCTTCGAAGACAATAAAAACCCCGCCGTAGCGGGGTTTGGAACTGCTGGTTACAGGTGTTGTTGTAACCGGTGGGGCGTGCTCCTGAATTCGGCCGAGGGACTCTCAGGCCACCTCCACAATTTGCTCGGCAGCGATAAGTTTGCCCTGGCCAGCTGCGTTTTGGAAAGATTCAATTTGGTTAAAATTCATATATTTATAAATTTCTTCTGACATTGAATCGAGGTTTTGTGCGTACTCCAGATATTCCTCTGGGGTGGGCAAGCGGCCGAGAATTCCGCCGACGGCGGCGAGTTCCGCAGAGGTGAGATAGACGTTGGCGCCATCTCCCAGGCGATTGGGAAAGTTGCGGGTCGAGGTCGACAACACCGTTGAGTTGGCCGCCACCCGCGCCTGGTTACCCATGCACAGGGAGCACCCCGGCATCTCCGTACGGGCACCGGCCCGCCCGAAAATATTGTAGTAACCCTCCTCCATCAGCGTGTGTTCATCCATGCGGGTCGGCGGCACGATCCAGAAACGCGCTTGCAGTGCGCCAGGCTGGACTTGCTCGAGTAGTTTTCCGGCCGCTCTGAAGTGCCCAATATTGGTCATGCACGAGCCAATAAATACTTCGTCGACCTTGTCGCCGGCAACTTCCGACAACAGGCGGGCATCGTCCGGATCGTTGGGTGCGCAGACGATCGGTTCGCGGATATCGGCCAGGTCAATTTCGATGATCTCGCAGTATTCCGCATCGGCATCAGCTGCCATCAAGTGCGGCTCGGCAAGCCAGTCCTCCATTTTGCGCGCCCGTCGTTCCAGGGTGCGCACGTCGCCATAGCCTTCCGCAATCATCCAGCGCAGCAGGGTAATATTGGAGCGCAGGTATTCGGCAACCGCGTCCTGGTCCATCTTGATGGTGCAACCCGACGCGGAACGCTCCGCGGACGCATCCGATAATTCAAAAGCCTGCTCGACGGTCAGACCCTGCAAACCTTCAATTTCCAGAATGCGGCCCGAGAAAATATTTTTCTTGTTCTTCTTCTCGACGGTCAACACACCTTGCTTGATGGCGTAGTAAGGAATGGCGTGAACCAGATCGCGCAAGGTGATGCCCGGTTGCATTTTGCCCTTGAAGCGCACCAATACCGATTCCGGCATATCCAGGGGCATGACCCCGGTGGCGGCGGCAAACGCCACCAGACCGGAGCCTGCGGGAAAGGAAATACCCATGGGGAAACGAGTATGGGAGTCACCGCCAGTGCCAACGGTGTCCGGTAACAGCATGCGATTCAACCAGCTGTGAATAATCCCGTCCCCTGGGCGCAGAGATACGCCACCGCGATTGCGAATAAAGTCCGGCAGACTGTGCTGGGTTTCGATGTCCACGGGTTTTGGGTACGCCGCGGTGTGGCAGAAGGACTGCATGACCAGGTCGGCGGAAAAGCCGAGGCACGCCAGGTCCTGTAGTTCATCCCGGGTCATGGGACCGGTGGTGTCCTGAGAGCCCACGGTGGTTAATTGGGGCTCGCAATAGGTGCCGGGGCGAATACCTTCGACGCCGCAGGCGCGGCCCACCATTTTCTGTGCGAGGGTGTAGCCCTTGCCGGTATTGGCCGGTTGTTCCGGCGTCTGAAACAGCGTGGATGGGGGCAGGTTAAGGTATTCGCGGGCGCGCTTGGTCAGGCCGCGACCGATAATCAGGTTAATGCGTCCCCCGGCGCGAACTTCGTCGAGAAGTACGCTGGATTTGAGGGTGTACTGCGCCACCACGGCACCACTGTCGTGGTCCAGAATTTTGCCTTCGTACGGCAGAATGTCGATTACCTGTCCGTAGTTGATCTGATCTACCGGAGCCTCGAAAACGAGTGCGCCGGAATCTTCCATGGTGTTAAAAAAGATCGGCGCGACCTTGCTGCCAATACAAATACCGCCTGCTTTCTTGTTGGGTACGCCGGGTATGTCGTCGCCCATGTACCACAACACTGAATTGGTCGCGGATTTGCGCGAGGAGCCGGTGCCGACCACGTCCCCGACAAAAGCCACCGGGTAACCTTTTTCGGTCAACTCGGCGATTTGTTGCTCGGTGTTGTGAATGCCGTCCCGGGGAATTTTGTACATCGCCTTGGCGTGCAGGGGTATGTCCGGGCGCGACCAGGCGTCGGGTGCTGGTGAAAGATCGTCCGTATTGGTTTCTCCGGTAACCTTAAACACGGTTGCAGTGATTTTTTGCGGCACCTCCGCGCGGCTGGTAAACCACTCCGCGTCAGCCCAGGACTGCATCACGGCCTGGGCGTTGCTGTTGCCTGCTTTAACCTGCGCGGCCACATCGTGAAAAGCATCAAACATCAACAATGTCTGTTTGAGTTGCTGCGCCGCCAGTTCACCCAGTTCGGCATCATCCAGGGCTTTAACCAGAGTCGCGATATTGTAGCCCCCCAGCATCATGCCCAGTAACTCGATGGCCTTGCGTCGATCAATCAATGGGGAGCTGGCTTCGCCGCTGACGATGGCCGAGAGAAAACCCGCTTTCACGTAGGCTGCGGCGTCGACACCGGGTGGTACGCGATGGGTAATCAGGTCGAGGAGTAATGCTTCTTCCCCGCTGGGCGGATTTTTCAGCAGGGCGATAAGTTCGTTGGTCCATTCGGCATTCAGGGGCTTGGGTGGTACGCCGATAGCAGCGCGTTCCTCGACATGTAGGCGGTAGGCTTCGAGCACAGTAGAGTTCCTCGTGTTAATGATGTTACCCATCGCGGTGGTCGCCACGACTGGGACTATCGATGACGTCCATCGATGGGGGCCGGCAAGCCCAGGCCCGCAATTTTACAGGAAACGGGTAACTGGTGTAATGGCCTTGCTGTCGCGCTGGCGATAACTTTGCGTCGTCTGCTTTACATCGGCTTGCGGCGATGTGTACAGTGCCGGGTAATGATTAGCACCGTAAAGACCCCCTGCATTGGTATTTGCTCGACCGGTATCGGCGATACCGTATGCCGTGGGTGTAAACGTTTTTCCCACGAGGTTATACACTGGAATGCCTACACCGAGGACGAGCGCAACGCGGTATTGAGCAGACTCGAACAGCTATTGGCCAGTGTCGTCGGCAAACGCTTTTATATACGGGATAAAGCGTTATTAAAATCGACCATGCAGCGACAAAATCTGGTAATCGATGAGGCGGTGAATGCGCTCTGCTGGGTGCAGGGATTATTGCGCGCCAAGGCGTCCAGAATCAGTGCATTGCAAGATTACGGGGTGGGCGCGCATGCAGCGTACCGTAATGCCCCACTGACCCAGCTGCGCGATGATATAGAACGGGATTTTGATGTGCTGTCCGAGGCACATTACGAACGCTATATCGCGCCGGGCCTGGATGTTAATAAATTAGAATTAATCACTGGAGAAAAATGATGTTGAAGTTATACGGTTTTCCCGTTAGCAATTATTACAATATGGTTAAGCTGGCGCTGCTGGAAAAGGGCTTCGAGTTTGAGGAAGTGGTGGTGCGACCGAATCAGGAAGATGCTTTTCTCAAGCAGAGCCCCATGGGCAAGGTTCCCTGCCTGGAAGCAGACGAAGGCTTTATCAGCGAAACCAGCGTTATTTTCGAATTTCTGGAGGATATTTCCCCCGGTATTGCGTTGTTTCCGGAAGATAACTTTAAACGCGCTAAAACCCGCGAGCTGATGAAAGCGACCGAGCTGTATCTGGAGTTGGTGGGTCGCCAGCTGTTCCGCTCGGCATTCTTTGGTGCGCCACTTAGCGAGGAACTCAAGGACAAGGTTGCCCCGGAACTGGACAAGGGCATCGCCGCCATGAACCGCCTGCTGGTATTTGGGCCCTACGCTGCCGGGGACAGTCTGACCTACGCTGATCTGATGCTTTATTACACGGTTACTCTGGTTGGGTGGGCGGTCAAAAAAGTCTATGGCCGCGATATCAATATCGAAATGCCGGGCATGAACGAGTGGCTGAAGCTGATGAATCAGAATGCGATGGTGAAACAGGTGAATCAGGACAGAGATGATGCCATGCAAGGGTTTGCCACTGCCAAGTAACTGCTGGTGAACGCCCTCGACGAGTTGCGTGAGTTTCTGCCGTGTCCAACCCCGCCCGCCTGGCTTGAATGGGCGCTGGCGGAACCGGAGCTGTTACTGATAGATCATGCCAATTGTGAGAAAAAGGCGGCCAGCACGGCCCTTAATCTCATTTACCGTTACGTCGAAAATTTTGACTTACTTAACAAGATGTCGCGGTTAGCGCGGGAGGAGCTGCGTCATTTTGAGCAGGTAATCGGGCTGATGGAAAAGCGCGGGATTGTTTATCGACAGCTGCCCGCCGCCCGTTACGCGGCCAGTTTGCGGCAAAAAGTACGCACCCATGAGCCGGCCAAACTGGTGGATACTCTGATAGTAGGAGCCTTTATCGAAGCGCGCTCCTGTGAACGTTTTGCGGCACTGGCGCCACTGCTGGTGGATGCGGAATTGCAAACGTTTTACCGTTCTCTGCTCAAGTCCGAAGCGCGCCACTATCGGGATTACCTGAGCCTGGCGAGATCTGTGGCTGCCCAGGATGTAGCGGCACGCATCGAGTATTTCGCGCGGGAGGAAATGCGTCTGATTCAGTCCCCCGACGTGGAATTTCGTTTTCACTCAGGCCCGCCTGGCTAACTGCCAGTACCTTTTTGCATAAAACGTAGTCGATAGACCCGGGGTGTCACGCCAAAATAGCGCTTAAATACCAGGTTGAAGTGGCTCTGACTACTTAAACCGGTCTGTGCGGCAATGTCGGACAGGCTCAGACGAGTGTTGCGCAACAGTTCCGCACCCCGTTCGACTCGCGCCTCCAGCAGGTAGCGGTGTGGCGTTTTTCCGGTAATCGTTTGAAAGCTATCGGTGAGCACCGTGACGCCAATGCCCGCTTCTCGGGCGAGAAGTTTTAGTGGCAGTGGATCAGCGAGGCGTTGATGGATGATCGGTAGCACGCGATTAACGTAGTCGAAAGCACGGGGTGTCTGGGCCGTTGACTGCTGATCGCCACGGGGTAGCACCGCGCGCAACTCCGCCGTGAGTGCCTGACCAAGCAGATTGAGGTGTTCCGCCGCAAACTGATCCCCGGGTTGCATGTTCTCGGCCGCTGCGGCGATACGTTTGGCCAGGGGCGGAATCAGTTCGCTGGTGAAATTATGCAGGGATGTGGGCAGCGATTGTGCCCACTCCTCAAGCGGATCGTCGACATTTCTGGTGTCGCTATACACTACAAGAATATCGCCGCTGTTGACCACGTTCAGGTCGGCACTAAAGCGCTGAGGTATCACCGTGACCAGCCCGGGCAGCAATTGTGCGGGATGCGTCTCCGCCGGAAACACGTAGGAAAGCGGGTTACCGAGACTATAGATAACCAGTAACGGACGCGGTAGCGGTGGTATGGACAGGCGACCAAAAGGCACGGTGTAGCTTTCGAGTTGCACCCCCATGGCATCGCTCAAACTGATCGACACCCGAGGCTTGCCCATCACCTCGCGCATCAGTTCACTCAGCAAGGGCTGACTGTCCGGCGCGCTAGCGAGGGAGTTAGAAATCACCATAACGGAATGCTACCTGAAATAATATATAAAAAATACCTAATTAATTATAAGAAATACCATAATTACCCGCGTACAGTGCGCCCTGTAAGCACCACAGCATTATTCTGCATGTGTGGGTAGTAAATGTTGATACGAGAGAAGGACAGAGGAAACTGGAATGCGTAAGTGGCGGCTGGATAGTACAAATGTAATGGCAGGTTTAATCGTGCTGGCGGCGCAGCTTGCGGCCACGGCGGTTAGCGCTGGCGGCTTGCTGACCTACGAAGATGGCTCTGCATCGTCCTATCAGGCAGGAGCGGGACGCGCGACTATTAGTGACGGCGCGTCAGTGGTGGCCAGCAATCCCGCTGCTCTGACCGAACTGGATGGCCTGATCTTTACCGGCGCGCTGCAAGGCATATATAGCGAGACCGCATTTAGCGCAGGGCGCGACGATGGGGCGTATTCGTCCCTGCCGGGCGGAGCATTTTATCTCGGGGGTGCTTCACTGGGCGATCTAAGTTTTGGTGTGGGCATACATTCCTTTCTGGGTGCGGAAATGCCCTACGATCGAGATTGGCCCGGACGTTTCTACCTGATCGACGCGCGCTGGGTAACGCTCAATTTATCGCCAGCCGCGGCCTGGAAAATCAATGATGCACTCTCTATTGGGGTTGCATTGCACCTGCAAAAAAGTGAGATGGAAGCGGGAGTAGTGGTCAATAACGCGATTTACGGGGCGCCGGAAGATCTGCCCGATGGCCGTATATCCTTTACCGATGATTCCTATGATATCGGTGCCACGCTTGGGGTTCTGTACCAGGCCAATCCATCGTTGCGGCTGGGGTTTGTGTGGACGTCAGAGACGGAACACGATCATAAAGCCAAATTAAAAGGTACCGGTCTACATCCCGTATTGGGCGGCCTGCTACAGGACCTGCAATTTGATCAAGTCAGTATGAACCTGGTAGTGCCGGAGCATTGGCTGTTCAGCACGACATACCAGATAAACGACCAATGGCAGGTCTCCACAAATGTCGGCCGCCAGTTCTGGAGTGATTTCGGTGACCTGCGTGCGCAGGCGGGGCCCATTGATCAGGCGGTGTATGCCAACGGTTTGCAGGACACCTGGCATTTCGCGTTGGGTGCCCGCTACCAGTTGACCCAGACCCTGTGGTTGGCAACGGGGGTTGGCTATGACGGTGATCCGGTGAAAGAAACAGTGGGTACCGTGTATTTTCCCTCCCGGGAACAGTGGCGCTGGAGCCTCGGTATGGGTGCAGAGGTTAGCCGTCAATTGTCGGCGGATGTGGGTTACAGCTATACGCGAATTGGTGCCACGGATTCCTACGATGCGGAGCCGATTCTACCGATTCCCGGTGCGGGCACCCTGGCTGGTCATTTCGATGCGGTGGATGTACATATCGTCACCGCCCGCGTTAACTATCGCTTTTAGGAACACCAGGGCTGTTTGTCAGTCGCTGCGCCTACTCAAGCGGGTCGATATCAAAGCTGGTCAACTCAAGACCACTGGGTTGGGCAGTGAGTACCCAGCCCTGGCGATCCCAGTCGCCCAGTACGATGCGTTCAGCAGTTTTGCCGTTTGCTTCCAGGGCGTGCGCGCCCGGCCGGTGGGTGTGGCCGTGAACCATGGTCTGCACGCCCGCGCGTTGTAGTGCTGCAATTACCGCATCCGGCGCCACATCCATAATATTCTCGGCCTTGTTGGCATTAGTGGCCATACTTTTCAGGCGCGCTCGCGCAGCGAGTTTACGGCGCACGGACAGGGGTAGATGGCGCAGCAGCCCAAGCACGGGGGGGCAGCGAATCCAGCGACGAAAGCGCTGATACTGCCGATCGTCTGTACACAGGGTATCGCCGTGCAACAGCAATAGCTGTTCGCCGTATAAATTTGCGAGATGATAATCCGGCAACAGGGTGCAGCCCGTCTCCCGGGAAAAACGTTTGCCTATTGCAAAATCTCTGTTGCCGCGCTGCAAATACACGCGCGTGCCGTGTTTGGTAACGCGTCGCAATGCCGTGGCGACATTGGTGGCGAGCGGCGCGGGGTCGTCGTCACCAATCCATATTTCGAACAGATCTCCGAGAATATAAAGTGCTTCTGCCGTGGCCGCCGACTTTTCCAGAAAAGCAAAAAAGGCAGCGGTAATTTCAGGTCTTTCGGCGGAAAGATGCAGGTCGGAGATCAGCAGAATGGACATTAACGGTCGGCGTAAGCGTCCGACACCACCACTCGTTCAATGACCACGGAATCGCGAGGTACGTCCTGGTGATGACCATTGTTACCGGTGGCCACTGCCTTTATTTTTTCCACTGTATCCATACCAGAGACGACTTTGCCAAAAACGGCGTAGCCCCAGCCATCAGGGGTTTTGCCCTTGTGGTTGAGGAAGTGATTGTCGGAGACGTTAATAAAGAACTGGGATGAGGCGGAATGCGGGTCCATGGTGCGTGCCATGGCGAGGGTCCCGGTGTCATTACTCAGGCCGTTATCCGCTTCATTTTGAATGGGCGCGCGGCCGGATTTTTCCGTCATGTCAGCGGTCATCCCCCCACCTTGAACCATAAAATTAGAGATGACGCGGTGAAATATCGTGTCGTTATAAAATTCGTCCCGGCAATATTGCAGAAAGTTGGCGGCGGACAGCGGGGCTTTCTCGAAATCTAGCTCGACGGCAATTTCGCCGTAGTTGGTGTGTAGCGTGATCATGGGCAATTCCTTGTTAAGTACCGGTGGAATGATAAGCACTTTAACGCAGGATTGGAACATCGCGGTTTATTCATGGGGGCTCAAGCAGCTATAATCGCCATCTTGTCCGATCCCGTATCTCGGTTACAGTGTAGCGGTGAGCGTGCGCCGTAGACCCTTGGAAAACTCTCCCATGAGCGACAGTAACGTCACTAAAGCCGAGAACCTGAATTTCATTCAGCAAATTGTGCACAACGATCTGGAAAGCGGGCAGGTGCGCTCGGTGGTGACGCGTTTTCCACCGGAACCCAATGGTTATTTGCATATCGGTCATGCCAAATCGATCTGCCTTAATTTTGGCATCGCCGAGCAATTTTCCGGCACCTGTAATCTGCGCTTTGACGATACCAACCCCGCCACGGAAAGCGATGAATTTGTCAGCGCGATTATCGAAGACGTGCGTTGGCTGGGATTTCAATGGGCCGGATCAGTGCGTTATGCGTCGGATTATTTTGACCAACTGTACGACTGGGCTCAGCTTCTGGTGAAGGAAGGTAAGGCGTACGTTTGCGAACTGGATGCGGACCAGACCAGAGAATATCGCGGTACGCTCACTGCTCCCGGACGCGACAGCCCCTACCGGGAGCGTCCTGTTGTAGAATCCCTCGCGTTGCTGGAGCAGATGCGTACCGGTGCAGTCGAGGAAGGCAAAATGGTGCTGCGCGCAAAAATTGATATGGCCGCGGCCAATATCAATCTGCGTGATCCGGTGTTGTACCGGATCAAACGCCAACCCCATCATCGCACCGGCAACCAGTGGAATATCTACCCGTCCTACGATTTCGCCCACGGCCAGGAAGATGCGCTGGAGGGCGTCAGCCATTCGCTATGTACCCTGGAGTTTGCCGATCACCGGCCGCTGTACGAATGGCTGATTGACAATTTACCGGTGCCGTCCCGGCCGCGACAATTCGAGTTTGGCCGACTGAATCTGAATTACACGGTCACCAGTAAACGCAAATTGAAACAACTGGTTGAGGAAGGTCATGTCGGTGGCTGGGACGATCCGCGCCTGCCAACCCTCGCCGGATTGCGGCGTCGCGGTGTACCAGCGGCGGCGATACGCAACTTCTGCGACAGTCTGGCGATTGCAAAAACCGACGGCGTTGTGGATATGGCCCAATTTGAGCATTTTATTCGCACCGAACTGAATGACTCCGCGCCGCGGGCGATGTGTGTATTACAGCCTCTCAAAGTGACACTGACCAATTGGCCAGACGGCAAAACGGAAGTGCTGACCCTGGCGAATCACCCGCAACAGGAAGATATGGGCACCAGAGCGGTAACCTTTGGTCGCGAACTGTATATCGATCGCGAAGATTTTAACGAGGATCACACCTTGTCGCGCAAAAAATTCAAGCGTCTGGTGCCTGGCGAGTGGGTGCGTCTGCGCGGCGCCTATGTCATAAAAGCGGAAGAGGTAGTGCGTGATGCCGCCGGGGAGATCACGGAAATTTTGGCGAGCGTGGTGCCGGATACCGTGGGTGAGGATCCGCCCGCTGAGATTAAGCCCCGTGGCGTGATTCACTGGGTAAACGCCCAGGATTGCGTGACTTGCGAAGTACGCCTGTACGACCGCTTATTCAGCGTCCCGGAGCCGGACGCGGATGGCGCGGATTTTCGCGCCGGCTTAAATCAGGATTCATTGCGCATCCTGTCGGACTGTAAAGGGGAGGCGGGTCTGGCGTCCATGGCCACCGGTATCAGTATTCAGTTTGAGCGGGAGGGGTATTTCTGCGCAGACGTTCGGGATAGTAACCCCGCAACTCTGGTGTTTAACCGTACCATCAGTCTGCGCGATACCTGGCAGGGTGCTTAGCGCAGCATGGGTGCCGCTGACGCTGTGGGAAACGCTAACGTTGGCTGGCGATCGAGGAGGGCAGCAATAAAGTGCCCACAGAAGACATTCTTATGACGTTAAAAATATACAACACGCTGACCCGCACGGAACAACTCTTTAAGCCCATGGAGGCCGGCAAGATTCGTCTCTATGTGTGCGGCATTACCGTTTACGATTACTGCCATCTTGGTCACGCGCGGGTGCTGGTGGCGTTTGATGCGATTGTGCGTTATCTGCGTAGCCAGCAATGGGATGTGACGTATGTGCGCAATATCACCGATATCGACGATAAAATTCTGGCCCGTGCGGACGCAAATGGCGAACCATTCACCGACCTGACCACGCGCATGATTGCAGCCATGCACGAGGATGAACGGGCGCTGGGTGTGTTGCCGCCGTCTCTGGAGCCGCGGGCCACCGCGCATATCGACGACATTATCGCGATGGTGGATACGTTGGTCGACAATCACTACGCCTATCGCGCGGCCAATGGAGATGTCTATTATAGGGTCAAGCGCTTTGCCAACTATGGGCGACTGAGCGGAAAAATTCCGGACGAATTGTTAGCGGGAGCGCGGGTTGAGGTGGACGAATTTAAAGAAGATCCCCGAGATTTTGCTCTGTGGAAAGCGGCTGCGCAGGATCAGGTCGGATGGGAATCGCCCTGGGGGCGCGGACGTCCCGGCTGGCATATTGAATGTTCCGCCATGGCTACCTGTCTGCTCGGTGAAACCTTTGATATTCACGGTGGCGGACCCGACTTACCATTTCCCCACCACGAAAACGAAATTGCGCAGAGTGAAGCGGCCACCGGTAAAACGTTTGTGCACTACTGGATGCACGCTGGCGCGGTGCGGGTGGACGACGAAAAAATGTCCAAGTCACTCAACAATTTTTTTACCATTCGCGACGTGCTGGAAAAATACCATGGCGAGGTGGTGCGTTACTTTCTCCTGTCGAGCCATTACCGCAGCGCCATTAACTACAGCGAAACTTCTTTAATTGAAGCGCGTCAGGGTGTTGAACGTTTTTACCTTGCGTTGCGCAACGTTGCCGACGTGCCCGTTATTACTCTCGCAGATATGCAGTCGAGCACCTGGTACGCGCGTTTTATCGAGGCAATGAATCGGGACTTTAATACCCCCGAAGCCTTTGCGGTATTACACGACCTGGTGCGCGCACTAAATAACGCCACCAGCGGCAGCGATCCAGCCGACCCGCGACAACTGGCGGGTGAGCTAAAGGCGCTGGGCAATTTGCTCGGATTATTCCAGGAAAATCCGGCAGATTTTTTGCGCGGCAAGGCAGCTAAAGACGGTCTGACGGACAGCACCATCGAGGATTTGATTGCCCAGCGCGTGGCGGCTAAAAAAGCCAAAGACTTCGCCCGTTCGGATGCCATTCGCGAACAATTAATACAGCAGGGCATAGTCCTCGAAGATTCCAGGGATGGAACACAGTGGCGGCGTCAGTAGCGGCATTATCTGACGTTAGTTGCGGCGTATGCTGTCGGAACCTTCACGTTTACAAGTTGAATAGCCTAACACCCGAGCATATCCGGTAGATCGCAAATTGAATCAAGCGTGCAATCCGCTACCACGCTCGACACATACTCAGCGCGATATTTGCCGGTCTTAACCAGAATTCCCGCTAGACCCGCGGCTTGCCCACCACCGATATCGGACTCGATATCGTCGCCGACAATGGCGACCTGCGTGGCGGGAAGACCGAGCGAGTCGAGAGCCACTTGAAAGAAATCCACAGAGGGCTTGCCTACAATGCGGGCCGAGGTGTTACCCGCGTACTCTAACGCGGCAACAAATCCTCCGATATCCATTTTCAGGCCAGACCCCGCTTCCCAGAATCGATTTTTGTGGATAGCCATTAGTTGAGCGCCCGCCATGACCCGTTCAAAAATACGATTCATAAGAGCATAGTCCCAGGCCTCGCCAATATCGCCGATTAAAATAACATCTGGTTTATTGGTGGCACAGGAAAATTGCGAGAAATCCTCCTGTACATCAGAGTGCAGCAGTAGCCAGCAGGCTGGCGGTCGCCCCAACTCATCTGCCATATTTTTCAGTAATATTTTCGCGACCTGCAGCGCACTAATAATTTCTTCGATACCGATTGAAAAACCCAGTTGCGTCAGTTTTTGATGTACGGAATGCAAAGAGCGGGTGCTGGTGTTGGTAATAAACCGGCACCGTATGTGTTTGCGAATACGGGCCACTGCTTGCGCTGCACCAGCAATGGGCTGCGAACCGACGTACAACACACCGTCGAGATCCAGTAACAGTCCTTTAACGTTTGCCAATAAACTCATGGTTATATACGGGCCTTTGTTGCCGCGCTAATTGCGATGTAATGTCCGTGATGCAATGCCGGTTAAGAAGGGCTTTACGAATGGCGGTATAGATTTTGTTCAGGTACTTGTCGATCAGGTTATAACGGCCTTGTGCTACTCGGGCCAGCAGTTCTTCGGCCTGAATACGGGGCGTTTCGTCTTTGTAGTCTTTAAGTACAGCCTCCCACACCGGCTTAAGGTTTTTGCTCAGCGGTGCGTTGTCCAGAATGGAGCTGATTATTGCTGCTTCGTCCTGCTCCGAAAAGATGCCAAGACCTTTGTGTACCAGGAGTTCATGCTGGAGAGTTTCACGCAAATCTCTAACCGATTGTAGATTGCCTGATACCACGTGCAGGGTGTTGGTGTCGGGGGCAAAACCGGCTTTGCTGGTGCCGTACTTGGCTCTTGACCTCGGGCCAAACGCTCCTTCCTGAGAGCGATGAACCCGCAGTACGATGTCGTTGGCTCCCTTGAACTTTCTGAGGAATGTTTGGACATACAGCTACGCCTCCTTGATAGCGAGACCTTTGGGTGTTGCGCCTTGTTGGAGTATAGCCGACTCTGAGACAGACAGGCCGTTGATGGTGCGGGAAAGCAAAATTGTCCCGGCGTCGGTTGCTTTGCCTTCCTCCGCCCCGAACTCTTTGACTAACTGGTCATACGCCTGCCGATTAGCGCTTTCAGGGGACTCTTTATTAAGCGCGTTGTATTCCTCAAAGGTCAGTTTTGCATACGCCGCATCCAGATCATTTTCATACTGTTCTTCAAGTTTTTTAAAGGCTTGGGCGTATCCCGGAGAGTCTTTCTTAATACCCGCCTCTTTCGCCATTTTACTCAGGAAGGCTTTTTTCGGGGTGTTCAGGATGGTTTTAATCGTATAAAAACACTGAGGCGGTAATTCGCAAAAGTCTTTGCTGTGTTTTACCAGGACATTACGTTGACTATTTAGGTAGCTGCCGAGAAGAGGCTGTGGTGAGTTATGTCGACGCCGGGTCAGACGACAGCGCAGTGCTGAGGTCCGGCAAGCGCAGCTGCTCCGTATCCGGTATCGGTGCGCGCGGACCGAGCCGTTTTTCTGCAAGGGCGATAACTTTGGCGGCCGTGGCGCGGTATCCAGTTAGCTTGCCGCCATAGACGGCGATATAGGCGGGTTTCCGCAACCGGTCGGTGATCAGGCGCACTTCTCGATTGCGCTTAAACGGATTCTTGCTGGATTTGGGTAGTACCCGTAAGCCGGCCATACGCTCCACGACGGTGGGTGTGGCGTCGGGAAAGTAGTGGCGAAAAATACTTAATAAATAGGCTTCTTCCTCGGGTACTGTGTGCACCTTGTCGGGATCGCCGGTGAAAAGCGTTTCGGTTGTGCCCAGTAGAGACTGCCCTTGCCAGGGCAATAAAAATACCGCGCGGCCATCGGTGGGGGATTCGAGATATAAACGCTGTTGACTGACCGCTGGCGCCAATATCAGGTGCGAGCCCTGCACCAGGTCGATGGGCATTTGCGCAGGCGTCGGTGAAATTTTTTCTGCCACCCTGTTTATCCAGGGTCCCGCGCAGTTGACCAGTACGCCGCAGTTCACCCGTTGTGGGCCGGCAGGAAGTGTAATTTGCAACTCATAACCACGCGAAGTGTGCTGTGCCTGAGTCAGGGTGGCCGGGCAACACAGGGTCGCGCCGAGATTGTGTGCGGATGCGACCACCGCACGGGTCAGTGCGTCGTCGTCGGTTTGTGCATCCTGGTAGCAAAAAATATGCTGCAAATCACGGGTTTTAAGGCCCGTAAAATTGGACCAGTTTTTTCGCGGGACAGTCGCAAACTTACTGTGCTTGTGCAAACCCCCAAGCAGCGCGTAAATCGACAATCCGGCGCGTAGTTGCCAGGCGCGAATTTGGGAGTGACGATAGATCGGAATATAAAAATTTTCGATATTCACCAGATGGGGGGCAATGCGCAGCAGTGTTTCCCGTTCCCGCAAACTTTCACGCACCAGACTCAGATGGCCACCCTTTAGATAACGCAAGCCGCCGTGAATCAGTTTGCTGGATTTACTGGAGGTGCCCGCTGCCCAGTCAGTTTTTTCCAGCAACAACG
>JBFIHG010000036.1:0-25124 GCA_041601945.1 Porticoccaceae bacterium | reverse complement strand
TCTGTCGAGGACGATCATTCCTCTGGGACTCGCGTCACCGCGAGCCTCAAGCAACCTACCCGAATCCAGCGCGGGCCGCGCCAATGGATTCCTATTTGGTCTTGCTCCGGGTGGGGTTTACCCTGCCACGCCTGTTGCCAGACGCGCGGTGCGCTCTTACCGCACCATTTCAACCTTACCTGTGCGCACGGCATTGCTGCTGTGGCCATCGGCGGTATATTTTCTGTGGCACTTTCCGTAGGCTCGCGCCTCCCAGGCGTTACCTGGCACCCTGCCCTGTGGAGCCCGGACTTTCCTCCCCCCGCTAACCAGGGTTACCGCTTGCGCGATAACCCGTGCCAACGAACAGCGATCGCCCGGCCGACTCCCACGGGCAGGGTACCAAATTTGTTTCCCGCACAACATCGATATCGGGCGCCGAGACAAACTTTTGCTTGGGTTAATACACATAATCTTTTATCTTAGGCTTCCTACAATAAACGACGGGCATACCCGTTTAACCGTTGACCGCCAAAGGATTGAGGTAACAGGGGCATCACCCGTGCTAACCACACCGCTATGTAAACTTCTGGGTATTCGCTATCCGATTATTCAGGCCGGGATGGGGCTTATCGCCACCGGCAAACTGGCGGGCGGGGTATCCCGTGCCGGCGGTCTTGGCGTGATCGGTGCGGGCTATATGACCGCTGACGAACTGCGCACTGAAATTCGAATCGCGCGCACACTCACGGCGCGACCCTTCGGCGTCGACATCCTGTTTGGCAAACCCAAAGTCATCGACGCAGAAACCATTGCCTACGCCAAAAATGTCCAGGCGCAGATAAATGTCTGCCTGAGTGAGAAAGTGCCCGTGTTAATTTCTGGTTTGGGTAATCCAGCGGGTTTCGTGGACGAAGCGCATCAGCGGGGCATATTCGTCATGTCCGTGGTGGGCTCGGTCGCGCAGGCGAAAGCTCTCGCGGAAGCCGGCGTGGATGCCATTATCGCCTCGGGTAGCGAAGGCGGCGGCCACGTTGGAACCATCGCCACCGCGACCCTGGTACCAGCAGTAGTCGACGCGGTGCAAGTGCCGGTGATCGCCGGTGGTGGTCTGGTGGATGGCCGGGGACTGGTTGCGGCACTCGCATTCGGCGCCCAGGGCGTGTGGATGGGCACCCGCTTTATTGCCACAACCGAAGCCCACGCCCACCCTAACTATGGCCAACAGATTGCCGCCATCGGAGTTGACGGCACCGTCGTTAGCCGCTGCCATAGCGGCAAGCCCTGCCGCCTGATTGACAATCAATTTACCCGCTCCTGGCGTGGTAGAGAACAAGACATCGAACCGTTCCCCCTGCAATTGCAGCACGTGGGCGCCGCTGCCGCCCACCGCGGGCGGCTGCTGGGCGACATGGACAACGGCTCCCTGCCAGCCGGCCAGGGCGCGGGCCTGATACGGTCCGTAAAACCCGCCGCCGAAGTCATAGCAGACATTGTGGCCGAAGCGCGCAGCGTGCTCGATCGCTTAAACAGGGGGTCGGACTAACGCTGCTGCGCCACGACGCGTAATATTCCTTGATCATCCCTGACAATTTCGAAGGAGCACACCATGGCACAAGTACAAAGCGTGTTGGGTCCAATGGATCCGCAGGATCTGGGTTTTTGTCTGATGCACGAACACATCACGGTGGCCAACTGGTCCATGCGCCAAAACTACAACGATTACTACGTGAAAGAAAAAGAAATTCCCAAGGCCACCGCAGCGTTGATCAAAGCCAGGGATCTGGGGGTAAAATCCATCGTCGATCTCACGCCGATTAATCTGGGGCGTGACATCCACACCATTAAGGCCGTTTCCGAAGCCTCCGGGGTTAATGTGATTGCCGCCACCGGTTTTTACTGGACCGAGGAACCCTGGATGCACGGCTGGACCGCGGAAGAGCTGTCCAACTACATGCTGCGGGACATTAACGACGGTATTCTTGGCACCGGCATCCGCGCCGGCATTATCAAATGCGCCACCGATGCGCCTGGAGTCAACGAGTTCAATAAAAAATTACTACAATCCAGCGCCATCGCCCATCGCGCTACCGGCGTGCCTGTTTCCACACATACATCGGTCGCCAATCACTCCGGACTCGACCAGCAAAAAGCCTTTAAAGAATTTGGTGTCGATTTATCGCGGGTGGTCATCGGTCACTGCGGCGATTCGGACGACATCGACTATCTGTTAAAAATTCTCGACCAGGGCAGTTTTATTGGCATGGATCGGTTTGGGCTGGATCAGTTTCTACCCACCGAAAAACGCATTCAGATGGTCGCCAAACTGGTGGCTAAAGGTTACGCAGGGCAAATGGTCGTGTCCCACGACGCCTGCAGTCACCAGGATTTTTTTGATCAGAAATATGTCGAGCAGTTTGCCCCCCACTGGAATTATGCCCACGTCCCCAGGGACGTAATTCCCGGGCTGCTCGCAGCGGGTGTTAGTCAGTCCGACGTCGATACCATGATGATTAAAAATCCGCAAAAGATTTTTTCACAAGCTGGCAGTTACTGATCTGTGCGGCCGTAACTGCCTGTTGTCGACGCCCGCAAACGGGGAGCCACTCCCGTTTGTCGGGTGTGTGCGTAACGGATTAACAAATTAAGCCGAGTTATTTTTTGTCCTTGTGCAGACGCATCAATCCTTCCTGGGCACAGCTCGCCACCAGCACGCCATCCGCGCGATAGATACGTCCGAGATTTAATCCCCTGCCGTGGGAGGATGCCGGACTTTCCATAACATACAGCAACCAGTCGTCCATGCGAAACTCCCCGTGAAACCACATGGCGTGGTCGAGACTCGCGGCCTGCATACCCGGCGTCGCGAAAGTCAGCCCATGAGGACGCATGGCAGTACCCATAAAGTAAAAATCCGACGTGTAGGCCAGCAGTGCCTGATGCAGAGGCACATCGTCATTTAACTTGCCATTAGCCCGCAGCCAGAACATCTGGTGCGGCGCTTTTTTCTCGTTGGATAACAAGTCGTCCGGGGTCACGGGACGCATTTCAATGGGACGTTCCTTAATAAAAAACTCCCGTTGATCTTCCGGCAAGTGGTGCGCGATAGCCAGGCGCGCCTCCCGTTCGGAGGCCAGATTATCGGGGCCGGGAACCGGCGGCATATCAATCTGATGATGCACCCCTTCCTCGGCCTTTTGAAACGACGCGGACATGCTGAAAATAGCCTTGCCATGCTGAATGGCCACCACACGCCGAGTGGTAAAACTGCCGCCGTCACGAATGCGATCCACTTCGTAGACAATCGGTACCTGTTTGTCCCCGGGGCGTAAAAAATAGCCGTGTAGCGAATGGACGTTGCGCCCTTCCACCGTATTGCCCGCCGCCACCAGAGCCTGGCCCAGGACCTGCCCACCGAATACATTCTTCGAACCGATATCCCAGTTTTTGCCGCGAAACAGATTGATTTCAATACGTTCCAGTTCGAGTAGAGACAATAATTGATCCAACAAAGTACTCACGGGATATAGTTCCTCATACAGCCGTTCATTTAAAAAACTCAGTTACACAAACACCTGAATACCCATGTGTGTGGAGGAATATTACCACGCTAGCGCGGATCGACATGCTCCGGGGCGCTGTCGCGCAGGGCCAGAGCCTGTTGATAGAGCGCGTTTTTACTGGCCCCGGTGATACGCGCGGCCAGATTCGCCGCCTGCCTTAACGGCAGCTCCGCCATTAACAGCGTCAGCACTCGCACTTGTTCGGCCTGTCCGGCATCCGTGTCGACGGCGTTTGCACCGCGCACAATAATCACCATCTCGCCCCGTTGCTGATTCGCATCACCCGCGATATTGGACTCCAGTTCGCCCAGGGTGCCCGCCGTAAATGTCTCGAAGGTCTTGCTGATCTCGCGGGCCAGAAAACCTTCGCGATCCGCGCCAAATACCGCACGCAAGTCAGCAACGGCCTCCATAACGCGGTGCGGTGCCTCGTAAAAAATCAGTGTGCGCGACTCCCCCACCAGCCCTTCGAGACGCTTGCGCCGCGCACCGGTTTTGGCGGGCAAAAAACCTTCAAATGCAAAACGATCACTGGGCAGTCCCGCCACGCTCAACGCCGCAATGGCCGCGCAGGCCCCGGGTATGGGGCAGACCTCGATGCCCCGCTCCCGCGCCAGGCGCACCAGTTGATAGCCAGGATCCGACACCAGCGGCGTTCCGGCGTCGGTGACCAACGCCACCTGTTTGCCCTCTTCCAGAGTACCCAGGATGCGCTGAATCCGGGTTGTGTCGCTGTGATCGTGATAGGCCACCAGCGGCTTGTCGACATTAAAATGTGCCAGCAACCGACCCGTGTGGCGTGTATCCTCGCAGGCGATCAGATCAACCGTCTGGAGTATCGTCACAGCGCGGGGTACCATATCGCCCAGATTCCCGATGGGTGTTGCAACCACAAACAATGTGCCTGACATAAGACTCCCTGAAGCCCTGGATCTACCCAATGCCTTTAATCTGTAAGTTTCGTCACTGCCTGTGGATTCTACCGCTACTCATTGCAGGGTGCGGCGGCTTGCAGCAATCCGCTGAACAAGCATACACGACCGGCGAAAATTATAGCCAGCGCGCTGCGCAGGAACTGGCGCTGGCCGCGACGGCACCATCCCCACAAAAGGAACATCACCAGCTGGCCGCCGCGGATGCGTATTTCCACTTGCGCGACTTCGCAGCCGCACAAGCGCTGTTAGCACCCCTCGACTACACCGTATTGCGCTTGCCCGAGCTCGCTACCTACGCCCTGCTATCGGCATCCATTGCCACTCAAGAGGCGCGTTATTTCGAAGCCCGCGATTTTTTGGCGACCCCACCACTGGAGTCTCAATGGCAACAACTGCCAGTTGCTCTGCAGCAACGTTGGCGCGAACAGCGCGGCGATCTATATGCCTCCCTGGGTGACGATGCCGGAAGTGTGGCCGAGTACCGCGCGCTCGTGCGCTTGCTGAAAAAGCCCGAGCGCATCGCCGCGGTGCACGAAAAAATCTGGCAAATACTGCTGCGCACACCGGAGCAAGCCGTCGCACAACTATTGGTTTCGACCACGGATACAGAACTAAAGGGCTGGTACCAACTGGTGCAGACATGGCGCGCCAGCGGCAATAACCAGCAGCTGCAACACAGCGCCGTTAGCGCCTGGCGCCAACAATGGTCCACCCACCCGGCGGCCATTTACCCGCCAGCCAGCCTGGGCCTTAAACCCCAACCCGCACCCATTGCCCAGCCACAGCGGCAGCAGTTAGGCCAACTTGCCCTGTTGTTGCCCCTGCAAGGCGCCTACGGTGAAGCTGGAGCGATTATCCGCGACGGCTTTCTCGCGGCCTGGTATCGCAGCAATCAACAGGGCAGCGCGCCGCCGATACTTATCTACGACACCGGCGCTGGCAACGTGGTGGACGTCTATCAGCGGGCCCTGAACGAGGGCGCACAAATGGTGGTGGGCCCGTTGCGCAAGGAGGATGTCGCGACGCTCGCGGCATTGCCAGAACTACCGGTACCGACCATTGCCCTGAATTATCTTGAAGAAGTGGAAAGCCAGGCACCTGGCGAACCCGGCCAGAGCTCTGCAACCAGAGTCGGCACCGGCGCGCCGATCCCCACCAACCTGTATCAGTTCGGCCTGTCCATCGCCGACGAGGCACGCCAAATTGCTGATCGCGCCTGGCTGCAGGGTCACCGCTCCGCGCTCACCATCACCGCCGACACCTCCTGGGGTAACGCCGCCCTGAGCGCCTTTCGCCATCGCTGGCTGGCGCGCGGCGGCACCCTTATTTCGCTACCGCCCTATGCCGCCAACGAGCGGGATTTCACGCCGCAACTCGCGCCGATTTTGTTGGTCGATCAAAGTAAACAGCGGGCCGATCGCCTGCAGCGCACCCTTGGCAAAAACCTGGAGTCCGCGCCCCGTCGCCGCCAGGATATCGACATGGTACTGTTGATTGCCAACACCGATCAGGGTCGCCAGATCAAACCCACCCTCGACTTTCTGTACGCCAGCGATTTACCGGTGTACGCGACATCGCTGATTTACGTGGGCACACCCGATCAAAATCGCGACCAGGATCTTTCCGGCATTCAGTTTAGCGCCATGCCCTGGAGCCTACCGGGCAAGACGCCCGACGGTTTCCAGGCCAGCAATAGCGTACCACCGGCCTATCGCCAACTGTTTGCCCTCGGCAGCGATGCCTACCAACTGCATCAATGGATTACGGTGATGGGTGCCGCATCCGCGCCGCTGAACGGCTACACCGGTACCCTGACCCTGGGTGCGGACAACCGCATCCTGCAAAAACAATTGTGGGCGGAATTTCGCGACGGCAAAGTCTACCCAGCTAGCGGTACACTCGAACGCTGATGTTCGGCCGCAAATCCCCCGCAAGTGAAACCACAAAGCCAGGCGCAAAGGCCGAACAACTGGCCGCGCGCTTTTTACGCCGCCAGGGATTGCACATTCGCGCCACCAATTATCGAACCCCCAGAGGCGAAATCGACCTGATTGCCGAACATAACGAAACCCTGGTGTTTGCCGAAGTACGCCTGCGCAGCGATGTGCGTTTCGGAAACGCAGCGGAATCCATTGATTCCCGTAAGCAGCAGCGTATTGTGTATGCCTCAGCCCACTACCTGCACACCGAACAGCTGGGTGACACCCATCCGTGCCGGTTTGACGCCATTTGTCTGACGCCCGACAACAGCCGCGATGGCTATCATCTGGAATGGATTCGCGACGCCTTTCGCCCCGATGCCTGACAAGTAACAAACAATGATGAAACAACGGGTAATCGAACATTTTCACCACAGTATCGAAGCCAAAATGGCAGTCGGCGAAGCCCTGTCCCCCACTGTCGCCGCAGCCGCGCAACGCATCGTCGCGGGCCTGCTCGCGGAAAAAAAAGTGCTGTGCTGCGGCACCGGATTATCGGCGGCCATGGCGACTATTCTGGTGCGCTGCCTGATGCGCGGACACCAAATTGAACGCCCCGGCTTTGCCGCCATTGCCCTGGACGGCAACACTGGATACGGCGCAACGCAAGGCAGCCGCGCGGATAACTTCAGCGCACAGATACGCACGTTGGCGCAAGCAGGGGATATTCTGATAACGTTCAGCGCCGGGGAGAGCCCCCTCGAACTGGTGCAGGCGATTGCCGCCGCCCACGAGCGCGGGTTGACAGTCATCGCGTTAACCGCCACTGGTGACAACGGGATTGCCGCGCAGTTGGCAGACAGCGACATTGAACTCTATGCCGAAAATAGCAACCAATACCGCGTACAGGAAATTCATATGCTGTCCCTGTTTTGTATATGTGATTTGATAGAGCAACAGTTATTCGGAGGATCCACTATATGATCAGGAAGCGTCTAGTCGCACTACTCTTCGGCGCATTGCTGGTCACAGGCTGCGCGACCACCATCGATGCCGTCACCAAAGAGCCCATCGAGCCAGATCCCGGCAAAACGTCCCTTGGTGCCGATCTGGACGACTGGCAAATGGATACACTCATCTCGGTCAATATTAAGAAGGCCCACCCACAGCTGGACGTCGCGCATTTTAATGTCACCACCTACAACAAAGTCGTTTTGCTAACCGGTGAAGTTCCCAACGACGCCCTGCGCACCCTCGCCGGGGACACCGCTCGAAAATTTCGCGGCGTGCGCCAGGTACACAACGAGCTACAGGTACAGGGCACATCCTCGCTACTGGCGCGCACCAACGACACATGGTTAACCACCAAAGTGAAAAGTAAATTACTGGCCCGCGGCGATATTGAGGGCCGACGCATCAAGGTCGTCACGGAAGCCGGCGTTATCTATTTAATGGGCATTGTCACCCGCCTGGAAGCCGAACACGCCGCCAGCATTGCCAGCAACACCCGCGGTGCAATTCGGGTAGTAAAAGTATTTGAGTATCTGGATTAAAGTCACTGCTGACGCGTCCGTAGTTATGCACGAGTTACCCACCAGCGGTTACACAAAAGTTAATACCTGAATTTACGAGAACTTACACATGACAAACTCTCAAGGTTCATCAACCACCAACTACGACGTTGTTATCGTCGGCGCCGGATTCGCCGGTCTGACCGCCGTGCACCGCATGCGCGAACTGGGCTTTAGCACGCGCCTGTACGAGGCCGGCAGCGATGTGGGCGGCACCTGGTACTGGAATCGTTATCCAGGACTTAAAGTGGATATTGAAAGTGTCGAATACTCACTGTCGTTTTCCTATGTCATCGAACAGGAATGGACCTGGTCGGAGCGCTATCCCGCGCCCGACGAACTCTGTCGTTACGCAAATTTTGTCGCCGACCGCCTCGACCTGCGCCGGGATATTCAACTCAATGCACGCATCGATAGCGCAGAATTTGATGAAACCGCGGACAACTGGGTACTGCACGCCAGCAACGGCGAAACCGTGCGTGCGCGCTTCGTGATTATGGCCACCGGTATGCTCAACCAGCCCATTAAACCCAAATTCAAGGGTCTCGATACCTTCAAAGGCCCCCAGTATCACAGCGCCCGCTGGCCCCGGGAAGGAGTGGACCTGAGCGGTCAGCGGGTCGGCGTCATTGGCACCGGTTCCTCCGGCGTACAGATTATTTCCACCATCGCCAGCGAGGTCGGCCACCTGCACGTTTTCCAGCGCACCCCGGGATATTGCCTGCCCCTGCGCAATCACCCCATGCCGGAGGAATACTCTACCCGGGTGAAGGCCAATTACGCACAGTGGCGGGCCGCCGAACGCTACAACTCCTTCGGCGGCTGGGTCGCGCTTAACTATGAGATTGGCCAGCCGGTGACCGGCTCGGCCCTGGACGCCACCCCCGAAGAACGGCAGGCACTGTTCGACGAGCGCTGGAAAAGCGGCGGGCTCAGCTTTTACAACGTCTATCCCGACGTGTATACCAATCTGGAAGCCAATGAATTTCTGTCCGAGTATTTGCGCACCAAAATTCGCGAGCGCATCAAAGATCCCCAACTGGCGGATATTCTCACCCCCAAATACCCGGCGCTCACCAAGCGCCTGATTGCCGACACCAACTACTATGAGGTGTACGCGCGGGACAACGTCACCCTGGTGGATATCAGCCAGCACGGCATCGATGAAATCACCCCCAAAGGGGTACGCGTGGGGGAAACGGATTACGAGTTTGACGCCCTGGTTTTTGCCACCGGCTTCGACGCCATGACCGGCTCCCTGAAAGCCATGGATGTGCGCGGACGCAACGGCATCACCTTCGCCGAACACTGGGAAGATGGCGCGCGTACCCACATGGGCCTGATGAGCGCGGGTTTCCCCAACCTCTTTATCATCAATGCCGCGGGCAGCCCGGCACCCCTGTTCCAGCCGATCATTCTGGGCCAGGAACAAATCGAGTGGGTGGGTCGCCTGATGCGCAAACTGGACGAACGCAAACTTACTCGCATCGAACCCACCGCCGAGGCGGAAGACCACTGGGGTGGACTGTGCGAGGAAGCCGTTTCCGCAACCCTCTTTCCGCTGACGGAAAGCTGGTACATCGGCAAGAACGTGCCGGGTAAATCCCGCACCGGCCTCGCCTACTTTGGCGGCATCACCAACTATCGCCAATTCTTGACTGAAGCAGAAGTGAGCGGCTACGACAAAGACTTTGTTTTAAGTGCGGCGGCGGGCGGTTAAAAAACCGAAAGGTTAAATGCGTTCGAGCACCACAACCGGAATTTCCCGCGTGTCCGCACTTTGCTGATAGCCATCGAAAATAGGCGCCAACGCTTGTTGCTGCGCCCATAGGGTTGCCCGTTCGGCGCCGACTGCCATGCGCGCTCGGGCACGAAATTTATCGGCCTTCACTTGCACCTCCACCTCCGGTTGCTCCAGCAGATTCAAGTACCACGCCGGGTGTTGTTGCGCGCCTCCTTTAGACGCGATTACCACGTAGCCGCCACCTGTCTCGCTGTATATCAACGGCATAATGCGCGGTTCACCACTCTTGCGCCCGATGGTGGTCAACAACAAGGTCGGCACCAGGCCGGGGCCTCCGACCGCAGTTGAGTCGAACATGTGACCATCGGCGCCGTTACTGGCAAGATATTTTTCACGGTGTTCGGCTATCCAGCCCGAGTTACTCGCTTCCACTATGGGGTCCTGCATGGTGTGCCCCCTGCCATTCGGCGCAAATTAATGTGTAGCAATGCTATCACGGAATCCGGCGTTTAATAGGACCACTGCACACCCACACCACCATGGAAAAAATCCATCAGTGAGTCATCACCTGCCAGGCCTGTGTTCTGTTCCAGCGCCCAGCTGTAGGTGGCGTGAGTCGTAATGAGCAGGGATGAGTTAAGCGCATACTCCGCCCCCAACCGCACCGCAATATGATTGGCACCGTCGTGCCCGTCCGCAACATAGCCCCGATTGACCCCGTACATTCCAGAACCTGAAACAGTAAGCTTCTCCGACAAATCGAATGCGCGATTCAGCGCGAATTGCCAGAATGATCCGTCCGCGTCGAACGAATAATAGCTGTCCACCGCAACCACCAGGTCGAGGGGTAAACCCGACCAGCTACCACCCACACCAAATTCGTTATCGTGTACGTGCTCAGACATAAATTGCAGGTGGGTATAGGCCGCATAGAATTCAAAATCGCCCACCGTTTCCGCCCACCCCACAGTCAAACGCAGCTCGTTATAGCGTTGGTCCGGCGACTCCCCGTACCAGACCCCACCGGAAAAATGATTGCGACCCATTTCAATACTCGTCGCCCACAACCCATCCCCGTTGAGGCTGTCCCGGCCCTCCAGAAAGTAGCGGCTCTCCCACCCGCTGTGAATGTGTACATCCACCGATTCATGCGCATCCGCCGGTGAATGTGTATGCGTCACATCCAATGGCACCTGCGCCTCCGGTTCGCGGGCGCTCGCGGATACAGCTATCCACAACATTACGTAAACGAATCTATGCATAAAATGATACTGCTTCTCAGGTGTCTTTTCTCAGGTGTCTATAGGCATTCGGGCACACTTTAAATCAATGCATCCGTCTGGCGGAGCGCATTATAGCGGTAACTTTTCCGGGGATCGCCAAACGGGTTATCGGCCACAGTCGCCGGGATCTTTAAACAACTATGCACAACGGGAAATCAAGGAGTCTGGCCCCTTGATTCTTTCGCCTTGATTCTTGCGAAGCAACTTCACGCCTGTTGTAACTGTTGGTTAGGCGGCTGACTCCCGCTCAACATCCCAGCCTGGGAATACCAGCACAGCAGGATGGCACCGCAACGCTCTGGCTAGCACCTTTGCCCGGTCAACGCCAAGTCGGACACGATCGTTCTCGATGGCAGAAATTGTGGATTGCGGAATACCGGTCTCGGCAGCCAGATCGTTCTGGCTCATTTCCTGTAGCTCACGCAGTATACGAACCGAATCACCTGCCGATACATCGATTCTTTTAACAGCTTTACGATAATCGCTCATTCATTACCTCCGGTAGTCATGCGGAGTGACACGCTCAACCTCTACCAGCACCTGCTCTTTTTGTATCTTATAGATCACTCGATATTGAATATTCAGGCGGGAAGATCGAAAGCCTCTCCAATTGCCAGACAGGGCCTCGTCATTAAAACCTCGAATCAGCTTCAATCCTTGGGGGCCAGAAATCCTCACAATATCTTTCCATTTCTCATAGCGTTGCTGAACCTCGACTGGCGTCCCCGCCAACGCTTTTCCAACTCGCCTATGTTCGAGAATCTCCCACATACCAAAATTAGTATATATACCATTTATGGTATGTCAAGAGGGCGATGCCCAACTGAAAGTTCAAGGCATCAAACTCCTTAAATTGGCTAACACTGGCGCATTGCGCGAAGCGTTACGCGAGAGAGTAAAACCCTTCATCTTCCCGGACGGCACCGACTGCCAACAACTCTTCGAGATGCCGAGTGATGGTGTAGGTCTCACAGCTTTCCGCCCACAGTCCGTCGTACCAGGTGGGGTAAACAAAGCGATGCGTAACCAGGTCGTGCAATGTTCTGGGCTGTTCGCCGATCACCGCCAGAATGGCCGCTTCCCGTTGGTCTATTTTGCCGGCAAAAGCCTCTAACAAATCGAGAAAAGTCTCCCGCTCGGTGATAACGCCTTTGTGGTGGGAGGTCACCCAGGCTTTCGCTTCGATCTGTTTCAGGCGGTCAATGGAGAGGCGGAAGTCCGGTAAATTGGAGCAGCCGTCCCCGTAGTAAGGGCCAAAACTGGACAGGTCAATATCGCCGATAAATAACACGCCTTCAGGCTCCACAAGCAGGGCGCAGTGCCCGCCAGTGTGGCCCGGTGTGTGCAAGGCGGTGATGGTGCTCTGGCCCACATCCCAGCTTTGTTCCGAGCGATAGCTCTGAGCGTCGGGCCGCGGCTGAAAAAAGAATTCCTCAGTCACAAAAGGTACCATTTTCGCACTGGGTTCCGGTGGCATACCGTAATGCTTTAGCAACCCTTCCATACTACGGATAGCGTCTACGTCCGCTTCGTGGGCAAGGACCATAGCGTCGGGCAGTAAATGAATCCCCGCAGTGTGGTCTTCATGCACGTGGCCCAGGATAACCATGTCGGTGCCTTCCAGTTCCGTCTTGAGGTTGTTGGCCACCAGCGGGGTGTCAAAGATGACCTTGGTGTCGCTGCCCCGTACCACTACCTGATTACCGTCCGGGTATTTGCCGTTCTTCGCGCCCAGATAAACAGTAACCTGACCGAATGTGAGTGATGGTGTGTTCATAGCTTTCGATCTCCAGGCTAATCGGGTCACTCGACGACAATGAAAAGCAGATGATATCAGGCTTGGTCGGTTTATATGACTGCTAGCTATAGAGAGCGACGTCGCCTGAAAATTAGTAAATCAAGGAGTCTGGCCCTTTGATTTCAGGTAAGCGAGCCATAATGTTCCTCTTTGAACAAAATGTCTTATTGCGTCAAACGATAACATAACGGAGCTCAGACGTATTGGGAGTTTTTACTCTGACCCCAAATACTTAAAATCAGTAAAACAAAGATTCAGTACCAGTATTTTTTTTAACTAAGCAAGATTCAACGGTATTAATTCCACAGTTTTTTACCGCAATTGGGACAGGCACCATAATCATGTACGTAGGCCTCGTTGCGGCCCATAGATAATATGCATTTACAGCTATGGCAGTACAGCCCCAAGTTTCGCGGTAGTTTATGAAAGAACCACCACCACGATATTAGAGCCATAATAGTTAGCACTATAAATATGTACCCGGTGCCCTCTAAATTATTCTTAAATAACAGAACAAACCAAACCATCGATATTATTGTTAGCGTTGGAACACCACAAACATTTAATATGCGATGATGTTTTTTGTTTTCCTTTATGTATGATTCTCTTTCCATTTTTTTTCAGTTAATACCTTGCTAATGGGTAGCCTAAGAAACGTATAGCCTGGTCCATGGAGGCCCTCTTTCTGCGGCCGGAACGAAATCGAGCGCCTTGTTAGGTTGCGTTTTATAGAAACGTATAGACATTGTCTGTTCGTATTAAAGTCACGCGTTCGTCAGGGCCAATCTCTATTTCAAAAGCTACATCACTTGAACCTGCCCCTAAAATATACGAACCATCGTTGGAATATCCCAAGTACATACCGACGGACTCAGCCGACAAACACTCGTACTTTGGGAGTGTGCTTTCCTTAATAATTGCCTCTTCGCAAGTGACATATCGGTAGCCTATACCTGAATTAATTAGATGCTGCTCTACTTCATTCGCGGACTGGCCAACACTAATGCTCTGTTTAAATCTGTCATATTGAGTTGCACACCCGGCTAATGCAATTAACAGCGTTGCTATAAGCCATTTTTGTAATGATGCTATATATGCCATGCCAGCAACCTAACATTTGTATATCGCGCATGTGCGCTTTGCCGAATGAGTTATTCGATTAATTTTACTAACCTGTTGTATTTAAGCTGATTTTTCAAGATATCTGCATCCTTTCCAGAACAAAGCGAGGAGCCCTGTTATTTCCTTGACTCCGTACCCTAACGCATTGACTCCCTATATGATTTTAGATTTATTCGGTGGGAACCCGCACATGCCCTAAGTATAAAACGCGCAACAACTTTGGCAATCATTTGATGGGCTGTATATTCCCCAGTGTATCTCTATTCATACGCGTACACAGACGAATACCCAATGGGAACATTCTTTATCTAATTGTGCGAAGTAACATCCCCTCAATCACTTCCTGCGCCTTAACGACACCAAAAACAGCACCATACCGGAGAGTATGGTGATCACCCCAAGTAGCGCAAAACCTTTTAGCAGCCAGGAGTTGAAATTTTCCCGATCGTCATAATTCATAATGTGCAGACTCCAAAGAAAGTCGTAGATGCGCCAGATGGTGGTGCGCACCGCCCGCACCTGACCGCTGTTGGCCCCTATCCACAGGTTCGCGTGCTCGGGCCCTTCCAGCTCGATTTTCCAGGCGGGTAGCTCTCCGCCCCGGTATTCGCTGCCGGATGCAACGCTGGTCACCCAGGTAGCGGAACGCGTTGCCAGTCGCGTACTACTGGACGCTATCACACCGGCTTGCTCTTCCGTCAATGGCGCCAGTTGTTCGCCGGTTTCGGCGTTAAATACCCATTGTTGTTGTTCGGTTTCGATAAGGTATACCGGAACATTCAGGCGTTGGGTCACACGAATTTGGTCGAGACTCACCATCGACAGTTCGTTATTTTGTCGCACCAGTGAACTGGGGGATACCAGCCGGACATGCCCCAGCCGAAAGGCGGCGGGTTGCTCAAGCAAGTGGGCACCACGAATATCATCGATGGGCAGGAGGGCGAAAAACAGGCCGGAAACTGTCCAGATTAGCAATTGCACTGCGGCAACAACCCCCAGCCAACGGTGCAGTTTTCGCATCAGTAACTGACTCAATGTTCTGCGCCCCGATTGAAGGTGCCACCCGCTGAGGTCCACAAACGGTGTGTTGGGCCTGTCACTAATTTACCCCTGATGGCTGCCGACTTTTTGTTAATACTCACCTTTATCTCCTGCAAATTTCGTAGCCATAGACGAAAAACACCACCGTGATTACCACCCAGCCAGCCACAATGACTAACCGTCACCGAGTATAATACCCGCCAATCAACCAGACTACGGAATATCCACGTGACCGCCCCTCTTTGGCAGCCCTCCAACGAGCGTATCAACGCGACCAATATGCTGCGCTATATCCGCTTTATAGAAAGTGAATACGGCGTGGCTTTCGAGAATTACCAGCAGTTGCACCGCTGGTCGGTGGAGCAGTGCGAGGACTTCTGGGCGAGTATCTGGACGTTTACCGAAATAGTAGCCAGTCAGCCCAGGCAGTCTGTGCTCACCGACGGTGATAAATTTCCCGGCGCCCGCTGGTTTAGTGGCGCGCGGCTTAATTTTGCGCAAAACCTGTTGCGCCGCCGGGATGAGAAAGTAGCGTTGGTTTCACGGCTGGAAAATGGCGAACGCCGTGAAATCACCTATGCCGAGTTGTATAACGCAGTGGCGTGCCTGGCGAATGCGCTACGAGCGGCGGGCGTGGGACAAGGAGACCGGGTCGCGGCATTTATGCCCAATGTTCCGGAAACGGTCATCGCGATGCTGGCCACGACCAGCATTGGCGCTATCTGGTCTTCCTGTTCACCGGATTTCGGTATTAACGGGGTGATGGATCGCTTCGGACAAATTCAACCGACAGTGTTGTTCGCCTGTGATGGTTATTACTACAACGGGAAAACCATCGACTGCCTGGCGCGGGTGGCGGAAATCAGCCACAACATTCCATCTATCAAGCAAGTGGTGGTGGTGCCCGTGGTGCAGTACACCGCTGCGGAGGTGCCGTCTATTCGTGGCATCCGCAACGCGGTGGGCTACAGGGATTTCCTGGCGGAAATCACTTCAAACAACTCCCAGCCGGTGCTGGAGTTTGCACAACTGCCGTTCGACCATCCGCTCTATATTATGTATTCCTCCGGCACTACCGGAGCGCCCAAGTGCATCGTGCACTCCGCCGGCGGCACGTTGATTCAACACCTCAAGGAACACAGCCTGCATGTGGACTTGCAACCGCAGGATGTGATGTTCTACTTCACCACCTGCGGCTGGATGATGTGGAACTGGCTGGTGAGTGGCCTCGCCAGCGGCGCGACACTGGTGCTGTACGATGGCTCGCCGTTTGCACCGAGCGCCAATGCCATGCTCGATATGATTGACCAGGAAAACATTTCGATATTTGGTACCGGTGCAAAATATATTGCCGCGCTGGAAAAAGCCGGGGTGAGGCCAGGGGAAACCCATCGCCTGGATAAACTGAAAACCATTTTGTCCACCGGCTCACCCCTGTCTCACGAAAGTTTTCGCTACGTGTACCGGGACATTAAAAACGACGTTTGCCTGTCCTCGATTTCTGGCGGCACGGACATTATCTCGTGCTTTGTACTGGGCAATAGCTGCCTGCCAGTGTACGAAGGGGAAATTCAATGCCTGGGTCTGGGCATGGCGGTGGAAATATGGGACGACGCGGGGCATCCCGTAACGCAACAAAAAGGCGAACTGGTGTGCACCCAACCGTTTCCGTCCTGTCCAATCTCCTTTTGGAACGATCCCGAGAATGAAAAATTCCACGATGCGTATTTTGCTAACTATCCCGGCATCTGGGCCCATGGTGACTACGGCGAAATCACGGCACAGGGCGGCGTTATTATTCACGGCCGCAGCGATGCGGTACTAAATCCGGGTGGAGTCAGAATCGGTACTGCGGAAATATATCGCCAGGTGGAAAAAATCGATGCGGTGATGGACGCAATCTGCATAGGTCAGGATTGGCAGGACGATGTGCGGGTAGTGTTGTTCGTGGTGCTGCGCCCTGGGGTCATTCTTGATGACGCATTGGCGGCAACGATCCGTTCCGCTATCCGCGCCGATACCACGCCCCGCCATGTGCCCGCCAAAATTATTCAGGTGGCGGATATTCCGCGCACCATCAGTGGTAAAATCGTCGAGCTGGCGGTGCGTAATATTGTGCACGGCAAACCCGTGAAAAACACCGATGCGCTGGCCAATCCGGAGGCGTTGCAACTGTATGCCAATCTACCTGAGCTAAAATCCTGAGAAATATTATTATCAGGGTGCCGCTAGTGACACAGGTGGGGCGTTACAGTACAAGTGTTGGCCAATCTTGGCTGACGGGTTTCACCGCGACCAGCGTATAGTCAGCGCCGTTACCACACCCCATACCCCATTAAAAATCACTACGAACACCGGCGTTAATAACCCCAGCTCCAGGCCGCCAATCCCTTTATTTACTTGTAGTGGAAAAACCACAAATAGCTGTACCGCGGTGGGCAACAGACTGAGCAGTAACCCTTTTACCAAAGGCCGGGAATTAATGAACGGTAACAAAAACAACAGGCCCCAGATACCGCCCCACACGATGCGCGGATACAACCAGGCTGCGCTTAACGACGGCGCGATGGCTACCCCGAACGACTGGGTAATACCCAGATCGCCGCACCACCAGACAGTTAAACTATTGGCAAGGCCACCCACACAGCCTGCGGCAAATAAAATTAACACGTTACGCATAGTACCCTCGCTATTGTGCCATCGCTCGTCGAGCTACTATCAAAAATCCACAGGTTGTACGGCAGAATCTTTCTAACCCAGCACCAAGAGCCGATCCTGCTCGCGCAGCAGAAATAGAGCAATACAAGCCGCCAACATAGGCCATGCGGCAAAAAATAGCAGGTTAGGGCCGTCGAATGGTGCCAGGTACTGATTAAAAGAAGACAAGGTGGACACCGTATGCAATAACAGTACTGCGCCATAGGTATACAGTTTTTGGAAACCAATCACAAACAAAAGCAACAGGCCCACTTCAATCGCACCCAGTGTCGCCATAACACTGCTATCCAGTCCACCAATGCCATAGAACTTTGCGTAGACCGCCACTGCGTGTTCTGAGTTAACGAATTTATCGATGGTCCACATCAGCATCACCAAAAATATACTCAGGCGCAGCCCCAACAATGAAATCGCTATGCGTTTATCCAGCCCGGTCATACACACCTCTTTGGGATCGGATTCAATGGTCAATCCTGCAATTATCTTTGTTGCATTTAGTGCACTTTAAAACGCAGTTACAAGTAAACCCGCGCCGGCCTACTTTAATATGGAGCCGAGAATACCGCGCAGAATACGACGCCCCAGTGTGCTGCCCACACTGCGTGCTACGCTTTTTGCAAAAGCCTCCCCCAGGCCCTGGCGGTTGCTCCCGGAGCTACGACGAGATCTCACTCGAGATTGGTCGGCGCGCTCCTGATTTTGCTCACTTTGCCGATCTTTTTCTGCCTGTTCAGCTTGTTGCTGTTCGTCTGCGCGTCGCGCTTTAGCTTCGGCTCTGGCCAGTAATTCCTCGTGGGCGGAATGCGGATCGTGGGGAGTTGCATAGCGTCGATGCAACAGGCTTTTGTTGATGATAGCCTGGCGCTCGTTATCATCCACTGGCCCCATGCGCGAACTGGGCGGACGAATTAATATGCGCTCCACTGGAGTCGGCACACCTTTATCCTGCAACACGGATACCAATGCCTCGCCCACCCCTAGTTCGGTAATAACCTGCTCCGTATCGAGCTTTGGGTTGGGCCGAAATGTTTGCGCTGCTACGCGCACCGCCTTCTGATCTTTGGGGGTATATGCGCGTAGCGCATGCTGTACCCGATTGCCCAGTTGACCCAACACGCTGTCGGGAAGATCACTGGGGCTTTGCGTAATAAAATAGACGCCAACCCCCTTGGAACGAATCAGCCGCACCACCTGTTCAACTTTTTCCAGCAACACTTTCGGCGCATTATTAAATAACAGGTGAGCTTCGTCGAAGAAGAATACCATCACTGGTTTTTCGGGATCACCGACTTCCGGTAAGTTTTCAAACAATTCCGATAGCAGCCACAATAGAAACGTAGTGTATATACGCGGTGATAAAATCAGCTTTTCCGATGCCAGAATGTTGATCATGCCACGTCCATTTTTGTCCAGCGCGATAAAATCATCGAGTAGCAACCCAGGCTCACCAAAAAAAATATTTCCACCTTCACGTTCGACCATCAATAAACGGCGCAATATGGCGTTTACCGATGCTTTGGATACGGTATAACCAATGCCCATATCGCTGCCAGCTTGTGCGATATGTTCCAGACTGGTGCGCAAATCCTTAAGGTCGAGTAGCAACAAGCCCTCGTCGTCAGCAAATTGAAACACCAGCGTTAGCACACTTTCCTGAGTTTCATTTAAATCCAGCAGGCGGGACAACAGTTGTGGGCCCATTTCAGACACGGTGGCGCGCACGGGCGTACCCCGCTCACCAAACACGTCCCAGAATGTAACCGGAAAGCCCTTCAATACGAAATTGTCGATACCAATCTTGGTAACCCGCTCATCGATCTTCGGATGCGCCTTACCCGGTTGACTGACGCCGGCCAGATCACCTTTTATATCTGACACAAACACCGGTACGCCGCTCTCGGAAAAACTCTCTGCCAGGCATTGCAGAGTAACCGTTTTGCCGGTACCGGTGGCGCCAGCAATCAGACCGTGGCGGTTAGCATAGCGCGGGTTGAGGTACACGCGTCCCGAGTCGTTACCGCCAATCAAAATACTCTGATCCATAATTATTACCGTGGGTGCTTGTTGACGATCTGTATATCACCTCAATTAACAGGCAATAGTGAATGCGATAACTGTGACACAAAAAAAGGGGGTTGTAATCACAACCCCCATATTAACGCGCCTTGAAGCGGCGCAGTAACCGCGATTATTTACGCAGCTTTTCTATTACCTTCTCCGCCTCGCGGCCGGCGATATCCTTACAACCCAACCCGATGGCGATAGCAGCACCCACTGCCAGGGCGCCGAGCATTAAACCAAACGCCAGATTGATAATATCTTCAGCTACACCCACTTGACGCAATGCCATTGCGGTAGCCAGAACCAGAATTGCCGCGCGCGCCAGGTGCCCAGCAACTGGACTCATCCCCGAGCCTGACACCACTTCAAACACCTTGTTGGCGACAATAATCCCGATACCCAGCACCAGCGCACCAAGCACCACCTGGAAGGCGAAGTAGATAAGATCGGTAACGATATTGCTCAGGGGTTCAAAACCCAGCAACTCCGTTGCGCCAAGCAGAGCAAACAGAATTACGCCCAGCATAACCAAACTGCCGACATACTCGCTCGGCGTTCTTTTTAGCTCCGCGCGAATGCCCATTTTAGCCGTCACGTTATTGAACCCGGCGGACGACAGCAAATCACTCACTAATCCGGCGAGTAATTTACCGACAAAATAGGAAATGGCGATTACCAGTACCGCAGAAATAATGCCCGGTACTGCAAGGAAGATCATCTCAATCATATTTTTAGCGGGAGCGGACACTGCTTCGATTTTCAGCGCGTCCAGCGACTGTACTACCACCAGCAACATGATCACGGTAAATGCCAGCGTACCCACCAGGGCGGATATTTTTTGCTGCAGGCCGAGTTTTTCGCTCAGCCCGTCTGCACCCGCCGCTACCAGTAAACTACCGACAATTTTACGCACAATACGGCCGACAAAGGACCCCACCACAAATATCAGTAGCGCCGACACGATGTTGGGCATATAGGTAAACACTTTACTGAACATATCCTGCAAAGGTGTTACCAGGCCCTGCATTTGCAGCGCACCGAGTATCATCGGCAAAAATAACAGGAAGACAAACCAGTAACCGGCAGTCGCCAGGGAGTCGCTGACGGTAAACTCTTCCGAGCCGGTATCGTCAAGCTCGTTCAGGCGTTTATCCACACCAAACATGCCAGCCAGTTTGTTGATAAATAATTTTAACAAGCTCGCCAGAACCCAGGCGATGATTAATAACCCCACCGCCGCCCCAAGCTTGGGAAGAAACGCAAATATTTCAGTGAGAAACGTACCGATTGGCTGGGCTACGCTTTGTAAATTGAGCTTATCGAAAAACGTTAGAATGCCGTAGGTCATTATTACCCAAAACGCCACACCCCCGGCCACACTTTCAACGGGAAACCCGTCTTTTAGTCCAACTGTCTCGGCAAAGCGATTATCCAGTTCGGTTTTTAGCATAACTTTTTTAATAATTGCGCGAACTATACGAGCCGCAATATAGAAACCTAATAAAAAGGCCAGCGCGACACCGAAATTTACCACCGCGCCACCATATTGTTCCCAAAACCCCGTGATGTAATCCATTGGTGATTCCTCTCGTTTTTTATTCGACAATTGCTTGCCAGGTGATTTTTACATTTTATTTCGCCAACACCGCATCGATTATTACATATATGCATTTGTTTTATCTATGAATTTCAGGCATCTTGCGCCACTGAACGCAAGAATTGCGGTTTGAGATTATTTTTTTGTTAAGAATTATTAAGTCTGATGGCTTTTTAGAGAAAGCACTTTAACTAGCAATGGAATAATTGACTGGACTTACAGGAATAAAAAAATATTACGATGAATGTTTGGAAAATCGCCAGCTAAGCGCAACCCCTCGCAAATAAATTAACAGCACCCGTATCACCTGATTCAAACGCACCGGCAACAACGCCGGGCAAAAGCTACTATATTTTTCGCATCAAAACTTTTACAAAAAATAGTTTACGTTAAAAACATGGGCGACACTGGTGTCGTTTTCCACCACCTGACCGACAATGCTGAAAACAAAAAATAAAGCGTGATTTATGTAGACCGCGGGTTATTTACCCAATTTAGATACTACATTTGTGACCAGCAACATTAAAACCCGCGGGGTTTTACCTCGCGCAACCGCTTCCAGCCACAGCGGTAGACGCCGGCCAAACGCTAAAAAAAGATACTCATATTATTGGCCAGCAACATGCCCTGATCCAGCACGATGACCCTGCGGGCGATAACCCACCCGTGAGCATTATCACTGCGCCGCAACAGATCGCGACGCGCGCCAACATAGATATCCGTCTGACGCTCAAGGCGATTGCGGTACAGCATAAAACAGCACTCCACCTCATACTGATCGGCGCTATCCGTGGCATAAATCTGTACATTACTGACCATGCGGCGTGTGCGCGACGGCGGCTCCTCGGCCCAGGCCATCCCCGTCGCCAGGCGACGAATACGCAGACCCATGCTGGCCTTATCTTCGTCAAATAACGCCGCTTCATCGGGTTGTGAAAATTCCTTGGCCGTTTCGCGTCGGGTGCGCGTATAGCGCGTCGGCATGTAATAGTGAATGTCGTCCGTGAGCAAACTGTACCAGTCGTCGAATTCGCGATTGTCGAGCAAGGCGGCCTCGCGATACAGAAACTGTTCGACATCCTGTTGCAACTCGGGGGTGATTGGCGCGGAATTGGGGAGCGCGCTACCGGGAATCAGTTTAAGCATTACTCGCAACCCCCGTGTCCGGCTGGGTGGTGAGATCAGACCAGCTGTCCGCCATCATCATCTGCTGCCAGCGGCCATAAAAACCCCGCGCCGCCATTTCCGAATAGACGTAGTTGGTTTTTCCTGGCAAATCCGGATCATCGTAACGTTCGTTACCCAACCCCATGCGCGCGTTAAACAGCGTTTGCCGCGCCTTATGTCCACGTAGAATTTTCTGAATTTCGGTCCAGTTCTCACCGTCGTCCTGTTCCAACGTGCCGCCTGCGCTAAAGGTTCGCAACACCGCTTTGCGATAAGCGTCCTTAACCTGTGGCGGCGCCTTTTTGTCGACGATGCTCAGCGCCCACACTTCGATCTGCCCCGGCCCGCGGGGATGCCACACGCGCAGCGTATTGATAGCGGGCAGGAACGACAAACTTGGAAACACGGTCATGTGCGAGCCGTCCATTTGTGCACCGCGCACCTCTCCGAGGCGCGCTATGGCTTCCGGTCGCGAGGTTTGCTCGTAATAGGTGGCCACTTCTTCACCCAGCAACGCCTGAAGAAACCCGGGTGCGTTCAGAAAAAAACCGGTGCCGTGTCCATTGGGGTCGCTGTACTGGCGACCTTCCATGGGCCAAGCCGCCTGGCCTGGATCGACCCCCGGGGGCATGGCGGCAATAACCGGCGAGATGTGACTGAAGGGTGCGTGGTACATGTCGCTGCAAAACTGTTCCGCCGCAAATTTCCAGTTGCAGTCAATCACCCATTTGTGGATGCCGCCCACCGCTTCGGTGCCGCCTTCAACGCGATCAAACATTAAATCCATGTACCACTTCATGTCACCCAGGTATTCTTCGAGGGGTGGCACCTGTGGGTCCCAACAACCAAAAATCAGTCCTTTGTAGCTGTCGATGCAGGGCACTTTAATCGGACTCCACTGCGCTTTATCAACTTTGCCGTAAGCCCGCTCCTCGAAGGGAACATCCACCAGGTTGCCCGCGATATCGTAGGCCCAACCGTGGTAAGAACAGGTAAACGCTTTGGAGTTTCCGGCGTCCGCGCGACATAAACGCATACCGCGGTGACGACACTGGTTCATAAACACTGCGACGGACCCATCCTTTTGGCGCACCACCAGAACTGGGTCTTCGCCCATGTAGGTCGAAAAAAAATCGCCAGGGTTGGGAATTTGCGATTCATGGGCGAGGAACAACCAGCTACGGGCAAATACCCGTTCCAGCTCCAGCTGGTAGATATCTTCATCCTGGTAAATATGGGGATCGAGCAGGCCATTTTCAGTATCTACCAACTGCTGCAAGCGACCTGCCAGCCGGTCGCTATCGCGCCAGGGTATGTGTGCGTTCATTTTTACCGTCATTTGTCCACCTTGGTTTACCTGTGCAATGGTGGGAGTCTAGCCCGGTGGACATGCGGCGTAAACACCACTCCCGCGACATCTACCAAGGGAGCGATTTCAAGCGCTTACAACGAACAGGATACAAAAATTACGCCACTGGATAACCTTTTGCACGCCATTGCGTCATGCCCCCAGCAGCGACTTCAACATCGCTAAACCCGTTTGCCGCCAACACCGCCACCGCTTTGCTCGAGCGACGATCAGTGCGACACATGGCCACAACCGTCCGATTTTGCCAGGCACTGAGCTCGGCAACCCGGGCGGGCAGCTCGTCAATGGTAATATTGATCGCGCCGGCAATATGCCCAAGTTCGCCGGTAAACTCCGCCGTACTGCGCACATCCAGCACCAGCAAGTCCGCGCCCGCTTCGAGACGCTTTTTCAATTCACCCACATCGAGCATCGGCGGCCCGCGCAGGCGCCCAATAAAACGTGGCAAGAATATCACTACCGCCAACAGCGCTAACGCCAGCAAACTTTTTTGAATCAGATCGCCACCACCACCCACCGCCTCGCGACCGGCGTACCCCAGATAGGTATACGCCAACGCGCCGGGCAACATACAGACATAGGTCGCCAACAGGTAATGTACGAATTTGATACGGGTTAAACCGAGGGCGTAATTCAAAATATTGAACGGGAACAGTGGCACCAGTCGCACAAACGCAACAAATCGCCAACCTTCCTTCTCCACGCCGTCACTCATCTGCTGCAAGCGTCCCCCAGCGCGGTTGGCCACCCAGTTTCCCGCCAGATAGCGCGCTATCAAAAATGCCAGCGCGGCACCCAGGGTCGCGCCCGTCAGGTTATACAGGGTGCCCAGCACGGGTCCAAACAATGCTCCGCCCGCGAGGGTCAAAATGGAACCCGGCGCAAACAGTACGGTCGCCGCCGCGTAGATCAGCACAAACCACAGGGGTGCCAACGGGCCGGCGTCACTCACCCAATTATCCAGCGTGGCCAGGTTAATGTTGTCGCGGTAAAAAAACGCAACAACGATGGCAGCTGCCAACAGCAGACCAACCGTCACGCGCCCCCATACGCTATTCACCATCGCCTCCCCACTCTCTTCGATTAATCGCGTAACTGGTAACCTTGCCGCGCAACGGCAATAGCAAAATGCCCGGCAACCAGGATACGGAGCGAGTATCCCGGTAGTGGTGAATACCAATGTTCATACCCAGATGTCCCGCACGGGGTTGTGCTCGATAGGTCCCAAACAGGCGATCCCACCAAGGTAAATTAAAT